>JAFVWS010000032.1 GCA_017501545.1 Clostridia bacterium | reverse complement strand
GGAACAAAGGATTCGCAGTATCAACAAGTAGGAAACGCCGTTCCTCCATTGCTCGCAAAGGCAATAGCTGAGAAAGTTTTGCAAAATATTAAATAAATATGGAAAATACAGTCTGCTGCAAAAATGCAATAGACTGTATTTTTTCTTGTTTGAAATTGGATTTTATTGCAAATATTTGAAAAAATAAAGGTGATTTAAAAGCCGTAAAATGCAAATATTTGAAAAATGTTGAAAATATTTCGAAAATAGTGTTGACAAATGTAGAATTATCCGATACAATTTAATTACAGAATAAAAACGGAGGTGTCTCTCATGGCAAAAATACAGGAAACAAAACGCGATAAATTCGTAAGATTGGCGGAAGCACGTACTAACAAGATCATTGATATGATTCAATTGCTTGGTAACTGCTCAAATTCGGGCGTATACGATTATACGCAACAGGATGTAGATAAGATATTTACGGCAATTGAAAACGAGCTTCGCGAAGCAAAGAAGAAGTTTAGCAAGGTAGACAGCAAAAAGGGCACTCGCTTTTCATTGGATTAAGGAGGAGTACATATGAATACTTTGATGCCGATTCCTCAGAATTACAAAAATACGGTTGATTGGATTTTGGGTGCGTACGCAGATGCGGGCGTAAGTTTTCCTAATGGATTTCAGAAGGATGCTATTCAAAATGCTGTTGGCGCAAGAAAAACGAACAAGTTCAAAGACTGGAGATGCGATATCTCTTTGGTGTCTAATGAATTTGGTACTTTCGTTATCATAGAAGATACCGGAACTGTAGGTTTGACAGGTAAGAACACGCCTGCGGAAGAAATCAACGCCATGATGGCGCGAAACGAAACACTCCCAAGTTCGGAGCGCCTTTCTCGTTTTACTTCTATGTTTAACTCTGGCGGTAATAACACCGGCGGAGGTCTTTATGGTGCTGGTAAAAGTGTTTATGCTGTGGCTTCATCAGAGTATACATATTATTTCGACTCTTTGAGAGAGGATAATATATACGTTGCCAACATCAATAAGTGCGGACAAGTTATGTCGAAAGCTTATGAGGGAGATGAGGCAAAAGAATATATCCTTAAATCGACTGGCTTGCCTCCGAAAACCACGGTTGGAACGCGTGTTATTATTGTGTCGCCCAAGGAAGAGCTTGTGGATTCTATCACATCGGGTGAAATTATTCCTTTCATTCAGGAATCATGGTGGTTAACCATAACCAAAATGGGTGATGACTCTTGTGTATCTGTTAATGGTATTCCCGTATGTGTTCCCGAAGGAATCAAGGAAGGAACGCACGTCTTTGAGTTACAGTCTCCTGAAACATATGCCACCAGTTACAAGGTCAAACATTTCGGACTTTATGTGTTTGGAAATGGTGATAATATTTGGAGTGGTATTTCCTACTATCGAAAAGGCATGAAAATCGGTGATGTTGACCTTAAGGATGTTCCTTCCAAGATTGACGGAAAATTTTGGGGTTACATTGAAGTTGATGAAGCATGGGAAAACGAGCTGGCTGAGATTGAAGATAAGGTCCATTTCGGTGTTAGTAAGAGAAAAAAGATAAGGTCCACCTATCAGTATTTGAAGAATTACTGCAACGAGAAATTTAAAGCAAATCTCATTGAATGGGGATATATAAAAGACAAGGAAAATGAAGACAAAAAGCTTAGGGATGAATTGCAACAGATCGCTGAAGATATCCAGGATTTGTTTGATAAACTCGGCTTTGAAGATCTTGGCAAGGGACCTCAAAAGGCAGATTTTGATATTCGTTGGCAAGATATCGTTTACCCGGTGGAAAATTCGGAAAGAGTAACTACCGGCGACAGTATTCGTTTTTCTGTGAGAATCAAGAGTTCCTATTCTACGGATAAACGTTTTGAATATAGATTGTATGTATCTAACCCGAAAACTGGAGCTGTAATTTCGCAAATCGCAAACGATAGGATCACCGTAAAGTCAAATACGGTTGAAAAACTCGATTTTACACATGTTATCGATCGTAATAATTCGGAACAATATGCAGAGAATCGCATTGTGCTTTCAGTGAAGGTTGTCGGCAGCGGCAAGGAAAAGACAAAAGATCTGGTGTTCTTTTATGATATTGACAGACCGGATAACACGAGAAACTGTGTTAATCTGACTCTTCATGAATGCTTGTTTCCTATTCAGGGAAGCAGAAGGGTTAACTTTGATGAAGCTATCAGAGAAGTTTGCTATCGCATAGAGAACAAGAGAAACCATGATTTGCATTACAGATTAAATGTAAGTATTCATAATGCTACCGATCCTACCTGCCCCAAGATTGTGGATGTCACCTCTGTAACGGGAGTTATTAAACCGTTTGAAGATGAGATTACCGATCATTTGAATGAGATTGTATTCGAGAAGGCTGTATATGAAAGATATTTGTCTGCCGGTGTTTTGGAACTGAGAGCACGTTTGATTGCAAACGAGGACGACGATGAGTTTGAAAAAGGCGATAAGATTACAGCGTACAAGTTTAAAATCTTCCTCAACATGGATGAAAAGAACGGCAAAAATGATGCATTCGATGTCAAGAGCGTAGAAGACCCTGACAATTTCAGACGTGCTTGGTTTACGCCTGGTAACGGACGTACTATATTCTTGAATGTAGGACATACTGCTTATCTTAACGTTCAGGAGTATCCCGAAATTCAGCACGAGTACCTCAGAGAGCAAATGTTGAAGCAGTATGTGCTTTTGTATCTTGCTGAAGGAAAATATGATATGTTCGGAGAACAGGGAAAAGATTTTGCTGAGCTTGATCCTCAAGAAGCAGCAGATCAGGTTATTGAGAAAATCGAAAGAGTATATTCTCAGAGTTTAAGGTGAGGTGATATGAATGGGTCATATAGTTGCATTGGATGCAGAAGGTCGTTTGATATATGACGGGTTGCTTTCTTCGCAAGAAAAAGCGACAATTGATGAAATATTAAAGGCCTTAAAAGAAGAAATTCCGCAAATAGAAGCGGACTTGGAAAGCGTGTATGGAAAAAGTGTGCTGTATAAATATCATCTGGGTCACTTTTTGGGTGAATTGCTTGAAAAGTATGATATCTCAGTTTTTGAACGGAGACGCTTTTGGGATGAAATTAAGGTTTTTGCAACCAAGGAAGACCGTAAGAGAGACGAGGGAGCAAATGCGGTAACTCGAAGCTTTTACCATCAGTGTTATACGCTTTCTCAATTTGATATTGCTATAGTTGAAAAGCTTACGTGGAGACAGTGGCAGGATATTCTTGACCGAGTCGGAAACAGGGAAGATCCACGAATTTTTGAATGGATAAAGAACTACCCCTGCAAGATTCGTGAGGATGATTGGCGCGAGTTCGAAAAAGCATTGCACCTCTATTTAAAAGATAAGGATACGAGCGTGTTTGATGACGAAGAACTGTTTGCTATATACGATTCAATTATGTTGATGAGTGTAAAATGGCGTGAGCAGTTTAAGATTTTCGAGCAAGAGCATCCGAAATCAGCTAAAATAAAGACCAAGGGAACTTGGGCGAAAAAATACTATGCTCGCTGCTTTGTATTGAAAAAAGAGCAGAGGAGGAGTGTTGTAACCGAAGAAATGTGTAATATAGCGTTTGAGGAACTGATGAAATAACCAAGGAGGAATAGAGAACTGTGGAAAAGCACGACAGCAAATATGAGAGCATAGAAAAAACATTAAGTGCAATCGGAAAAGCAACTTTTGTACAGTTTTACTATGAGTTTAAAGATACTACAATATTTACCGAAGAATTGGCACAAAAAATCTTATTGAACAAACCTAGAGCAAAGTCATCTAATCAAAATTTCAGAATTCCTAGAGCTAGACATATTTTTGAAAAAGGAAAGGAATTAGAGGCTTTACAAATCATAATGGAAAGCACTAATGTTGATCTTGCTTCAAAAAGACTAGCGAAGGAAATTTATGACAAAGAAACAAGTCATAAGGAAATATTTGAAGACGACGAAGAAGATTTCAAGGACGGTGTGAATAGAGAAATATTATACTCATCCGAATCAAACTCGTATGAGTACGATAACACGCCAAAACCTTCAAAAAAGAAGACCGTGATTGCTTCGAATACATATGTTAGAAGTAAAAAAGTAGCGAAAAACGCTTTGAGCAAAGCAGGATTTGTTTGCGAAGTATGTTCTAGCCATCCATTATTTAAAAGAAAAAATAGTAATATAAATTATACAGAACCTCACCATTTGGTGCCACTCTGTGCTTCAAACAGATTTTCAGAAATTGATTTAGACAGGGAACAAAATGTTGTATCGCTTTGTAGCAATTGCCATAATCATTTACATTATGGAGCAGACATAGATGACATTTTAAAACCTTTGTACAACATGCGTAAAATCTTGTTAGAAAAAATAGGAATAAACATAACATACGAAGAATTAAAGAAATATTACGAGTAAAATGATTAAAGAACTAATACACGATCCAATATTTTTGGCTCAAAAATTAGAAAATACAACGATAGATGACAAGCAAGTTGCAATTGACTTGCTTGACACTCTTGTCGCTCACAAAGATAGCTGCGTTGGAATGGCAGCCAATATGATAGGCGTTAAAAAGCGAATTATCGCTTTTGATAATAATGGCGAGTACATGATCATGTACAACCCTGAAATCATCAAAAAGGACGGCGCATACGACACCGAGGAAGGCTGTCTGTCGCTTCTCGGCGACCCGCGCAAATGTAGGCGATATAAAGTATAAAAGTGCAGTATCAGACCTTGGACATGCAAATACGCACAAAAAACTTCACCGGCTGGACGGCGCAGATCATTCAGCATGAAGTTGACCATTGTGACGGTATTCTAATTTGATTTTTATTAATACGTGAAGGTGTTTTAATGGATATTAACAAATTGATTGCTCATTATAATGACAATTATACCAAGAAAGTTTTTTTGACCAAGCTGTCAGATAAAATGCAAAATGCATATATATTGTATCTACATGATTATATATCTGAATTGGAGAATTTTTCGGATACATTTTTAAAATACCTTCCTTTTTATGTTAGGAATTCTGATTATTTTGAAACTCTAGATGAGTTGGAAGATTTGGATACACAGTTAACAAGCCGGTCAAAAAGCATGCGCAAGAATAGCCGTGTTATTCCGCAACGTAAAATTGAGTCGGATGGTATTTATGGAGAATTGTTTCTTGATTTTTATTTGCGAATTGTTAATGCAAGAAACTCGATAATTACATATGCAAACAAACGCTCGTTTGATTCCAATGTTGAATCTACTGGACCAGATAATATTGTTTATTATGTTGATCAAAGTGGCAATATTAACATTTGTTTGTGTGAGGCAAAATTTGTAGGTGGTGCCGCAAATGCAAAAAATGCTCTTGTAGAAGATATTATTGGACGGCCAGCTACTCCAGGAAAGAAAGACGGAAAGCCTGCGCATATTAGTGTCTCTTATCTTAACGATTACTTTCAATTTGTTGTAGAAAAAGGATATAATATCCAGGAGCCGGATAAAACACGTTTTAAAACATTTTTCATAGATTTGAATAGCCAACTTGATGCTGGTAACGATTTTGTTTCTATATTGATTAAGCACAATGTTTGTGTCAACTTCATTTTCTTTGCAGCGTTTGATAGCAAACAACGTTCTCCTGATAAATTTAAAGCTAATTATGATGAAATTTATGATAAGTGTAAACAAGGTGTAACGGCTATGGGGATCAGTAATTATAAAATAGAAATCGTTTTCATTCCTACAGAGAATTCGACTATGGATATAAAAAGAGCTATGGAGAAGTCGTATGAATAGTTCGGAATTTTTAACGTCATTAAATGAATATTCCTTTAGTGGGAATAGAGAAAAAATATTAGAAACTCTAAATTATCTTTTTGATTCAGGTGAATATAAAATGCATTTGAATCTAGTTTTTAACGCAATCTCTTTAACTGAGATGTACGGCTTTCTTTCCTATTTGAATGAGGAAGAGCGGACTTCTTTTTTAGCGTGGGATACAGTTCGTAGTGACTCATATATTGGAAACGCTATACCTTTTTACAATAGTGGACAATTGTCGTTATTATTGGATTTGGAAAAGAATTCAAAGGTGTATTTTTCTGCCCCCACCTCGTTTGGTAAAACAAGTTTATTGTTAGAGTTTGTGATTAACAACTATCATAACTTAAGCAATGTTTTAATTATTGTACCTACGAATTCACTTCTTGAAGAACTCTATGTAAAACTCATTGATATTAACAAACGATTTTCAATGGGATATCAGGTGACTACTCAACCATATTTCAAGTCTGGTATGCGTAATTTTCTTATTATTACGCCAGAAAGGTTTTTGCTTTTGTACGAAACTTGTGATGTTTCTTCGTTTGATATCGTTGTGATGGATGAAACATATAAGATTGTTGATTCAAAAAATGAGCGTATAAGCGATTTTATAGAATCTAGATCTCTTCGTTTTCGAAAAGTTGCGGACATTATTGCTAAAACATCAAAACGCTTGATTCTGTTATCTCCATTTACTTATTATTTGACGGAATCTATGAAATCCTTTCTAACGAAACACACAATTAAAAAGATTGATAGAAAAATTGAGTATGTTAACAAGGAAATTTATTGCATTGAAAACACAGCTGAATTTAGAGACCATTTTAAAATTAAAGTTGTAGGATATACTAAAGCTACGAGTGTTGCTGGCAAGGTTAATCTGCTTTTGAGGGTCCTTCAAGAAGATAAAAATATTGTATATGTATCTCAATATGCCAAGGCTTATGATATTGTTACAAAATTGGACTGGACCCGTCAAACCAAGGTTACAGATCGATATCGTAAGTTTATATCACATCTTGAGAAAACATATTCTATTGATGATACATATGAGTGGAAGATTATTAGT
This sequence comes from Clostridia bacterium, assembly GCA_017501545.1. Classification (GTDB taxonomy): domain Bacteria; phylum Bacillota; class Clostridia; order Oscillospirales; family CAG-272; genus RGIG2000. Next base: position 54,192 of record JAFVWS010000032.1, on the reverse strand, counting down.
GCTCTAAAAAAAGGTATCGGTATTTATATTTCGCCGCTTCCGCGTTATATAAAACGTGAAATTATACGTTTGTATGAGGAAAATGTCATTGGAACATTAATTGTTACCACATCCTTTACCGAGGGCGTTAATACTAATGCAAGCAATTTGATTTTTACAAGTTTGATCAACGGCCCTACTACAAATCGTCTTTCAGACGTTGATATTCTTAATGTAGCAGGGAGAGCAGGGCGTTTCGCACATAAGAGTGTTGGAAAAATATACTGTATTTATAAAGACGTTTATGACAAGGTATCTCAGTTGCAAAACGATGCTCAAGTTAAGTTGGAAAATTATAATTATTGTATACAGGGACATAAAAGAATTGATTATGAGCTTGATATGATTGAAGATGAGTATTTGTCTGTGGAAGAAAGTGAGGAGAAAAAAAGAACTAACGAAGAGATTTTGGCTCTTGGATTAACATCGTCTGATCTGCGTATGTCCTTAAACGTATCAACAAAATGGAAACTTGCTTTATACAAATATTTTCAGCATCATTCTGATATTCTTGATGAATGTTACAAGAAATCAATTGATCTTTTGCAGGTGCAACCGCATGCAAGAATCGCAGCTTTAACTTATATCTTTAGTGTTCTTAAAGATGCCTTCGTTCAGGCGGAAATAGAAGGGTTTGCCTGTGAGCCGTATGATATAAAAGCCTTCGATAATAAAGGCGATTTCATCTGGGGAAGATTGTATCGCATTTATTGCTCAGGAAAAATATCCAATGTTATAGCAAGTAATAAGGAGTACATCACTGGTAAATTCGATGATTTTATACAGGAGCATAGATTGGAGAAAGCGACAACTAAACCAAGTGTACAAAGATACTTTAACGAACAAGGTCAAGGATGGATTCTTAAGTACTATAAGTCGGATCTGACTCCCAATCATGACGCATTCTATTCAGAAACTTTTAAATTTATTTCGAATATCATTCAATACAAGATACCATTTTATACTTCTTTCTTCGTGTCGGTTTTAAAACTATTTCTAAAGAAAAACTGTGCAGAAACACAATATGATCTTTTTTCGTTAGATGCTAAAAAAATAACATTGTTGTTTGAAGATGGAAGCGTATACGATGACTACTCAAAACTTATTGATTATGGAATTTCAAACGATCTTGTTATGAAACTACACGATGCAAAGATTTCTGTTGCACAGTTGCAATCAGGAGATTATGATCGCACTCCGTTTGATGAATATGAAAAGTTGTTAATTAATGATTTTGTGAATACGTTGTCATAATCCACTAATTTAGAGAGTTTTTGATATCAGAACGAAAAACTTTTTTCAAGAAATAAAAAGATAATGCTGGACTTTCCCTCGAACTTGTGATATTGTTGGTGTTACCAAAGAACAGGAGGTAACAAAATGATACTGCAAGCATTGAAAAACATGTATCCAAAAGCGAGCGAGAAGGTACTCCGAGCGGTCATAAAGGATCTTGAAAAGTGCCGTAGAAAGAACATGAGCACTGAGGAACTCACGGATTGGATAGGAAAACTCGTGACAGCACATACCATCGAAGAAGCATTAAGAATAATAGAGGACGATTCAAAGCCGAGTCAAGTTGGTGATGGGTCGTCCTTTGTTTATGTGGAGGGCAGTGATGAAATCAATGATTGATGAACTGCGGTATGGAAATGTATCTCCAATGGAGGATACTAGAAACAACACAGAAGAAATGAAAGAACTGATGAAATACATAGCTCGGCACCAAGAGGAGTTAATAGCAACACTAACGGACGAGCAGAAGGCGATTTTTGAGAAGTTCGACGACTGTTGGAGCGAATACGCAAGCAAGGCACAAAAAGCGATATTTTCATACGCCTTCAAGCTCGGAGCAAGGCTAATGCTCGAAACACTAATAGATTAAAAGGAGAAGGCACGGAATCCCGTGCCTTTCAAAATTTGATATGCAGTAAACAAAGAAAATATTTTTCGACAATATATTACAAAGAAAAAAGATTTATGATATAATAATTGTAAAAGATATAATTGTATTGAAAAAATAAGAAGATTAAAGGAGCACATTATGAAAAAAATGAGTTTAACAGAAATGTTAACGTATTCTACAGTATTGATTAAGTGTACATATTTTGATGGGACAGCGGGAAGTGGTACGGGTTTTATTATAAATTTGTGCAGAGATAATAAGAACACTTGTGTTCCTGTTATAATAACTAACAAACACGTTATTGCCAATAGCGACTTGACAGAATTTGAGTTTTGCAGAGCAAATTATGATGGAACTCCGAATGATCAAGAAGCAGTTCTTTCGGTTTGTTCTAGTAGTGCTTGGATTATGCATCCTTCTTCAAATGTGGATTTGTGTTGTTTGCCATTAGCACCTGTTTTGAATAATATACACAGTAATGGACAAAACGCATTTTACATTCCCATAGAAACGGAATTAATACCACATCAACTGTATATAGAAGATTTAGCCGCTATGGAAGATGTTGTAATGATCGGGTATCCTATTGGTTTGTCTGACACATATAATCACAAACCGATAATGAGAAAGGGAGTAACAGCAACTCATATTAAAAATGATTACCAAGGAAAAAAGCATTTTCTTGTAGATATTGCGTGTTTTCCAGGATCTAGTGGTTCACCAATTTTTATTTTAAATGAAGGGACATATTCCACACCTAACGGGTTGCAGATTGGAAATAGAATATATTTGATAGGTGTTCTATTTGCAGGACATCAATATACCGCAACGGGAGTATTGCAATTTTCAAACTTGCCAAATTTGCCTTGTCCTGTTACGCAAATACCTACTAATCTTGGTATCGCTATCAAGGCTAGTGAGATCTTAGAATTTGAAAAAATGTTTTAATATAGTTTGTTATAGTTGCAGAATTGAGGAAGGGCATGAAGAAAGAAATAGAAAATCCTAAAGTGTTTATATCATATGCTTGGGGAACAGAAAATTACCAACAAAAAGTAATGGCGTTTGCAACATCATTGGTTGGGGATGGCATTGATGTAGTGTTGGACAAGTGGAATTTGGAAGAGGGAAACGATACGTATGCTTTTATGGAAAAATGTGTTACTGATGAAAGCATTACCAATGTGCTAATACTACTTGATCCAATTTATGCAAAAAAAGCTAATGAAAGAAGTGGCGGAGTGGGAACGGAAACTCAAATTATTTCCGCCGAGGTTTATGGTAAGGTAAACCAAGATAAGTTCCTTCCCGTTGTGTTTGAAAAGAGCGAAGCTGGTGAAATTTGCAAACCAGTTTACTTGAAAAATTTACTACATTTTGACCTTTCAGAATATGAAAAATATAACGAAGAATATCAACGTTTAGTGAAAAGATTATATGGAGTGGAAATTTATAACAAGCCTAATTTAGGACAGAAACCAAAATGGGTAGACTCTACGATAAGTATTACTGCAAAATCTATTGCTATGTTTGATGAATTAAAGAAAATTGAACCACAAAATATAAAACAAATAAAATTTTCAGATTTGTTAAATGATATAAAAAGTGAAATAATTGAGTATAAAAACAATATTAAGTCTTTTGAGGAAACAGATGAAGAATACATTAATTTTTATTATGAATTGCAGTTGATAAGAGATAAGTTTCTATATTTACTTTCTTTATCTATATACATTGAAAATAGCGAAAAAATTATAGCTTCTTTTATGGAAGACTTATATAATGAAAATGAGAAAAATGTTATAGTTTTGCAAAATTTGAAAAGAATACTGATTCATGAAATTTTAGTATATATAATCGCTTATTATTCTAAGCATAAGCAGTATGATAAAGTGAATTATTTATTAGGGAAAACTTACTTTCCGGCATCAAAATACAGATCTTTCGAAGAACCAGAGCATTTTACTATGTTTTATAGTGACAGCTATCGTAGTGAGTTTGAGGAAAAGTATAAGGCAATAACAGGTAAAAACTACTATTCTGCAACAGCACACTGTTGGATTAACACAATAAATATAAAGGTTTGTAATAAAGAAGAATTTGTATTTGCCGATGTTTTGTGCTATAACTACTGTTTGTTTAGCAAAACAAATTTTGATTGGGCATGGTTTCCAATTTCATATATATATGATAATTGCAATAGTGGTATGTTCTCTATGTTTGCAAGAAAAATGGTGTCAAGAGAATTTGCAACTGAGACGATATCTGTATTCGGATATTCAAGTTTAGAAGAATTCAAGAGAAAATTAGATAATATAAAGGATACCGAATTCAAAGATTATAGATATTCTGGAGTATATAATGCGGCACCAGTTTTATCGACATTTATAAAATCTGATAAATTTGCAACATTGAATTAAATCAACAGCGAGTGCAAAAATGCACTCGCTTTTTAACTTATAAACCATATTTTTGCAACAAATTTAAGGCTTTATTAGTGTGGAATTGAATTTGTTCGCTCTTAAGCTCTTTACATCCTTTAACTGCAATCACAAGGCAATCTCTTATCATTTCCCTTTGATATTTTAAACGGTCAGCCTTTGTATATTTCCCTAATCCGTCATCATTGAGCATTAAACAAGAGTATTTTGAACCATTACTTGCAAACTCCAAATAAGTTTTTGAAGCCTCGATTAGTTCATCAAAGCATTCAACTGCACGAGCTTCATTTCCGAGCTTCAAATGCTTACTAATAAGCCCGCAAAGCAATCTTAATTTTTGATAAACTTGGTTAAAAGGAAGATAATCCCCGCCCGATAAAAACGCATTTATAATTCGTAGCATATATTCTTCAAGCTCGATTTGTTCTTGAATGGTTTTGTTAGGCAAAGATACCACAAGAGAAATGCTCTTAATTAAAAATCTTGCACGATAGGTAAAGCTTTCCTTACAGAATTTTTCAGCACTTGCATAATCTCCGCCAAGCTTTGCAACCTCGGCAGAAAAATAAGCTTTATCACCATACTTAAATGGCATTTTTAAAAGGGCATTATTTGCCTTTTCTGTTTGTCCTATACGCATATACACGGAAGCAATCAAAAATCTTGCCTCTGCGTGTAAATCGGCATCATCACTAAATCTAAAAATGCAGTTAGCGAAGCGCTCACATTCCTTGACAGTAGTGGCTTCGTCAAAAATATCAAATTTGCCAAAGTAAAGCTCTGCCATATCAAGTAGATATTTTGCAGCTTTAGGATTTGTAGGGTGTGTGCAGAAATAGTCGTACATTAAGCGAAAGCCTTTTTCAGCTTCTTTTGGCTCTGGAGGCCACTTGCAAGGACTAAGTGTTTCTATTTCCATACACTTTTTGTATATCTTTTCAAATTCCTTCGTGTCATTATCATCAACGACACCAAGCAAAATATCGGTTGAAATATTTAATGCTCGTGATAGTGGAACGATTTGTGAAATATCAGGCATACCTGCATCAGTTTCCCACTTGGAAATTGCTTGTGTGCTGACACCTATCATTTCAGCTAAATCCTGTTGAGTCCAATTTTCATTTTTACGAAAAGTCTTAAGCCTTTGTCCGAAAGTCATAGCCATAATTATATCTCCTTTGTGCTTTGTAACTTAAGTATAGCATACAAAAAACACAAAATCTACAAAACAAACGAAGAATACAAATCCACGCTCCGTTGATTTCGATAATTCTATTGAATTGATTTCTTTCAAGTGGTATAATTTAAGCATAGATTATCAATTGAAAGGAGAACGCTAAATGAATTTTGCATGGAATGATTATTCTTCTGAATATGTAGAAAAGATAGAAGTCTTTCTTGACAAAGAGGCTATTAAATATACAAGCTGTGAAGATGGCTTTAACGATTTTTATACATATTGGTATAATGAGCTTGGTGAAAGCAACTTTTGGTGCAAGGTCATTCTAATTGAAAACGAGCCAATTGCTGTTATAGCGTTAGCGAAAGCTTCAGATAATGTGTTCACAATACAAGAATTCATAGTTTCTCCTAACCATAGAGGAAAAGGCTATGGTTCCGCAATTTTAAAAGAAATTTTAATGTGTTCAAACGATATAATAGGACAAGATATTTATATTGCCGAAGCGGTAATATATCCTGATAATATAGCAAGCCAAAAAGCCTTCCCAAAGGCAGGATTTGTATATACAGGTGCTCATCCTGACGGAGATGCTTGGTATTATAAATACGAAAAAATGAGTGTTTAAAATGATGAAAAAGCAATACAAAGCATATAAGAAGTTCGCCACTCCATTAGAAGTAGAAACTTGGGTGAAAGAAAATTATAAAGATGAAGAATTAGAAAAAGTTCGAGTTTTGCCATATGATCCTAACAAAATGGCACTTAATTTATACAAAGGATCGGGTTATAAAAGAATCAATACATTGTTATGGAGAGATAAAAGTGATGAAATTGTTGAGGAATTAACTAAGCTTATAGAAGGTTATGTTGTTCCACAGGATATAGTTGTAACGAGATTTGTTGATTTAAAAGAATGGTGGGCTTTGTTAAAAGGTACTGTGCAGGGAAAAACATATGAATACAAAGGCTTTCTAAGCACAACAATGTTAAAAAAGCACTTCGGAATGGATGATATAAAATGGGGTAGACTAAGCATACAAATTTATATTCCAAAATGTACGCATGGAGTCTATCTTCCGGAAGTGAATTGTAATGCAAAGGAGTTCGAAATTTTAATATCTCCTGGACAAAAGCTAAAAAGAATATCTTGCAACAAATATGCAATAATTATTTAAGAAAAATCGAGTGCTTAAATGCACTCGTTTTTACTGTCTTGAAATTGCGACATGTGTTCGTTGACAATGGGTAAAAATTTGATAAAATAAAGGCGTAAAAATGGGATTTTACGAAGGTAGAAAATCAAGCAGGAGAAAGGTCGGCGCCGATTTGCACCGACCATTTCACATCGGACAGCAGAGCTGACCGATAAATAAAGGCTTTTAACAGGGTAGAAAATTTGAAAAATTAGGCGCCGAAATTGGCATTTTGGAAAAAATATAGGCGCCGATAAGAGATATAAACATAGCTGTTAAAAGGATTTTTATAGGCGCCATTAGTGAAAATCAAAATAACCAGTATAGAATTATTAAAAATGCACAGTGAAAGGAAAGTCAATGAAGAAATTAAGAAAATATGGTCGTAAAATTAAAGAGATTTTGCAGGATGATCACACAACTGCGTATTACTATTCTGATGAAAAAATAGAAAGACCTAAACCAAAACCTCAGCAAAGTTGGGATGAGCTTTTGGAAAGCGACGAGTATAAAAACGCAGGCTGGTATGAAAAATTAGTTTTAAAAATCAAGCATATTTTAAGAGATAATCACGGAGAATTTAATGTTCCTGAGCATGTAATAAGAGAGATTGCTCAAAGCCTTATTCCTGACCTAATTGAGTTCTATCAAAGTGAAAAAGGACAAGAAGAATTCAAAAAATATCTCGAAGAGAAGAATAAAAAATCTGATTAATTGCAATTCGAATATCAAAAATTAATACGCAAAACAAAGAAAAAGCTTCGAGATATCTCGAAGCTTTTTGCTTTAAAAATTTTGTGAAAAAACTTGATTAACAGCTTCTATATAGCAGTTAAATGACGGATGAAACTTATCTTGTCTTTTTAGGTACATATTTTTCTTGTCGAGATAGGTTTCTCTTACGCTTTCCCACAATCCACAAGATTTAATTTTGTCAACCTTGGATGCTAACCCTTTAGAATGTGGTGCTTCATTCCAAAAATACCTATCTAAAGCAACAAATCCTGTTTTATCATGAATTAATCTAGACCAACCTTTCTGTGATTCTCCGACAATCGCAAGATCAATTTTAAATGAAGTTTGATTCCCATGCTTGAAATGACGATATTCAGTGGATAAAACAGAAGTGGAATCTTGGCAATCTTCCCATCCGTTGTTATTAAGAATAATGTTAAATTGTTTTCTGACATATTCTTTAATTTTACGACAATCATTGATATCAATCTCATGTGTTTTGAGAATATTAAGATTGTAATCAAGGTCAACAGGTTCATTAGAATTTTGAGTTTCCAACTTTCTAGCTCCACTTCCTACTAAGTGTGCCTCTACTGTCATAACAGAATCATTATTAATTCGTTGAACTAATTGATTAACAATGTTAGAACAAGTAGATCTTAACTTTTTTAAAAAATCCTTGTCTTCAATGAAATGGTACATTGAACATTCTCCTTTCTTTGAGTTATAAGTTTAAATCGTTGTATTATACATGAAAGAGTTTGTCGTGTCAAGTGGTTTTTGAAAATTTTTATTGAAATAAGTATTTTAGCATTCTTTCGGGATTTTCTAAAAATCTTCTTGTTATTTGATAGTGTTCTGTGTCCTTGTAATTTGTTTTCTTAATTCCGTCTTCTGTTATTTCATAAATCAAGGCATTTGGAAAAGCCATAAGAATAGGGGAGTGTGTTGCTATAATAAATTGAGAATTATCTTTCACAAGTCTGTCGATTTCAGCCATTAGTGTTAATAGCTTCATAGGAGAAAGAGCAGCTTCGGGCTCGTCAAGAATGTATAATCCATTACCCCAAAATCTCTCTTGAACAAGAGTTAAAAAGCTTTCTCCATGAGATTGATTGTGTAATGAAATACCACCATAATTATGCGTAGCCTGTATTTCATCAATATTGGATGCTACATTGTAAAAGCTTTCGGCTCTCAAAAAGAAACCGTCTTTTGGATGATTTTTGCGAGCAATAGTAATTTTTTCGCATAAATCCGAGTGAGAATTTCTTGTTGAAAAATTAAAGTTTCTACTGCCACCCTCTGCGTTGTATCCATAAGCAACAGCGATCGCTTCAATCAATGTTGATTTCCCAGAGCCATTTTCACCAACAAAAAATGTAATATCATTTGAAAAATATAACCTCTCATTGCTCATTAAATGCTTAACAGCAGCGAGGTCGTGTAAATAACTACTTTCAGGTATGGTATCTTTTAAAGAAATGAAGCTTATAAATTCATTGTTTTTCATAATAGCATCCACCTTTTGTGTTTATATTTTGATTATATCAAAAGTTTTGAACTAAATCAAGTTTATACTGTCGCAATTTTATCACAAGAAAAAGCAATAGAGTAAAATTAAAAAAATTAGTAAATCTAAACATAAAAAAGAAGAACGACTAACAGTCGTCCTTCTAATTAAATGTGATTTTAGATTAAATCTTTAATTAAGCATTAGAACGATAAATTAATTAAAATGCCATACCTAATCCAGCTGAAATAATCAAGTTTGTAATATGAACTTGCACTTCTTTTTTGAATTTAGAAAATTTTGTAATTAATATTCTCATTTTAGCAGAACGTTTTTTATAATTATAATGCGAGTACTTTTTATAAACTCTTAATATTTCTTCGTCTGTAAACGCGAGTATTTTTTCTTGGCAATTGTATATTTTAGAGTATATATCAACATAAAATCTGCTATTTGAATCAAAATAATAATAACCATGATGTCTGTAAAATATACGAGACATTTTGTAGGCTTCATTATCATTTGAGCTTAAATCTTTTATGAAATCCTTGCCATGTTCCTTCTTGTATTTATCAAAGAATTCAAGAATGTTTTCAAGTGAATTTAGAATCGTTAACATACATTCATCGTTATAGGCTTCACAAATTTTACAATTTGAATCAAAGTCATTTTCAAAAATATCTGACACCAGTCTTAAATTGTGTATTTTAGATTGATTCTTTAAAATGACATCTTTTTGTAAAAGAAGGATTTCTAAAAAATCTTTCCTATACAATGCATCATCAACAACCTGCATTGATAAAATGAGAATATTGAATGTTGAAAAATCACATGATCCGTTTTGAAATTCTTGTTTAGTTTTAATAAACATTAAGTCGAGTAGATCTTGATATTTTTTCTCTGATTGTTGCTTTAACATGGCAACAGTTAATTCAAAAACTTCAGAGTCAACATCAAATTTGTATAATTCTTCCAACATTTCTTTCACATCATTACATCTCAAAAAAATATAAAGAGAATAGAAATATTCAAAAAAAGAACGATGGAAAAATTTAAATTTATCTTCCGAAGTGGGAACAAATAGTTCGGTACGATCAGAGCAGAATTTTAAAAATTCATCAATTGCATTTTCGGTTTCGGCTTCACTAACATATTTTGTTTTATAAACTTGCAACAAAAGATCTTTAATGTCTTTTTTATCAATGTTGGAGTTGTTAGGCATACCCATCCTTGATAATTCAATGAAGGTATTATCTTTCATTATTGGAGAAATTACACGCCAGTCAAAATCTTTTTGAGTTTTCTCCTTTTCTCTTTTGTTAGCAATATATTCAAAACACTTTTGATATAATTCAAGTTTATTTTCTGGTAATTCTCGTTCTGCTTTATAAATATTAATGAGAAGAGATAGAACTAGGAAGCTGTTCAAAAATCCTTTTTCAATCAATATTTTAGTTTGTTGCATAAAGGCTTCTTTATCGCCTTCTTCAAACTTGCCTAAAGCAATAATTTTATCGACATATTTCTCGATTTGTTCTTCATTTAATGGACAAATTTTGTACACCTCTATATTCTTTTCGGGTATAAATCCACGGTCTCTTGAAGTAATGCAAATCTTATTGTTTGGATTTTGATTTTTAAAAAAGGCAACAATTGTTTCGTGTAGTGAAGCTCTTTTTGATTTGTCAACCTCATCTAACGCGTCTAATAAAATTATACATCTGCCTGAGTCTAGGTAATGCTCTATAAACTCAGACGAAACATCAAGTAAAGTGCTACTTTTTATGCTGTTTTTTAAAAAATCAATTACGGAAATAGCAGAGTCTGAGCCGTTAGGGAAAAATGCTTTCAATTCTCCACATATAACTAAATACTCTTGACTATAAAAAGTATTTAAATTAACATAATTATTTATGATATTCTTAGTGAATAAAGATTTGCCATATCCTGCACCGCCTGTTAGATAAACGATATTTTCTCTTCTAAAAATGTCGTTCCATTCAATTGTTGGCGCTTGATGAGGTATATGATCATACATATCAAGAATGCTAATTTGGTCTCTTTCGTTAGAAACTCTTTGTAAAATTGGAGGCACATAAAATTTTTCAAAGGGGAACTTGTCCAATAGATAGATATGCGCATCAGAATTCTTGTCTTTTAATATGTTGTGATATTTAGTTCTTATTTCATCATAACAATTATTTTTAGGGGATAGATGCTTGCTTTGTATCCCTTCAATTGTCTTTTGAATGGCTGAGAGTTTTTTTGTTATTTCTTCATAACAAAAATCTATTCTAGAATTAATGAAATATAAAAGTCTAGATGTTTCAGGAGAAAGAGATTCGGAAACGGTTTGTTCAGTAACATAAATGATATGAGCAACAGCGTTTTCAATACAACTCAAACTAGGTGAAGAAATTTCCTTGTTTTCATGATAGAGACCATTGATCTTGTTACTAATATATTTTATTACATCTTGAGCAGAAATTATACTAGACTTTTGTATGAATTTTTTAATTTTGGAGTTTTTGCAAGTATAATCACAAATGATTTTATGCTCAACATAAGCGTTTATAACATCAAGAAATTGAGCAGAAGAGAAGAATTTCACAAATGTAGATGACTCTAACATTGGTCTAATATCATCAGATGAAGGTTTATTTAATTTTGTTTCGATCTCAGCTTTTAGTTTTGAAGAATTAAATTTGTCGGAGAATTTAGAAAGAGTATTTTTGGCAATATCATATATTAAATTGGTTAACAATCCTAACCCTACACTTGCAACAATGGTTGTCATATATACACGCTCCATACTTGTTTTTCTTCATTTTACCACATTATTCGAGCATTTTCAATGGATTAATATTAAATACAAGAATCTTTTTGCAAATATTCAACAAGACATTGTTATCGAATAAAAATAAGTTAAACTACCAATAGGCAGTAGAACAGGCGTTTTTGTCTTATTATGTTGAAAGAGTGCAGATATTATGATACAATAGACTTAAAGTAATATGATTACGAGGGTTAGTTATGCCAAGTAGTAAAGAGTACTTAGATTTTGTTCTAGAACAATGTAGTGGTTTTTCAGCCCGTGCTATGATGGGTGAATATGTGCTTTATTATGGTGACAAGGTGGTTGGTGGCATTTATGATAACCGATTACTTGTAAAAGTTACGCCTTCTTCTGCAAAAATATTGCAAAACGCACCTAAAGAACTACCATACGAAGGCACAAAAGAAATGCTCCTTGTGGAAGATATAGAGAATAGAGAGCTTTTGAAAACTCTGCTTGAATCAATGTACGAGGAACTACCAGAATCAAAGAAAAAGAAATAACAAATTTGATGGTTGTAAATAAAAATATTTGGGAGAAAATATGACTTTAGAAAAATTCAGATTAATTCATAGCGAGTTGATAGAGCACTATCAATTTATAGAACATAATTTAGAAGGTATATATGCAGTGATATGCAAAAAAGATTTTATTTCAGGGCTGGAAGATGTTGAAAAAAGTAATATTGGTAGAATTGAGCATGAAATAAAGAAGATTGAAAAAGAAGAAAACCTAAGTATAATTCCTCAAAAAATATATGAGCAAATAGAAATTGCTATGGAAAGAAGAAATTTTTGGTGTCATAATTGTTATGTTGATATGACATTCAAAACCAATGGTGACCCAAAAAAGCAAGAGGATATAAATAGGTTGATTTCTGATATGAGAGAAGCTGAAGAATTACGAAAAATTCTATTCGAAATAAAATCAAAAATATTGCATAATAAAAGACCAATTATATGAAATTTGCCACTTAAACCATCAGTAGGCATATATGTGCGAGGGGGATATTCTTATCACTTGATATGAGAACTTATGGAATTGCGAAAAGACTGAAAGTGCCGATGAATAAAAGAAAAATCGGGGGTTTGAGAGAACCTCCGATTTTGATTTTTGGTTGGATATGGTTTAGAGTTCCAGTTCACCCCAAAAAAGATAATTAGGTAATTTTGTGTTTTTGTGGTATGCTTAAGATAAAGAAAAAACGCAGCCAAACCACTCTTTCGTAACGAAATAGTTCGGTTGCGTTTTTCTTGGTGAAATTTTTGTGGCCGAATTTATAGGCGTTAAAAGCGTTAAATTTAAGTTGTTTGATTTTAAAATGTGAATGTGAATACGAGAGGAAAATATCACTATATAGATATTATTTTGAATTTTTATATAAAACATTGACAAAACTATCAGTATAGTGATATAATAATAGTGAAATGGAGGTAGTGCTATGAATACAAAGATACTTTATCACGGTTCTAAGGAAATTATTGAAAAACCGACATTAAAGGGCGGAAAAGAAACTAACGATTATGGATACGGATTTTACTGTACAGAAAGCATAGACTTGGCAAACGAATGGGCATGCCCAGATAATAATGATGGATATGCAAATAAATATGAGCTTGATATGACTGGCCTTAATATATTGGACTTAACAAAGCCTGAGTATAACATACTTAATTGGATGGCTTTACTTCTACAGTTTAGAATTCCGCAAGGAGTTTCTCCTAACGATGATCTAGCAAGAGAATATATACTTAAAAATTTCTCAGTAGACTTAACAAAGGTTGATGTGATAATTGGATATAGAGCAGATGATTCGTACTTTTCATTCGCTCGCGATTTCTTGAGAAATACAATTACGGTAGCACAGCTCTCAAAAGCAATGGAGCTTGGCAAGCTTGGCGTTCAAATTGTATTACATTCAGAAAATGCCTTTGAACAACTAAAATATATCGAAAGCACAGTCGCAGATAATGAAACCTATTATACAAGGCGACATGCTCGTGATTTGCAAGCTAGGAAAGAATATTTAGAAACAACTAGACATTCAAGTGTTACACAAGATGATTTATTTATAATGGATATTATCAGACAAGAGGTGAAGAATGATGATCCACGCATACAGCGAATTATACGTAAATGATGCGATGTGCACCCTTGCAGAGGTGTTTAGCTATGTGCAAGATGAAAGACAAGCAGACATGTTATTTCGAGACTTTGTAATGAGTGGCATAGCACACCAATTTGGAAGGGGAAATCCTCGTTATATTAATATGCCATCTCAAGCATTGTTTTATGAGATTGTTGGAACAAGAATGCCACTAATTCGTCCAATAGGTATGGGAAGAAGTCCACAATATTGGTGTGGCTTTGTTCTGGCATATTATCAATGGTATACAGGATTAAGCTTTGAGCAAATAGGAAGAAAATTGCCACCATCTCAAATAATGAGAATGTATTATCCATTGCACGAGGCGGATTTGCAAAAGTTCGTTGAGGTTGCAAATAGAATCGTGTTCCAAAAGGAAACTAACTTGGCAAGATACAGAAAAAATGCAGGATTATCTCAAATTGAATTGTCAAGATACAGTCAAGTCTCATTAAGATCTATTCAGCTATATGAGCAAAGACAATTAAACATTAACACAGCTCCAGCAAATAAGCTCTTAAAGCTATCTAGAGTGTTAGGATGCACCATAGAAGATTTGCTTGAGGTAGAGGACCAATAATTGGTACACAGTAAGCAAAGAATAAACTCAATGATATAAATTTAAATAGACAAAATTACCGCTATGGAGGGCATGAATGGACTTAATTGATTTTTCAAGGACCGCTTACAAAAGTGCAGATGCGTATTTTGAATACGTTAGGAAAAATGGGAAAAGCAGAGAAACCATAAATATTATCGCGATCAAAGAAATAGAAAATCGTTTATTTCACTTAAGAATATCAAAAAAGCTATATCAAATAGATTCTACGTATTTCACCTTTAATTCTCCATTGATAAAAATCGAAAGAGCAGACGAAGAAACTGTTAGTGATAAACTAATTCGCATACTAGAGTATGACGAAAGTGAGCCAAGCATTATAGTAAGCGTCGAAGATGATTTTTATGACGTGTTTAGGCAATTGAAAGCTAATGAAATGCAGCTTGTATCCGACCTCTCGTTTTTAATAAAAGCTACAAGAGATTGGTATAGATATAATCATAAAAGAATATGTTTTCCAATAAAGAATTCTTGCGGCAATATTGGATTAGCAACTCCAAAAAGTATTTCTGATGAGCAAATAAAAGCGATAAGAACGGTTTTAAGTTCGGCGGTTTCGTATGTATGGGGAGCCCCAGGAACAGGAAAAACACAGGTTGTGTTGTCATCATGCATCGCTTCTATTGTTGATTATGAAAACGCCGTGTTGGTTGTAGGACCTACAAATAATGCAGTTGAACAATCCTTGAGTGGAATAATTAAAACGCTTGAAAATGCCGATGTAGACATTAACATGGTTTTGAGAATGGGTAAGGCTTCAAGAGAGTTTTCTTTGAAATATCCTGATTTGTGCGAAAAGGGTTCCATTATGAAGGAACTTGCAGAATTAGACAGTGAAATCAAAATAATAGAGAAAAGATTTTTAGAATATGAATTTTCTCGCCGTCTTGCAAATATAAAAGATAAAATCTTATCTTTATACGATGCAAAATCAAATAATGAGAAGGAAATTTTTGAAATTGAAGAAAAGCTTGCGTTTTGTGTGAAAGAGGAAAAAATCTTGAATGACAAAATTTCAGATCTTGAAGCAAGTATAGCCAAGTTAACCAAAAGCGTAAATGAGTATGATATTTATCAAAGAATGGTAAATATATATGAGCCATTAACCAAATTGCAAGAAACGATAAATGAGCTTAAAGAAAGGATAAAAATATTAAATCAAGAAAAAGATATATGCAATTCTAAATTAACTATATTAGAAAATGAAATTAAAGAGCATAGAGAAAATCTATGGAACATCCAACGAAAGATCGCATCATTAAGAAAGAAAACTAATTCTTTGGGTTATAAGGTGTTGTCTTTCTTTGGTGGCAAACAACGTGAGGAAGCGATAGCTGAAATTAACACCTTAGAGCCATTGGTAAAGGTTGAAGAGAAAAAGCTTGCAGAATTTTATGTCCAAAGCGAAGCGAAAAAGAATGAATACCAACGAATCAGCGCACAACTAGAAGATATAAATAATCATTTAAATGTTGAAATCAATAAAGTAAAAGAACTTATGAATAATAATGGATTTGCCCACTTGAAAGTGGAAGGATTCTATGATTATTTAATTGAGTGCGTTGAGCAATATCAAAACAGTGATTGCGATATAGATAACCTTAAAAAGCAATTAAAAGAAGCAGAAGCAACAGTTGGAGAATGTAGACAAGCACTTGCAGAAAACGATAATGATTTGAAGAAAGCCAATATAGAAAACGGCAAGTTGCAAGAAAGCAAAGAAAGAATTAGCAAAGAGATAGTAGCCTTACTTACTTCCAAAGTAAAGGAAGACTTTGATTTGGGCAATGATATGGGCGAAAAGCTAGTGCTTAGATTGCTGGCTCTAGATGTTAGTGAAGATACATATAATTCACTAAAGAGGAGAATAGAAGAAAAAGGAGAACAGTATAATTCTTTAAAGGGAATAGTAGACTCCACCTATAAAAAGAAGCGAATATTTGCGTGCACTATTGATTATTTGATTCTGCATTATGCTGAGTTTGTAGATTTAATTAAGGACAAATTAAAATTTGCTTTTCTTGATGAAGCTGCATATTGCTCCATGATAAAGGTTGCTCCTGTGTTTTCATTAGGTGTGCCAGTTGGTCTTTTCGGCGATCATATGCAGCTTCCTCCAATATGCGAAATGGAGAATAAAACCATTGTAGATCGTTCAACAGACCTAAGCTTTTTGTGGTCACAATCTTCATTGTATTTTCCTGATATATTTATTGAAGACATAGATGTTTCCGAATTAAGAAATATGTACTATGATGGAGATGATCCAAGGTTTGAGGTTGTCGAAAGAGCAGTGCTTACGAATACATATCGCTTTGGCGAAAATTTGGCGAAGGTTTTAGACACGTTTGTTTATAAAACTGGATTTCATGGTGTTGAAAGCGATACGGAAGTGATTGTTATAGATGCACCGAGAATGGCAAGTGAAATTGAGCTTCGAGAAAACCATTCTGAAGCAACTGCGATAAAAGAATATTTAAAGGGCAGCAAAGAAGAAAGCTTGATTATATTAACTCCATACAAAAAGCAAAGAGACTTAATACAAAAAGAGCTGTATTACAAGCAAGAGGTGTGTACAATTCATGCAGCACAGGGCAGAGAATGGGACACTGTAATATTAAGTGTTGTTGATACTGAGAGGAAGTTTTTTACCGATTCGACACATAAGCAATCTAAGGGCTTAAAAATAATTAATACTGCCATATCTCGTGCAAAAAAACGTCTTGTAATTGTTTGCGACAAATCATATTGGATGACACTTAAGGACAAGCAGCTTATTGGCAAATTGGTCTATAATGCAAATAATTCAGAAAAGGGCTAATTTTAGCCCTTTTTCTCTGTAAAAAGCAAGATGTCGTAATTTTAGGACACTATAAACTTTACAACTAAAAAAACATATGTTATAATCAATATGTAGTTGCCACACGAATGGAGGAAAATTATGTCATCATACAGTGAGCTTATCAAAAACTTTGAAAAAATTCGTGCATATATGCGAGAATTTTATGTTTACGGCTTTAAGAGTCGTGACGAATATAGCACCAAAAGTGCTCGTTCCTATGATGACGAGCGTAGAAGAATAGAAAGCTGGCTTGGGAATCACATGAGCTTTATAAGAACTCTGGAAGGCAAAAATGTGTTTATTTCCATTGATAGCCGAAGAATTTATCATAATCCTTTTTACAACGCATGGAAAGCAAAAAGCTTTACTGATGGCGATATAACTCTTCATTTTATTCTTCTTGATATTCTTTATATTCCTTCTGTAAAATATACCATATCTGAAATTATGCAGTTGATAGATGAAAAATATCTATCCGGATTTAGTGCACCTATGATGTTTGATGAGTCAACTGTACGTAAAAAACTAAAAGAATACTGTGAAATTGGCATTGTTGAAATAGAGAAGATTGGACGCAAGGCATATTATCATCGAGCAGAGACGGTTGATATTTCAAATCTTACAGATGTTTCACATTACTTTTCCGAGGTCGCTCCTTGTGGTGTTGTTGGTTCATTTATACTTGATAAGCTTGAAACAGATTCAAATGTATTTACCTTCAAGCATCATTACATAACCAGCGCAATTGACAGTGGTGTTTTAGCCTCACTTTTCACTGCGATGAGAGAGAAACGTATAATAACAGTAGATAATTTAAGCCGTAGAAAAGACGTTCCAAGAAAGAATAGAATAATTCCTTTGCGCGTATTTATCAGTGTGCAAAACGGTAGACAGCACTTATTTGCATATCATTCTGAATTTAATTGCTTTATCTCTTATCGAATCGACTATTTATCTAATGTAAGACTTGAAGAGACAACGCCTCGTTTTGATGAGCTTCGTTCTCAGCTTGATAGAATGCAAACAAAAATGTGGGGCGTTAGTGCTAATCGTAGCAAATGGAATGATGAAAAAACAGAACATGTTGAGTTTGTGGTTGGGATAGCTGACGACGAATACTATATTATCAATCGTCTTAATAGAGAAAAAAGAGTTGGAATAGTTGAAAAAATAGACGAGCACAATTATAAATTTTCTGCAGATGTTTATGATGTTGGAGAAATGGTGCCGTGGATAAGAACATTTATATGTCGGATTAAAGAAATCAAATTCTCAAATAGAGAACTCGAAAGAAAATTCAAAGAAGACCTTGATGCAATGTATAAAATGTATGGTGTTGATAGGGGGGAAGATATATGATATTTAGCGAGCTTTATTCTGCCTACTATAACACGGTTGCCGCCATTATTTCAAAAATTATTGATGGAGAGAATTCAGAAAAGGAATTACAGAAGGTTGTTTCAAAATATGCTTTTAGTGAGAGTGTATTAACAATTATGCCATCGTTAAAAAATGGAAAATGGCAGGTTGTTACTCCGAACATGATCACCAACCTTGAGCACAAACCAACGATGCCTATGACAAAATTGCAAAAGCAATGGCTAAAGGCTATATCTCTTGATCCGCGTATCAAATTGTTTGATGTTAAATTTGAAGGTCTTGATGATGTAGAACCTCTTTTTACACCTGATGACTATTATATTTATGACAAGTATAGTGATGGCGATCCATTTGAAGACGAAGGTTATATTCAAAGGTTTAGGGTTATTTTAGAAGCTATAAAGAAAAGAACGCAAATTAAGTTTGAGTTGATTAACAGACAGGGGAAAACTGTTTTTGCAAGATGCTATCCATCGAGGCTCGAATACTCGGAGAAGGATGACAAGTTCCGTATGATAACGTCAGGCTGGCGTTCTGTATCCACCGTCAATCTTGCCAAAATATGTTCCTGTGCTCATTACACCGGAGAAAAAGCTTTGGATAATGTGGAAAGAGAAGCAAGACAAGATACAATAATCCTAAAGGTGTTGGATGAAAGAAATGCTTTAGAGAGAGTAATGCTTCATTTTGCACATTTTGAAAAGCAAGTAGAGAAGCTTGACAAGAAGCATTACCTACTCAAAATTAACTATTTAACAGATGATGAGCCTGAAATGGTGATAAGAGTTCTTTCCTTTGGACCATTAGTTGAGGTGATTGGTTCTGAAAATTTTAAGGAATTAGTCATAAATAAGCTAAAAAAACAGAAAAACTGCGAACTTTTTTAAGAGTTCGCAGCTTTTTTTCCGTGAAAACGCAGGAAAATAGTGGTAAACTAAGCTCACGAAAGGCACAAACAGCAAATGCCTAAGCATCTGACTTTTAACCAGAAAAGCTACCGGGCTTATACCCCGTGGAATTGTGCCTTGAATAAATCACCTTGCCCTAACGGCAATTGGAGCCTATTAAGGAAGCAAGGGATAGAAAGATACGTACAGCAAACAAAAAAAGACAACACAGGCTGATATTTTTTAATGTTTGGCACGTGTTGATATGTGAGATTTTGATGTAATGAGAGAATGGCAAACCCTTTGGGCATTGTGACCCTCTGATAAGTTGATTCTGATTTGATCAAATCCTTACATCAACACAGTTGACGACTGTGCAAACGGTCAATTTAACGTATCTTGTAATTTTACCGCTACAAAGACTGTCGCTGGCCAATATTCGATTTCAGACAGGGATTCACTGGCGAAAAGGCACACGCAGCAAAAACCTATATGTCATGGATAATTTCTTGAAAAAATTGAACCATACCTGCTAAGCAGGGACATGTGCCTTGTTTTTGGTTTTTACAGTTAATAATTATCATCCACTCATACAGATGACAATTAACTTGCTGATAAGAATAAAAAGATGTGGGCAGCAAAGGAAAAGTTTTTTCTGTCAGGCAATTCCGACCTCTAAGGGCCTGAGCCTTACACATCTTGTTTTTCTCAATATTTTATTATGTTGATAACGCTTTCGTACTGTACTTAAGCATTGCCTTGCATAATGATTTTGTTGAGTTGTAATTAGAAAGATGCATCCAGCAAAAAAGACATCATTTGCTACATAGTAGCAGCTGTCCTTGTAAGCAGCAGAGAACGGAGTGAAAGGCTTCGTATGATGAATATGCATCTTGAAAAATAAAGATGTCAACAGCGATTCTAATTTCTATATTAGTTCAATGTAATGAACGCTTGTTTTAGGGACAAGAGGTGGCGGAGTGCAATTCTCCGTATATGAGAAATGGCATCTTGTTAAAGGCGCAAACAGCGATAAAAACAGAAGTCTGAATAGCTGCGGGGCGATGATTACCAAAGCTTATCAATGTAAAAGCGCCTTGTTATACGGAGGGCATCTCTTGGAAGAGCAAGGTTAACCCTTTGGACGGGTTCAAATCCTGTCGTCCTCCACGATTTAAAGGCAAGTACAGCAAGTTTAGCCTCCGAGTCCCGTCTCATATAATAAAACGATGTCGCATGGCGTTGCGACAACTTGCCTTGTATATATGGTGGTAGCTCAGCGGTAGAGTGAGGATTTGATGATTCTTGTGCATGGGTTCAACTCCCATCCACCATTCCAAAAGGTGCGCACAGCAAAAAAAGATTTCCTCGTTAGGAGATTCGTGCTTTGATGCGATTCGTATATGCAGTGGTAGCTCAGCGGTTGAGTGGAAACTTAAAATTCCCGTGATGCAGGTTCGACTCCTGCCCACTGTTAATATAAAATCATAGTGGCGGCACCTTGCAAAGTGAGATACCGCTATGAATGAAGGCACGAACAGCAACGATGATTAGCTAAGTGGTTAAAGCAGGGTGTGGAAAACACTCGTCACGAGTTCGAATCTCGTATCAAAATGGTGCCTTGTAACTTAAAATTTGTAAACGAAAAGGAGTGAGTTTCATGTTAAATTATCTAAAACAGGAAGCAAACAAGACTGTTACCGAAAACGGAGCAGTAACACACATTACAACTGAATCAGATTGTCTTGACCTGTTCGCAACAATCGGTGCATTGCGCCGTGAAAGCGATCAAGAGATAGAAGCGCGCTTTATTCGTGCATATACAGAAAATAGAGATATAGCTATGAAGCTCCTCTTTTTTGCACGAGATATAAGAGGCGGCCTTGGTGAACGCAGAGTTTTCAAGGTTATTCTTAATTGGCTTGCTAAAAACGAGCCACAGTCAGTACGCAAAAATCTTACATACATTGCCGAATATGGACGCTATGACGACCTTCTTTGCCTGATGGGAACGCAGTGCGAAAAGGAAATGCTAAGCGTTCTAAAGGAACAATTTGAAAAGGATAGATTATCACTTGAAAATGGTGGAGAAGTATCTCTACTTGCTAAGTGGTTGCCATCTGTAAACGCATCAAATGCTCAAACCGTGCGCAACGCAAAAAAGATTGCAAAGCACTTTGGACTTAGTGATGCAAGTTATCGAAAGGCACTTGTTGCCCTTCGTGCACAAATTAGAATTATTGAAAATAACCTTCGTTTAAAGGATTATACCTTCGATTATTCAAAACAGCCCTCTAAGGCAATGTATAAATACCGTCAGGCATTTATGCGAAACGACTCGAAAAGATATGGAGATTTTCTAAAAAAGGTATCTACCGGAGAAGAAAAGCTCCACGCAGACACACTCGCCCCCTATGAGATTGTCGAGCCATATCTTTCTTATCACGGTTCATCAGACAGTACATTTATGCGTAAAATTACAGAGCAAGAGAAGGACTCTTTGAATGCAACATGGGCATCGTTACCAAAGTTTGAAACAAAAGAGAACGTAATTGCTGTAATTGATACATCAGGCTCTATGTACTGGGATGCAAAGCCACTTCCAGCTTCCGTTGCGTTATCTCTTGGCTTATATTTTGCTGAGAATAATACTGGAATCTATAAAAATCATTTTATAGAGTTTTCAAGAAACGTTCAGCTTATAGAAATCAAAGGAGAAACCTTTGTTGATAGACTTCGCTATGTTGCGTCATTTAATGAGGTGGCAAATACTAATATCGAAGCAGTGTTTGACCTTATTTTGAAGAGCGCAGTGGAAAATAATGTTCCTACAAGCGAACTTCCTGCAAAGCTAATCATTATTTCCGATATGGAATTTGATTGTTGTGTTGAAAATGCAAAGGTGTCAAACTTTAATAATGCAAAAGCAAAATTTGAAGCAAACGGATATAAACTACCTGAAATCGTTTTCTGGAACGTTGCGAGTCGCAATAAACAACAGCCAGTAACTAAAAACGAGCAGGGAGTAGTTCTCGTATCAGGTTGCACACCACGCCTATTTTCAATGGTTGAGAGCGGCAATATGAATCCTTATGCATTTATGCTTGAGGTAATCGAGAACGAAAGATATGCAAAAATAGTTGCATAAAATAATTAGGGGGCGCTATGCGCTCCCTATGTTTTTAAGGAGAAACGATATGATTAAGGAAATATCGGAACGAGATTTCTTTTTGGCTTGCCAAGAGAATATGGAGTATATAGGAATTTATGAGTTGAATTGGATAACGGATAGCAATCTGCTTGATTGCGCAGGGATTATTGTTGCCCTTGCAAACCGTAAAATCCTTGTTACGAGCAAGACAGTGGGTGAGGATAATTTTGATTTTGTATATTATGAATTTTTGCAGGAATATGATTGCAGAAAAATCATATCAACAGCCGACGAGCCCCTATGTTTTGTAAGAAAGGAACCAGAGAATGGCGGATCTCAAATGCTACGCTTTCAAATAGGTAACCGGCCAATTATCGTTTTAGCTTACGACGAAAAATGGGTTGATGTCGGATTGTCTCATTGGAGCACCGACGATTTGTGGATAGATTTTGATAACTATAATTTATTAAATGATCAATTATGAAATTTAAGAAAGGAAAAATATTATGATAGAGATAGTAGGACAGTTTAATACTGCTAAGTGCTTTACCTCTCAGCTTGAGGATATGGCAGCGGAGCAGATAAAAGCTGTATGTGATACAGAGGCATTTTTTGCCTCAAAAATTAGAATTATGCCTGACGTTCATGCAGGCAAGGGTTGTACAATTGGTACAACTATGACGATAACAGATAAAATAGTGCCATCAATGGTAGGCGTTGATATTGGATGTGGAATGTACACTGTATATCTTGGCAACATTGATATTGATTTTGAGAAGATGGATGAGGCAGCTCACTATATTCCTTGTGGCAGAAATGTATGGGATGGCAGGAACGAGAGATTTGATTTAACAGCGCTTCGTTGTTATAGACATTTAAAGGATACAAAGCGTCTTGAGAGAAGCTTAGGTACTCTTGGAGGTGGCAATCACTTTGTTGAGGTGGATGTTGATGAGAATGGAGATAAGTACCTCGTTATACATTCCGGCTCGCGTAATCTTGGCACCCAGGTGGCTGAGATTTATCAGCAGTTAGCAGTTGATTTGAATGTAGGTAAGGAGGAATACTTTAAAGAGCGTGATGAAATAATTCGCACATATAAGGAGCAAGGCAGAAGAACAGAGATTCAAGCCACAATCAAAGCATTAGAAAAGACTTTTAAGGCAAAAGAGCCAACATTGCCTCGCGACCTTTGTTTCTTATACGGCTCTTTTATGGATGACTACATTCATGATGTAGATATATGTCAAAAATTTGCTGAGAGAAATCGAGCAAAAATGGCTGAAATCATCCTTGAAAGATGTGGTTGGACGGCTATTGAGACATTCCAAACAATACATAACTACATCGATGTAAAAGAGATGATTTTGCGCAAAGGCTCTGTGTCGGCTAAACAAGGAGAAAAGCTTTTAATTCCTATCAACATGAGGGACGGCTCTCTTATCTGTATAGGCAAGGGCAACGAGGATTGGAACTTTTCTGCTCCTCACGGCGCAGGACGTTTGATGTCCCGTACTAAAGCATTTGAGTAGCTCACGATGGCAGAGTACGAGAAAGAAATGGCAGGCATTTATTCAACTTGTGTAGTTCCTGATACTCTTGATGAGTCTCCAATGGCATACAAAAGCATGGATGAAATCGTTAAAAATATTGAGCCAACCGCAGAGATAGTCTGCAGAATAAAGCCGATTTATAATTTCAAAGCAGCAGAGTAAGAAATATTATTATATAGTTAACAACAAAAGAGCAAGGAAAATTCCTTGCTCTTTTGTGTTTTTGTGGTGAGCTCAAGATAAAGAAAAAACGCAGCCAAACCACTCTTTCGTAACGAAATAGTTCGGTTGCGTTTTTCTTGGTGAACTGTAGTATAAAAGTGTCGAACTAAATTCAATAAACGGGAAGGCTCCCAAAGGGAGCTATTTTCGCCCGACCTCACGCTGGCAAGCCGACATCGGTCTTGGTCGAAAATGCGAACCCAATCCCTCAATTAAGCGAGTGCGAACAAGCAAATTTTCGTTAAGCAAGGAGCTAACGAAAATTTGTACGGGAAGATGCCCTGTCTTTCAAGGTTCCGACACGGAACGACAGGGCATACAATGCGTCCCCAATCCAAAACAAAAATGTTTTGGAGATGTGTACGCAACCCATAAGGGTTGTCAGCAAAGCAAAAAGGACACTCAATCGAGTGTCCTTTTACTTTGCTGGTGACCCGTACGGGAATCGAACCCATGTTTCAGCCTTGAGAGGGCCGTGTCTTAGCCGCTTGACCAACGGGCCATTTGTCAAATGCTTATGTATTATAGCATAAGTTTTTTTAATTTGCAATAGTTTTTCTAAAATTTTTTCGTTATTTTATTTTGGCATAAGAAAAGGGCGCGTGTGCGCCCTTTGTTTAGCAGTGGTAGCCAATCTTTTTTTGGTGATAGATGCGATTTACAATATCGGAAATTCTGCACTCGCCAACTGAGGCAACTGTGCTTTTGATTGTGTCATTAAGTGGCTCATACCAACGCGCAGGAATATTATCAATGCCAAGTGCAGCACCAACAATTGAGCCAACTGTGCCTGAGTTACAGTCAGTATCAATGCCTGCCATTGTCGCAATTGTAATGCTTTTTGTGTAGTCAAGCTCACCAGCTACAATGCCAAGAGTAACCATCGCCATATTATTTAGCGTGGCTGCAAATGGCAAGTGACCATATTTTTCGTAAACCTTGTCGGCAACCTTTACCCAGTCCTTGTATTCATTCCACCAGCCACAAACAAGCTTAACTGCCTCGCTAAGACGGCAGTTTTGGGGAATTGCACTAAGTCCCGACTTAATAATCAAATCAACGCTTGGATTTTTAGACATAGCACCTGCAATAGCGCCGGCAACGAACATTCCACCATAAATTCCGTTTTTGGTTAGACTGAATGCACAGTCACGATGCGCGTCTTTAGCAGCAGCTTTAATATCAGCCGGGTGAATGTATCCCCAAAAGTCAGTGCGAATCTGTCCGTCAATGCACTCGCGCCATGGGTTTAGCTTATATGGAATTTCCTTAATTTGCGCATCAATGTCCTTAGTGTCGTCAAGTGAAACCATATTAAAATAAGCCTGTCTTGAGGCACACCAGCACCAGTGATATGAAATATTGTCAAGCCAGTTCCAGCCCACATCTGCACTTGAAAATCCGTTAGGATGCTTCTCGGCGAGAAGTAATGCAAGAAGTGTGTAGTTAATGTCGTCATCGGACTGCGCAAACTTAACGTTGCCCTTAGTTGAATAGATGCAGTCCTCGCGTAGCCTTTTATCAAGCTTCCTTGAATAAGCCGACACGTAGTCGTTTAGTGGATACTCTCCAACGCTTTCAAGATATTCCTTAATCTCAAGACGGTTCATTCCCATTTCAAGTGGCTTTCCAAGAATAACAGCCGCGCACCTGCCATAAAAAGCACCATTAAGCCTGCTTGTATATTCCTCGTCGGAAAGTGGCTCTAAAGTGGGAGCCTTTGGCGCTTTAGCCATAATTTCATCATAATCATTCGGCTCGTCGTAAGGGTAATCTGCGCGAATTTGCGACCCCCTCACCTTAATTAAATTGTAATAAGCGCGCTTCCAAAATTCCTTGTCCTCGCCCTCACTGTATGAGTCACATTCGTTTGGAAATGGCAAAAAGCCCTCGGCATCTGGGCTTGGTTGAACAAAGCTTTCAACGTCGTATCCCTCGTCACGAAGACAATCGTATTCTTCTTTATAAAGTGTTTTAAAATTTGCGTAGCCTGGCATAACTTTTCTCCAATCAAAGATATCAAGCTTATTTTATCATTTAAAAAATGATAAGTCAATACAAAAAAGAGAATGAGAAATAATTGTTGACAAGCAAAAAATAATATGTTAAAATATACGCGTAAATAAAACACTATGACAAAGAGGAGTAGTGGTTGCCTTGTCTTAAGAGAGCCGTTGGGTGGTGCGAAGCGGTGTGGGGCGCTATGAAGGTAGCTTTCGAGTGGTGATGGTGAAGGGTAGCTGTGTAGCCGTCAACGTTTACCCGCGTTAAGGGAGTTGAGTGTACACCTTTGGTGTAAATTCAGGTGGTACCGCGCAATTTGCGTCCTGACGATTTTTCGTCAGGATTTTTTTATTTTAATAAATGTTTATTAAGACTCTCGGAGGGTTATATGAAAGAACTTGCAAAAACCTACGCCCCACAGGAATTTGAGGAGCGTATCTACAAAAGCTGGTGCGATAACAAGTATTTCACACCAATAATTGACAAAACAAAGCCAAGCTATACAATAGTAATTCCACCACCAAATATCACAGGACAGCTCCATATGGGACACGCCCTTGATAACACCTTGCAGGACATTTTAATCCGTTATAAGAGGATGAATGGCTACTGCACGCTTTGGTTACCAGGCACCGACCACGCTTCAATCGCTACTGAGGCAAAAATCGTTGAGGCAATGCGCAAGGAGGGTATCTCAAAGGACGATATCGGACGTGATGGCTTCCTTGAGCGCGCATGGGCTTGGAAGGAGCAATACGGTGGACGTATTATTTCTCAGCTTAAAAAGCTCGGCTCATCATGCGACTGGAGTCGTGAGCGCTTTACGCTTGATGAGGGATGCTCAGAGGCTGTAAAAGAGGTATTTGTTCGCCTCTATAATAAGGGACTTATCTATCGTGGCGAGAGAATAATTAACTGGTGCCCACACTGCTTAACCTCAATTTCTGATGCAGAGGTTGAATATGAGGATCAGGCAGGTCACTTCTGGCACATTAAATATCCATTCAAGGACGGCTCTGGCTACCTTGAGTTTGCTACCACTCGTCCAGAAACAATGCTTGGTGATACTGCAGTTGCAGTTAACCCAAATGATGAGCGCTATAAGGACTTAATCGGCAAGACACTTGTAATTCCACTTGTAGGACGCGAAATCCCTGTTATTGCTGACGAGTACGTTGAAATGGACTTCGGTACTGGTGTTGTAAAAATCACCCCAGCGCACGACCCTAATGACTTTGAGGTTGGTAAGCGCCATAACCTCCCAATTATCAACGTTATGACTCCTGATGCTAAGATTACCGAGGATTATCCCAAATACGCAGGAATGGATCGCTATGAGGCTCGAAAGGCTATTGTTGATGACCTAAAGGAAGAGGGATATCTAATTAAGGTTGAGGACTACTCACACAACGTTGGCACATGCTATCGCTGTGGCACAACCGTTGAGCCACGTGTTTCACTTCAATGGTTTGTAAAAATGGAGGAGCTTGCTAAGCCTGCAATTAAGGCAGTAAAGGAAAAGGAAATCAAATTTGTTCCTGAGCGCTTTGAAAAGAACTATTTTTACTGGATGGAGAATATCCGTGACTGGTGTATCTCACGTCAGCTTTGGTGGGGACATAGAATTCCTGCCTTTTACTGCGACGACTGTGATGAAATAGTAGTAACTAAGGACGAAAAGGCAGTTTGCCCAAAATGTGGCAAACAAATGCGCCAAGACCCAGACACACTTGATACATGGTTCTCATCTGCCTTGTGGCCATTTTCAACACTGGGTTGGCCAAAAAATACAGAGGATTTAAAATATTTCTACCCAACAAACACACTTGTAACTGGCTACGATATCATTACCTTCTGGGTATCTCGTATGATTTTCAGTGGACTTGAGTATATGGGAGAAAAGCCATTTGATACAGTGCTTATTCACGGCTTGGTACGTGACGCGCTTGGTAGAAAAATGTCAAAATCACTCGGCAACGGAATTGACCCACTTCTTATTATTGAAAAGTATGGTGCTGATGCGCTTCGCTTTGCTTTAGCAACAGGTAACTCACCTGGAAACGATATGCGCTTTAGCGATGAAAAGATTGAAAGCGCACGTAACTTTGCAAACAAGCTTTGGAACGCGGCACGCTTCGTTATGATGAACCTTGATATTGAAAAGGTTGAAATGCCAAGCGAGAGTGAGCTTGCGCTTCAAGACAAATGGGTGCTTTCACGCCTAAACAAGCTTATTACACGTGTAAGAGCATCACTTGATTCATATGAGCTTGGTATTGCCCTCGGCGAGATTTACGACTTTATTTGGGACGTATTCTGCGACTGGTATATTGAGCTTTCAAAGACAACTCTTTCAAACAAAGAAAACAGCCAAAACAAGGTTTCACAAAACGTTATCGTTTATGTGCTTGAAAGCATTTTGAAGCTTTTACATCCATTTATGCCATTTATCACCGAGGAGATTTATCAGTCACTTCCACATTTTGAAAATAATGAGAGCATTATGATTTCAAGCTACCCAGTGGCTGAAAATAAGTATGATTTCTCTCTCGATGAAGAAAATATGGAGCGCGTAATTGAGGCAATTCGTGAAATTCGCGCACGCAGAAATGAAATGAACGTGCCACCATCGCGCAAGGCGAAAATTTTCATTTCAACTAAGTATAAGGAGTCCTTTAATACCGCAACAGCAAGCTTCTTTGAAAAGCTTGCAAGCGCATCAGAGGTTGAGTTCGTTGAGGAATATGAAAGCGAGGGTGCAGTGCAAATTATCACCCACGCAGCAACGATTTATATTCCAATGGCTGAAATGATTGATACCGAAAAGGAAAAGGCAAGACTAAACGCTGAGCTTTTAAAGGTTCAAGGCGAGATTGACCGTCTTGTTAAAAAGCTTTCTAACCAAGAGTTTATTTCAAAGGCACCTGAAAAGGTTGTAAACGGCGAAAAGGAAAAGCTTGCTAAGTACGAAAGCACAAAGCAAGGCGTGCTTGATGCACTAAACGCACTATAAAAATAAAAGCACCTCGAAATGAGGTGCTTTTTAATTTGCACAAAACGCGCACAGGGGTGCGTGTTTTTTTGTTTTTTTCGTTGCATAAATTTCTCTTATTAAGAATAGTATTTATTAAAAACAAAGGAAAGGAATTAAAATGCAAGAGGAACTTTATAGCCTAAGCGACGAGGAGGTAAACGCCTCACGCACGCTTTACGGAAAAAACGAGCTTAAGGAAAAGAAGAAAAAAAGCTTTTTTAAATACTTTCTTGGAAACCTAAACGACCCTATAATCAAGGTTTTAATTGTCGCTTTGATTATTAATATTGTAGTGATGATACCGAATATTAACTACCTTGAATGTGTAGGAATAGGCATTTCAATTTTGATTGCCACCTTGGTTTCAACAATTAGTGAATATAGCAGTGAAAATGCATTTGAAAAGCTGAAATCAAGCGATAAAAATTTAACGTCACAGGTTATAAGAAACGGCAAAAGACTTGAAATTTTAACCTCTGAAATTGTGGTGGGTGATGTCTTAATTTTGGACACAGGGTGCAAAATTCCTGCCGACTCATACTTGATAGAGGGGGAAATATCAGTTGATGAATCCTCATTAACTGGAGAAAGCGCCGAGTGCCATAAGGCTTCACTTGATAAAGATGAGGTAAGGCTTTTGACCTCAAGGCTCAATTCATCAATCAAGGAGAAAAAAAGGATAGAATTAAAATCAAACAGAAGAAGCTTGGCTTATTCAGGAAGCACAGTTGTAGGTGGCTATGCAAAAGCCCTTGTCATAGCAGTCGGCGATGATACGTTTATCGGCAAGGAGGCAAAGGAATTACAGCGCGACACAAGACCAAGTCCACTTAAAAATCGCCTTAATCAGCTTGCAAAATTCATTAGTCGCTTAGGCTACATAGCTGCTGGAGCTATTGCGCTTGCATACCTTTTTAATGCCTTTTTTATAGATTCTCACTTTGAACCAAGCATAATGCTTGAGAAAATGTGCGATGCTACGTATTTGATAACGCACTTAATCAGTGCCTTAACGCTTGCTGTTTCAATTACCGTTGTTGCCGTGCCAGAGGGACTTCCTATGATGATAACCGTGGTGCTTTCCTCTAATATGAAGAAAATGGCAAGGGACAACGTTTTAGTGAGAAAGCTTGTTGGAATTGAAACCTCTGGCAATATTAATCTACTGTTTACCGACAAAACCGGCACAATAACCGAGGGAAAGCTAAGGGTCAAGGAGATAATTGATTCGAGTGGAAGAAGCCTTACTATAAGCGACATAAAATCAAGGCC
The DNA here is from genome assembly GCA_017501545.1 of Clostridia bacterium. Taxonomy (GTDB): domain Bacteria; phylum Bacillota; class Clostridia; order Oscillospirales; family CAG-272; genus RGIG2000. Next base: position 23,236 of record JAFVWS010000032.1, on the reverse strand, counting down.
ACAATTTAAAGAATACCTTACCCAGTGTGCATATTTTTGCACCAACTTGTCAAATGAGGGTGGCAAGGTGGTTGGCTCTGACGCTACTGAAAGGGCGCTTTTAGAGTATGCGTCGTTTTATAAGCCCAAGGCAGAGATTATTAAAAAAATTCAATTTGATAGCACTAAAAAATATAGTGCCGTATCACTAAAAGCGAAATTGGGTCAATTAGCAATATTCAAGGGCGCACCCGAGAAGCTTTTATCAGCCTCCACCTCTTATATAGATGAGTTTGGAGGCGTTCTCAAAATGACGCAGGATAAAATGCGCCAAATATTATCGAAGCAAGAGGAACTTTCCAAAAAGAGCTTTCGTGTGCTTGCTATAGGAATAAAGCACGGAAAATTAGACACGTCCCTTGACGAAATTTCGTTTTTATGCCTTGTTATTTTAAAGGACAAAATAAGGCGTGAGGCACCATATGCAATACTCGAGGCAACACGTGCAGGCGTCGGTGTTGTTATGATAACTGGAGATAACCAAGACACTGCTGAGTCAATTGCCAAGGAATGTGGAATTATCTCGCCCGAAACTCGCCGTAGTGTCGTTTTAAACGCAAGCACGCTTCACGAAATGAGTGATGAGGAGCTAAAAGCCATCTTGCCGTCCTTAGCCGTTGTTTCTCGTGCGCTTCCAACTGATAAAAGTCGACTTGTAAGGGTCGCACAGGAGTCAAAATACGTTGTAGGTATGACGGGCGACGGAGTAAACGATGCAGCCTCCTTAAAAAGCGCTGACGTTGGCTTTTCAATGGGAACAGGAACTGAGGTTGCAAAGGAAGCCTCAGACATTGTAATTAAGGATAACAATCTTGCCTCAATAATTAAAGCTATTTTATACGGCAGAACTATTTTTGAGTCGATAAGAAAATTTGTTGTTTTTCAGCTTATAATGAATCTTTCAGCCGTGGGTATTTCTTTGATTGGACCATTTATCGGCATAGATACACCAGTCACAATTACTCAAATGCTTTGGGTAAATATTATTATGGATACGCTCGGCGCACTTGCATTTGCCTGTGAGCCACCACTAAAAAGCTATATGCAAAGGGGACCAAGAAAAAGCGAGGAAAAAATACTTTCCTTTGATATGATTAAGCAGATTGTAATTATGGCGTCGTATATTTTGGCACTTTCCGTATGGTTTTTAAAGAGCGAAAAATCATCAATGCTTCTTTCAAACGGAAGCGAAAAATACCTGCTTAGTGCATTTTTTGGCTTGTTTATTTTCACAGGCGTATTTGTTTGCTTTACTGCGCGCACAAATCGTGTAAACCTGTTTAGCTCGCTTACAAAAAATAAATTTTTCATACTTATAATGCTTGGAATTATGCTTGTGCAGGTCGCATTTATATATTTTGGAGGCGAGGCGCTTCGCACAGTTCCACTTACAATAAAGGATTTAATAACAGTAATTTTATTGTCATTTAGCGTAATCGCTTTTGACACTATGCGAAAGCTAATAAAAAAGCTTTTAAAAATTCTTACGCATAAAACAAAGAAAAAATATAATATTGAAAGGAAAAGGACAAATGTCAAATAAATATTTGCCTGAGGGCTCTTTGGTTTTAACTCCAGAAAATAAGGAATACATTTCCTCGCTTCAGGGGCTTGAAAGGGCACGTGCAGAGGGTAAAATTCTTGAGGCAATAGTGACTAAATGTGATAGCCAAACGCTTTGCTTACACCTCGACTTATACGGAATAGACGGAACAATAGAAAGAGAAGAATGTCTTTTAGAAAATGAAATAAAGGATATTGCAATTATAACACGCGTTGGCAAGGCGGTTGCCTTTAAGGTGATGCAAATAATAAAGGATAAAAATGGCAAGACTCGCGCAATACTTTCACGCAAGGAGGCACAGCGAGAGTGTATGGAAAGCTATTTAATGGACCTTGCAAGGGGAGATATAATTCCTGCCAAAATAACTCACTTTGAGCCGTTTGGCGCGTTTCTTGACATCGGCTGTGGAATATCATCTCTAATGTCCGTTGACTCAGTGTCAGTTTCGAGAATATTAACTCCCAAGGATAGATTTTATGAAAGGGAGGAATTAAACGTAATTGTTAAAAGCATAGATTACGAAACTGGAAGAATATACGTTTCCACCAAGGAGCTTTTTGGCACGTGGGAGGAAAATGCAAGCGAGTTTTCAGTAGGTCAAACAGTTTTTGGGATAGTCAGAAGCATAGAAAACTATGGAATTTTTGTTGAGTTAGCCCCCAATTTAGCCGGCCTTGCTGAGCTTAAGGAGGGCGTTAAGGTTGGACAAAGCTGCGCAACCTACATAAAAAGCATAATCCCAGAGAAAATGAAAATAAAGCTTGTTATAATAGACACCTATGATAATAGCGCCGAGCTCGACACAAAAAGATACTATAAAATAGATACTGAAAAAACAAAGCATATATCCTACTGGAAATACTCACCAAATTGCTGTGAAAGAATAGTAGAAACAATCTTTGATTAAGGAAAAAGCGAGTGCAAAACACTCGCTTTTAATCTTTTTCTATTGCATCTTGTAGCTCCTTGGATACTGAACGAAGTGGTAATACAAAACCAAAAACCACAATGGCAGAAATTATAATTATAGCAAAAACAGGAACAAGTAAAAATTCTATTAAAACCTCCTCGCCACTAAAAAACATAACAGCCTCTAATATAACAGGCGAAAATATCATAATAAAAGACCAAATTGTGCATATAACAGAAACAACATACGATGACCTAGCAGTGATTTTAACCTCCGAGCCTGTTTCGGTATCGTTTATTTCACCAAAAAAGTAAGGCCTAAAGGCGTTCCTTTGAAATGCGGGGCGTCTGTTCACCTTGAAAGAATTGCCATTTATTTCGCCCAAAAAATCATCACGCTTGAAGAAGTTGTTTAACTTAATTGACAAATCCTTGGCTGTGAGGTTTGATTTAAAAGAGTATTTTTTATGAAAGAAAAACATTATAGTACCACCTCTAATATGATTATATCATTGAATAAAAAAGATGTCAAGACGCTGAAATGTCAAAAAAGCGAATGCAAACGCACTCGCTTTTATAAATCAGCAAGGTTTAAAATTCTTTTACCTTTTGATTTAGCGTATTTTAGCATGCTGTACGCACCACCATAGTTTCTATGCACATATGCAATAATCAAGTCTGATTTATCCACCATAAACCTGTTTCTATAAGAAATTGCATATTTTGGAGGGATATTTTCAAGCTCCGGATAAACTATATAGTCATAATTTTTCGTAGGAAAATTGTATTTTAGATAAGGCACAACTAAGGTTAAAATTGTATTTGGTGAAAACGTCTTGAAACTTTTAGCGCACGAGTAAGCAAAGCTGTCAAATGCTCCATAACCACCTAAATAAAACTCTATTTTATTATCCCTATAATTGCTTTTTAAATATGACATAAGAAGCGACTCGTATTTAGCAGCAAGACAAAAGTCAGAGTGACCACAAAATGTTATTATCATAAATATCTCCTTTGCGATGGTGTACCTACTCATTATAACACAAAAAATGGTCTATATGTAGGTATACCTTCTTAAAATTGATAAAAAATACTGTTAATATATAAATAACTACTGGATAGAAGGAGGTATTGCATGACAGTCAATGATGCAGTTGCAAAACGTATTTCTAATTTGCTTGTACAAAAGAATATGACGCAATATAAACTTGAACAAAAATCTGGCATTATACATGGCAGCATGCAGTGCATAATGAACGGTAGAAATAAAACAGTAACTCTAACTACAATAATAATGCTTGCAAAGGGCTTTGATATGTCCCTGTCTGAGTTTTTAGATGATGAGCTGTTTTCTTTGAATAATTTTGATATACTTTGATAAAAGCAGAGATTTCCTCTGCTTTTATTATTGCGCGATGATACTAACACCACCCCACGCGACTCTACAAATAGTAGAATAAAAAAAGAGCGCCAAACGGCGCTCTTTTTTCTAACTTTATATATGAATATATCAACATATGCACATACGTGATATATAATTTGCATTAAAATTATTTATAAATCTTATATTTTAGTCGCATATTATCTGCAATCATGGCAATAAACTCGCTGTTTGTTGGCTTGCCTCTATTGTTTTGAATTGTGTAGCCAAAATATGAGTTTAATGTATCAACGTCACCTCTGTCCCATGCTACCTCAATGGCGTGGCGAATAGCACGCTCCACACGCGAGGTTGTTGTAGAATACTTTTTAGCAACTGATGGATAAAGTATTTTGGTAACCGAGTTTATAATTTCGTTGTCTGAAATTGTCATAAGTATTGCTGTGCGAAGATACTGATATCCCTTAATATGCGCTGGCACACCAATTTGGTGAATAACCTTGGTAACCTGCGTTTCAATATCCTCACTGGCTGTCCTTGTCGAGGTGGTGCTTTCAACTCTTTGACGGTAAAGGGTGTCAATATGCTCAAATAAGCTATTAAAGTCAAACGGCTTCATAAGACAAATAGATGCGCCTGCGCGTGTAGCATCAACAAAGACGTTTTGGCTTGAAACCATAGAAGCCATAATAAATATAGGCTCCTTGTCCTGCCCAAAGTTAATTCCCTTTGAGTTTCTAATAAGACCTATACCGTCAAGCTTAGAAAGCCAAATGTCAGAGATAACAATGTCTGGGTGATTTCTGCTAATCTTAATTAGCGCCTCCTCACCATTTTGCGCCTCGTCAACGTGACGGTAACCACGGCGTAGTAATGCTTCCTTCGTAGTGTGTCGTGTGCCAACGTTTTCGTCAGCAATGAGAATTTTTGCGTTGAATTCCATAATATACCTCTTTATTTCCAATAATTGTAAATTTGATAATTTAATTTTACCATATATTTCCAATTTATTCAACATAAATTTACTCGTCAAATTAAACGAAATTTTGCCTTCTTAATTGTAAAAATTATACAAAAATGTAAAAATATGGAAATTAAATTGAATTTAAAAAGCTTTTTATAATAATATTGAAAAATTACTCAGTATATGCTATAATTTTAAAATCTTAGGAAAATAACAAAGAAAAAAGGAGGAAAGAGAAGTGGGTACGTTTATAACAACCCTTTCACAAATTTCATATCTGTTTTTGCTAATTGGTGCTGGATATGTGGTTATGAAGGTATGCAAGCTTCCTAAAAAAGCGACAAATATCGTTTCAAAGCTCGTAAGCACGCTTTTGATGCCTGCACTGATTCTTTCCAACTTTATGGACAACTTTACAGTTTCAAGGCTGAAAAGCTCTTGGCAATTTGCCCTAACAGGACTAATTATGGTGATTATTTCAATCGCCTTTGCATATTTTGTTTCCTACTTTACGGCACGAAATTCGTATCTTAGAAAAATACACGTATATTGTCTTGCATTTTCAAACTTCGGCTTTATGGGTACAGCCGTTGTCTCAACCCTTATGCCGGAATTATTTATGTCTTATCTAATTCTATGCACACCAATTTGGATATTTAATTATTCTTGGGCTGTGCCATCACTTCTTATGCCGTGCGAGAAAAAGAGCAGAGTAAGCATTAAAAATCTACTAAACCCAATGTTTATTGCAATGCTTATAGGAATTATAATAGGACTTACAGGCTTGCCAATTCCGTCATTTGTTGATACCGCAGTTGACTCTCTTGGCAAGTGCATGTCACCTGCAACAATGCTTCTTACAGGTATGTGCGTTGCCAAGATAGACCTAAAGCGCGTGCTAAAAATAAAAAGCATTTACATTTTAAGCGTAATACGCCTAATTTTAATTCCACTTATTTTCCTTGGCTTCCTATCTATATATAAATTAGATTATAGTGTTGCACTTTGCGCAATATCCGTGCTTGCAATGCCACTTGGCTTAAACAGCGTTGTAATTCCAGAAGCGCACGGAAGCGACACAAGTGATGCCTCAGGCATGGCAATAGTGTCACACCTTTCTTCAGCACTGACAATTCCACTTATTCTAACAGTATTTGAAACAGTTATGAAATAAAAAGGACCTCATAATGAGGCCCTTTTTGTTAAAATCGCGACACAGGTCGGTATATTTTAAAAAGCACACCAAAACGGTGTGCTTTTAATTATTAATTAAAGTGCGTCTTTTCTTGAAAGGTTTGCACGTCCCTTTTCGTCAATTCCAAGGAACTTAACTGGGAACTCATCGCCTTCCTTGCAAACGTCCTCAACCTTTTCAGTTCTTTCCTTTGCAAGCTTGGAGATGTGAACAAGACCTTCTCTGCCAGGGGCATACTCAACGAATGCGCCGATAGGAATAATTCTTGTTACCTTTGCGTTATAGATTGCACCAACCTCTGGCTCAAATACGATGCCAGCGATAATTTCACGTGCTGCCTCAATTGCTTTCTTGTCAACAGCAGAGATGAATACGCTTCCATCCTCTTCAATGTCAACCTTAGCGCCAGTATCAGCAACAATCTTTTGAATTACCTTACCACCTGTACCGATAACCTCACGAATCTTTTCAGGCTTAATCTTCATTGAAATCATCTTAGGAGCAAATTCAGAAACTTCCTTGCGGGCCTCTGGAATAGCCTTTAAGATAACCTCGTCGATGATTTGGTCACGACCAGCGTGTGTTTGCTCAAATGCGCGCTTAATAATTTCAGGTGTAAGACCGTCAATCTTTAAGTCCATTTGAATAGATGTAATACCCTTGTGAGTACCAGCAACCTTAAAGTCCATGTCGCCATAGAAGTCCTCAAGGCCTTGAATATCAATCATTGTATCCCAAGAGCCGTCCTCAGCTGTGATAAGACCACAGGAGATACCAGCAACAGGCGCCTTAATTGGAACACCAGCGTCCATAAGTGCAAGTGTTGAGCCACAAACTGAAGCCTGTGAGGTTGAACCGTTAGAGGAAATAACCTCAGAAACAAGACGGATAGCGTATGGGAACTCCTCAACTGATGGAAGAACAGGAACGAGTGAGCGCTCAGCAAGTGCGCCGTGACCGATTTCACGTCTGCCAGGTGTTCTTGAAGCCTTAGCTTCACCTGTTGAATAACCAGGCATGTTGTAGTGGTGCATATATCTCTTTTCTGTTTCCTCGTCAATGCCGTCAAGCAATTGGCTATCAGAGATAGGACCGAGAGTAGCAAGAGTCATAACCTGTGTTTGTCCACGTGTGAACATACCACTACCGTGAACTCTCTTAAACAAACCAACCTCAGCTGTAAGTGGACGGATTTCGTTCATGCCACGTCCGTCAACACGCTTCTTGTCGTTAAGTAGCCATCTACGTACAATCTTCTTTTGAATCTTATAAATAAGCTCAGGAAGAATTGTCTTTATGTCCTCATATTTTTCTTCAAATGTAGCAACGATATCGTCCATAATAGGTTGCATCTTAGCATCGCGAACTGTCTTGTCATCAGTGTCAAGAGCCTCCATTACGCGCTCCTCGCAGTAAGCGAAGATTTCGTCGAACATATCGTGGTCAAGCTCGCATGATGGGTATTCAAACTTTGGCTTACCAATCTCATCAACGATTTGGTTGATAAACTTAATAAGCTTCTTAATTTCCTCGTGTGCAAGCATAATAGCATTGAACATATCGTCGTCGGAAATTTCCTTAGCGCCAGCCTCAATCATAACAACCTTCTTCTCAGAGGCTGCAACTGTAAGCTCAAGTGTGCTTACCTTTCTTTGTTCAAGTGTTGGGTTGATAACAACCTTACCATCAACCATACCGATGAAAAGTCCACCGATAGGACCATTCCATGGAATGTCTGAGATGGATAGAGCAATTGAAGCACCAAGCATAGCTGCAATTTCAGGTGAGCAGTCTGGGTCAACTGAAAGAACAGTTAGTGAAAGGTTAACGTCATTTCTTAAATCCTTAGGGAATAAAGGACGGATAGGACGGTCAATAACTCTTGATGTAAGAACAGCCTTTTCAGAAGGCTTGCCCTCACGCTTTAGGTAGCCACCAGGGATTTTACCAACTGAGTACATTCTTTCCTCGTAGTCAACTGAAAGAGGTAAGAAATCAATACCATCTCTTGGTGCTGCAGAAGCTGTAGCACAAGCTAAAATTACTGTTTCGCCATAGCGTACAAGTACGCTACCATTAGCAAGTCCTGCCATTTTTCCGCTTTCGATAACAAGCTTACGTCCGGCAAGCTCATACTCATATGTCTTGTAGTTATCAAAAGTCTTTTCTGTAAACATTTTTGTCATTTTAATTCTCCTTTTTGGCTCTGACACAACACGAGATTGGATTTTGACAAAAAACAGCTTCAAAATACTGCGTTCTCGCTCGGTTACAGACCCTAAAGAGTATGCGCCCTCGCTCCGCCTTGCCTTTTATCGCTGTTTGTTAGCCAAGATCACAACTCTTAGCTGCTGTCATCGCCCGATTTTTTCTTCTGAAGGTAAGAGTGTGTACCTCCTCACATTTCTTGCGTGAGGGACATAGCATTTAACTAAAAGTCAATCTTGCGCCTCCTTTGTAAAGGGAGGTGTCAACAAAGTTGACGGAGGAGTTTTTGACCCTTAGTTAACTGCTATCTCTTCACGCATTTTTACGCAAACTATGTTAATAGGTAACAAAACCTTGGCTATGTCGCCATAGCCAAGGTTTAGCCTCACAGAAATCGAACCCATTTGGTTTTAAAGGGCAAATGGGTTCGAATGCTTTGTTAAAAATGCTTGACAATTTTTTAATTGCCTGCGCTTTTTGCCGCGCCTTCAAGCCTATTTGCTCCATTGAAACTGAATGTCACCTCTGAGCGAACAAATCGGCAGAGGATTTTTTCGAGCTTTGGAGCAGTAAGGTAAACACCTTTCAAGGCAAAGGTCGGGAGAAACCTCGTCGATTTGCCGTTCCGAGGCAATTGGGTTTGATTCCTGTGAGGCTAACCTATTACTTTCTTAAGCCAAGCTTTTCTACGATTGCACGATAACGCTCAATGTCGTTCTTAGCAAGGTAGTTAAGAAGGTTACGTCTGTGACCAACCATCTTAAGAAGTCCGCGACGGCTGTGGTGGTCGTTAGCATTCTTCTTTAAGTGCTCGTTAAGGTTGTTGATACGGCTTGTAAGAAGTGCAATTTGTACCTCTGGTGAGCCTGTATCGCCCTCGTGTGTAGCGTAAGCCTTGATGATTTCGTTCTTGTTCATCTTTTTTCACCTCATAATTTTATTTAGCCCCATATACTGTGCAATCGGTGGGTGAAACGCAACGCCTTTTGGCAAAGCTCTTAGTCCGAAAACTCGGTATCGGGTGCTACGCGCATTATTATAACACACGAAAATTATTTTGTAAAGGCTTTTTTGAAAATTTATTTTTTTATTTGCTTTAATGTGGCAAAAACAGACACTCCCCCACCGAAAAGCAGGACAGCCCCTAACACCTTTTTAGGAATTTCTGGGTCGATTACTACTCCAAGACGCGAAAAAATGATACTACCAAGGGACCCAAACAAAACAAGAATAAGTAGCTGCACAGGGTAAATTTTACGCTTTCTTAGGTGCAAGCATAGTGCGCTTATTCCAGAAACCACAAAGAAGAGAAGGTTAGTGCCTTGCGCCACAGCCTGCTCAACCCCTAAGGCAAGAGTAAGGTAAATTACGTATAGCCCACCACCGCCAATTCCCATTCCCATGAGTGCTGAAATTAATAGCGTAATTAAAAACTCCATAGAATCACCTCACAAGCATAGTTATTCCCGAATAAATCACTAAGCAACCAAAAAGAAGGTTGAGAAATTTAAGTCTTAGCTTGTCCACCAAAAGCGCACCAAGCACACCACCTAAAATTGCGGGCAAATACGCGCCCCTGAGAAGCTCAAAATCGACACTCCCCCCGCTAAAATACGAAATTGACCCCACAAGTGAAATTGGAATAATTGCGGCTAAGGTGGTAGCGTAGCTATCCTTTTTCTCGTTTTCTGTAAGTAGCGTTAGAAGAAATACGAAAATAATTCCACCACCTGTACCAACGAAACCATTTAACGCACCACCAAGGAAGGATGCAATACAAAAAAGAAAGAAGTAAGGTAAACGCTTCTTACCCTTGAAATTTAACTTATCTAAAATTTTGTACACCTCGAAAAATATTTTTTGCTTTTGTAAAAATCTATTGTTTTTTTATTTTGTTTCTGTTATTATATATATTAGTAATGTACAAAATATTAGTATATTAAACAAGGAGGATTAAAAAATGAAAAAGTTCAAAGAAGAACCCGATGAAAAAGACCCAAAAGCAAAATCCAAAAGCGATTTTCAACGGATGATGAAGGTGATAAACTTCTTTATGCCTTACGTTCTTTCAGTTCTATTCGTTGTGGTGCTTTTCTCCTTGTTGCCATTCCTTGGTAAATTTGGCGAGATTGTGTCGTGGCCGTTTAAGGGCCTTCTTTCAATAGCTGGCTCAGTTTTCTTGGCACTGATGCTTCTTTACCACGCAATAGTTTGGAAGTACGACGTTAAGCACAAAATCTGCATACGTAGAGTAATTTGCTCGGTTATAGCGATTATTTGCGTTTCAATGCTTCAGCACATTATTCAGTATGAGGATTGCGCAACAACCAACGGCTTTGAGTTTTTTGAATTAGGACTTCAAGGCGTGGGTGGTGGCTTTATCGGTGGATTTTTAAGCTATCTTTTAGTTGAGGGCGTTACTATCTTTGGCGCTGCTGCCATAGTTTTAGTAATTTTGCTCTTTATGCTTTTGCAAATGTTTAATATCACACCAGTTTCTATGGTGGTTGGACTCTTTAGACTTATTTTCGGTAAGTCCAAAAAGAAAAAGGAAGCAAAGGAGCCTAAGGAAAAACCAGAAAAAATCAAAAAGGGCAAGAAGGTTGCCGTGTTTGACGACACAGGTGACACACTTGATGAGAAGTTTGAGGAGGCTGCAAAATCAAACAAGCCTGCCTACCTTGATATTAGCAGGTATATTAACACTGATGAGCATACAATCAGAAACGACCAAAATCAAAAGTATAACAGTCTTGACGAGCAGCTTATAAGCTCTCGTGGCTCGTCCTCTGACCAGCTCAAGCCATATGACGATAGATATTCAAACGCACCTCAAAGAAGGAATTTAGAGGTTACTTCCTCACGTGTTGAAACCTATGACGATGATGAGGATGACTCATATTCACAGCTTCGTCCAGCATCAAATATGCGCCCGATTGACGATTATGCTGCGTCCTCTGAGGATGACGAGGTATATGTACCATCAATGCGCGAAAGATATGAGGAGGATAGAAATCAAAGGGGCGTGCCTTATAGCGATGAGCAATTTGACGCCGCAGTTTCCGAGGAAAAAAGAAAGCGCACAGGACCTACTCCTACCTTTGAATTTAACGCTGATATTCGCTCTGAAAGAGCTTATAAAACACAACAAGAGGTTGAAAGCGAAAATGAGTTCGAAATCGAGGAGCATACCGTTTCTATTTCCTCATTCGGGCACAATTCTGTTTCAGAGCCTCGTTATGAGCCAGAAAGAGAAGAGCCAGTATATGACCCTGCTTATGACGAGCCAGACTACGAGGAGCTAAGCTATGACGAGCCAAAATATGAGGAGTCATATGCACCAGCAGAGTCACCTAAGAAGGAAAGCGAGCTAAGCTATCTTGACGACCTAATCGAGAAATCAACTAAAAAGCCACAATCTGAAAAAACAAATCTTGACGAGCAGGGTGTTGAGTTTGACGATGCATCAAGCTACATTCCAACCGACGTTAAGCGTAAGGAAGCGCCAAAGCCAGCGCCACCAAAGAAAAAGGCTGTCAAGAGAAATTATAAATTCCCACCAATTCAGTTCTTGCAGGAGCCACTTGATAACGCCGACTCTGAGGAGGCAAAGGCTGAGCTTCAGGAAAATGCAAGAATCATCGTTGACACACTTAATAACTTCAAAATTGGCACCAAAATATCTGATATTACAAGAGGACCAACGGTTACAAGATATGAGCTTGTTCCTGAGGCAGGCGTGCGCGTGCGCTCGATTGCAGGGCTTGTTGACGATATCGCGCTTAACCTCGCTGCTGAGGGCATAAGAATTGAATGTCCAATTCCAGGAAAAAGCGCAGTTGGTATCGAGGTCCCAAATAAGGTAACAAGCATGGTTTACCTTCGTGAGCTTATTGATTCCAAGCAATTCAAGGGCGCAAAGGGTAAGCTTACCTGCGCACTTGGTAAGAGCATTTCTGGTGAAAATATCTACGTTGATATAGAAAAAACACCTCACCTCTTGGTTGCTGGTGCTACTGGTATGGGTAAGTCCGTTTGCATTAACTCCCTTCTTGTAAGCTTGCTTTATAGGACAACCCCTGACGACGTAAGACTTATTCTTATTGACCCTAAAAAGGTTGAGCTTTCTAACTATAATGGTGTTCCACATCTACTCGTTCCCGTTGTTTGTGAGCCAAAGAAATCACTTGGCGCGCTTCAATGGGCAGTTACAGAAATGGAAAACCGCTTTGAAATAATTGAGGCAGCAGGCGTTCGTAACCTTATCGAGTTTAACGAAAAGGTTGATAAGGGCTATGATGCTGACAAAATGGCACGCATTGTAATCGTAATTGATGAGCTTGCTGACCTAAAGATGACCGTTCCTGATATTGAGGGACACATCACACGTCTTACACAAAAGGCACGTGCTGCCGGTATTCACATTATCATCGGTACACAGCGTCCATCTGTTGACGTTATTACAGGTCTTATTAAGAGTAACATTCCATCACGTATTTCCTTCAGAGTACCATCACAGGTTGACTCTCGTACAATTCTTGACGAGGTTGGCGCTGAAAAGCTTGTTAGCCGTGGTGATATGCTTGTAAAGATAGTAGGCGCGCTTCGTCCTGCACGTGTTCAAGGCTCATTCGTTTCAGCTGATGAAATCGAAGAGGTAATTAATTTCTGGAAGGAAAACTCACCTGCTATTTACGATGAGGACGTTATGCACCAAATTGATGCAAACGCAGCGAAAATGGCAAAGAACGACAAAAACTATGATGACGGGGCAGAGGGCTCACCTGATGACGATGGTGATCTTGACTCGGCATTCTACGACGCGCTTGAGCTTGCAACCGAAATGGGAAAGATTTCCTCATCCTTCCTACAAAGAAAGCTCCGTCTTGGCTTCCAGCGTGCTGCACGTATTATCGACCAAATGGAAGAGTGCGGTTATATTGGCGAGGCAAATGGCTCAAAGCCACGTGATGTATTAATAACAAAAGAGGACTATCAAGAAATTATGATGCGCAGAAGCGACGATTAATTTTGTAAAAAAAGCGACCAAGTGTCTTAAATTTGGACACTTGGTCACTAAAAATGGAGTAATTATGGGCAAATTTATTGCAATAGACGGCCTTGATGGCTCAGGTAAGGGCACACAAAGCGAAAAGCTTGTGGAGTATTTAAGGGCGCAAGGCAAAAGGGTACGTGTTTTATCGTTTCCTATGTATGAAAACGAGAGTAGCGCGTTTGTAAAAATGTATCTTGATGGCAAGCTTGGGGACAAGCCAAGCGACACAAATGCCTATACAGCATCGATGTTTTTCGCTTGCGACAGATACATAAGCTACGCAACTGACTGGAAAAAGGATATTTTAGACAAGGACACAATAGTTGTTGCAAATCGTTACACAAGCGCAAACGCAGTTCATCAGCTTTCAAAGCTTCCAAAGGAAGAGTGGGAATCATTTCTTACTTGGCTTTGGGACTTTGAATTTACAAAGCTCGGCTTACCTAAGCCAGATATGGTTATTTACCTTGAGCTTCCACCCGCCCTTTCACTCTCTCTTGTAAAGAGCAGAAGCCAAACAACAGGTCAAAAAATGGACATTCACGAAAAGGATACAGAGTATATGGCGCATTGCTATGATGCCGCGCTTTATTCCTGTGATGCCTTAGGCTGGGAGAGAATCAAATGCTACGAGGGTGACAAAATCCGTACAATTGATGATATTTTCAGTGAAATTAAAGCAAAGCTTGCAAAGCTTTAAGAGGTAGATTATGGTTTATTTGTTTTTAGCAGACGGCTTTGAGGAAATAGAGGCTCTTTGCGTCCTTGACTTCCTAAGGCGCGCAGGCGTTGAGGTTAAAACCGTCGGAATTGATGAAAAAATAGTCACAGGGTCGCACAAAATTCCAGTTGTTTGCGACAAAGAGGACATTAATTTAACGGGTGACGAGGACTTTGATATGGTGATTTTACCTGGTGGCTTGCCAGGTGCTAACAACCTTGACCAAAGCCCACTTGTTGAGAAATTTTTAAATAGAGCCGTGGCAGAGGATAAGTTTATCTCGGCCATTTGCGCCGCACCATTTATTCTTGGTAAGCGTGGTATATTAAATGGCAAGCGCGCGTGTTGCTACCCAGGCTTTGAGGACCAGTTAACTGGTGCAACCGTAGTAAATGATGGCTGTGTGCGTGACGGAAAGATAATTACTGCACGCGCAATGGGCAAATCCCATGACTTCGCACTTGAAATTATAGAGGCACTTGTTGGAAAGAGTGAGCGTGATAGGCTTTCTGCCTCAGTGCTATATTAAAGAGGTTATTATGACACCGATAAAGAAAGAAAAGGATGCAATAAGAAAGGAATGTGCAAATAGGCGTGATTCAATGCCTAAGGAAATGCACGAGGAGTTTGACCCAAAAATCGTCCAAACAGTGTCAAATTTAGTTAGCTTTAGACACGCAGATATCGTTCTTTTATACGCACCAATCAAATCAGAAATAGATGTAATGCCAATATTTACCTTGGCTAAGGAAAAGGGTAAAAGAGTTGCTTTCCCCAAGTGCAACACTGAGGAAAGAACTATGAAATTCCACTTTGTTAATTCTCTTGACGAGCTTGAGCCTTGTGCATACGGCATAAGAGAGCCAAAGGAGGAGGCAGAGGTGTTTGACCCAGAGTCAACTGTGGGCAGTGCAATTTGCTTCGTGCCAGGACTCGCCTTTGACGTATATGGCTATCGCCTCGGCTATGGTAAGGGCTATTACGACAAGTTTATGAATAAATTTGTAGGCTCAACAATAGGCGTTGCATACACACATCAAATTTTGCCAAGCCTACCAAAGGGCAAGTTTGATAAGCATTGCGATATTATGGTTACCGAAAAGGGCATAAAGACACTTAAAATCGAGAAATAATTTTTAAAGCCACCACCTCGGTGGCTTTCCCACTTTATAAACAAAACTACTAAGGAGTAAAAAATGGCGCTGCTTAAATGTAAAATGTGTGGCGGAGACCTTGAAATAATCGAAGGCTCAACCGTTTGCATTTGTGAATACTGTGGCACAAAGCAAACCGTGCCCACGCTTGACAATGAGAAAAAAATTGCGCTTTTTACAAGGGCAAATCGCCTTCGCTTAGGTAGCGAGTTTGACAAAGCATATTCTATCTATGAATCAATTTTGATTGATTACCCGGAGGAGGCAGAGGCTTATTGGGGGCTTGTCCTTTGTAAATATGGTATAGAATATGTTGATGATCCCAAAACTGCTACCAAGGTGCCAACCTGTCACCGTTCCTCGTTTGAGAGTATATTTGATGATTCTAACTTTGAATTAGCCATCGAATATGCAGATGCCATTGCACGCGCAGTATATCGAGAGGAAGCAAAGGCAATTGAAGAAATAAGAAAAGGCATTATTGAAATCTCCTCACACGAGGAGCCATATGACATTTTCATTTGCTATAAGGAAACAGATGAGGGTGGAAGCCGTACAATCGATAGCGTTATCGCACAAGATGTATACGATGCACTTGTTTCAAAGGGCTACCGAGTTTTCTTTGCGCGCATTACGCTTGAGGATAAGCTTGGTAAGGAGTATGAGCCATACATATTTTCAGCACTACATTCCTCAAAGGTTATGCTTGTTTTTGGCACAGACTACGAGTATTTTAATGCAGTTTGGGTTAAAAACGAATGGTCAAGATTTTTAAAGCTAATCGAAACCGACAAAGAAAAAGCGCTTATTCCATGCTATAAGGACATTGATGCCTACGATATGCCAAAGGAGTTTAGAAAGCTTCAAGCACAGGATATGGGCAAGGTCGGCGCAATCCAAGACCTTATTCGTGGCATAGGAAAGATTTTATCGAATAAAAAACAAGCTGTAAATAAGGAGGTAGAGAATACTGCCACCACACCTACAGCCGATATCTTTGCGCCATTTTTGAAAAAGGCAAAGCAACAGCTTAAAAACGGAAAATTTGAAGAGGCAAAAATAAGCTACCAAAAGGTGCTTGAGTTTGCGCCAACTCTTGAAGAAGCCCTTGTCGGCTCCTTCTTGTCAGCGCAAAAAGTAAGCTCACTTGAAAAGCTTGAGGCTGAAACCTCATTCTTTAATACCTCAAACGAATATTTGCTTCTTTGTGAGTCGGCATCGGACGAATTAAATGCCAAGCTTTCCGAAGCATTAGAAAAAATCAAGCAAAATAATATTTCAGCACTTGATGGGGCAATGCACTCAAAGCGCTTTGATGACGCACGCACTTACATAGAAAACCTAAAAAGCTACGATAGTGACTCAGTTAATGAAGAGGAGCTTTATTTTCTAATAGATGTTAAAGCATCTTCCTTTGAAGAGCTTGAAAATGGCACAGTAGCATTCTACGATAATAAGATATACAAAAGTGCAGCTGGTGATTTCAAAGCACGTCTTGACGATGCCTTAAGCAAAATTGAAGGTAATATCAAAAAAGCAAAATTAGAAAGCGTTCTTTCTGAAAACAATGTCACACGTGTATGTGATTTGCCTGACTCATACCTTGTTAAGAATTGTAAAAGACTTGACTGGGTTTATGAAATAATCTCAGAAGAAGAGGGACAAGCGTTAAGAGAAAGAATTTCAAGCCTCACTGCTAATAATAAAAAGAAGAAACCACTTGCGATAATTGCTGTATTAATAGTGGTTGCTTTAGCAGTTATTATAGCCATAGTTGTAGGTGTGTCAGCTATACTAATAAGCCGTTTAAATAACAATGGCGACACAAACACAGATACTGAAAATACCGACACAGGCTCAACCGAAACCGACTCAACAGACACCGACAGCTCAGGAAATGAGGGCGGTGAAAATGTCGGCGAAAATGATACCAGCTCCGACTCTAATACTGGAAATGAGGGCGACAATGCCGGAAATGAAGGAGCAGGCGATAATAACACTGGCGTAGGTGGAGAGGGCATAGGTAATGAAGACCCCACAACCTTAATAATCCCAGAGGGAACCGTTTCAATAAAAAATGGCGAATATGCCAATAACACTACTATTACAAAGGTAGTAATACCAAGTAGCGTCAAAACAATAGATGCCTCAGCCTTCAGTGGCTGTACAAGCCTTGAAAGTGTTACAATCCCAAATGGTGTTACAAGCATAGCCGACGAAGCATTTGAAGGCTGTACTAACCTGACCAGTCTTGAAATCCCAAGTAGCGTAACCGAAATTGGCAACTTTGCTTTCAAGGATTGCGCAAGCTTAACAATTATCGTGATACCCGATAGTGTCACATCTGTAGGTGACTATGCCTTCAGAGGTTGTATAAATGTGACAAATATTGTAATTCCGGGCGAAACAACTGTAATAGGTCAAAATGCATTTGATGGTTGCAGTAAAGTTGAAAGCGCAATAGTGCCATCAACCGCAATCTCTTATGTCCCCAAAGAAACCTTAAAAACTGTTGTAATTAATGCTGGCACAAGCATAGAGGACGAAGCATTTAAGGACTGCATTAGCTTAACAACTGTCGAAATACCAAATAGCGTAACATCAATTGGCGAATCTGCATTTAGTGGTTGCGTAAGCTTGGCGACTATAAAAATACCAAATAATGTTGAAAGCATTGGAAATGAAGCGTTTGCTAACTGCACACACTTGACAAATATTGAAATACCAAGTACTGTACAGACAATAGGTAATTCAGCATTTAATAATTGCGTAGCGCTGGAAAGCATTGAAATACCAGAGAATGCAAGCATAGGTGAATATGCATTTGAAGACTGTACAGGAATAACAAATATTGTGATACCAAGTAGTGTTGTGAGCATAGGCCAAAATGCATTTGATGGTTGCATCAGTATTAAAAATGCAACTATGCCTGCAAGCGCTATTGCACATATCCCACAAGACTCTTTGGAAACTGTTGTAATAAATGGTGGTACCACATTAGCGGATTATGCGTTTCAAGGATGCGAATGTTTAAATAGCATAGTGATATCTAATAATGTAAGCAATATAGGTGCCTATGCGTTTGAAGGTTGTGTAAACATGGAAAGCGCAGTAATGCCTAATAACTTGATAAGAATAGGCACTGGAGCATTTTCAAAGTGTTTTTCATTGTTAAGCTTAGAAATTCCAAATAGCATAACAAGCATAGGTTCTGGCGCGTTTTATGCTTGTTCCTCTCTTGAGTATAACGAATATGATAATGCGTTATATTTGGGAAATGAAGAAAATCCATACTTGTATTTGATTAAAGCGAAACATGCTAGAGTTACATCTTGCAAAGTGCACGAAAATACTATGTTAATATATGGTGATGCTTTTGATGACTGTAGTACAAACTTGACAAGTATAGAAATACCAAATGATAAGATAAATATAGACGAGTATGCGTTTTTCGATTGCAGTCGCATTGAATATGCAAATATACCAACAACTGCAATTGAATATATTCAAAAAGGTGCTCTAAAATCAGTTGTAATCAATAGTGGTGCAAGCATACCCGAGTCTGCATTTTCGTACTGCACTACTCTTCAAGAAGTAGTTCTTTCTGAAAGTGTGACAAATATATCATACGATGCTTTTTTAGGGTGTGAATTACTTGAATTTAACACTTACGATAACGCAACATATTTAGGAGTTGGAGATAATCCATATCATTTCTTAGTTCGTTCCACTGGACCAGAGATTACCTCTTGTGAAATAAACGAAAACACAAAAATAATATGTGCAGGCGCATTTGGTGGATGTATTGATTTAGCGGAAATCAATATACCAGATGGCGTGACACATTTATGCGAAAGTGCTTTTGCGGGCTGTGCGGATGTAGCGAATGTTCAAATACCAGAGAGCGTAGTATCTATTGCTGATTATGCATTTGCTTATTGCTCGTCACTTTCCAGCATCGAAATATTGAATGGCTCTGTACGAATAGGAGTAAATGCGTTTTGTGATTGCCAAAATATTCAAAATGTAACTATGCCAACTATGGCAATTGAATATGTATCGAAAACATCACTGAAAACAGTTGTAATCAATGGTGGCACTAGTATACCATCTGAGGCATTTAGAGGTTGTAAAAATTTAATCTCCGTGGTGTTAGACGAAGGAATTACAACCATTGAAAGCTATGCCTTTGCAAATTGCGAAAATTTGCAAACTGTTGAGTTCCCTGATACATTAGTCAACATTGAAAATTCAGCCTTTGAATGGTGTTACGCTTTAACTAATGTTGTTTTGAAAGAAGGCCTAAGGAGCATAGGTTTCTCTGCTTTTTCTAAATGTACAAGTTTAAAAACAGTAGTAATACCAAGTACGATCGAAACTCAAGACGTCTATATGGTATTTTATGATAGTAGCATCGAAAGTTTAACGGCACCAGCAAGTATAGCTACTCAGATCGCTAATCGTATATCTATTGGAACAGTTAGAATAAATGCAGGAACAAGAATAGAAGATGGTGCATTTCAATATTCATCATTTTCAAGCATATCTATTGCTAATACGGTAACATATATTGGAGAATCCGCTTTTGCAAACTGTGAAAACTTGGAAAGCATTGTGATTCCAGATAGTGTAACCAACTTGGGGGCGGGTGCATTTTCTAATTGCTTTAATTTAACAAGCGTAACAATAGGCAACGGCATAACAAGTTTGGAACCAGGTACATTTGCTTTTTGTGAAATGTTAGAAAACGTAACATTAGGAGATAAAATAGAAAGTATAGGAATAAGTGCTTTTATGTGGTGCAAAGCTCTTACGAAAATAGTCATTCCTGCTAAAGTTTCAACCATTGCTAACTCTGCGTTTGAATCATGCTCATATGTAACAATATACTGTGAAGCAGAAAGTATGCCAAGTGGCTGGGATTCTAATTGGAATCCTGAAAACCGCCCAGTCGTTTGGGGCTACACAGGCGAATAATTAATAAAAAAGCAAAACGCACGCGCGTTTTGCTTTTTTTCTCTATCTAAGGGCAAAGAAGCAACCAGCATGGCAAAAAAAGAGAGGGAAAAGGCATAAAACTCAATTAAAATTTTAAAAATAGTTTTTGAGAAAACGAGAGAAAACGAGAGAAAAAAAGAGAATAAGAGAGAACACGGTTTGAATAATTAAAATTGACAAAAAATCTTTAAAAAAACTATTGACAACCAAGAAACAAGGTGTTATAATGGTTGAGCAAATAAAGAAAGGGCACACGCCCAATCAAAGAGAGATTAAATCTATTTGGAGGAATTTAAAATGTCAACATTTATGGCTAACAACCAAATCGAGCGTAAATGGTACGTTATTGACGCTGCAAATAAGCCTCTCGGTAAGACAGCAGTTGCTGCTGCTAACATCTTAAGAGGTAAGCACCGTCCAGAATTCACACCTCATGCAGACTGTGGTGAGTTCGTAATCATCATCAACGCATCAAAGGCAGTTTTAACAGGTAAAAAGCTTGAGCAAAAGTATTACAGACGTCACTCAGGCTACATTGGTGGTCTTAAAGAGGTTCAATACAAGACTCTTATGGCTACAAAGCCAGAGCTTGCTATGGAGCTTGCAGTTAAGGGTATGCTCCCACACAACTCAATTGGCGACAAGTCAATCACAAGACTCAAGGTATATGCTGGTGCAAATCACAATCAACAAGCTCAACAACCAACAGTTGTTGAAGTAAAATAAGCTGGAAAGGATAGAAGATTATGTATACAAGTGCTAAACCATATTTCTACGGTACTGGTAGAAGAAAGAAATCAATCGCTCGTGTTCGTCTTTATCCTGGTACAGGCGTTGTTACAATCAACGGTAAGAACATTGACGAATACTTCGGTCTTGAGACATTAAAGCTCATCGTTAACCAACCACTCGAGGCTACTGAAAACGTAGGTAAGTACGACGTAGTTGCTAACGTTGTAGGCGGTGGTATCTCAGGTCAAGCAGGCGCAATCCGTCACGGCATTGCAAGGGCTCTTTTAGTTGCTGATGAAGCAAACAGAGGCGCACTTAAGGCTGCTGGCTTCTTAACACGTGACCCACGTATGAAGGAAAGAAAGAAGTACGGACTCAAGGCTGCTCGTCGCGCACCACAATTCTCAAAGAGATAACTATTTATCTATATTCAAAAGGTACACCTTGCGTGTGCCTTTTGTTTTTATTTGGTGGTGCGCTTTCTCGCGCTCGTCGAGCTCCGCCATCGTCGCATAGTCGATTGCCTTCGCTTGACCAAGAGCCAAGCTCGGCACTCTCCTTGCTTTGGACGGTTTCACTCGGCGAAAACAATACAGAGTTGTTTTCGCCTTCGCTACCACAATTCAGCAAGAGATAATCACAACCTTTGGTCGCACAAAAATGCTCTGCTTTTTGCAGAGCATTTTTTATTATCTCTTTGAGAATATGTAGGGGAGGGGCTTGCTCCTCCCGTCTTGAAAGGAGCAAAGCGAGTCGTAGATAATCACTTTTGCATATGCGAAGGACACATCATTTTTGGTGTGCCTTTTGTTTTTTACAGCCACCCCCCCTCACGTATCATCAAAATAGGGGGTGGCTTAACAATCCATTGACAAATTTTTATACTTATTGTAGAATAGTATGCGGAGGTGAGCCTTATGATTGATAAAAAAACATTCGGTTCTTTTATAAAGCTCAAACGAATCGAGAAAAACTACTCACAAAAGGATTTGGCACAAATGCTTTATGTTACAGAGGGAGCGGTGAGCAAATGGGAGCGCGGAGTATCCTACCCCGACATTACTCTAATTTCTGATATTTGCCGTGTTCTTGATATAAGTGAGCACGAATTTATTACCGCCTCAAACGACACAAGCACAAGGAAAATAAAGCACGAAGCAAAGAAATTCCGTACAATCCATAAAGTGTGGCTTTGGATGCCGACAATATCCTATGCCATTGCAATATTAACCTGCTTTATTTGTAATCTTGCTGTAAATCATACGCTGTCTTGGTTCTTTATTGTATTAGCTGCATTAATTTGTTCATATACGTTTGTACCCACAGTTAGTAGCTTCTTTATGTCAAAAAAACTGCTTGTTTTTGCTGGCTCAACATATCTGTCTATTTGTCAGCTTTTGTTCGTTTGTGGTGTGTATTCCCACAATTTATCGTGGTTTTTAAACGCCTGCATATCCATTTTGATGGGATATGTGTTGGTGTTTGTGCCTATCTTATTATCAAAAACAAGAATTTCACGCTATAAATTCGTCATTTCCTTTTCAGCCACACTTGTATTGACAGTTTTAATGCTTGTACACATACGCATCTGGCAGTCGTTTGCGTTAGGTAATGCAATTTTGATGACTCTATACGGCTTTCTACCAGCTATTATTTGTACAGCAGTATGTCTTTTCCGCCTTAATGCTTTTCTCAAGGCGGGAATATGTAGTGCAGTCAGTGGAATTTTGCTTTATTGTGCAAATCTTGTGGTAACAGCCTTGTTTGGTCCATCTTCAAATAGTCCCTATCAGGTAGATTTTACTAACTGGAACCAATGCACAACTGGAAATGTTCACCTCATCGTGCTGATATCTTGCTTACTAATCAGCTTCGTGTTTTTTGGAATTGGTATTTTCAAAATCTGTAAAAATCGCAAACGTAATCAACCACGTTTGAAATGATTTTACAATAATTACAAAATAAAAAGACCCACTTAGGGTCTTTTTTATTTAAGCATATTATCAAAGCCTCCATCTGATGAGGCGCCTTTATGGCGTGCCTTGGTAGAGGTGTCAACGTAGCTGACGGAGGGAGAGAAAATCTTAATTTAACATATTGTCAATAGCACGTCTTTATCCTGGTACAGGCGTTGTTACAATCAACGGTAAGAACATTGACGAATACTTCGGTCTTGAGACACTTAAGCTCATCGTTAACCAACCACTCGAGGCTACTGAAAACGTAGGTAAGTACGACGTAGTTGCTAACGTTGTAGGCGGTGGTATCTCAGGTCAAGCAGGCGCAATCCGTCACGGCATTGCAAGAGCTCTTTT
>JAFVWS010000031.1 GCA_017501545.1 Clostridia bacterium | reverse complement strand
TAGCTCCTCCAAAAGATAAAAAGTGCAATTATAATATAATTTTAACACGCGTACATACAAAAATCAAGGAAAAACGACAAATATAATATGGTCAAAATATTGTTTTTAGAATCAACTTGTGATACAATATAAATGTATAATTTTCTCGCGGAGGACAAAAATGAAATACCAAAATAACGTGTATAAAAATTATGAGCTTGGTAGCTTGCCTAAGGACTCGATAAAGGAGCTTGAGGACTTATCGCTCGAAAGCGCTAAAGAGGGCATAGTAATGCTTGAAAACAAAAATGACGTTTTGCCTCTTAAAAAAGGCGACCACGTGTCCATATTTGGCAGAATTCAGCGCGAATACTATAAGAGTGGAACAGGCTCAGGTGGACTTGTCAACGTTAAGTATGTTACAAATATTGTTGATGAGCTTAAAAAGTATGATGATATCAAAATAAACGAGGAGCTTTTGTCTGTTTACGAGGAATGGAAAAAGGAAAATCCATTTGATAAAGGTCAGGGCTGGGGCGGAGAGCCTTGGTGCCAAAAGGAAATGGATATTGATATTGACCTTGT
This sequence comes from Clostridia bacterium, assembly GCA_017501545.1. GTDB lineage: Bacteria > Bacillota > Clostridia > Oscillospirales > CAG-272 > RGIG2000. The sequence goes on along the minus strand of JAFVWS010000031.1, from coordinate 45,270 downwards.
TAAAAAGGCAAAGGAGTTTGGAGACAAGGCGATTGTTGTTATCGGACGTACAGCAGGCGAGGACAGAGACAACTCAGCTGCTCGGGGCAGTTATTTGCTTTCCAAGGGAGAAGAAGAGCTTCTTTCCAAGGTTTCAAGCGTATTTGATAAGGTAATAGTTATCTTAAACGTTGGCGCAATAATTGATATGAAATGGGTTGAAAAATACAACGTTTCAGCCGTACTATACGTATGGCAGGGTGGTATGTGTGGTGGACGTGCATGTGCCGAGGTATTAATGGGCTATTCCCCATGTGGTAAGCTTGCAGATACAATCGCATATGATATTTCTGACTATTCATCAAGTGCCAACTTTGGTGGTGAGGAAAACAACCTCTATAAAGAGGATATATACGTTGGATATCGCTACTTTGAAACCTTTGCAAAGGAAAAAGCACTTTACCCATTCGGCTTTGGTCTTTCATATGCGCGCTTCGAAATGGACAGCAAGGCATACTTAAAGGATGACAAAATTGTTGTTACAGCAACCGTTGAAAACAAAGGCGATTATGAGGGCAAGGAGGTAGTACAGGTCTACTTCGGCGCGCCTAATGGCAAGCTTGGAAAACCAAGCTGTGAGCTTATTGCTTATGCCAAGACAAAAATGCTCAAAAAAGGCGAAAAAGAGACACTTCACCTCGAATTTTTAATAGATGATATGGCTTGCTATGATGATTCTGGTGCGACAGGAAATAAAAGCTGCTACGTGCTTGAGGCAGGTCAATACGTAATCTATGCAGGCAATTCCTCACGCAATATCTTACCTGTTTTCGTTTATATGCAAGAGGAAACTGAGGTTGTAAGAAAATGTAGTTCAGCATTAGCGCCTAAGCTTCCATTTGAAAGAATGAAAAATGAGGATGGCAAGATAGTATATGAGCCTGTTCCTACAATGGAATATGACCTAATTGAAAGAATTAATAAAAACCTACCAAAGGAAATTGAATTTACTGGCAATAAGGGCATAAAGCTTGAGGATGTAAGGCTTGGCAAAAATACAATGGACGAGTTTATTGCTCAGCTCACAAACGAGGAGCTTTGTTGCTTAGTTCGCGGAGAGGGAATGAACTCACCAAAGGTAACAGCAGGAACGGGTTGTGCCTTCGGTGGCGTTACTGAGGAGCTTATTTCCTATGGTGTGCCAATTGTTTGTGGAACAGACGGACCATCTGGAATTAGAATGGACTCTGGCGCAAGTGCAACAAGTATGCCAAACGGCACGTGCCTTGCTTGTACCTTCAATGACGAGCTTGTAAGTGAGCTTTATTCACTTGAGGGCGTTGAGATGACCGCTTATGAAATCGACGTTATCCTCGGCCCTGGCATCAATATTCATAGAAGCCCACTAAACGGCAGAAATTTTGAGTATTTCTCCGAGGACCCATATTTGACCGGAAGGATGGCTTGCGCTATCTCAAAGGGCTTAAATCGCGTTGGAGTGTATGCTACAATTAAGCACTTTATGGCGAATAGTCAGGAGTGGAAGCGTCACACGGGTGACTCGGTAATTTCTGAAAGAGCAGTTCGCGAAATTTACGCACGCCCATTTGAAATTGCAGTTAAGGAAGGCGAGGTTAAGTCAATTATGACTGCATATAATGCAGTAAACGGATACCACGCTGCATCAAACTATGACCTTACAAAATCTCTTCTTCGTGATGACTGGGGCTATGATGGCTTTGTAATGACCGACTGGTGGGCGCATATAACCAATCTTGACGGCACCACCTCAACAAGCGATTTTGCTTCTATGGTAAAATGCCAAAACGATATTTATATGGTTATGGAAAATGCTAAGAACAATGGCGACAACTTAATGGCAAGCCTTGAAAACGGCTATCTTACAAGAGGCGAGCTTCAGGTTTGTGCAAAGAGAATTTGTGAGTTTGCAATGAAAACCCACGCATATGAAAGATTTAAGGCAAATGGCTTTAAATACGATAGCAGTAATCTTGATACAACCGGCTTAACTCTTGTAAAGGAGCTTGATAGTATAACGTTGGGTGAGCCTACAACAATTGTTCTTGGTAAGTCAGGCAAGTATGTAGTAGAGCTTGAGTTTACAACCCCACAAAGCGAGCTTGCACAAATTAAAATCCCAATGAAGCTTAATAAGACTGATGCATGCACGTTTGTTGCAAAGGGCACAAATGGTAAAGTGGGCACAGTTAAGGCTCAGGTATCAATTATGAACTGGGAATATAAAGTAATATTTACCTCTGAAAACGACGTAAGCATCACTAAGGTAAAATTCTACATATAGGAGAGCAATATGGACAACATGTTATTTATGGCAGGACATAAGCTTTTTGGCACAAAGCACATAATTCTGATTGTCGTTTCAATTGGGCTTATAGTAGGTCTTTATTTCTTGTCAAGAAAACTAAGCATAAAAACGCTTTCACGTGTTTTACTTGGCGTAGGAATAGTGTCAGAGCTTGTAAAAATCTTTTCCTACATAGTAATGAATGAAAATAAGGAATATATAGAGGGCGTTACCTATGGTGGCGTGCTTCCAAAAACGGACCTTCCATTTCAGCTATGCTCAATTCAAATACTTTTCATCCTGATAGTTAATATATCAAAGAGTGAAAAGCTAAATCGCTTTATTCTAAGCTTTATGATGCCAAGCTGTCTTTTCGGTGGCCTTGCTGCTATATTAATAGCAACTGAGTCATCAAGAAACGTTTGGGTTATAACCTTGCAATATTTCCTATATCATATTGCAATTATTGTGTTCGCACTCAGACTTCTTACCTCAAAGGAAATGAAGTGGCGTGTAAAGGACTTACTCAGTGCCTATACAATGCTACTCGGCATAATGTTCTTCTCAATTTACATTAACAGCATGCTATTTGATGGTGTTAGCAAAATAAACTTTATGTATGTTGTTGGGCCTCCACAGGATGGCTTACCATACTTAAACGATAATGACGGCTGGCTATCTTATATAATTAGATATATGGTGCTTGTCGTTGGCTGTGTTGGAATTACCTATACTGGTGCAATTATAAATAGCATAAGAGATAAGGTGAAATCAAAAAAGCAAGCTACTAAAGAAGCAGAAGAGGTCAAGGAGCTTATCGAAAAATAACAAAAAAGGCACTCAATCGAGTGCCTTTTGTTGTTTTGTTTAGTCCCCTTGGCAAATCGTGATTTCGATTTTACCCGTTCTGACGCCCTAAAACAATTAAGCCTTGTTAACTGAACCGAATAACTCCATTTTTTCCTTAACTGTAGCCTTAATAGCCTCAAAGCCAGGAGCAAGAAGCTTTCTTGGGTCAAAGCCCTTACCACTTAAGTCCTTGCCGTCCTCAACGTACTTTCTTGTAGCTGCTGCAAATGCAAGCTGACATTCAGTGTTAACGTTAATCTTTGAAACGCCAAGAGAAATAGCCTTTTTAATCATATCCTCAGGAATACCGGTACCGCCATGGAGAACAAGTGGCATATCGCCAGTTTTCTCGCTGATAGCAGCCAAAACGTCAAAGTTAAGGCCAGCCCAGTTTGCTGGATACTTACCGTGGATGTTACCGATACCAGCAGCAAGCATTGTTACACCAAGGTCAGCAACCATTTTGCACTCAGTTGGGTCTGCACATTCACCAGCACCAACAACGCCGTCCTCTTCACCACCGATAGAGCCAACCTCTGCCTCAAGTGAAATACCAAGAACGTTACAAGCGTTTACAAGCTCTGTTGTCTTTGCAATATTCTCCTCGATTGGGTAGTGTGAGCCGTCGAACATAACAGATGAGAAGCCTGCGTTGATGCAAGCCTTAGCACCCTCGTATGAGCCATGGTCGAGGTGTAGAGCAACTGGAACAGTAATGTTAAGGCACTTAATCATACCCTTAACCATACCAACGATTGTCTCGTATCCACACATATATTTACCAGCACCCTCAGATACACCAAGGATAACAGGTGAGTTGCACTCTTGAGCTGTTAAAAGGATAGCCTTTGTCCACTCAAGGTTGTTGATATTAAATTGACCTACGGCATATTTGCCTGCTTTTGCTTTTTCAAGCATTTCTTTTGCTGAAACTAACATAATTTTTATCTCCTTTATGTTACTTAAATTTTTTCCTTGTTTATTTTACTACAAATTAATCGTAAAATCAATATATTTTTAATAATTACTTAAAAATACTTATAATATAGTCCTTATACCTAATCACCTTAAGCTCAGCCTTGGTGGTGTCAAGCATTTTCACATATGAACCATTTAAGCCGTCTCTTTTTATCATAGCTTCCTTGCCAGTCCAAATTTCAAAAAAGGTAGTAAGCATATCACTGCTTGAATTAAGCTTATTTAGCTCGTCTTCACAAAAATATCTTTTCGCAAAGGGAAGAATGCGCCCCTCAAAGCCCGTATCAATTTTTTCGCAGTCTATTCCAACAGGGACATCAGACACTGCAACAGCGCAAAGCCCCTGTGTGTGTGAAAGGTTAAAATGAATAGGGCAGTCCTTTATATATGGCTTGCCATTTTCGCTTCTTGAAATTTCATAGTCTACAGCTCCTTCAGCTAAAAGCATCTTGTCAAGTAAGGAATAAGCAATCTCGTGCTCCCTTTGGCGCCTTTGCTTTGGTGAGGAGGCAGAGGTATAGTCAATTTGCACAAATTCGTATTTTAACATTTTTACTTACCCCCCTTCAAAAGCAGTAAAAGAATAATAGTAAAAAACAGAGGCGAGGTGCCTCTGTTAATGATTATTGCGCGTTTTCTTCAAGATATTCTACAACGTCACCAACTGTGATGAACTTATGTATGTCGTCCTCGTTAAATTCAACGCCGAATTCATCTTCGCAAACAAGAACAAGGTCAGCAAGCTCCAAGGAGTTTACGCCAAGGTCGTTTGTAAGCTCAGCACTAAGTGTTACGTCATCAGGGTTGAGTGACAATTCGTCAACGAGAATCTTCTTTAATCTTTCAAACATAAATCTTTTCTCCTTCATAATAAAAGGTTTCGCACACTGTTAGTGAGCAACCTCAATAATTATATAGTTTTTATCTTAATAAGTCAATAGTGAAAATGCACAAAAATTTTTGCTCATTTTGTGTCAAAATGATGAATAATTAACAAAAATAATTGACGGAATTATGAATTATCTGATTTTTTTCGACTTTTAATATTAGCCAAGGGGTTATTGTCAATGGCGTCCTGCATACCTTGATTAGATACGTGCGTATATATTTGTGTGGTATTTAATTGCTCGTGACCTAAGATTTCCTTAAGCACTCTTACGTCAACCTTTCCGGTTTGATACATTAGCGTCGCCGCGGTGTGTCTTAGCTTGTGCGTAGAGTAGTGCTTATAATCAAGCCCCGCCAAAGAAAGATACTTATAAACAAGCCACTGTACGGTTTTATTGCTAATGCGCTTATATTGCTTGCTGATAAACAGAGCATTAGTGTTGCCAGCCTTAGATATAATATCTCGTCTTACCTCTATGTATCTTGACAGCGCATCGCGACAGGCATCATTCAAATAAACGATTCTTTCCTTGTTACCCTTACCGATAACACGAAGCGAGCGTAGCTCACGGTCAAGGTCGTTCATGTTTATTCCAACAAGCTCGGAAAGACGCATACCGCAGTTTAAAAATAGAGTAATAATTGCATAGTCACGCTCTCTTGACTTAGAGCTTGTATCAGCTTCGATAGCCTCTAAAAGAGAAATGCTTTCCTCCATTGAAAGAAACTTAGGAAGTGATTGCTTTTTCTTTGGTGCTTCAATATCAATGGCAGGGTTTTTTTCTAAAATCCTACGCTTTTGACACGCGAATTTAAAGAAAGCCTTAATAGCTGAAAGCTTACGAGATTTGGCGCTTGAGGCGTTTCCTCTTTCGTTTGAAACGTAAATGAAGAAATCGTATATTTCGTCAGCAGTAACCTTTTCAAAGAAATCAACCTTAAGGGCGCTAATATCAAGCTTATCAAACTGCTCGGAGGGAATTCTAACACCATTACGCTTTGCGTAAACATATTTTATGAATAGCCTCATATCAGAAAGATATTCGTCAACTGTTTTTTGTGAACAGCCCTGTATAGTTAGCTTATAAGCAGCAAAATCGCGCACAAGCTGTGGCATAGCTTCAAGTGGAAAGCTCACGGCGTTACCTCCTTTTTAGTCATCTATTTAATTTTATCACAAAAAGTTGCTCATTTGTAGCAAAAATATAAATTTTTCAAAACAATATTGAAATCATATTAGTTTTCTTATATAATAAGACTGTAAAACTCGAATTGGAAGGATAAAAAAATGGACGAAAACGAGAAGAGTGGTTTTTTTAAATCCAATCTGGACGGAATTAGCAAGCTTTTTGTATATCACATCGCAATGTGTGTTTTTGGCATAGTGGTTGTTCTTGCTGTCCAAATGATAACAGAGCATATTACGGGAGACAGAGATATGCCACTTGGCATACCAGCATATATTGCAGCAGGCTTTGCAGTGATTGTTTACTGTGGGCTTATCTATGTTGCAATGTGGGAAAAGGGTGCAAGTGATAAAATAAAAATTGATGGTGGCAGACAAAAGAAGAATATTGCAAAGGGACTTCTTATTTGGCTTATTGCAAGCTCGGTAGATATTGCAATTTTACTTCTTATTGCAATCTTTTCATTTATTCCATTCTTAGATGGCGCACACGGCATACTTTCAATAGTAGCTATGTTCTATAACGGAATGTATATTCCTGAGCTTGCGTTACTTGCAGGCCATGGCTTGTCCCCACTATTTTTAGTGACATTAATCCCTGCGGGACTCGTTGCATTTTTATCATATCTTTCAGGCGTAAGTGGACAAAAATGCATCTTTCCTGAGCCTAAGCATGAACGAAACAGAAAGCTTAAATAATCAAAAAACGGACACTCCTGTGTCCGTTTTTATTTATCCTTTGAATATTTTTTAGCAATGCGCCTTTTTTCAATCGCGTCCTCAAGCCTTCTAAACCATTTAAAGGAAATGGGGTAGACTGCAATTACAAATACGACAACTATACCATATCTGACAGATCTTGCAATTGTATTTTCTGGCAAAATAGCATTAAGAGGGAGCTTAAGTCCGTTTAGTAAGCCCAGCACAAGTAAAAGTCCAATGGTAACTTTTAAAATTTGCGTGTACCATTTTCCCTTTTCATCAAACTTAATTAAAAATCTCTCAATAGGGAAGCTGATAATAACGCCGATGAGCGCGCCTAAAATCATATATGCATTTTTTTGTGCAGAGACATAGTTGTGCATTTGAGACTCAGCTAAGGTCGATGGGTCAAAAATAAATTCCACGTAAACTAAAAATAGAACAGCGATAACTCCCATTGACGAAAGAAAAATAAACATTCCCTTTGCCGAGCTATATGCAAGCTCAAAAATCATTCTTGTTATATAAATTACTATAATAGCAAAGAAAAATGAAAATCCAACGTCAAGTGGCGTGTGCACACCAAGATACATGCGAGAAAAGGGGACAATTATAGAGAGAGATAAGCAAATTGCACGCACCCACCATTTTTTTGTTATCGTGGCAAGGGTGCCAAAAATACCAACCGAATTTTGCGTATGCCCGCTTGGAAAGGAAAAGCCACCTGCGTCAGGCACAGCCTCAGGTACTGCCTCAAAGTGTGGGTCTAAATCCCAAGGACGCAAAACCTTAAACGATATTTTTAAAAACTGGTTCATAACCATTCCAAGAAAGCCAACTGATAAAAGCAGATATCCATTTTTCTTTGAAAAGCACCAAAATACAATTACTGCAACTGCAATAAATGATAGTTCACCACCAAGCTCTGTAATAAGCAAAAATAGCTTATCTAAAAATGGTGTCCTAAGCTCAGCTAAAAGCCAAAGAAGCTTCAAAATATCCCCTCCCTTCAGTTTCTTTGCTTAAATTATACCACAAGCCCTTTGCAATTTCAATAAAAATAGGCTCGGGAAAATCCCGAGCCCTTTTTTTGTAAGAATTATTCGGCTTCTTCTACTATCTTTTCAAGAAAGACTGTTACGTTAGGTGAGCCGTTAAGCGAGGAACTATAGTACATTCTTGGAGCAAATACGTATGTTGCACCTGCCTCAAGCTCAATATCTAAGCCAAAGTTTCCATTTGGCTCGCCTCCATCCTCTGAATCAACGGAGTCAAGCTCGCCCTCGGAATTAACCTTGTAGACGTCTATATAGGTGTCAGCATATTCGTCACTTTCTGAATATACATAGTATTTTCCTGCGGTTGCTTCATCAATTGTTACGGTAAAGCCTGCATATGTGTCATTTTCATAGTATTCAGTTGCGATGTCTGATTCAAGCGTAAATGTTGCTTGGTTATCAAAAATCTTTTCACATACAGTGCAAGAAAGCGTTGCATAATATACGCCGTCTTTATAAGAATATGTTAATTTTTGAGAATGACCATCTGTGAGATAATTCGTATAACTGCTGTCACACTTTGAGCATTTGTAAGATGAGTAGTAAATATATTCACATTCACCATTTGACTCAGTGGAGCGTTCTTCATCCTTGATGTATGTGTGCATAGCAGAGTCGTAGTCGCTTGAGTTAGCAATGAAAAAGTCGCCATCCTCATCAAAGTAGAAGAAGAAGCTGTTTGTATCGATTTCCTTTTCAAACTCTACGCCAAGCTCGTCAAGGTCAAGTGTTTGGAAATCAACGATTTCAGCAATCTCTGCATAAGAAGCGCCACGAGGAGCAATTACGTTGTTAACTGAGTAAGTGTAGCTTTTAGTTTCGTAATACGCCATTTCTACTTCGTAAATGTAGCCACCGCCACACTTTTCAGTAGCAGAAATTGAATCAAAGTTACCTGTGTATTTGTCAATCTTGATGCTAAGGTTGTAGGAGTAGTTTGATTCGTCGTAGTCGTTTGTATAATAGTTGTAAATTTCAAAGCGATAGAGAACACCGTCAATGATGTAGAAAAACTCTCTACTGCTTGCCTCGCCTGAGAATGCAGACAATGCAGTTTGGGCGGTTATCTTGTCGTCATTTTCAAATACAGCTAAGATTTCATCAACAACGTCTTGGTTAATTGGAATTGCCTCACCACCAACTATAATTGTGCCATCAAGTTTACCAGTGCTTGAGTCATCATTCATTTCGTATGTGAAATAGATGTTGTCAGAAAGCTTAATAGTGAAGGTAGTATTATATTGCTTGATAGTAGCAGAAGCAAAATTGAAGCTACCGTCCTCTTTCATGCATAGCTCAAAAGAAATTGTGTCGCTTATTAAATCAATTTGCTCCTTTAAGTTTTCTCTTACCTCTTCAAGCTCATCTTCGGTGTGGTCGCCAAAGTAGAGCTTAGCAAATGCAGTCTCTTCAAATAAATCAAAGTAGCTAAGAACCATTTTCTTTATTTCTTTTTCAGCCTCAGCGCGCTCGTTTACATCAGCGGTTTCAGGATCGTCCTCCATTGGACCCTCTAAAGCTTGTAAAATAGCTTCCATTACAGTGAGCTTTGCAAAATTTTCATCTGTGATGAATTCGTAAACGTCAAATCCCTCAGGGAGAGGATCAATGGCGCTTAAAAGCATTTCCAAGGTTGCATCCTCTTGACCTGTAACGATTACTGCAAGGTCGTCAATAGCAGTAAATAGCGCCTCAAGGTCAACGCCTTGCTCAACCTGAATATAGTTGAGTAGGTCATCTACATCATAAAGATAGAATTCGTCAGAGGTAACAAACTCTTTAATATCAGCGAATGTGCCAGCACCGAATATTGCATCGATATCTGAGCAGATTGGCTCCTCAAACATTATGTCAACCCAGTGAGAAACCTCGCTAAAATTGATAACGTATGAAACTGTTTTATCATCATTTACAGTCTTAACAAATAGGTCGTTAATTGTATCAATAACAAATGCCTTTACGTTATCTGGGTATTTATCAAAGTCAGTGTCGTTAAATAGTGGGATAAGGGTGTCGTTATACCAAGCCTCAATCTTAGGAAGAAGCTCTGTCACCTGTTCAATAGTTCCCTTGATTTCATCAACGTCCTGTTGAGTTAAAGCCTTCTTATTATATGTTGTTTCATTTAGTGTGCTGGCAGTATTTGTGCTTCCTGCATTACGCAAGTAAACGTAGCCATCAAGGAAGTACACAGTAAGGTCTGATGTGCTTTCAACCCTTGTGTTTGTTCCAACGGATTTAATTACGCCATTGCCATAGCCATAAAGGTTGCCGTTTTCGTCGATTGTTACGTAAGCCTCAAATAGCTTTAGCATTTCGCTAGTACTTGACTCCTCAATGTAATCTTCATCTATGATAGTTACATCGAAATCAGTAATCTTGAGTGTGTAGTTTTCGCCCTCTTCAATGGTAATTTCAGGGAGCTCAACTAATTGAGTTTGGCATTTTTCGCAGATGATTGAATCAGTGTGTCCCTCTGCTGTAACTACCTTTGTTTCAACCTTTGGACACTTAGTGCAGGAGCGTGTCTCCTCACCGTTTTCAGTACAGGTAACCTTTGTGGTTTCTGTCCATTCAGTCCACTCGTGTAGAGAATAATCTCCACCAGTTGGTCTTGTTTCTTGCTCGCCACATTCAGAGCAAATGCGTGCTTCCTCGCCACCGTCGCAATAAATTACGCCAGTAGCCTTCCACTCGCCCCAATTGTGGTCACATTCACCACAGGAGATGAGCATAAAACAAGTTGCAATGATAGTAATTCCGAGTAAGATAATTGAAAATTTTCTTAATCCTTTCATATAGTCCTCCTATAGGTTATTTCAAAAGTGAAAAACTTTTGTAGCTTAATTATACCATTATTGTATGACTTTGTCAATAAAAAAATTAGAATATACCTTTAGGTATAATGCTACGCTATTGACAATTTTTCTAAATGTATGATATACTTTTTATAAGAAATAAAAAAGGGGGGAGCAATATGCATAGCTATTCAAAGCCAAAAATTGCCATAAAAATATTGTCACTTGCAATGCTTTTTTTGATTGCGTTGCCGCTTGCTTGTGGCTGTACAAGTGGTAGTGAGATGAAAAGTAATATAGAAATCACCCCCAAAAAAGAAAGCTATACGTACGACGAGGAAACGATAAGCTACGCAAAAAACGCTATTTATAACTGCCTATATAACTATGAGGCCTTGAATTCCACCAAGATAAGCGAGAAGGACATAGCTAAAATGAAAAGCAAGGCAGAAAAAATACAAAAAAGCCTGCCAGCCACAATCAGCCAAAAGGATTATAAATCACTTTTTTACACCATATCTCAAAATAGCAAGGATATTGCAAGCGGATTTTATATGATAAATGGTGATGACATTCAGGGTGGCTTTGAAAAGCTAAAGGCTTCGTATCTTGCAATTAACAAGGTAGTTGATGAGAAGTATATTGGAGAAATAGCTTACAATATCACTATTGCAACTCTTGACGAAAAGCATCAGGCACAAATGGATGCATACCAAAAATATGGTTATGAATATATGCTTGAAAAGGCTAATGAATACTTGGAAATGAAATCAACTGTAGAAAATGATATCGGAAAGAATAATATAAGTCGTATTATAAGATACTTCTTTTTCTTCGGTGATTTATACTATGGAACCGCCTTTGAGGGTGAGACGTTAAAGAGCTTTACAGACGAGGAAGCTTTAATATTTATTAAAAGCCTTGACCTTCGTAGCCTAACAATTAGCGAAAAAGGCTACTTGCTAATATACTCAGTATATGGTGAAACTGTTGTAGGAGATATGAAAAAAACGTTTTTTGACAAGGTAATGTTTGAAGCATATCGTAATGGCGACAACGAAAAAATGGCTATTGCCACAAAGGAGTTTGTCTTGCTTCTTGCCGAGGCGCAAAACAGCTTGACGCTTGAGGATATTTCTATTTTAAGAAATGGAGAGGGCAATAAATTTATCTATAAGCTAATACAGGGGCTTGATGACGACGGCTGGTCACGCTTTGACAGGATGTGTAAGCAAGAGATTAACAAGGATGAATATGTGAGAATCGCTAAAGAATATTATGGTAGCGATTTTGAAGAATATTTACAAAGCATGCAAGGGGCAAGCATAGATGAGCTGAAGCAAGCATGTGGCACAGACAGCTTTAATCAAACGTTAAAGGAGTATATTTTCGGAATTTGCCCTGCATTTTCCTATAATATGAATTTTTAATATGATTGTTACAAAAAATCTGGAAAAAAGCTTCAATGATGAAGCCGTACTAAAGGGCGTAAGCCTTGAAATAAGCGACGGCGAATTCGTTTCCATAATGGGCAAAAGTGGAAGTGGAAAAAGCACACTTATTTCAATAATCGGTGGCTTTTTAAAGCCTGATAAGGGAGAGGCTTACGTAAATGACAGGTGCTTAATTAACTGCAAGGAAAATGAGCTTGCAGAGCTAAGATGCACTGAGCTTGGCTTTGTTTTTCAGGCGTTTAAGCTTATACCAACCTTAAACGTGATTGATAATATATTACTTCCGCTAACCCTTAGTCACAAGGACACAAAGGAAAACAGAGAATACGTTATGTCCCTTGTTAAGGAGCTGGAAATTGAGGATATGCTAAAGAAGCTACCATCTCAGCTTTCAGGTGGACAATGTCAGCGTGTGGCAATTGTAAGGGCGCTTTCATATAAGCCAAGCATCATTATTTTGGATGAGCCAACTGGCGCGCTTGACACCACAATGGAAGAAGCTGTAATGAAGCTTCTTGCAAGAATCAACAAGGAGCAAGGCACAACAATAGTTCAAGTAACGCACAGTGAGCGTGTTGCGTCGTACGGAACAAGAATAATTAAAATAAAGGACGGGAAAATAGACGAGTGAAGCTTTTTTTTAAGCATCTGATTAGAAGCATACGAAAAAGACCACTGCAACCCGTAATCATAATATTAACAATAGCGCTTTCTGTTATGGTATGTGCCTCTGCACTTACTATAAAGCAATCGGTGGCTGATGAACTTAACGCATCAAATGAAGCCGTTTATGGCTCATCTGATATAGTAATTAAGCTTAACAGCAGTTCAAAATCGAGATTTATGTTTGACACCGAGGCTGAAAAAATTTTAGGTGACAATGCAAACTCGGTTGGCACCTACGAGCTTATCTTTTCACTAAACGATGATACTGTTTTTGCAAAGGCAGTCGATTTTAAGGAGATTGACACAGTATTTGATTTTTATTTTACCGAATATGGTGAAATAAAAGAGGAGGAAATATCTCACTCGGCGGTTATAACCGAAAGACTTGCAAGTGAGCACGATATTTCCTTGGGTGAAATAATTAAGCTTGAGCTTTTTGGAAAAATGGTAGAATATGAGGTGTCGGCAATCTCTAAAGCGCCATTTTTCAACAGTAGCGATATTATGGTTGATATATCGGGGGTTATGGAGGCACTTGCAAGTGAGTCGATTTTCATTTCTGTGCTTGATGATATAAAGCCGTATAGTACAATTTATATTGATGTAAATGACAACGAAAAAATCAATGAATGTGTTAATTCGCTTGGCAAAAGCGAAGCATTTAGCGATAAAAACATAGTTGTAGTAAGCGAAAATATTAATAACGGCTTAGTTGAGGTAACCCTACCTCTTGTAATCAACCTCTGTATAGTTTTATGTTGCTTTTTAGCCATGGTTGTGGTATTTAACAGCATCTTTATTCTCTCAAAGCAACGAACAGAGGAAAACGATACCTTTATCGCCATAGGAACTAAAAAAATAACGTTAAATCTTTTGCAATATGCTGAGGTCTTTCTGTACTGGCTAATTGGCGCACCAATAGGTATTTTGCTTGCTTATCCATCACTTTTTGTTGCAGGCAGGTATTTATCGTTTGAATATGCAAGCGAGACACTCTCAATTCAAAACGCACTTCTTTCTATGCTACTTGTTTTCGGTATAGCAATTTTAACTGCAACAGTTTTTGTTATAACGAGAGGCAATATTAAGCACGGAAGAAAAAAGGGAATAGCTACGCTTATACTCTTTATGGCGCTTTCATTGTCGTTTGTCCTAACCCTTTTGAGTCGGGGCAAATTGAGCACAGGCTTAGGCATTTTTACAGCGTTTTTATTGCTGGCTTTTGTGTTTTTCTCAACCCCTTATCTAATTTCCAAGCTTTTGGAGCTAATTTTCAAGCTTGACGAAAAGCGAAGGATGGGTACAAGACGCGTTAAGCATGTTTCGCTATACTACGCAATGAAAAACCTAAAAAGCATTGAGGCGTTGAAGAATACCACAAGACTAATAAGCTCAATTGTTATTGTGGCTTTGGTTGCGTCAATGCTTGTTGGCGCATCGCATGGCAACCTTAATGCAACAAAAAAATTCTTTGATGGTGACTACATAGTTCTTAATGCAACTCATCACTGTTATGAAGAAATAATTAAGTCAGAAAACGCAAAGGAGGTCAGCCGTGTTTATCAATCAACGGCTTCCTATGAAAACGGATATCTGACGCTTGTTACCTCAACAAGCAATATAGACGCATTTGGTGACCACATTAAAATAAGTGAGCTTCCAAAGGGCAATGAGGCTGTAATATCCAAAACAGATGCAAGGTCATTAAACCTAAATTTGGGAGAAGAGCTTAAAGTCAAATTGGAGGGCAAAAGCGTTACCCTTGTCGTTAAGGAAATTGTCGAAACGGGAACAACAGCTGTAATAATTGATAGCGAAAGCCTTGGTATTTCTCCAAATATGCTTCTTGTAGAGGCAGAAGAGGGAAAGGAGAGTGAGCTTCTTTCTGAAATAACACTTCTATCCTCAAATGAATTGTCAACCGTTATTTCTGCACAGGATTTAAGAAATGATAAAATAGAGTCAAACACAAGCATTTTAAGGTGTGCAAATATGCTTCTTTGCATAATTATGCTCTATTCGGTAATAGGCATCTTAAACAATCTTTATGAAAGCTATCGCTCACGAAAAGAGGAGCTTGCGCTTTATCACTATGCAGGAATATCAAACGCAAAAATCGCTAAAATGATAATTTCTGAGCTTTTAGTTGTGCTTTTAATGGGTGTATTTGTTGGCTTGCTTGGCACGCTCGTTTGCGCCTTGTCGATTGATAAATCACTTGCACAGCTTAACTGTGAGCTTATATCATACCTTAAATATCTATTCTAAAAGAAAAGGCTACGCAAATTAGTGCGTAGCCTTGTTTTGGTTTTTTCTGCTTTTGATAAATAAAAACGTCGAGGTTATAAGCATAATCAATGGGAAAATTAGAGAAAAAGCAAAGCCAATCTTTAAATTATCTCCTAAAAGGCTTGATGCCTGACCGGCAAGGAAAGGACCTGTAAGACAACCAAAGTCACCCGCCAAAGCAAACATACCAAACATAAACACACCACCAAGTGGCTCGTGCTTAGCGGCAAGACTAAAGGTGCCAGGCCACATAATGCCACAGCCAACGCCACAAAGTGCACAGCCGATAAGTGAAAGCATCTCAAAGCCTTCAGGTGCAATGATGGCAAGCAGGTATGAGAACATACAAATTACTGACGAAATCATAAGCCCCTTCTCAAGGCTGATTTTTTCACCGAACTTTGCAAAAAATACTCTTGTAAGCGCCATAGCTAATGCGAAAAGGCAAGGGCCAAGTAAATCTCCAAGCCACTTCGAAACACCAAGCGCCTCCTCGGCAAAGCTTGATGCCCACTGGCTCATTGCAAGCTCTGAAGCACCTGCACACATCATCATTATAAGGAATAGCCAAAACTTTTTACTTTTTGCAAGCTCACTTGGCTTCTTTTCCTGTCCCTCTGGTACAAGCGTATAAATTGGCGCATCGATGAAAAGGAAGATTCCAAGGAAAGGAATAATAGTCCAAATAAGGGCAACAATACCCCAGTTTTTCATGCCCAAAGCAAGGAAAAGAAGAGTAGAAAACAGTACAACGCCACATTGACCCCAACAGTAAAACGAATGAAGCAGGCTCATCATACCACTCTTATTTTTAGTAGGACACGCCTCGACAATAGGACTTAGTAAAACCTCCATAAGCCCACCACCGAGTCCACAAAGCATCATCGAAAATGCAAGTGCGATAAATGGCACCTTGGGAAAAACAAGAGGAAGTAAATACATTGATAAAAGACCTAAAACCGCACACAGGTAAGCGAAAATTACAAGCTTGCGGTGCCCAAACTTATGTGAAAAGCGAGAAGCAACAAAGTCAACGATTATCTCTGTAACAAAGTTAAATGCAATAAGAAAAGACAGCTGCCCAGTTGTAATTCCTAAGTCGTCCTTGAAGAAGACAAACAAAAGGGGTGGGAAGTTGAGCATAATTGCTTGAGTTATAAAACCTAAAAATGCTGCACCAATGGTGCGCTTGTAGCCCTTTAACATAAAACGCCTCGTGAAAAATTAATTAAACAAGAGCATTTTATCATATAACGACAGAAAAGTCAACCAATAATGTTTACATTATTGTAATCTATCCAATAGTCAAGCTGAATTAGCCACGCAAGAAGCTGTGGTGTGTCCATTAGCTGACCAAACCAAGTCCCACCAGATTCCAAAACCTCACTAAGCTTATCTACGTCAAGACAAGCCTTAAGATAATGCGATTTTTTATATCTATCCCAAAACCTCTCCTTGACAAGACGCATATATTCTGGGTTGTGCGTCTTTGGATAAGGGCTCTTTTTGCGCCACAAAATTTTATCTGGTAGATGTGATGATATTGCGTTTCTCAAAAGCGATTTTTCAACGCCGTTTTCAAACTTAAGCTCCCATGGCACATTATAAACGTGCTCGTAAATTCTATGGTCAGCAAACGGCACTCTTATCTCAAGCCCACATGCCATACTCATTCTGTCCTTTCTTTGTAAAAGCGAGGTCATAAAGTAGTTGACCGAGAGATATGACGCTATTCTTGATGTTTTCATAGATTCGCTGTCAGTATCTAAAACTGGACACTCCCTAAGGGATTTTTTGTAAATTTCCCTAACGTATTCGTAGCCCTGTGGTGAGCTTGATATCTCATCCTTGAATAATGAGGCGCGAAGCCTTGGTGCGTGCATCCAAGGGAAAAAGTCAGAAAAAAGCATTTCCCTTCTGTAAAACCATGGGTAGCCACCAAAAATTTCGTCAGAGCACTCTCCACTCAAGGAAACGGTGTGGCGTTTTTTGATTTCTCGGCAAAAATATAAAAGTGAGGAATCTATATCTGCTTGACCTACCATATCACGATAAAAGGTTGCTTCCTCAAGGCTGTTTGTCAGTGTAGTTGTGGGGCACGTTAAAACGGTATGGTCTGTGCCGAGATAGTCAGCTAAATAAATTGCGTATTCATCGTCTCCCTCTGGCTGAAATAGATTCCCCTTAAAGCTCTCCTTGTTGCCCTCATATTCAAAGGAATAGGTTGAAAGCACCTTGCCGTTTTTCTTATACTCCTCGCTTGCTATGGCACTAACCACGCTTGAGTCAAGCCCACCTGAAAGGAGTGTCGAAAGTGGCACATCAGACACAAGCTGACGCTTTATTGCATCACAAACTAAATATTCTGTTTTTTCAATTGCATATTTTCTGTCGCGATAAAATGGGCGCGCCTCAATCTCCCAATATTTCCAACGCTTAATTCCGTTTCTGTCGTAAGTCATACATTCAGCGGGCAAAAGCTCAGAAATATCACGAAAAGGACTTTTGCCACTGACAAAATTCGGGCTTAAATAAAGAATTTCCCAAAGCGCTTCTTTTGTAATTTTTCTTGATATTTTGTCACTTTTTAATAGCGCCTTTATTTCAGATGCAAAAAGCAAGGAATCGCCAATTTTAGAAAAATATAGAGGCTTTACGCCAAAACGGTCACGTGCGAAAAAGGCTTTTTCGCCATTATAAACCATAAATGCAAAAATTCCATTAAGCATTTTTGGCGCATTCTCACCATAAACGATATATGCATATAAAACGACCTCTGTGTCACAATTTGTCTTAAATTCTATTCCGTTTTTCCTAAGCTCGCATCTTAAATCCTCGGCGTTATATATTTCGCCATTATAAACAATAGTGTATTTTTTATTTCCGTAAACAACACTCATAGGCTGATGCCCGTTTTCTGGGTCCATTACACATAAGCGGTTATGACCAAGATAAGCCACACTATCAAAAAACGTGTCGCTTGCATCAGGCCCACGGTGCTTCATTGATTTATTCATTTCCTCGCATAAAAGAGAAGGCGAGGTGCAAAAATTTATTTCTCCACAAATAGAGCACATAAAAACCTCCAAATAGAGCCACAAGCAAAATTCTGTGGCGATGACTTTTATTAGTATATGCAGAAATTTACAAGACAAGCACCAAAAAGCAAAATGTCCAAAAAATGCGACTATGCAAGATTGACAAGCAAGGCTTATATATGGTAAAATAATTAATAAATAAAAAAGAAGGTGCGAGGTAAGATATGAAAGAAAAAAAGGTTTATGTTTGTGAGGCGTGTGATTATCAAAGCCCAAAATGGATGGGGCAATGTCCGTCCTGTAAAAAATGGAATACCTTCGTTGAGGAAACCTACGCACCACAAGCTGTCCCTGAAGTGAAAAATCAGCGCACATCGGTAATTTCAGATATGAGCGACCCAGTGGAGTTTTCTAAGCTTGAAATGCCAAAATATATGCGCACTAAAACTGGCACAAGTGAGCTTGACCGTGTGCTTGGCGGTGGAATCGTAAATGGCTCCGTCGTTTTACTCGCAGGTGAGCCAGGTATTGGTAAATCAACGCTTCTTATGCAAATTTGCTCCCAGCTTGACAAGCGCGTGCTTTACGTTTCAGGCGAGGAGTCAAAGGGTCAGCTTAAGCTAAGAGGCGAAAGACTTGAAATCAAGGGCGAGGATGTATTTTTCCTTACGGAAACTAATGTTGACAGCGTCCTGACTCATGCTGATAAATTAGCACCAGAGCTTATAATTATTGACTCAATTCAAACTATGTTTGACCCAGCCTGTGCCTCAATTCCTGGTAGCATAAATCAGGTTAAGGAATGTGCAGTAAAGCTTATTGCAAAGGCAAAAAGCAAGGGGATATCTATAATTCTTGTTGGTCACGTAAACAAGGAGGGTGCAGTTGCAGGCCCTAAAATCCTTGAGCATATGGTTGATGCCGTTTTATACTTTGAGGGTGAGAGAATACAGTCATATCGTATAATCCGTGCAATTAAAAATCGCTTTGGCTCAACTAATGAAATCGGTGTTTTTGAAATGACAGATAAGGGTCTTTGCGAGGTTCCAAATCCGTCAGAAATGCTTCTTTCAGGCAGACCCTTCGGCGTTTCTGGTAGCTGTGCTGTTTGTGTTATGGAGGGCTCGCGTCCTATAATTGCTGAGGTGCAGGCACTTGTTACACCTACCACGTTTCCAGCGCCAAGAAGAACCTCAAACGGAGTCGACTACAACCGTCTTTGCTTGCTTCTTGCTGTGCTTGAAAAACGCTTAGGCCTTAAGTTTTCACAGTGTGATATTTACCTAAACGTAGTTAGTGGACTTCGCCTTGATGAGCCAAGCGTTGATCTTTCAATTGCCCTTGCACTAATCTCATCAATGAAGGACATTCCAATCCCGCAAAACGTTTTGGCAATGGGAGAAATTGGCTTAGCTGGCGAGGTAAGAACAATAGGAAATCTACAAAAGAGAATAAATGAGTCCTATCGTTTAGGCTTTGACACAATAGCAATTCCTGAAAAATCAATGGACGAAAAAATAAAAATTCCCGAGGGCGTGTCGATAATTCCAATCGAAGCCGTGTACGACGCGCTATCACTTTTTAAGCAAAAGAACGATTAAAAAAGAGCCACCCAGTGGCTCTTTTATTTATATTCACAAACTGAAGCAAAAATAGTAAGTGCAAGCTTTGCACGATATTCTTCATTGTTTAGCATCTTAAGCTCATTTTCATTTGAAAGGAATCCACACTCAACTAAAATTGCTGGATTTTCAATATTTTTTAGTATAAAAATTGATGAGTCTGCACGCTTGATTTTCCTATTGTTGTCAGGCTGTAAATAGTCCTTTATTTTCTTTGATAAATTACTCGCTACGCGTTGACTTTCTTCACTGTTGGGTGAGTAATATATTTGCGCACCGCTGTATCTTTCTTGCGAAAACTTATTCATATGTATCCCAAGATAAAGTGCGTTTTCCTCTTCCTCGGCTATTTTTAGTCTGTTTTTTAAATCATACACCTTCTTTTGCCCCGTATAGTCCTTAAGGTCCCCGTAGTAATCATAGAGCAGAGTATCTTCAGTCCTCGTCATCCTTGCCTCTGTGCCGTTTAAGATGCAAAAGGCATAAACAAGACGCGCAATTTCAAGATTTAAATCCTTTTCAAGCGTTCCGTCAGCTCCAACAGAGCCAGGGTCCTCACCACCATGACCTGGGTCAATCACGATAGTAACCTCGTCGAAATTTGTCGAGGAGGGTAGGGGCAGAGAATACTCATTTTTTTCGACAAATTTTCCGTATGCAACACCGAGAGTCAAAATTATTAAAGCCGTGAGTAAGGAAAAAATAAAAAATTTAACCGCATAAGAAATCGGCTTTTTTTCTTGCATAAAAAATCACCTCATAGATAGTCTATGAGGCGTTTTTATTTTTATTCATAAAAATATGTCGAATTTTGAAAAGTGGAGAAGACTACTTGATTTTAAAGAATCTCTTCGCATTTTCCATAGTAATTTTTGCAATTTCCTCCTTTGTAACGCCACGCAAATTTGCAATTTCCTCACAGGTGAATTTTACATAGCTTGGCATATTTAATTCACCTCTGTGTGGGGTTGGGCAAAGATACGGAGCATCAGTTTCAATTAATAGTCTGTCGCTTGGCACCACCTTGCATGCTTCCTTGGGCACGCGCGCATTTTTAAAGGTAACCGTGCCGGAAAAGGAAATATACCAGCCAAGCTTTACTAATTCACTTGCCATTTCTGGACTTCCACTAAAGCTGTGAAAAACTCCCTTGACCTCTGGGAATTTTTTTACCATTTCAAGACAGTCACCATGTGCCTCACGGTCGTGAATAATTACAGGCATATTAAGCTCCTTGGCAAGCTCCATTTGCTTTTCAAAATAAATCATTTGTGCCTCCCTTGGCACGTCATCATAGTGATAGTCAAGACCAATTTCGCCAATCACAACAGCCTTTTCGTCCTTAAGCATTTCTCTAAGCTCATTTATTACGTCGTCAACGCTTTCATATGAAAGAACGTCACTTGGATGTATGCCACAAGAGGCATAAACACCATCAAATTTGTGCGCAAGCTCAATCGACACCCTCGAATTTTCAAGGCAAGTGCCAATGTTTACAATATGAGTAACACCCTCACTTATAGAGTTACTAATAAGCTTGTCTGTGCCACCCTCATATTCGGTTGCGTAGCGCGCATCATCGCAGTGCGCATGTGTATCAAATAATTCCATAATGCCCTCAAAAACGCACACAGGGTGCGTAAAATTACTGAATTAAAGGGGTGAATTCTCACCCCTTATATTATCTTACTCTTTCTCCGTTTGGAGTATCCTTGTCAAGGAAAATAACACGTACGTCTTCCTCGCCACTTGCTAAAATCATACCATTTGATTCAATGCCACAAAGCTTAGCAGGGGAAAGGTTTGCAACAACTATTACCTTTTTGCCAACCAAGTCCTCTGGCTTATAGAATTTTGCAATTCCTGATACAACCTGACGCTTCTCGTAGCCAAGGTCAAGCTGAAGCTTAAGTAGCTTCTTTGCCTTTGGAACAGCCTCACATTCAAGCACCTCTGCAGTGCGAAGCTCAACCTCCATAAACTTATCAATTCCGATAATAGCACAGCCCTCTGGCTTTTGGGCTTTCTTTTCTGCCTCAGCCTTTTTAGCTATTTCAGCCTCAATCTCGGCAAGCATTTTTGCCTCGTCAATTCTTTGGAATAGCACCTTTTGCTCGCCAACCTCTTTGTCACTCTCAAGTGCGCCGAAGGTGCTTATTGTTTCGTATGTGTTAAGCTCAGTATTAAGCTCTCTAAAAATCTCCTCGCAGGTTGCAGGGATGAATGGATAAAGCAAAACTGCACCAATTCTTAGTGTTTCAAGAAGATTATAAAGAACAGTGCCTAAGCGTTCCTTGTTTGCTTCGTCCTTTGCCAAAATCCAAGGAGTTGTTTCGTCAATATACTTGTTTGCACGGCTTAGCATATCAAATACGCACGCTGAAGCATCTGCAAGCTTGAATTCGTCCATTAAAGTGGTAAATTTAGACACACACTCGGCTGTTTTTGCTTTCAAATCATTGTCAAACTCATTATCAAATACAACGTTTTGTGGGATGATACCACCGAAATATTTCTTAGTCATAGCAATTGTACGGCTAAGAAGGTTGCCAAGATTATTAGCAAGGTCAGTGTTGTAGCGATTGATAATATTTTCATAAGTGATTGAGCCGTCGTTTGCATAAGGCATTTCGCTAATTGCGTAGTATCTTACTCCGTCAACGCCGAATCTATTTGCAAGCTCGTCTGCATAAACCACGTTGCCCTTTGATTTTGACATCTTGTCAAAGCCAAAATTAAACCAAGGGTGACCAAACACCTTCTTTGGCAATTCAACGCCAAGTGCCATAAGCATAATAGGCCAGTAAATTGTGTGGAATCTAACAATATCCTTACCGATAATATGAACGTCAGCAGGCCAGTATTTCTTAAATAGCTCTGGTTGCTCCTTGTTGTCAGGGTCATAGCCAAGGCCAGTGATATAGTTTGATAGTGCGTCAATCCAAACGTAGATTACGTGCTTAGGGTCAAACGTTACGCTAACGCCCCAGTTGAATGAGGTGCGAGAAACGCAAAGGTCCTGAAGTCCTGGCTTTAGGAAGTTGTTTATCATTTCCTTTTTTCTTGATTCGGGCTGGATAAAGTCTGGGTTTTCTTCAATATGCTTCATTAGTCTGTCAGCATATTTGCTCATCTTGAAGAAGTAAGCCTCCTCAGTTGTCTTTGTAACCTCGCGTCCACAGTCTGGGCACTTACCATCAACAAGCTGAGTTTCAGTAAAGAATGATTCGCAAGGAGTGCAATAAAGACCCTCATAATGGCCCTTATAAATATCACCTTGGTCGTAAAGCTTTTTGAAAATATGCTCAACTGCAGTTTTATGATAAGAATCAGTTGTTCTTATAAAGTAGTCCTCGGAAACGTTCATTAGCTTCCATAGGTCCTTAATTTGACTTGAAACGTTATCAACGTATGCTTGAGGTGTAACGCCAGTCTTTTCAGCAAGGTTTTGCACCTTCTGACCATGCTCGTCAGTACCAGTCATAAAGCGCACGTCATAGCCTCTTTGCCTTTTATATCTTGCAATAGCATCAGTTGCAATAGCCTCATAGGTGTTTCCAAAGTGTGGCTTGCCTGATGCATAAGCAATAGCAGTAGTTATATAGTATTTTTCCTTGTTCATATCATTAAATCTCCAATTTTATTTGCGCCAACGTAAACCGCTTCAATCTCTGGATTTTCTACGTCGTTTATTACGATAAGGTCAGCACGATAATTCTTTGAAATTTTTCCAACCATTGATGCCCCAACCATTCTTGCAGGGTTCGTGGTTGCATATTTAAGCGCCTTAGTAAGTGGAACCTTGCAAAAGCGCATAAAGTTTGTAAGCCCCTTAAACAGCGTAAGCGTGCTTCCTGCTATTGTTCCACTTGGTAAAATAATAGCGCGCCCGTTTGTTACTGTTACAGGAGAGCCAGCAATTGAATATTCTCCATCAGGCTCACCAGTTGCAGCCATAGAGTCAGTAATTAATACCATTTTGTCACTCGGCTTTGATTTATAAATCAAATTAACAATTGCAGGGTGTAAATGCTCACCATCTGAAATAACCTCTGCGTAAGCGCGATTGCTTGTCAAAGCAGAAACCGTAGCGCCAGGCATTCGATGATGTATAGAGGTCATTGCATTAAAGGTATGTGTAAATGAGGTTGCGCCCCAGTCAAGTGCTGTTTCAGCCTCCTCATATGTCGCATTTGTGTGTGCAATGCCAACTGTACCGCCAAGAGCTTTAATCCTTTTAATAAATTCCTCACTGCCGTTAAGCTCAGGTGCCATTGAAAAATGCATAGGTGCAGGCTGCATCACCTGCGCTAAGCCCTCAAGCTCCTCACTATTTGGCTCAGCTAAGTATTCCTCATTGTGCGCACCCTTCTTTTCAGGGTTTAGGTATCTGCCCTCTAAGTGTATTCCGAGAATATTTGCTCCGTTTTTATTATCAACAAGTCGATTGGAATTTATAGCAAAAACTGCATTTGTAAGCCTTGTAGGAGTTTGCGAGGCTAAGGTGGCCATAACCGAAGTGGTGCCGAATTTAGCATACGCGTGGCACATCTTTTTTATATCGTTTTCGCTAGCCCAGTTGAAGTCAAAGCCGGCAATGCCATGCGTATGAACGTCAATAAGACCAGGAATTAAATATTTTCCATCAAGATAAACACGCTCACAAACGTCAGGGATATATTCACCAATAGATTCAATATATCCACCATCGCAAACAACGTTTGCATCAATAAAGCTTTCAGTGTCACTGTCAAAAACCTTGCCACCGATAAAAGCAACCTTTGCCATATAGCCTCCTAAATTTGCCAAAAGCCTTGGCTTTAATTTCCTCAAATATATATTTTAACAGAAAAAAATTAATTTATCAATATATAATATAAAATATTTCATAAAAAAACGCCGACAAAATGGGTGAGGTTCTTAGCGGAGAATTTGAAAATACCGCTAAGTGCGAGCATCGCATTTGACTGGTCAAATACTCTATGGGGCTAAGCCCAAGCCCTTATTATGAGCAAAGCGAATAACAAGGTTCTGCGTAGCGGGTTCTTATAACGACAGAAAGAGATAACAAATCGCTTTGTAGCCGAAATGTTATCTCTTTTTTCTGTTGGTTTTAGTTTAGAGTTATGAGGCTCGTTTTCACTCGCCGTTATGAGTTTGCTATGCAAACGTTATGATATGATTGCTCATCAAATCTTAAACTTGGCAAAGCCAATCATAACTATGCGAAGCATATTATAACTCATAACTTGCCCCTTGGGGCAATCATAGTTTAGCGTGATTTGTCCGTTAAGGACATCACGCTAATAATCGGCGCTTTTTTTAATTGTTTACAACCTTATAAATTTCACTTTTGGAAACGCCACGGTCCTTAGCCACCGCCTTAATTGCGTCCATTTTCTTCATTTCCTGGGAAATATAGTATTCAACGTGTTCTTCAATACTCATATCCCTCCAAAAGGCATTTTCTAAGGCAATAGCCTTAGAAGCACCCTCGATTACTAAAACGTATTCGCCACGAGGTGCGTTTTCGGTATAGTATTTTATTGCCTCGGAAATAGTGGTTCTGATAATCTCCTCATTTAGCTTTGTAAGCTCGCGGCAAAGGGAGATTTTTCTATCGCCAAAAACAGATAAAATATCCTCAAGGGTTTTAAGAAGCTTATGTGGCGCTTCATAAAAAATCGTAGTACGGGTGTCGTTTTTTATCTCGTTTAGCCTCTCGCTACGTTCATTCTTATTAGTACTCAAAAAGCCTTCAAAAGAAAATCGTCCAGTTGGTAGGGCTGAAAGCGCAAGTGCGTTAACAACAGCAGAACAACCAGGCACAGAGGTAACGGTAACACCTCTTTCAGCGCACAAAACAACTAAGTCCTCGCCAGGGTCAGAAATTGCAGGAGTGCCGGCGTCGGTCACAAGTGCACAGCTTTCACCACCCAAAAGACGCTCTAAAATAACCTCGCCACGCTCACGCTTGTTATGCTCAAAGTAGCTAACCATCGGCTTGGAAATTCCAAAGTAGCTAAGAAGCTTACCAGTGTTTCTTGTGTCCTCGGCAGCAATAAAGTCAACCTCGCTAAGCGTCTTTAAGGCGCGCTCGGTAATGTCAGACAAATTGCCAATAGGTGTTGCCACAAGGTAAAGGGTACCACCAACTATTTTGTTTTTATCCTCGTGAAAGGCATTTCTCGGCTCTTTATTTCTCATCTTGTCCTCCAAGCTTGCATTCCTCATAAATTTTTGCAAACTCACTTGTGTATTCGTTAGTGTCGTCCTTGTAAATATAGATAGGCTTTTCTATAGTCATTCCGCTTTTGCCACCAAGCTTTGCTGAAATAAGCAAAAGGGAAGGGGGAGTGTGCGTATTTTTGTGTATGAACTGTAGCCTTTTAGGTTCTAAATTGTTGCTTTTTAATGCAAAAATCAAGTCTGCAAGCCTATCTGGACGGTAAACAACGTAAAAGTCACCACCGTGCTTCAAAACACGCTTGGCACAAGCACAAAAATCGTTTATTTCACCGAAAATCTCGTGCCTTGATGCGTTTTTTTGCTCGTTTTGATTAAGCTTTCCAGAGTCCATCTTCATATATGGAGGGTTAGAAAAGACAAAATCAACCTCGCCATCTATGTCATTTGCCCTAACCTCACGTAGGTCCTTGCATATGACGAAAAGCTTGTCGCCAAGCGCGTTCAATTCGGCATTTCTTTTGGCAATATCAGCAATTGCCGGCTGTACCTCAATGCCATATACCCTACTACATTTTTTCTTGGTAAGCGCCAAAAGAGAAATCACTCCAGAGCCACAGCCAAGCTCGAGGCCGACCTTAGACTGTCTAACTGGTAAAAATGCGCTTAAAAGATATGCATCAGTGCCGAATGTCAAGGAGTCCTTATCCTCAATTAGGCTTAAATCTTCATTTATTTTATTTATTCTTTCGTTCTTATTTATCATATCCATTTAAAAGAAAAGACCTTTGCGTTTTATAGCAAAGGTCCAAGCTAATCGTACTTTTTAGTAAATCTTACTATCTTTACACCATAGTAAGCACCTTATGTATGTACAGAGAATTATTCCTCAACAGGAGCGCTAACAGGGCAAGAGCCTGCGCAAGCACCACAAGAAATACATTCGTCAGCGTTGATAACGTACTTGCCATCACCCTCGGTAATGCATCCGCAAGGACAAGCATCAGCACATGCACCACAAGCGATGCAATCGTCTGTAATCTTATAAGCCACGATGAACACCTCCATAAAATTTTTACAATATTATTGTATCACAAAAATTTAATTTGTCAATATTTATCGATAAATTTTTGTGCTTAGTATATAATATTCGCAAATGAATTTAGTTATTCTTGCTCGTCCTCGTCCTTTACTTCCTTAGCACGGGAAACAATTTTAACATCATCACGGTGATATGAGCGAATGTTGTCGTTTACCTTGACCTTAATAATTCCAGTAAGTGGAGAGGTCTCAACGACGTCACCAACACCGTCCTGTGTTCTTACGCTTGAGCCAACAGAAGGCGTTTTCTTAATTTCCTGCGCGTAAACGTCGTGCTCAAAACGAAGACAACACATGAGCCTGCCACAAGCACCAGAAATTTTTGAGGAGTTAAGTGAAAGATTTTGCTCCTTTGCCATTTTTATTGAAACCTGACAAAAGTCTGGTAAAAACGTGCTACAGCAAAATGGTCTTCCACAAACGCCAAGACCACCCATAAACTTAGTTTCGTCGCGAATTCCAATTTGGCGAAGCTCAATCCTTGTCTTAAATGTGGAGGCAAGGTCCTTTACAAGCTCACGGAAATCTATTCTTCCATCGGCAGTAAAATAAAATGTAAGCTTTGACATATCAAAGGTGTATTCAGCCTCAACAAGCTTCATTTCAAGCTCGTGCGCGCTTACCTTGCTTTGACAAATCTTTAGTGCCTCAGCTTCCTTTGCTTTAATTTGCTCGTAGGTCTTAATATCAGCATCGGTGGCAATTCTTACAACGGGACGCAATGGTGGAACAAGCTCATTTTCGGGAACAAGCTTATTCTCCTGTGCAACCTTGCCAAATTCGAGACCACGTGAGGTTTCTACAACTGCGTAATCGTTAAGGGTTGCCTTGCTTCCGTTAGGCGCGAAATAGTAGGTCTTTCCACCCTCCTTAAACCTAACGCCAACAACCTCAACGCTGTTTTCTAATTCTTTTGTAATTTCTTCAGCCATTTTTTTGCCTTTCTATTCACAAGACGCTAAAATTGAGGTAAGCACGCCAGCAACTGAGGCGTTAACAGCGAAATTATCAATTCCTATGGTTATAGCATCTATGAGTTTTAAAATTTTCTTTAAGGAATATCGTGAAGCAAGCGTGCTTGCCTCATCATATGAAACGAAAAAGCAAAGAGGCGTGCCTCTTGACCTTTTCACCACAGCAAGGTCACGTAGGGCAAGCAAGGAAAGATTGAAAATTTCCTTAACCCTGTCACGTTGCCATGAAAACATTGAATATACTAAATTTGCAGACCCTGTGTCTAAATTAAGCATACCACAAACAAACAAAAGCGCTGTTTCTCTTGACTTGATTAGCGCGTCTGACTTGCCACTGTCAAGCATATCCTTGAAGTAGCCAAGTGAGCCCCTTGAAAGCGTAGCAAGCTTATCAAGCGTGTCGTTTGGAAGCCCAGTATCTACGTGCATATCAGCATATCTTAAAATCTGCTCCTTTGTAAGAGGAGTAGTCCTTAAAAGCACCGCACGGGAACGAATTGTTTCAAGCAGTAGCGTTGCATCCTTGCAAAGCAAAAAGAAAACAACGTTTTTTGGTGGCTCCTCAAGTGAAAGCAAGAGGGCGTTTTGTGCTTGAACAGTCATTTTGTGGGCGTCATTTAAAATAAAAATTTGATAGTCGCTTTCCGTTGCACTTTGATATATTGCTTCCTTGATTTTTCTTACGTCGTCAACCTTAAACGCATCATAAAAGCGCACGTCAACACAGCTATCGTTAAGAATTTTCTTACACGATGGGCACACTTTACAGGGGAGAGTGTCGCGATTTTGGCACATGATTGCTGCTGACGCTAAGCGCGCAACGGTGCTTTTTCCTGAGCCGTCCTCACCCTCGATTATGTAAGCGTGTGAAAACTCGTTTCTTGAAATTGCGCCACCGAGAGTATTCTTTATATCGTCGTTTCCAATAAGGTCACTGAAAATTCTCATACTCCCTCCAAAAAATCAAGCTTAACGAATTAATTATACCAAAAAAAGAGCCATATGTCAAACAAAAAACGCACAATATATAATTTTGTTAAAATTATTTATCTAATTTTACCAAAAAAACCAACTTATAGAAAAAAATTTATAAAAAAGTGACGAAATTTTAAAAAACACTTGTATAATTAAAAAAAATAGTATAAAATATGTAAATGGTAGGAAAAACTACACAAAAATGAAAAAATTCGGAGGAATTTAAAATGTCAGTTAAAGTTGCAATTAACGGCTTTGGCCGTATCGGACGCCTTGCATTCAGACAAATGTTCGGCGCAGAGGGTTACGAAATCGTAGCTATCAACGATCTTACAAGCCCAAAGATGCTTGCTCATCTTCTTAAGTATGACACAGCACAAGGCAAGTACGCTTACGCAGATACTGTTTCAAACACAGAGGACAGCATCACAGTAAACGGCAAAACAATTAAAATTTACGCAGAAAAAGACGCTGCAAACTGCCCATGGGGTGAGCTTGGTGTTGACGTAGTTCTCGAGTGCACAGGCTTCTACTGCTCAAAGGATAAGTCAATGGCTCATATCAACGCAGGCGCTAAGAAGGTAGTTATCTCAGCTCCAGCTGGAAACGACCTTAAGACAATCGTTTATGGCGTTAACGAAAATACACTTGACAAGGACGACGTTATCATTTCCGCTGCTTCTTGTACAACAAACTGCTTAGCTCCAATGGCTAAGGCTCTCAATGACACATACCCAATCCAAAGCGGTATCATGACAACAGTTCACGCTTACACAGGCGACCAAATGATTCTTGATGGTCCTCACAGAAAGGGTGACTTAAGAAGAGCAAGAGCTGGTGCACAAAACATCGTTCCTAACTCAACAGGCGCAGCTAAGGCTATCGGTCTTGTTATTCCTGAGCTCAATGGTAAGCTTATCGGTTCTGCACAAAGAGTTCCAACCTGCACAGGTTCAACAACAATCCTCGTTGCAGTTGTTAAGGGCACTGATGTAACAAAGGATTCAATCAACGCAGCTATGAAGGCAGCAGCTTCACAATCATATGGCTACAACACAGACGAAATCGTTTCAAGCGACGTAATCGGTATGAGCTATGGCTCACTCTTCGATGCTACACAAACAATGGTAGCTAAGATTGATGACGACACATACCAAGTACAAGTTGTTTCATGGTATGACAACGAAAACTCATACACAAGCCAAATGGTTCGTACAATTAAGTACTTCGCTGAGATCTAATTTAGCTTATATTAAAGGACTACTCATTTCGAGTAGTCCTTTTTCTTTTTTATGCTTTTGATGTGATTTTAAATACGTCGCTTGCTTTTCCAATAACAACTATATGGTCGTCACGGCTAAATACGTAGTCTGGTCCGGGCACAGGATTAAGGGTTGTTCCGTTTTTTACAGCGACAATGCTTATGTTGTAATTTTTACGCACATTTACCTCGACAATTGTTTTTCCAGACCACTCCTTTAAAACAGGAACCTCATAAATTGAAAACTCACTTGTAAGAGGAATAAAGTCAAATATGTTGTCTGAATTGTATCGTATAGCAACCTTTTCGGCGATTTCCTTTTCAGGGTAAATAACCTCGTCAGCACCTATTTTTCGAAGCAAGTCTGCTTGGATATCCTGATTAGCCTTTGCAACAACGCATTTCGCGCCAAGAGCCTTTAAAAGAGAGGTGATAACAAGAGAGGACTGAAAGTCTTCGCCTATTGTAACAAAGCAAATATCAAAGGCGTGAACTCCAAGAGCCTTTAGAACATTTTCGTTTGTGCAATCACCGATGTTGGCATCGGGACACTTAGGGGACATCATATCAATCAAGGAAGCGTCCTTGTCTATAATCATAACATCGTTTCCAAGGTCAAGCATACGGAGGGCAAGGTGCCTACCAAAACGACCCATACCAATAATTAAAACTGACTTAGATTTCATAAATTTCTCCTACCCAATTAGAATTTTTTCATAAGGTCTTTCAATTTTTACAGTGTTTCGCTTTTCTGCAATGGCAAGCACAAGTGTAAGTCCACCCATACGACCAAAGAACATAGTAAAGCATAAAATAATCTTAGATGCAATTGTTAAGCTGGCGGTGATTCCTTTAGTTAAGCCAACGGTTGCAATTGCCGATATAACCTCAAATAAAACCTCATCAATGCCAAAAGGCTCAATCATAGAAATAACAGCAGTGACAATGCAAGCAACTAATAAATAAAGAGTGATGATAGCACATGCCTGCTTTACAATAGAGTCGTGAATACGCTTTTTAAATGAGGTCAAGCTGTCCTTATTCCTTGCGAAGCACACAGCATTGAAGATAACCACTGCAAATGTAACGGTTTTTATACCACCGGCGGTTGAGCCAGGGGAGCCACCAATGAGCATAAAAATATAAGAAAGCATTGTTCCACCAGTGCTTAATTCAGCTTGATCGAAGGATGCAAAGCCCGCCGTGCGAAGAGTAACAGATTCGAAAAATGCATTCAGCCATTTTTGCCCCTCATTTAGCTCACTAAGCGCGTAATTTCTTTCGGTTATATATATAATAATGGTTCCGGTAAGCAAAAGAATTAGAGTTGTGGAAAGCGCTATTTTACTATGGAGTCTATATTTTTTAAGCTTGAATCCGTGCTCGGTAAAATCGTCCCATACCAAAAATCCGATGCCGCCAATTATAATTAGAAGGGAAATTGTAATTAAAACAACATAATCCCCTTGGTAGTCAATTAATGAGCTTTCGCCTAAAACATCGAAGCCTGCATTACAAAATGCAGAAATAGAGTGGAAAATGCCAAACCAAAGACCTTTGATGAAGCTATAGCCTGATGCCCAAAATCTAATTGAAAGTATAAGTGCACCTATTCCCTCAATTGCAAATGTTCCAAAAACGATACGACGCATATGCTTAATTATGCCATTTAATTCAATAGTTCCAGCAGATTGCATAAGTAGCTTTCTTTGTTGAAGACTGACTTTCTTTTTAGCAATAATAGTGGAAAGAGAGATAAATGTCATAAAGCCAAGTCCACCTATTTGTATCAAAATAATAATAACAATTTGACCAAACAGTGTCCACTGTGTCGCTGTGGTTAATGAAACTAAGCCGGTTACACAGGTTGCTGAGGTTGCTGTAAAAAGCGCGTCAACAAAGTGGACAGGCTCACCACGGCTGGCAAAAGGAAGGCACAATAGCAAAGCGCCAATCAAAATAATAGCCAAAAAGCCGATAACGATAATTTGAGCTGGCGAAATTTTAGTTTTGCGTTTCATAAATTCTCCCCAAAAATTAATCATATTGATTATAGCATAGTTTTTTGAAAAAAGATATAGATTTTAAATAATTTACAAAAAAAGCACGCACTAGCGCTTTGCTAATGCGTGCCGGGGTTATCTCTTTTTCCACGTGCGTGGACTGAATAGAATAAGAATAGGTAGTATTTCAAGCCTGCCGATTAGCATGGTGAAGGTCAAGACAATCTTTGAAAGCCAGTTGTATGATGAAAAGCTAAGATAAGGGCCTACAGCCTCAAAGCCCGGACCTATATTTGAAATACAAGCAAGGGCGGATGAAAAGTTACTAAAGAAGCCGTGCCCCTCGCCAACACTTGAATCAAAGGACAAAATAAAAGTAA
Source organism: Clostridia bacterium (assembly GCA_017501545.1). Lineage (GTDB taxonomy): Bacteria > Bacillota > Clostridia > Oscillospirales > CAG-272 > RGIG2000. Next base: position 12,557 of record JAFVWS010000031.1, on the reverse strand, counting down.
CTCCAATTATAATAAAGAAGTAAAGCGTAATAAAGGAAAATACATCGTTTGTTGTCTTTTCCTCAAGGCTTTTACCCTCAAACTTTGCCTTAGGCACGTATCGAGGATTTATAAGCTTTCTTATATTTATATAAAGCCCCTTGAATGCAATAACAAGACGAGAGGTTTTTATACCGCCTGCTGTTGAACCTGCCATAGCACCGGTAAACATCAAAATAACCAACACAGATTTAGACAGCATAGGCCACAAATCAAAGTTTTGTGTTGTAAAGCCTGTGGTCGTTATAATCGAGGCAACCTGAAATAGTGCGTGCCTAAAGGATTGCTCGCCTGAAGCAAAATCAAGCTTTTCAAGAGTGGTTAAAAGGTTTACAAATACAATAGCAACAGCGCCTATAACCATAAAAATATATGTTTTTAGCTCCTCGCTCCTTAATACATCCTTGATTTTGCCAATCAAAATTAGATAGTAAAGAGTGAAGTTGCAGCCAAACAAAAGTAAAAAGATTGAAATTGTATATTGAGCAAATGGAGTGAAAAACTCCATACTGTTTGGAATAAAGCCAAAGCCACCTGTACCAGCAGAGCCGAAGGAGGTTAGCAGGGCATGGAAAAATCTTTCCCCGCGATAATCAATTCCTAATGCATCGGTTGCTGAGAAATCAACAATAGGAGCGCACATAAGAATTGCTATCTCAAGAACAGTAAGTCCAAGATAGATAAGATAAAGAATTCTTGCTGTTGCTCTCATTTTTGAAACGATTTTACCAACCTGAGGTCCTGGAGACTCCGCACGGAGTAGATGCATGGCAGAGCCATCCTTGCTTTCGGGAATGAAAATAAGCACGAAAACAAGTATTCCCATACCACCAATCCAGTGTGAAAAGCTTCGCCAGAAAAGGGTGGAGTGAGACATAGCTGTAATGTCGTCAATGATGCTGGCACCAGTGGTTGTAAAGCCGGAGGTAATCTCAAAGCAAGCGTCAATATAGTTTGGAATATCACCGTTTATAACAAATGGAATAGCGCCAAATAGAGCCATTACAATCCAAACTAAGGCAACAAGCGCAAAGCCCTCCTTTTGGTAAAGGGACTTTCTTTGTGGCTTAGGGATTTGAAGTAAAAAGCCAATCGAGGTCAAGGCTACAATAGGGATAATAAAGGCAAGAATATAGCGTATTCCGCCGTATCGTATGTCTGCGCCACCTATTCCATACGAAACAATAGTATCAGTACTGAATTCCTTGTAGATAAGACTCACAATAAGGGGGGCTACCATCAAAACGCCCTCAAGAATCATAATCTTGCCGAGGATTTTGCCAAGTAATTTATAATTCATCGTATATATCCTTATTCAAATACATCGTTTAAATCGTCAAAATTCTTGTGTGTTGTAACAACAATAACACTATCGCCAAGCTGAATTGTTGTATTACCATCAGGGATAATAACCTCACCCTCACGGCTGATACAAGCAATAAGGCAATTTTCCTTGGTTTTTAATTCCTTAAGAGGCGTATCAAAGTATTTTTCCTTTCTCTTAGCAGCAAACTCAAGCGCCTCAACCTGACCCTGAACTAAGCGATAAACAGTAACAATATTACTACCACGCTTGTTAGCCATAGCACGTACGTAGCCGATAATTCTGTCAGCAACGACGTTTTTAGGAGAAACGTTGTTTTCAATTCCAAGCTCACCAAGCATATCATAAAGCTCATCACTCTTAATTTGAGTGATGGTCTTCTTTACGCCCATTTTGTTGGCAAACATTGAAACAATCATATTTTCCTCGTCAATGTCGGTTAGCGCAACAAAGGCGTCCATTGCCTCAATACCCTCTTCAATAAGAAGGTCGTGCTGAGTGCCGTTACCACAAAGAATAGTAGCCTTAGGAAGCTCCTCTGCAAGCATTTCGGCAGTCCTTTTGTTGTTTGCAACAAGCTTGATATCGTATTTGTTTTCGCAAAGCTCCTCTGCAAGATAGAAAGGGATTTTTCCATCTCCGATAATCATTATGTGCTTAAATGGAGATTTTTCAAGGTTAATCTCTGAAAGGAAGTCCTTAAGTGAGGTCGCGTCGGCAGTAAAGTAAACCCTGTCGTCCTCCTCAAACCTGAAGGCGCCAGAAGGGATATAAACCTCATCGCCCCTTTGTACAGCACAAACAAGAACCCTTGTTTTAATTTTTCTGCCAAGAGAGAATAGCGTCTCGCCAAGAATCTTACAGCCACGCTCAGCAACGATTTCAACCAAAATAGCCTTACCCTTAACAAAATGCTCCATTTGAGAAACAGATGGAAGGTTGATTAGGTTAAAAATTTCCTTTGCCGTTTCCTTTTCGGGGTTGATAATCATAGAAATACCAAGCTCATCCTTCATATCTCTAATTTGCTTTGTATAGTCAGGGTTTCTTACGCGTGCGATAGTATTCTTTACGCCACCGCGCTTGGCAACAAGACAAGCAAAAACATTAAGCTCGTCACTGTTCGTAAGAAAAATAGCAAGGTCAGAGTCCTTAACGTTTGCCTCGTTTAGAATGTCAATACAAGCGCCGTTTCCAACAACACCAAAAACGTCATATCTTTCGATAAGGCTTTCAACCTTGTCCTTGTCATCGTCTATAATTGTGATAGTGTGGTCCTTTGAAAGCGTATGCAAAATGGTTTTACCAATAGTGCCAAGACCAACAATAATGATTTTCATAGAATTCTCTCCTATAAAGTAATGTCTAAATTTCATTATAACATTATTTAATAAAAAAATAAAGAGAAATGTGAAAATTTTACGAAATCTTTGAACCACTAATTTATCAAAAAGACGAAAGATGTCATATTATGTAGTGAGCCACTTGGCTCAGAATGGAGAACAATATGAGATTTAACAATAGACAAAATGGGAAAAGTGATTTTGATGACTTTTCAAGATTTTTAGGCTTAGGCGCTCAAAGAACGGCTGAGGGCGTGACAAAAAGCACTGAAATTTCAACAAGCCAAGGCAAATCACTTGCTATGGTGTACCCTGAAAAGCAACGCTTTGCAAGGCTTTTTGACCCTGAAATTGCGCTTCAAAACGGCACAATGTTTGAGGAATTGAACCTGCCATTTTATGGTGGCTCCTGCAAGGGTAGCAACAACGGAGAGGGGTGCTGAGATGCTTATTAATAGAAATAATTCTAAGGAAAGACTTTTAAGGTCGCTCGATGCGTATGCGTTTATGGCGCACGAGGCGCTTTTATATCTCGATGCATATCCAAATTCCAGAGAAGCGCTTGAATGCTACAATAAATACAATAAGCAAGCAATGCGCACAAGGGCAGAGTATGAATCAAAGTATGGTCCACTCACCCCACCGCCTGAAGCAAATAGCTGGCAATGGACAAAGGGTCCTTGGCCATGGCAAGCAGAGAAGGAGGATAAATAAATGTTCCAGTACGAGAAAAGACTTCAGTATCCTGTAAAAATTAAAAATCCAAACCCCAAATACGCAAGCATCATTGTGAGTCAGCTTGGTGGTCCGGATGGTGAAATCGGCGCATCACTAAGATACCTCACACAAAGAATAGCTATGCCGTATGATGAGGTTGTCGGCATTCTAACTGACGTCGGCACTGAGGAGCTTGGACACTTCGAAATGATTTCGGCAATCCTTTATCAGCTTACAAGAAACTTAAGCTATGATGAGATAAAAAAGAGTGGCTTTGACACCTATTTTGTTGACCACACAACAGGTATTTATCCAGTTGCTGCAAGTGGATATCCTTATTCTGCCTCACAGTTTCAGTCTAAGGGCGATATCTTAGCAGACCTTAACGAGGACTTAGCTGCTGAGCAAAAGGCAAGAGTGACCTACGACAACATTTTAAGACTTGTTGACGACCCTGATGTATGCGATGCCATAAAATTCCTTCGTGCCCGTGAAATTGTTCACTATCAGCGCTTTGCTGATGCACTTGGAATAGCACAGGACAAGATGAACGCCAAAAACTTCTACGGCTACAACCCTTCCTTTGACAAAAAGCGCTAAATCACAAAAAACGGACCACCCTGTGTCCGTTTTTTGTATTTTTTGACTTTAAAAACGCCCGAAAAACAAATAATCAATTGACAAATTATAAAATGCGTGCTAAAATATAAAAAATATTAGAGGGAGGTTGTCGTATGAAAAGAGCGATAATTATACCGAACTACCTAAAGCAAGAAAGCATGGATTTTTCCAAAACAGCAATTGACTTACTAAAGGCAAACAACTATGAGGTGACGGTTCTTGGTGAAAACGAGGAGCCAAAAGAGGGCGCTGATTTTGCTATTGTGCTTGGTGGTGACGGCACGCTTTTGCGTGCTTGCAAAAAGCTTTATAAGCTTGACATTCCAATGCTCGGCATCAACTACGGCCACCTTGGATATTTGACTGAATGTAATCCTGATATGGCAATTGATGCAATTGATAAGATTATCAAAAATGAATATACTCTTGAAAAGAGAACTATGCTTAAGGGAAGAGTTATAAGAGGTGGGGACGAGGTTTACTCCTTCGTTGCATTAAACGAGGCGTCGTTCTATCGTTCAACCCTTTTAAAGGCGTTCACGGCTGAGCTTTATATCAATGGTATGCTCACCCAAACTGTGGTTGGTGACGGATTAATCGTTGCAACCCCAACAGGCTCAACGTCCTATAACCTCTCAGCAGGTGGACCTGTTTTGACCCCTAACTCAAGCAATATAGTTTTAACACCTATTTCACCAAAGTATTTCCCTCGCTCCTCAATTGTAGCAAACGGAACGGATGAAATAGCTGTAAAAATCATAATTGATAGCATCGTAAAGGATGGAAATCCTGCACTTCAAATTGATGGTAGCAGTGCTTTTACTCTTAACGACAGCGACGTTATTGAGATTTCCCAAAATCAGGAGTGCGTAAAAATCATTAAGGTTACAAGCCAAAGCTTCTATCAGGTATTAAGAAAAAAGCTTTCAAAGGCTACATACGATAACACATAATTCAAAGGATTAAAAATGTTTAAGATTTTAACAAAAAAAGAGCTCAACCCTACGGTTGTTTTGATGGAAATAGATGCGCCACTCGTTGCCAAAAAGGCAGAGCCGGGACAGTTTATCATTTTGCGTACAGACGAAAATGGTGAGAGAATTCCATTAACCGTTGCAGATTTTAATAGAAAAAAGGGTAGCGTAACGATAATTTTCCAAGTTGCTGGCGCTACAACCTATAAGCTTGCACAAATGAAAAAGGGTGACTACCTACACGATTTTGTGGGACCCCTTGGCAAAAAAACACACACTGATGGACTCAAAAAAGTTGCAGTTGTTGGTGGTGGAGTAGGCTGTGCAATTGCCTACCCTGTGGCTAAAAAGCTTCACTCACTCGGATGCGAGGTGCACGCAATTTGTGGCTTCAGAACAAAGGATTTAGTTATCCTTGAAAACGAATTTAAAAACGCATCAAGCAAGTATATTTTGATGAGTGATGATGGCACAGCTGGCGAAAAGGGACTTGTTACCGACGCTTTAAAGAAGCTAATAGAGAGTGGCGAAAAATACGACGAGGTTATTACCATAGGCCCTCTTCCAATGATGAAATTCGTTTGCCTTCTTACTAAGGAATACGGCATCAAAACCGTCGCATCAATGAACCCGATTATGATTGACGGTACGGGCATGTGTGGCGGCTGTCGCTTAAGCGTTGGCGGAAAAATGGTTTTTGCCTGCGTTGACGGGCCAGAGTTTGATGGGCACCTAATCGATTTTGATGAGGCAATGTCACGCTCAAATATTTATGGCGATTTTGAAAGGCATAAGTACGAAGATGCCTGCAACCTCTTTAAAAAGGAGGCTAACTGATATGCCAAATATGTCACTTATAAAAAATCCAATGCCTACTCAGGACCCAAATGAGAGAATTAAAAACTTTAATGAGGTTGCGCTCGGTTACACTGAGGAGCAGGCGATAGACGAGGCAAAGCGTTGCCTTAACTGTAAAAATAAAATGTGTATGCAGGGCTGTCCTGTAAAAATTGCAATCCCAGACTTTATTGCCAAGGTTGCAGAGGGAAGGTTTGAGGAAGCATACGAAATTATCTTAAAATCATCATCCTTGCCAGCCGTTTGTGGTAGAGTTTGCCCACAGGAAAATCAGTGCGAGGGTAGATGCGTAAGAGGCATAAAGGGTGAGCCGGTTGCAATAGGCAGGCTTGAGCGCTTTGTTGCTGATTACCATAACAAAAATGCAAAGCAAGACGCTCCAAAACCATCAAAAAATGGACACAGGGTGGCAGTTGTTGGCTCTGGCCCTGCTGGCCTTAGCTGTGCATCTGACCTTGCAAAAAGAGGCTACAATGTTACCATCTTTGAGGCACTTCACACAGCCGGTGGCGTGCTTGTTTACGGTATTCCTGAATTTAGACTGCCTAAGGACGTGGTTAAGAAGGAAATCGAGGGACTCAAAGCTCTTGGCGTTGAAATTAAAACAAATATAGTAGTGGGTAAGACTCTTTCTGTTGAGGAGCTTTTGCATGAGTATCACTATGAGGCAGTCTTCATCGGCTCAGGCGCTGGACTTCCTAAGTTTATGGGCATCAAGGGTGAAAACCTAAAGGGCGTTTACTCTGCAAACGAATATCTAACAAGAATTAACCTAATGAAGGCGTATAAGGACGAAAGCGATACACCAATTATGTCCTACAAGCGCGTTGCAGTTGTCGGTGGTGGAAACGTTGCTATGGACGCGGCACGCTGTGCAAGACGTATGGGCGCTGAGGTTTACGTTGTATATCGACGTGGCATGGAGGAGCTGCCTGCACGTAAGGAAGAGGTAGAGCATGCTGTCGAAGAGGGCATCATATTTAAGACCCTTACTAACCCAGTTGAAATTCTTCCATTTATTGATAAGGAAAACCCACGTAGCCCAGGTAATATGAGCGTGGCGGGAATGAAATGCGTTAAAATGGGACTTGGTGAGCCGGATGATAGTGGCAGACGTCGCCCAATTGTAGTTGAGGGTAGTGAGCATATACTCGACGTTGACTGTGTAATTATGTCACTTGGCACATCTCCAAACCCACTTATTAAATCCACAACAGAAGGACTTGAAACAGAGTACTGGGGTGGAATTATCGTTGACGAAAACGGACTTACCTCAAAGGAGGCAATCTATGCAGGGGGCGACGCTGTAACTGGCTCGGCAACTGTAATTTTGGCAATGGGCGCAGGCAAAACCGCAGCCAATGCAATTGATGACTACATTCAAAGCAAAAAACGCGCATTTGATTAAATTCTCATTTTCTTCCATCGCATACTTCCTGTCATTCTGGAGCGTAGCGATAGAATCTTAAAACTAACAAAAAGTCGCACCCAGTGTGCGACTTTTTTGATTATTACGCATCATATTTTTACCTTCGTGATGACTTTGTCCCCAGTAGGGAAATGCGCCACGACGTCCCGAAAAACAAAGTCTCTTGTTTGGGCTTTCTCTCTTGCGAAGTAACACACCAAAGAATTACATTGTGCAACTTACACAATTCACCTTGCCAAAATTTGTCTTAGTTGCCTCTTGAATTTCTTATGCGCTCGTGCTATAATATAAGTGTAAATCTATATTCACTAAGGAGAATATTATGAAAAAGAAACTTTTATTAACACTCTTAGTTGTTATGACACTTGTTTGCTTGTTCACAATTGCAGTAAGCGCTGACGAGGTAGCCGCAAGCCCATATGAGAGCTATTACGACGACGTGTACACGGCACTCGACGGTACCCCTCTTGCACTGTATGAAAAGGACGGCGACACTAACTATCCTCTTGCTTGGTTCTACAATAGCGAAACAGGAGTATATGAGGAGTTCAGAGTAGGAACTGAGGTTATATTTGCCGTAAACGGTGGCTCAACTCAAATCCCATCAGGCACAGACTTCAGAGAAAATGCATCTGTCATTTTCACAGATGAAACCAAGACCTACACAATGGCAAACTTAATCCTTGTTAATTTACAAGGAACAAAAACAAATATGTTCAGTGGCTCATGGAGTAATTTACCAATTCAAGCAATTTACTGTAACAACTATTTTGCTTACGTAAACGGCTCTACCTTTACAGGTAACACCTCACTTTGCGTATTTGATATTCCAAAAACACACGTTGGTACAAGCGCTACGATTTGCGCCGCGTTCCAAAAATGCACAAACCTAAAGGAAATATATATCGCTAAGGGCGTTTGTGTTCTTAGCAGTGCTTTTGAAAATTCAGGTCTTGAAAGAGTTGAATTTGCACCTGACTATCAGCCAAAAGGACTTTTCGATTGGCAAACAACAACAGGTAAGGGCTATTGGTTCAAGGGTTGTACCTCACTTACAACAGTTATTTTGCCAACCACATCAACACAAAACTACATCGGAAGTAATACCTTTGAGGGATGCACGTCACTCACAAGCATTAATATCCCTGATTGCTTTGTAGCAATTAACTCAAATGCATTTAAAAAGTGCACAGCACTTACACAAGTTTCAATCCCTGCAGGATTTACAACTATTGGCGACTATGCATTCCAGGATTGCCAAGCGCTTTCATCTCTTACCTTTCGCGGTAATGCAGGCACAGATGCAATAATCGGTATTGGCGCGTTTGAGCGTTGCTACATTATCGGTACAGTATCAATCCCTGAGGGCGTTAAAACTCTTGACAACTGTGCGTTTAAGCATGCAGGTGTTACACATCTTTCATTACCTACAACATTGACAACAATCAATGGCGGCAGCACATTTATGCTTTCAGGTGCTACTGACAAGATTACAACAGAGTACAGACTCCAAAGCGTGACAGGTCTTGAAAAGACACAAATCACAACAATTGTTGATTCAATGTTCCGTGGCCAATCCAAATGGACACCTGAAATTATAATCCTTCCAAACACAGTACAAACAATCAGCAATGACTACGCATTTGCAGACGTTGGTATGTCAGGCATTCGCTTGAGCGCAAGCCTTACACACCTCGGTCATGAAGCGTTTACAGGCTGTGCAAAGTTGAAAAACGTATACGTACCAGGTACAATTCAAACCTACGGCTCTAACCCATTTAATTCAAAGGGAACACATTTCTTTGTAACAAGTAATGATACTAATTATCTTGCTTCATTTGCTGCAAAGGCAGGTACAACAAACTACGTATCAATTGAGGACTATAATAAAAATCCTGACAACTACAAATCAGGCAAATGGATTATCTACGGTCTTAACTCATGCGAAACCTTCTATGGCGCGCACGCAATAGACGGTGCAGTTGGCGTTGATAAGTTCATTGGCGAAGCATACGTTTCAGAATACGCTCACGTTGTTGCATGTGCACGTAACTGCGGTAAGGATAGCGTAACAGTTCTTTGTGGTCCACTATTTGTAAACAAGGGCTATTCAACAAACACAATCGACGGTGTTGGTATTACTTACACAATTGTATTTAATCCAACCGCAATTAAAAAGTACGAGGAGCTTGCCAAAACAACGTTTGAATATGGTCTTATCGCAGCAACAACAAATGTAGTTTCAGATGGCGTACTCTTTGATGCGACAGGTACAGCAGTTGATGAAAACGCAATTGTAACTGGCTTTGCTGGCACAGATTACACAATCTACAACCTAAAGATTACAAGCATTCCAGAGGAATCACAAGAAACTGGCATTTATGCATGCGCATATATAATCGACACAAATAGCGCTGGCGTAAAAACAATTAACTATGTAGGAGATGCAGTCGCAACAGTAGCCGAGGCAGTTACCTACCAAGCAATTTCACAAAAGGAATCAACAAACTCATAAATAAAAAGAGCCACCCCGTGTGGCTCTTTTTTCTTTTACAGACACACGTTGACAAGGGGCTTGCTCCTCCCACTTTGTCACTCTGGAGCATCGCGATAGAGTCTAAAACGAATCAGATTCTATCACTCCACTGTGCGTTACGTTCCAGAATGACAATTTCCCTTGTAGGGACAGGCGTCCACGGCTGCCCGCGCTTTGTCATTCTGGAGCGTAGCGATAGAATCTCACCTGTGGTAACGAGAAATGCTCGTGTGTTTCCTCTTTATACACATCACAAAATAGCAAAATTCACAAAAAATTAACATCTTGGCGTTCATTGTGCAAAATAACTATGACTTGCAACCTAAAACTACTAAAACATTCAATATTTTCTTTCTTTTGGTTAAAGAAGCATCTCGTTTTTGTGCACATTTCACAACTTTTGTGCATTTTTTTTTTTTTTTTGTTCAACTTGACAGTTTTCCACACATGTGTTAATATTATAGCGTAAATATTTTCATACAAGGAGAAAAAGATGAAAAAGAAAATTTTACTTGTTCTTTCAATAGTAGCAGTGCTTGCATGCTTGTTTGCAATTACAGTAAGTGCAGAAACTGCATTGAAACCACAAGACACAAACGCTTACGGAGAGCTTTCTTTCTTTGATGAAAGCATTTCTGTTGGTAGAACTAACACTAAAAACGGCTTTACACCTTATATTGATGAAGCAGGCACAACCTATGCAAGGGTGGTAATGGGTGACGGCACAACCTTCTACACTTTCCCCGCGGCATACGTGCTTTCTGAAACTACGATATATGGAACAAGCGGACATAACCTCTATTGCCCAAGCTTTGATAGTCTTAACACCGCTATGGAATCATCAACGGGCGTTAATCCAAAGTGGACAAAGGAAAACGTATATCGCATTGAGCTTCCATATACGGTTAACCGCTTGAATGCTGGCTCACAAAACTTTGCAGGCTACACAAACGTGGTAGAGATTACCTTGCAACCGAATTCATCGATGCAAGATAAGAATAGCACGATGGTTTTCTGGAAATGTAACAATCTTGAGACTATTAACAATCTTGAAAACTTCACATTCAGAGACGGCTGCCTTGGAGGCACATTCCAAAACTGCTACAAATTAACCAACATAACTATCGGTTATTCTCCCGAGGTTACCAAATTCGGTGATAATACCTTCTCGGGCTGTAGCAGTCTTGTTAGCGTAAACCTTGGAGAGGCATTTCCAAACGCTCAAAGTCTTGGTGGATCAGGTGTATTCCAAAATTGCACCTCACTCACAACTCTTGATATTTCCAAACTTGAAAATTTAACTTCAATCGGTAAATTCTGCTTCTCTGGATGCACCGCATTGAAAACCATTATCAGCTCAGGCGTTAACCAAGAGGGGGCTGTAATCATCCCCGAGGGCGTTACCTCGCTTGGTCAAGAGGTGTTCTACAATTGTGACAGTGTTAAATATCTATCACTCCCATCAACAATTACATATCTTGGCCCATCTATTATGCGCGACAGCACAGGTCTTGAATTTGTTGACTTCAACGAGAATGCAAATGCAATAAACCTTGACAACTGGGGACACTTTAGTGGTTGCTCCGGCTTAAAGGCTGTTTCATTACCTGACGGCATCGAGACAATAAATAACAGATTTATGGTTTCTTGTAGCAACCTAAAAGCGGTTTATCTCCCTGCAAATCTTAAGCAGATGAACACAAACGGCAATGGTCAAGGCCCATTCTGCTTTTCAGGAAATATGTATTTTGTACAAGAGCCATTTGAGGTTCGCGATGCAAACGGTTACTTCCTTGGCGATAGCTTCAAAATGCCATCAAAGCCTGAAATTTACTATATGCCTAAAAATCTTGCAACCGCTGGTGGAAACGCAAGCTCTGGTACTTGGTTTAGAGATTGCTTTGCTCTAAATAATACAATAGTAATGCCTGAAGCGTTTAAAGCATCAACAGTTGCACAAATGTTCCGTGGAATTGCAAGCTCAAGCCAACAAAAGAACGTGGTTTATCGTGGAAAGATAACAGACTATTGTTGGTCTGAAATGAACAAATATATAAACTTTGTATTTGCTCATCCTGAAAATACAGACATCAGCACAATTAACTTTACAGCATTTTATAATAGAAACAATGAAAACTGCTATTTCTATTTCTGCTCAACAGGATTTAGATACACTATGGCAAAGGCAAGTGCTGATGAAGTAGCTGCTACAAAGGAAGAAAACAGCTATTGCCATATTCACAACCCACGCGCTGACAAAACAACTGAGGCAACCTGTACAGAAAACGAAAAGGCAAAAACCTTCTGCTTCTGTAAATTTGAAATGAGTGTTGTTGAAAAAGAAAATACAGCACTCGGCCATGATGACACGGACGCAGTGGTAATTATGTATTTTGCAGACAATAATTACTTTAAAAATGCAACGTCAGAGTACACCTGCAAGCGTTGTAAGGAAGCAATAAAGAGCGAGATTGCAAATTCAGCACTCTTTACAAAGAAGGGCATAACCGCCCCTGAAAATAGTGAGCAACCTGCAATTTGCCATGCAATTACAGTAAATCCAAATGCAATTGATGCATATAATGCATACCTTGGCGAAAGCAATGCAATTAAGTATGGCGTAGTAGTGGGCAAGGCAACAGCATCTGGCACACCGGTTAATATTGACGGTACAGCAAGCGGAAACGCAATAGTTGTAGGCTTTGATGGTACAGAT
>JAFVWS010000030.1 GCA_017501545.1 Clostridia bacterium | reverse complement strand
TTTGTGTGTGTTAAAATATTGCTGACATTATCTTCTTTCATTTTAATGTCCTCCTAATGTGATTTCTTTGTGCAACTGCCAGGTCGCACCTTTATTATATCACATTAGGAGTTTTCTTTTCTGCCTCACCGGTGGAACCTTTACTGAACCACGCGACTATCGCGTGGTTTTCGTTATACAATAAAAAGGGCAAATATATGCCCTTTTATTTCAATTCAAGTACGGTAACTCCAAAATCGCCCTCACCATATTCACCGTTTCGATGCTTTTTAACTCTCGAATCCGTTCTAAAGAATTCCCAAAGACCTTTCCTTAAGGCACCTGTTCCCTTACCATGAACTATAGTAACAGACTTGACGCCATAAACCAGCGCTTCATCAATGTATTTGTCAATTTCCATCCAAGCATCTTCAATATTCCTGCCTCTAACATCAAATGAAGGCGAGAAAGACTTTTTAATAACTGCTTTTTTCTTAGGAGTAGCCTGCTGAACAAACCTTGAAGCATCTAATTTGATAGCGATTTCATCGGTAACCAACATAAGATTTTTAATATTAGTCTTTGTTTTAGCAATGCCTGATTGAACAAGAACGTTTCCAGTCTTGTCAGGATTTTCTAATAACACAGCCTCACTGCCAAGGTTTTTGAGAATAACTCTATCTCCCTTAATTAATTCGCGTGGCAAAGTATAGTTATCATCAATCTCATCAATTGGATTATAAACCCTATCAGCTTCAAGTAGCATATTTCTCAAATCTTTTTTTGAAGATGAATACTTGCTTGAAAAATCTTTCGAGTCCTTTTCTTTTTGTAACTTATCAAGTTTATCAAAAACAAACTCAGCACTTGCGCGTGCACCCGAAATTATCTCTCTTGCTTTTTCAAGCATAGCTTGACTATCAGCCTCAGCACGACCTATTTTCTGTTTAAGTTCATTTTCGGCATTTGTCTTAAATATCTCATATTCAATGCGCAAGCGCTTTGCTTCACTTTTTTCCACCTCAAGCTCAAGTCGCTCAGTCTCAAGTTTTTCTATAACGTCCTCAAAGCTTCTTGAATCATCTGAAATCAACTCCTTAGCTCGATTAATTATACTATCTGAAATTCCAAGCTTTTGTGAAATTAAAAAAGCATTCGATTTACCAGGCGAGCCTATTAATAGCTTATAAGTCGGTTTTAGCGTATTAATGTTAAACTCACACGCTGCATTAACAACTCCTTTAGTGTTTAGCGCAAAAGCTTTCAACTCGGCATAGTGTGTTGTTGCAGCACACAAGGTACCTTTTTCCAGAACTATCTCTAAAATCGATTGTGCTAACGCTGCTCCTTCAATTGGGTCTGTACCTGCTCCAAGCTCATCAAACAATACTAATGACTTATCAGTTGCACAGTTAATTATGTTAGCAATTGAAACCATATGTGATGAAAACGTAGAAAGAGATTGCTCAATGCTTTGCTCATCACCAATATCCGGGAAAACGCCATCAAATATACACATCTTTGCGCTATCGCAGGGCAATTGCATACCGGATTGAGCCATTAATACAAATAATCCAAGTGTTTTTAAAGAAACTGTTTTTCCTCCAGTATTAGGACCGGTAATAACAAGCATATTATAGCTTTCTCCAATCGAAATATTAATAGGAACTACCTTTTCTCTATCGAGCAATGGATGTCTTGCACGATGAAACTCAATTAGTCTATCGGTTACAAATACTGGTTGAACAGCATTCATTACATATGAAAGCTCAGAAAGTGCAAAATTAAATGCAATTTCAGTTATGTTATTATAGTTGTTACGAAGTTGGAGACCAAAATCAGCAATTTGACTGGAAAATTCTGATAATATTCTTTCAATTTCAGCCTCTTCCTCGCTAATTAAGGTTCTTAGCTCATTATTTGCCTCTACTACCGCCATAGGCTCTATAAACAGTGTTGCACCGGTTCCTGAAGTATCATGAATTAAGCCCTTAATCTCATTTTTATCTTCATTTTTAACGGGAAGCACGTATCTACCATTACGCATTGTTACCAAATTCTCTCGCAAGTGCTTCGACTTTTCGCCAACTAAATAGCTTTGTAGGACTTCTCTTATTCTATTTGTTTGATATCTAATTTTGCGTCTAACATCTGCAAGCTTGGGGCTGGCATCATCTGCAATTATATCCTCACCCAAAATCGCTTTAAATATAGACGATTCAAGCGACTTGTTTGGAACAAGACACTCAAAAACCTCGGTCAGAGTGCATTTTTTTAAGGAATCGGTGTGAATATACTCAAGCAATCCACGTGCAGTTTGCAACGAATATCCTACGTCAAGTATCTCTCTCGGTGATAAAATAGAATTTTTCTCTGCCTTTTCCACGTGGTCAAGTATTTCAGGCATGCTATTAAACGATGGTACACCCTTAATGCCAGCCATGTCCTTAGCATCGGCAGTTAAGGCCTGTCTACGCTTGATAGTAATCTCATTTGAAGATGGTAGCAGTGTAAGTGCGCGTCTCTTTGCTCCTTGTGTTAATGCAAGATTAGCAAGTAATGATTTAATTTTTTCAAATTCAAGTACACGTATCGACTTGTCTAAATTTTGCATTAGTTTTTTCTCCTTTATAGCATTGTTTTGTAAAAGTCAAGCGAGTAAAATCCTCTTTCTAATTGGTTAAGCAAAAATTTTTCGCACACATTATAAAAAGAAGTAAGCTCGTCCGCTTGCAGGCTGAAAGATAAAAAGCGCTCAGCTCGCGCATTTACTACATAGCGCATAGCAGCAATAACGC
The DNA here is from genome assembly GCA_017501545.1 of Clostridia bacterium. Taxonomy (GTDB): domain Bacteria; phylum Bacillota; class Clostridia; order Oscillospirales; family CAG-272; genus RGIG2000. The sequence goes on along the minus strand of JAFVWS010000030.1, from coordinate 25,235 downwards.
TTTCTGACAAAATGGCTATCGGTTTTGCAAGTCCTCGCTCCAAAAATTCATTTTCGGCATTTGCATAAAATAACTTGTTTTTACAATTATTACAATAAATAACGCCGTCAACGATATCAAAATAATAAGAGTGAGAATCGCTTTTGTCGCATTGAGAACAAGCATCTAAATTTGGCGCAAAGCCTGATATTACAGCTATTCTCAGCTCAAAAGCCGCCCTTATATGTTCAAGCGGTTTAAGATTTTTGGCAATTGCAAAAAATGTATTTAACGCCAACTTAAGAATGTCATCTTCATTGTTTCCCTCTTGCACAACATCGTTTACAACATCACATATAAATGATGCTAACGAAAGCTTTAAAATATCCGTTCTAATATCATAATAAGACTCAATTAAGTCGCTATCAACAATATAATAATAGTTGCCTCTTTTTCTCAAACCAAAGGTAGCATAGCTAAAAAGCTGTGTACACGCCATATGGCGATTTCTGACACTCTTAGCGCCTTTTGCAACAACATAGAGCTTACCATATCTTTCAACTAAAACGGTCAAAAGCTTATCATTTTCACCTAAATCCTTTTCTTGTATAACAAGACCATTCTTTTTTATTTCGGTCATGTAATCTCCTTGATGTTATATCCAAGATTGTTAAGGTTCAGAGTGCTATCTCTCCACTTTTCCTTAACCTTAACCCATAAATTAATATAAACCTTTACTCCAAAGAATCTTTCAAGGTCTTCTCTTGCGTAAGTGCCAATTCGCTTTAGTGTTTCACCATTTTTACCAATGATTATGCCTTTGTGCGACACACGCTCACAATAAATATCAGCTCTAACCTTTATAATTTTTTCTTCATCTTTAAATTCTTCAATGCTTACAGCAGTACCATGTGGAACCTCATCAGAAAGCACTCGAAGAAGCTTTTCTCTAATTGTTTCAGCAACAATATTTCTTTCTGGTTGGTCCGTAATTATATCACTTGGAAAAAACCACTCACTCTCACTAAGAAACTTTGAGCATTCCTCAATTACAGCATCTACGCCATGACCTCTTGAGGCACTAGTAGGAACGACAGCATCAAACTTATGGTAGCTGTCGTACTCTGTAATCGTTTTTGCAACCTTTTCCGGAGTAGCCATATCAGTTTTATTAAGAACTAATATTGATGGCAATTTTGAGTGCTTTATGCGTTCAATAATGTCCTTTTCTATCTCACCAAGGCCGTAATTTACGTCCGCTATAAGGATTACAGCATCAGAATTGCCAATTGATGAGCTTGATGCAGCTAACATATACTCACCAAGCTTTGTTCTTGGCTTTTGAAAGCCAGGTGTATCAAGAAAAACTATTTGATCGTCGTCTTTTGTATAAATTCCTGTTATTCTGTTTCTTGTAGTTTGAGGCTTCGAGGAAACAATTGCAATTTTTTCACCCAATATAGCATTCAAAAGTGTGCTTTTTCCTACGTTTGGCCTGCCAACAATAGCTATAAACGTTGTCCTTTTCATTAGAATCCAATTATCTCCATTATTTCTTTTTGCTTAGCAAACATTACTTCCTCATCCTCTTTGGATGTTTCATGATCATATCCTAAAAGGTGTAATGTTGAGTGTACAGCCAAAAATGCAACCTCGTGATATATACTATGATACAAATGATGTCCTTGAATCATTGCTCTTTCAAGTGAAATTACTATATCACCAAGCAGAACAGGCTCAGGTAGCATATCCATTTCTGAAAAATTATCAAACATTGGAAAAGACAAAACGTCTGTTGCGCAATCTTTGTTTCGATACTGATTATTAAGCTCTCTAATTTGCTCATTATCAGTAAATGTAACTGAAACCTCAACCTCTTTTTCAAAGCCCTCATATGCAAGCGTATTAAAAATCGCCTTTCTTACTATCGAAAGCATAGCGGCTCTAACTTCAATTTTTTCTTGTTCATCCTTAAATTCTACAGATAATACCATTATTTTTTGTTCCTTCTTTCCCTTGATGCCATAGCTTCTCTCTCATATTTGTCGTAAGCAACAATAATCTTCTGTACAAGCTTGTGTCGAACGACATCTTTTTCGGTAAAGGTATGAATAGCAATATCATCAATGTTTTTTAGTATTTTTACAGCCTCAGCAAGACCACTTTTCTTTCCATCGGGCAAGTCAGTCTGTGATAAATCACCAGTAACTACAACCTTTGAATTATAGCCAAGGCGCGTTAAAAACATTTTCATTTGCTCAGGTGTAGTATTTTGTGCCTCGTCTAAAATTATAAAAGAATCATCAAGCGTTCTGCCTCTCATATATGCAAGTGGCGCAATCTCAATAGTTAGCTTTTCCATAAGCCTTGCACAGTTTTCAGAACCCAGCAGTTCGTATAAAGCATCATATAGAGGTCGTAAATATGGATCGATTTTGCTTTGCAAATCGCCTGGCAAAAAGCCTAAGCGCTCACCTGCTTCTACAGCTGGTCTTGTCAAAATAATTCTTGCAACCTCTTTATTTCTTAATGATTTAACAGCCATTGCAACCGCTAAAAACGTTTTTCCGGTACCAGCAGGTCCAATTCCCAGTGTGATTGTGTTCTTTTTAATTTGGTTAACGTATTTCTGTTGACCAAGTGTTTTTGCCTTTATTGGTTTTCCATTAGCAGTAACGCAAAAGCAATTATCATCAAGCTCATTAAGTTTTTCGCTTTGATTCTCGCTGACAACTGATATAACATAATCAATAGTTTGTTCTGTGATAGGATTATTCATTTGTGCCATTTTATTTAAGTAAGTAAGAACCTCATATGCTTTATCCACATCTTCGCCCTTACCACTTATTAATATACAGTCGCCAATGCTATTGTCAAGAGGACGATTTACAATACTAACATTGAATGACTCTTGAATAACGTTAACATTAATATCAAATGGGCCAAAAATTGCCGCAGTGATATCAGGCGATGATGTTTTAATGTTCTTTTCTGACATATTTTAATCCTTTATTTTATGTTGATTTTTACTTCTTGCGCAATATTTTCAATACATGTAAGCTGACAAACAAGCGATAAAATACCATCAGAATAGCTTGTTTCAACATCTTTTGTGACTATATTCAACGTTTTTAACTCATTTTCAAGTTGTGAAAATGCCATATTGACCATTTCATCATTGCTATATGTTATTTCTTTGAATTCATATTCATAATAACTAATAGTTTGCAGCTCAATGGGTAATGATATTTTAGAAAAAAGCATTGCGTATTCCTTATTTTCTATTTTATCACAGTTTTTGTAATAATTGTTATAATTTAAAGAAAAATTTATAGCTTTTGAAAATATTTTAACCTTTTTTTGAGTGTAAGCCTTACCAGTGTAAATTTTTTTAGTTTCTTTCCTCGGAATCTCGATTTGAATCGTTTTGTTTACATATGCTAATACTTCTCCTTCTGCCCTGCAATATCTTACCCCCTCGGACTGCGAATCAACAACGCCAGAAATCAATAAATCTCCTTTCTTGACGGTGCTGTGTGTATTTACAACCTTTTTTCCATCACTTACTTTAATATCAAGTATTTGTCCATCAGTACTTGCTACTATATTGGAATAAGATTCATCAATCACCTCTTTACCATGCAACGTTTCTTTAATTTCAACCCTTGCAACGTTGCCATTAATATTTAGTGACACCCACGAAATGTCATCACAATTAATTAATATCTCATTATGAACTTGATCATAGTCAATTCGTGGTATATAGCTGCCAATTCCAAAGCCAGATTTCTCAAGTATTGATAGTACCTCTGCATCACTCAATCGACTGTTGCCATCGATTTCAACCCTCCACACAATCTTTGAACTGAAATAAACACCTAAGATTAATACTAAAGCTCCAAGCAATAATCCTATACGAGCTCTATTTTTATGAAATACTGATAATATTCCTGACTCTTTTCTAACAATGTATTCAATACCATATTTGTCAAACGCAATCTTATATTTTTTCAGCAACTTGTAAGGAATAAGTAATAAAATGCATCCATTTTTAGATTTATTAATCCTATAATAACTCAAATTCTCCTTTAAAATCACGTCAAGAGCGCTTGTTTTATTAGATTTAACTACTTCTATAAGAACATTATGAAATATCATCTCTCGCTTCTCTCGATACTATATGATTTTATTATGCCTCTAATGCTTACACGCCCCTGAGAAAAAGCAAGCATCGACAGTGATTGACCTAAAACGGACAAAACATATCCCTTCGTCTTTAAAACTATTTCCTCACACTCATATTTCTTTATTCCAATGCAACCTTCTATATTCATAATTGTATTTCCGATAATTTGTGCGTTCGGCACATTTGCTATCCCCTCCAGAGGAATGTCAAATACATCTGAAATAATCTGTCCCATAGTTTTCTTTTGCATATAAAAACCTCGCAATAAATTTTTATATTTAAATTTATGAGATATAAAAAATAATAATAACACTTAATTGTCATTAGTATGAGTTTTTTGGTTTTTGTTAATGTTATGCAATTGCCTAAAACCATAATTTATATACAAAATTAATTAATGAGGCGGTGAAATTTTACATAAAATCAATGATGAAATAAGCTTTATAATATAGAGTGTTCTCTGTCAAAACCCTTGTGTTATAAGGCCTCAAAGCATACACTTAAAGTCAATAATTGTTTTTGGCATTTGCCTAATTTATAGTGATAAAGCAAATCCAAGCTTCTTGTTCCACTTTTATAAATTAGAAATAATATTTGCTATTTTTTCTCAACTTATCCCGTAGATTATTTCTTTAAACTTAAACTTTAAATAATTATTTCAAGTAATTTTCTCTTTGATTTTCAGGCTCAATTTGAAATTTTAATCTAATATTTAAAAGTTTGAAAAAGAGGTGTTGATTTTTTCATCTTAATCCTTTATAATATATAAAAAGAAAGTTGAAAGGAGCAAATTATGGACACGAATAGTACTTCAGTCCCCCGAGGGTGTTTTAATATAGTTATATTTGTGTCTGCTTGTGTGACACATTAACTTTCGCCCTCTTATTATGTAGTAGGAGGTAAAAACAATGGAAGATTTCAAAGAAATTGTAGATGAGCTTGATGAGCTTATCAAAAAACGCGATTATTACTCGATCAAAACCTTGTTAAAGGATATCGAGCCAGCTGACCTTTCTTTACTCCTTCAAGAGTTTCCTAATAAAATTGCTACCTTGTTTAGGTTGCTCCCAAAGGACTTAGCAGCAGAATGCTTTGTAGAAATGGACACAGACTACCAAGAAACGCTTCTTTCTTCGTTTACCGATAATGAAATGAAAGAAGTCATGGAAGAGCTATATATCGACGATACTGTTGATATCATTGAGGAAATGCCTGCAAACGTTGTAAAGCGTATCCTCAAAAACTCAGATTCTGAAACTCGAAAAACAATAAATGAAATACTAAAGTATCCTGACGACTCTGCAGGTAGCATTATGACTACTGAGTATGTGAGCCTTGATGAGGATATTACTGTTGAGGATGCTTTAAAAAGAATTCGCCGTACTGGCGTTGACAAAGAGACCATATACACCTGTTACGTTACCAAGCCCGACAGAACTTTGCTTGGATATGTAACGGCAAAAAGACTTCTTCTTTCAGATGATGAAATGATAATCTCTGAAATTATGGAGACTAGTGTAATTTATGTCCACACACATGACGACAAGGAGTTTGCGGCAAAGGAAATGAGTAAATATGACCTTCTTGCCCTACCCGTTGTTGACCAAGAGGACCGATTAGTTGGAATTATCACTGTTGACGATGCTATTGACGTCATTGAAGAGGAAGCAACAGAGGATATTGAAAAAATGGCTGCTATTATCCCATCCGATAAGCCTTATTTAGCAACAAGTCCTTTTGAAATTTGGCGCAAACGTATTCCTTGGCTTGTTTTACTTATGCTTTCTGCAACGTTTACAAGCTTAATAATTACAAAATTCGAAGGAAATCTAATAATTGACGGTAGCACCGTTTTAATCGCCTTTATTCCTATGATTATGGGCTCTGGTGGTAATGCTGGTGGTCAGACATCAGTTACTATTATTCGTGGCCTTGCGTTAGAGGAAATCAAGCTTGGTGACATATTCAAGGTAATTTTAAAGGAATTGTCGACTGCTCTACTTTGTGGTGCCACTCTTGCCGTTGCTACATTTGCAAAACTCTTTATAATCGACAAATGGATTCTTCGCAATAGCGAAATCGACATTTTTGTTGCTTTAGCTGTAAGCTTAACACTTCTTGTCACTATTGTTGCTTCTAAGTTAGCCGGCTGCTTGCTTCCTGTTTTAGCAAAACGATTAGGCTTTGACCCTGCAGTTATGGCAAGTCCATTTATTACTACAATAGTTGACGTATTGTCGCTTCTAATTTATATTGGCATTGCAACATCTATCATTCACTAATAATATCTAAAAGACCGTTTCTAAAACGGTCTTTTTGCATATTATGAAATAAGGAGGTGATAAAATGTGCATTGCTTCTATGAAATCTATGACTTATGCTATAAAAGCACAAAAAGCGCTGTCAAGCAATTATATTAACTCCGAAATAATAAAATTAGATTCTAATATGACAAAAAAGGGCTGCTCTTATGGAGTCAAATTTGACTGTATAAATCTACAAGTCGCAGAACGCGCACTTAAATCATATGGTGTCAGGTATAGTCAAATAATCACTGTTTAGGAGAAAGATATGATTTATTTAGATAATTCAGCTACTACCTTTCCTAAACCATTGTGTGTTAGCGAGGAAATAGCAAAATGTATAAACAATTATTGTGGAAATCCTGGAAGGAGTTCCCATAGATTATCAATTAAAAGCGCAGAAAAAATTTATGAGACACGAGCATTGCTTGCCCAAATGTTTAATGGTGAAACTGAAAATGTTGTTTTCACTTATAATACAACTTACGCATTAAACACCGCCATAAAATCATTAATGGTGCCTAATTCACACGTCTTAATAAGTGATATCGAGCATAATTCGGTTTTACGACCAATAGTAAAGCTTTCGAATGAAAAATTCTGCACTTATGATATTTTTGCAACTAATGGCACGGATGAGGAAATATTATTTTCAATAAAATCCAAATTAAAGCCCAATACAACAATGCTTGCTTGTACTCACGTATCAAATGTAGGCTCAAGAAGACTACCCATAACTAAAATCGGTAAGCTTTGCAAGGAAAACAACATTATATTTATTTTAGACGCTGCTCAAAGCGCAGGATTATACGATATTAATGTAAAGAAAATGAATATTAGTGCCTTGTGCTTCCCTGCACATAAAAGCCTATACGGACCTCAAGGTGCTGCTGCAATTATTTATAATACTGATAAAATTCGCTCCACCATGGTTGAGGGTGGTACTGGAATTAATTCTTTAGACGAGAATATGCCGGATTTTTTGCCGGAAATGCTCGAGGCTGGAACCTTGTCAACACCATGCATTTCAGGCTGGTGCGCGTCTCTTAAATGGCTTAAATCGTTAGATTTGTCAAAAATCCGAGCCCATGAAGAAGATTTGTATTTAACCTCTGTAAAATGCTTGAGTGAAAATAATAATATTATTCTTTATAAGATGAATTCTTATCCAGGCAATGCTTTACTATTTAATTTAAAAAATAAATCTCCTTCATTTGTTTCAAACTATCTAAATAACAATGGAATTTGTGTAAGAAGCGGATTTCACTGTTCTCCTTTAGCACACAAAACATTAGGCACTTTAAATAGTGGCGCTGTTAGGATTAGCTTTAGCATATTTAATACTAGAAACGAAATTTATGAGTTTTCGAAGCTAATTAATGAGCTTTCATCTAAAAAATAAAGGAAATCTCACAACGAGATTTCCTTTTTTCTTTTTTTAATATACTTTATAATTATAATAATTAGTGATAAAACTATTATTCCTATCAATGCCCCACTCATATCTATAATTATATCAAGCGCTGACGGCATGCGTCCTGGAGTAATTGCTTGATAAATATATTCGTCTATTATCGAATACAGAAGCACCAATGAAAACGATAAAATCTGTAGTTGAGGCGCCCATATCTGTAGCGAAAAATAAAAGGCAGAAAAAACTAATAGTCCGAGCAGCATATATATACAAAAATGAGCTGTTTTCCTTGTTATTGTCGTTAACGCCTTCATTCCTTCATAAGAAACATTGTCCTCATTTGGAATAATTACTTCTGTGACCTTATTACTTGTTTGGGTTGACTCTTTTCCATTCTGCAATGAAAAGAAAGCAATTGTAACCATCGTAGCTACAACCAAAATCCAGGAAATTATCACAATTACGGGTTTAAATTTATTCACCTAATAGCTTCTCCGCATCTATTAAAGTTTCACTTTTGAAAAAAGCAGTACCAAGAACAAAAATATTTGCACCCGCTTCCATAGCTACCTTGAGCGTTTCATTATTTATTCCACCATCAACTTGGATATCAAGCTCTTTATTCTCTTTTTCAGCAACTTCTCTTACAAATCTAACCTTATCCATCATATCCTGCATAAACTTTTGTCCACCAAAGCCTGGTTCTACAGTCATAATTAAAACCATTTCAACGCATTTGATATATGGTATAAGCTCCTTAACATCAGTTCCAGGCTTTATTGAAATGCCTGCCTTGAGTCCTTCCTTATGAATTGCATCAATAGTTTCCATCACGCGTTTTGGCTCAAGAGCTTCTAAATGAAATGTGATAATATCAGCACCTGCTTTAGCAAAGTCCTTGATATACTTATCAGGATTTACTATCATAGCATGAACATCAACAACTAAGTCTGTACAGCTACGTACCGCAGAAATTATCGGCATACCGAAGCTAATATTTGGTACAAAACATCCGTCCATTACGTCAACATGAACATATTTTGATCCAGATTTTTCAATTTTTTTAATTTCTGCACCGAGATATAGCATATCAGATGCAAGAATTGATGGCGCTAATGTTTTCATATATTTCCCTCTTGTTAATTTGTGTCAAATTATGAATTATTGTGTAAAATATTAAGGAGTAATACTCATGGACGAAGAGTGAGAAAGACTTTAAAATTTAAGGATGTAAGATTTTTTCACTCACTCTTTGTTCATAATCAAAGAAACTGCATGTGCGCTAATTCCTTCGCCACGTCCAGTAAATCCAAGCTTTTCTTCCGTTGTAGCCTTTACATTGACCTGTTCAATTGACAAATTAAGTGCATTTGCTATATTCTCTCTCATTTTAGGAATATAAGCAGACATTTTAGGTGCTTGAGCTACAATTGTTGAGTCAATATTGCTAATTATATATCCTTTTTCAGACAAAATGTCACCAACTAATTTAAGTAAAATTAAGCTACTAATATTCTTATACGAATCATCATTATCAGGAAAATGATGTCCAATATCTCTTTCAGCACAAGCGCCAAGAAGCGAGTCTGCAATTGCATGTACCAAAACGTCTCCATCGGAGTGCGCTAATAATTTTTTTGTATAAGGAATTCTTTCGCCACCAATTACCAAACAGTCGCCTTCGCAAAAGCGATGAACATCGTATCCGTGACCAATTCTCATTACTTATCACCTCTAGCTCTTATAATTGCTTCTGCTGCTTTTATATCGCTCTTAAAGGTAATCTTTATATTTTCTCTACCAGTTTCAACAAGCTTTACCTTTTGTCCGTATGCCTCAGCCATCATACAATCATCGGTGGCTGTAATACATTTTTCTTTTGCGTTTTCAATACATACCCTATAAAGCTCTCTATCGAAAATTTGAGGCGTTTGTACAGTCCACATATGCTCTCTACTTATAGTTCTTACAATGTTGCCGTTTTCATCTGAAAGCTTAACAGTATCAGTAACCTTTGTAGCAGCAGTCGCAGCAAGATGTTCTCTTGCAAAATCGGCAACTGTTTCAATAATTTCAGGTGTAACTAAGCATCTTGCGCCATCGTGGATGGCAACAAGCTTTGTTTTTTCAGAAATATGCTTAAATCCTCTCATAGCAGAAATTTGGCGTGTGTCACCACCTACTACGATACATGCAATTTTTTTAAATCCAAGCTCACATATAAGCCTATTGTAATCAGAGGTATCTTCTTTTCTAACAACTAAAACGATCTCTTTTACCACTGGACACGCCTCAAAGGCTTCAATAGTTCTAACAATTACCCTCTTGCCCGCGACCTGTGCCATTTGCTTACTATTTCCACTTGAAGAAAAACGCGTTGATTCTCCCGCGCACAGAATTATTGCAGATACATCCGCATGTGTACCATGAAATGCATCTGATATTTGAGAAAAAATATTTTTCATAAAACTCCTCATAAAACTACTATTATATTAAGTATATCATAATATATTAAAAAAATAAATAGCAAAATAAAAAAGAACCCGAAATCAGGTTCAAAAATCTTTGCAATTCGTTTTTCGGTGAAGAAATAATTCTTCACCGATATAATTACGAATCAAACATCGGAAGCGAATTAATATTGCTGTTGCAACCACCTTAGCATTTCATCAAGTTCTTTTGAAGAAAGTGAATTCTTACCATATACCATATCCATCATTTTTACAAATGAGCCAGAATGGTACCTTTGTAAGAAATCTAAAGTGATATTACGTATGTAAGAATCCTTGTGGGCATCTACATAATAATATCTTTCTTTTCCTTTTTTCTCAGAGTGTATAAAGCCTCTCTCTTCCAGTCTTGAAAGAAATGAAATCAAAGTAGGTGCTTTCCACCCTTTTTGCTTTCCGACATTTTCCATAAGATAAGCTGTGTTTACCGGGGACACCTTGCAGTCCCAGAGTGTGACCATCACATCAAACTCTGCTTCCGGCAACTTTCTTATATTGTCCATGTCAATATTCCCTTTCAAATTTTGTGACGCTCTTATATTATACACTTGTCTAATTTGTTTGTCAACATAATTTGACAAATTTTTTACAAAAAAACACCGTTTTTTATACGGTGTCTATTTTTTATGCAAATTTAGCAAGAATTGCGTTTTCGATATCCTTTGGAGTTCTAATCTCAACGATTTCCTCATCATTAAATCTAACCCCAAACGCGCCCTCAATGTCCATTATTATTTTTAAAACACATAATGAGTCAACATCTAAATCAAGTATATTAGTTTCCTCGGAAATTAAAGCGCCATCTACCCTTGCGTGAAGCGCAATAGTTTCAATAATTTTATCTAACATTTGCAACCTCCGTGTTAGTCGTTGTTATCATTATATACATTTTGATTATGATTTTCAAGTTTTTTTGATAAATTTATTGACAATTCTAATAATATTTTCTATAATCTTTTAAAAGGTGGTGAGTTTCATTAATAATATTGACTTAAAATTCTCAAATATGATTTATATGATGCGTAGCATTTTACGAGAGCCTAAAACTCTTAAAGAGTTATCTGAGGAATTAGGACTTGCCTTCATCACTGTTAACAAGCTTGTTGCAGAGTTATCAGAAAAGAACATAGTTAAAAAATTCACTATAGTCCAAAAACATACTAATGGTCGCCCTCATATTTATATATGCCTTAATCCAGACTACTTTTGTGCACTTATAAGTATTATAGATGATAATTATGTTGTTAAACTAATTTCACCATATTCTGAATTTGAAAAAAAGGAATACTTTTGTATACCTATAAAGCAATACGCAAACGATCCAACCGAAACATTACATATGGTTCGTGCATATATTGGTCAAGACCATCCATATTGCTTGGGAATGTACTTAATAAAAAACGAGTCTATAGAGATAGGAAATGTTAGAAAAATTCAAAAATTTAAATTGCACGAGCTATTAGTAGAATCATTTGCTGATAACGACAAAGTAATTTATATTGAATGCTTTGACAAAAGAATTTTAATCAATCATGGCAATGCAAGATTTGTTAAAATAACCAAGGAGCAGGTACATTCTACTCTTTTAGTCGATGAAGAATATATCGTAACAGAAAATAATCTTAATTTAATTCTAACATTAGCATTAAGGCGAATGTGTGAGAAAAAATTAGAAGAAAAAATATAGCCCCTCAAAAGGGCTATATTTTTTATATATCGAACGATAACTGATTAGTTTTTGACATATCATCAAATACGTGGTTTCTTTCCAAAACCTCCATAACTGCTTTAGTTAATCTTGTTTTTTGTTGGAAATCCTCAACTGAAAATACGTCATTACTTTTTCTTGCCTCAGCGATTTTAAGCGAAGCGTTTTCTCCGATACCTGAAATTGATGAGAATGGCATTCTAATTTTGCCATTTTCCGGCAAAAACTTTGTAGAATCAGACTTCATAAAGTTAACAGGCAAAAATTCAATGCCACGCGCCAAGCACTCGTATGCAATTTGTAAAGCTACAATTGTATCTTTTTCTTTTTGAGTTGCCTCATTGCCCTTTGCTTCTATTTCCTCAATTCTAGCCAAAATTCCGCTTTTTCCGTTCTCCACCATTGATGATTCAAATCCACCGGGAGCTACACTTAAATAAGCTGCATAGAATTCCATAGGCATATGTACCTTATACCAACCAAGTCTAATTGCCGATATAACGTATGCTGCAGCGTGGGCTTTGGGGAACATGTACTTAATTTTTTTGCACGATGAAATATACCAATCAGGAATATTATTGTCACGCATAATTTTTTCATATTCCGCCGTAAGGCCCCTACCCTTACGCACATCCTCCATTATTTTGAAGGATACGCCCTTTTCAAGTCCATTATAGATTAAATAAAGCATAATACTGTCACGAGTTCCAACAACGTTAGAAATTGTACACGTACCGGCTTTAATCAAATCCTGTGCGTTTCCAAGCCAAACGTCTGTACCATGTGAAAGTCCAGAAATTTGTAAAAGGTCTGAAAAATTCTTAGGCTTTGCATCCACTAACATCTGTTGTACAAATTTCGTGCCAAATTCTGGCAAGCCATATGTACCTACATCGCACTTAAGATCCTTAAGGAGCCCTTCTCCTCCTAATGGTTTAGTTGATAAGAACAACTCATACACATCAGGGTCATTCATCGGTACATCTAATACTGAAGTGTTTGTATACTGTTCAATCATTTTATATTTTGTCGGCATATCATGTCCCAACTCATCAAGTTTGAGAAGCGTGTCATGTAAATATTCAAATGTAAAATGAGTTGTTACAATATCGGAATGGACGTCATCCGCTGGATGCTGTACAGGACAAAAATCATAAATGTCATATTCCTTAGGAACAACAACTATTCCACCAGGATGCTGACCAGTTGTTCTCTTAACGCCAGTACATAAATCAACTAAACGTTGAACCTCGGCTTTGTTTACATTTAGCTCGTGCTCATCCATATACTTAGCAACATATCCAAACGAAGTTTTAGGTGCTATACCACTTATAGTACCAGCTCTAAACACGTTTTCTGCACCGAAAAGATCCTCAGTGTATTTATGAACCATACCTTGAACATCACCAGAAAAGTTAAGGTCAATATCAGGTGATTTATCACCCTTAAATCCTAAGAACGTTTCAAAAGGAATATCGTGTCCGTCCTGTAGTAGCTTTTCGCCACAATGAGGACAAATTTTGTCTGGCAAGTCAAAGCCTGAACCAACGCTACCATCAGTAATGAACTCGCTATAACGACACTTAGGACATCTATAGTGCGGTTGTAGAGGGTTAACCTCTGATATACCAGCCATAGTTGCAACAAAAGAAGAACCAACGGAACCACGTGAGCCAACCAAATAGCCTAAGCTTTCACTGTAATATACAAGCTTTTGCGCTATCATATATAGAACAGCAAATCCATTTTGAATAATTGAAGATAGCTCTCTTTCAAGGCGGGAAGAAACGACCTCGGGAATAACGCCATTGAATTCATACATGTTCTTAGCTCGTTCCCAACACATATTGGTTAGATCTTCCTCGGCTCCCTCCATTTTAGGCGTAAATGTACCTTTTGGGAAAGGTCTTATATCGTCATAGTCAATCATATCAGCTATTTTGTTGGTATTTGTTACTACAACCTCATATGCTTTTTCTTTACCTAAATATTCAAATTCAGCAAGCATTTCTTCGGTTGTTCTAAAGTAAATGCCTGTGTCATTGTCAGCATCCTTGAATTTTTGACCAGACAATAAGATTTTTCTTGTAATCTCATCTTCTTTATTCATAAAGTGAGCATCGCAGGTAGCAACAACAGGTTTTCCTAATTTCTCGCCTAACTGAACTATTCGACGATTGAAGTTTTTCAAATCTTCAATGCTTGAAGCACGCCCCTCTGCAATAAGAAACATATTATTACAAATAGGTTGAATTTCAAGATAGTCGTAGAAGCTTGCGATTTCTTCAATATCATCATCGCTTCTATTATCAAGAATCGCTTGGAATAGCTCTCCAGCCTCACATGCAGAGCCAATTATCAAGCCTTCTCTATGCTCAACAAGGCTTGACTTAGGAATTCTTGGATGGCGCTTAAAATACTTTAAAAAGCCATCAGAAACAAGCTTATATAAATTTTTTAGACCAACTCTGTTCTTTACTAAGATAATTTGGTGATTTGATGACATTGTTAATGGGTCTGCATTTTTATTCATCAAATGATTTATACCACTAGTGTCATAAATCCCCTCGCCTCTTAGCTTTTCAAACATACACTCAAGCACAGTTGCAAGCATTTCGGCATCGTCAGATGCTCTATGGTGATTGAAATCACCAAGATTGAAATAATTTGCAAGCGAATCAAGCTTATGCTTTTTGAGTTCTGGGTTAATAAATTTAGAAAGAGCTACAGTGTCAAGATATGTACATTTAAAATCAATGCCCAATTCTTTACATGCTTGTCGAACGAAGCCAACGTCAAAGTTAGCATTATGAGCTACTAATACTCGTTTTCCAGCAAATTCTAAAAATTCTGGTAATACCTCGTCAATTTTACGAGCGTCCTTAACCATATCATCAGTAATTCCAGTTAGCTCTACTATTCTTTCAGGAATAGGCCTTTCAGGGTTAACAAATGAATTATATCTATCAATTACTTGTCCATTTTTTAGAATTACAGCGCCAATTTCAGTAATTTTATCGTTTTTGTTTGACAAACCAGTAGTTTCAAGGTCAAAAACGCAAAATTCTTCTTCAAAAGCTGTTGCTTTATCGCCATAAATAGCTCTTGATGAATCATTTACGAAATATGCCTCCAAACCATAAATCACTTTAACTCCCGCTTTTTCAGAAGCAAGCATTATCGGAGGATAGGCTTGTACATTGCCATGGTCAGTAATAGCAATTGCTTTGTGTCCCCAATTTTTTACTGTTTTTATAAGCTCATCGGGATCTATTGTTGCATCCATTTGAGACATCTTAGTATGTAAATGAAGCTCAACACGCTTTTCATCCGCGTTGTCCATACGTACTTGCTCATTTATTTTGCAAATATCAAGATAAGACAGGTAAATCTCCCCATCAAAATCATCGGTTTTAACATTTGCACGTATCGCGTATGAATTACCAGATTTAAAATAGGATAGTTCCTCTGCCTTTTTTTCGGTAGGAACGTTAATTTTTATGTAAACAGACGAGTCCTTATCAGTAATACCTACATTAATTATAGTTACTGCTCCTCTTTTAATTTGCTTTTCTTCAATTATAAAAACCTTACCAAGAACGCAAACATCGTGCATACCGCTACGCAAATTACGAATTGGTACAATGTTTTTGATTTCAAAATCTCCACCAGCTACATACTCTGGTGATTCAATATCGAAAATAGTATGTCCACATTTAATTTTGTTTCCATTATTTTCAAAAGAAACCTCTTGTGAATTAAATGAATTTGACCTCTTAAAATCTTTTTTGGGAGCTTCATCGTCCTCTTTTATGCTATCAGCTTGCGAATTCTTTGCATCCTCTAACGCTCGTTTCAAAATATTGAGCTTTTCAGATTCAAAAAGCTCAATATTTTTCTTATAGTCCTCTCTTTGCTCAATAGAGACAGTAACTGTAAGATCAAATTCTCGCTTAATTATGTTAGAAATAACTTGTCCAGTCGAAGCATTGCCGAGAAGATCAATTCCGCCTTTAATAAATGGTAATTTAAAAATAATTTTGCCAAGTGAAAATTCGACAGAATAATCCTGAAAGAAGCCCTTTGATACTGGTCCCTCACGATATACCTCTTTAATTAACTCATCAATGTAGTCCTTTGTAAAAAGATTAGAAGGATATTTAGGAATAATTCGCATATAATTAAGCTCATATGCAGTTTTTATTTCATTTTCAAGCTTGTATAAAACAGCCTTGGGCACAATATACTGAAACTCAACTGTTACTTCAATCATACGATTTTCAACATCTGCTTTGGTATTTAAAACTGCAGAACCCATATAAGGTATCATTTCAGCTGATGGTGTATATTTTTTAAATCTCTCGCTTAGATTCATACATTATGCCTCCTTTTATGATTAATAAAAACTAATTCAAATCTGCGATTTGAATTAGTTTAATTAAGATTCTTTAAACCTGTTAATTTCATCAAGTAAAACTTGAATAATTTCATTTTCTTTGATTTTGCCAACTATCTCGCCATGCCTAAATAACACTGCTTCACCTTTGCCTCCAGCAATGCCAAAGTCGCACTCCTTTGCCTCTCCAGGACCATTTACTACACAGCCCATTAGGGCAACCTTAATATTCTTTCCGTTAGTATTAACGTTCCTTATAGCATCTTTGAATTTTTTAGAAAGCTCTATTAAATCGATTTTGGTTCTTCCGCAGGTTGGACAAGAAACAACTTGTATAGAGCCTTTATTATAAAAGCCAAATGATGAAAGAAGTTCCTTAGCGGCCTTTATTTCATCAACTGGATCTGCAGTTAAGGATACTCTAATCGTATCGCCTATTCCATCACAAAGCAGTGCACCTATTCCAGCAGAGCTTTTAACTAAGCCACTATAATCGTCGCCAGCCTCAGTTACTCCTAAATGTATTGGGTAATCGCATTCTCTTGCAATAATTCTATTTGCATTTATCATACTCAAAACATCTGATGATTTTACAGAAACAATTGCATTCTTAAAATTAAACTTTTCAAGCAAATTTAAATGATAAAATGCGCTTTCAGCAAGTGCATTTGCTGTGGGTGAACCATATTTATTTAAAATATGCTTTTCCAAAGAACCACCATTTACACCAATTCTAATTGGAATTCCAGCAGAGCTACATGCCTCTGTAACCTCTCTAATCTTCCAGTCCTCACCAATGTTTCCAGGATTAATTCTAATTTTGTCTACGCCATTTTTAATACATTGCAATGCTATTTTATAGTCGAAATGTATATCAGCAACAATTGGAATCTTCACACCATTAGATTTAAGATATTTAATGGTTTGTGCAGCATCAATTGAAGGGACCGTAATTCTAACTATGTCACAGCCAGCAGCATCAAGAGCTTTAATTTGCGAAAAAGTCGCTAACTGATCAAGCGTATCTGTGTTAGTCATAGACTGAATAGCTATATCGCTGTTACCACCGATAACTACGCTTCCAACACCTACTTGACGTGTTTTTCTTCGAATTTCGTTATATTTCATTATTGTCCTCAAAAAATTATTAGACTGATTATATCCTTGATTGATACTATAACTACTAATGATATCAATAAAACAAAGCCAACTATTTTGACAATATCCTCTACTTTTCTTGGTACCTTCTTTTTGAATATCATTTCTATACCAGTAAATAACAGTGTTCCACCATCAAGCGCTGGTATCGGTAATAAATTAAATACTCCAAGATTCATTGATATTACTGCAACCATATAAAAGAAGCTTCTTGGACCATACTGAGCAACCTCAACCATTGCTCCAGTTACGCCAACGGGACCAGATAATTGTTTAAAACCAAATTTTCCAGTTATAAGTCCAATAATGGAGTCCCATATCATTTTAACCGTAGAAACAGACGTGTGAAAAGTATTTTTCATTACGCTTCCAAAGGTTCTTTTCTCTGGCATAACATAAAAGTTCATTTGCCCATATGTTATTCCGTCTTCATCAGTTGTTGGGAAAATATAATCCTCAATGAGAACCCTTTCGTTGTTTCTAATTACTAAAATATCAACTGGGGCGTCACCATTCATCATTATTTCATAGCTCAGCTCATCATAAGTTGCTACTCTGTTTCCATCAACCTCTATAATTTTATCTCCAACTGTAAGTCCTTGATTAACTTGCTCACCATTATCAAACTCGGCAACTGTTGTTGTTCCAAAAAGAGGCGACGTTAGTGACAAAAAGAACACAACAATTACCGCAATTACAATGTTCATCACTGCACCAGCAATAACAATTATAAAGCGCTGGTAAGCAGGCTTTTTATCATATGCGTTTGGATCGTCACTTTCTTCAGATTCGCCTGCCATAGAAACAAATCCACCAATTGGAAAAAGTCGAAGAGCGTATAATACACCATCTTTTCCTTTTTTGGAAATTATCTTAGGTCCCATTCCAATTGAAAACTCATTAATAGAAACCTTGAAAATCTTGGCAAAAGCAAAATGTCCAAGCTCATGAACAAAAATCATAATGCCAAACACTAATATTGCCAACAAAATATATAATACTATCATTTTCACCTCTATATCAAGAATGCTAAAATGATGCGACAAGATGTTATTTGATTATGCTATTTATAACTTCTATTGTCTTAATTCTTGCTTCCTTATCAGCAATAACAATTTCTTCAAGTGAAGGATTTTCGATGTTTACAAAGGAAGTAACGACTTTAGTAACAACCTTAAAAATATCAGTAAACCCTATTTTATCATTAAGAAAATATTGCACCGCTACTTCGTCAGAAGCATTCAACACTGCAGGGATCACGCCATCCTTCTCGATAGCATAATAAGCAAGAGAAAGAAGCTCAAACGTGTTCATATCAGGTTCTTCAAATGTAAGCGAAGAAATTCCAGCAAAATCAAGCTGTTTTGAAAGAGAGTTGCATCTTTGTGGATATGTAATTGCATATTGAATACAGGTGCGCATATCAGGAACACCCATTTGAGCAATTACACTATTATCACTATATTCAACTGCTGAGTGCATTATACTTTGAGGATGCACAACAACCTTCACTTGATTAGGTGATACTTCGAACAATCTAACCGCTTCAATAACTTCAAAGCCCTTGTTCATAAGTGAAGCGCTATCAACAGTAATTTTAGCACCCATTTTCCATGTTGGATGTGCAAGTGCATCCTTGGCTGTAATATTCATAAGCTCAGTCACATTTCTTCCTCTAAATGGTCCGCCTGACGAGGTCAAAATAATGCGCTTTATATCATTGGATGCTCTGCCTTGCAAGCATTGAAAGATTGCACTATGCTCGCTATCCACTGGAATAAGCTCAGCTCCATTTTTAGCAATCTCATCTTTTAAAAAGCGATAAGCAGTAACTATCGCTTCTTTATTTGACATAGCAATTCTTTTGCCACTTTGTGCACAAGAAATAGCAGGAGCAAGTCCAGCAAAGCCACAAACCGCATTTACTGCAACATCTGCACTGCTCTCAGAAATGGCCTTTATAGCACTTGTTTCTCCACCAAATACCTTTATATTTGTATCGGCAAGCTTAATTTTTAGCTCACTCGCGTTTCTTTCATTAGTTAGAACGCAAACTTTTGGCGATAGCTCTCTAGCCTGCTTTTCAATAAGATCTACTGACGATGATGCAGTAAGTAAATCAACTTTTAGATTTAAGCTTTTAGCTATTTCCACACTTTGCTGACCAACAGAGCCAGTTGAGCCTAAAATAGCAAGAACCTTATTAATTTCACTCATTTCAAAATCCTTTAAAATAAAGCAAATATTGCGTTAATTACGCAAATAACAGGAGCAACAAGCATTGGGCTATCAAACCTATCAATTACTCCACCATGTCCTGGGAATACGTTACCAAAGTCTTTGATATTATATTGACGCTTAATACAAGATGCGATTAGGTCACCAATTTGCGATACTACAGGAAGCACAATTCCAAATATTGCAAGGTGAACAAAGGATATTCCATCATAGTGGAACGCAAATTTAATCAGACAACCATATCCCATCATAGCAATGAATGTAAATACAATACCGCCGATTGCACCCTCTATGGTTTTCTTAGGGCTTATATCGGGTATTAATTTATGTTTACCTATTAATCTGCCAGTGAAATATGCAAATGTGTCGCAAATCCAAGCGGATAAGAACATTATTGGGAACATATATAAGCCTTGTTGTGGCACTAATTCAGTGTATCTTACAATAACCATAGCAACAAAGCAACCTATAACGTATACAGACAACGCAAAGAATGTCAGTACGTCTGAAAGCTTATATTTGTTCTTATTGAACATAACATATCCCAAGCAAAATACCAATAGAACAAAAACGCTAGCCATCGCATAAAGCATAAATACTGAGTTAGGCTTCGATTTATTGCTCAAAAAGAATCTTAGGATTGGTAATGCCAAGGCAACTATATATGCAGGTATAGTGAGAACTAATTTTTTATGAAAGCCAATGCACTTGGCAATCTCAAAAACACCAACTGCGGCGAGAATACTCATAGCTATCGGATATATAATATATTCAGAAAATATACATATAGGCGCAAATATTAAGATAGCAACAATCGCCGTTATAATCCTTTTTTTCATTTTTTCTCCTCGTTCTTGTTTAACCCGCCGTATCTTCTATCACGGTTGTAAAAATCTTTAATGGCAGCATCAAGCTGCTTTCTTCCAAAATCTGGCCATAAAACATTAGTAAAATATAGTTCTGAATAAGCACACTGCCAAAGCAAAAAATTAGAAAGTCTATATTCACCAGCTGTTCTAATAATCAAATCTGGATCAGGAACACCACTTGTATATAGAGAATTTGAAATATCCTCTTCAGTAATACTATCCTTGCCTTCTTTGATTAATTTATTAAACGCATTAACAATTTCGGACCTACCTCCATAGTTAAATGCAATATTCAAAAGAAAATCTCTATCTTTTGTCTTTTCTTCTCCTTCGATCATAACCGTAGCAAGATCATTTGGCAAATTTGATTTATCTCCAATATATATAATTCTTGCATGTCCATCTTCAATAATCTCAGTATTATAGTCTCTTAAAAGCTGAATTATAGAATCAATTTCTGCTTGTGGTCGTGACCAGTTTTCTGTTGAAAATGCGTATGTTGTCACAGTCTTAATTCCCAATTCAAAGCAATATTTAACTATATCCTTAAATGCCTTTGCCCCATATTTATGTCCGACCTGACGCGGCAAAAGTCTTTTTTTCGCCCATCTTCCGTTTCCATCCATAATAAAGGCAATATGCTTTAATCTATCGTCTACTTTAGTAATTTTGTTATTCTTAGACAACATAATTCCCCTTTGAATAAAGTTAATAGGGCCACCTCAATTTATTAAATTGGTAGCCCTTATTTTTAAATTTCCATTATTTCCTTTTCCTTAGCGGCAGTAATAACGTCAATTTCCTTAATGTACTTATCAGTTAAGTCTTGTACATTCTTGTCAGAAATCTTTTGCTCGTCCTCTGTCATTTCGGAATTCTTTTTCATATCCTTAGACTTATCCATAGCATCACGTCTAATGTTACGAATAGCAACCTTTGCATCCTCACCAAGCTTAGAAACTTGTTTCTTAAGCTCTTTTCTACGATCCTCGGTAAGTTGTGGGAAAACAAGTCTAATCACCTTGCCATCATTAGCAGGTGTGATTCCAATATCAGAAGCCAAAATAGCCTTTTCAATTCCCTTAAGTGTTGTTGAATCCCATGGTTGAATTACAATTGTTCTTGCATCAGGAACAGAAATTGAACCAATTTGGTTTATTGGTGTTGGAGAACCATAGTAATCAACGCTGATTCTAGATAAAATATTAGGATTAGCACGGCCTGCTCTTACTGTATCGAGCTCATTTTTATAAGCCTCAATAGATTTTTGCATTTTTACTTCAAATTCTTTTGTGTCGAGCTTCATAATTATTCTCCTTTTACTACGGTACCCATTTCAGCACCCATTATTACTTTATAAATATTTTCGCAGTTATCAAGTCCAAAGACATGGATTGATATATTATTATCCATTGCAAAGGATGTAGCTGTTGAATCCATAGCTTGTAGTCCTCTTGCAAGAATTTCTTTGTATGTAATCTCAGAAAGCTTTTGAGCATTTTTGTCTTTTCTTGGATCAGCAGTGTAAATAGCGTCTATATTTTTTGCCATTAACACAACATCAGCACCAATTTCAGCTGCTCTAACAACAGCTGCTGTATCTGTTGAAACAAATGGAATTCCTAAGCCAGCACCAAAAATAACAACCTTGCCATTATTTAATGCGGTTATTGCATCATCTCTTACAAAGGGCTTAGCAAATGCTTTCATTTCAACCGCAGTCATAACCTCGGCATCAATTCCACAGCGAATAAAAGCCTCTTGAAGCGCAAGAGCGTTAATACAAGTAGCAATCATACCCATATGGTCAGCCTTTACTCTATCCATATTACCGCCACTTCTACCGCGCCAAATGTTACCAGCACCAACGATGATTCCAAATTGAACGCCATCATTTATACACTTTTTTAATACACTTGCAATTTTCTCGATATATTCAAAATTAAGAATGCCATCCTTGCCATTAGAAATGGCCTCGCCAGACAGCTTTAATAATACTCTTTTGTAAACAGGTGTTTTAGTTTCCAAAACAAGCTCCTTTATTAAATATATTATTATCATATATATAATACTATATTTTATCTAATTTGTAAATAGTAAATTTGGAATTTTAACAACAAATTTTCTTTTTTCAATAAAAAAAGGAATTCGTACAGAATTCCTTTTTTATTAGTGTTTTTCCATTTGCAAGCTAAGTAAATTATTTGAATTTACGTTTTCTTGCTGCTTCAGATTTCTTCTTTCTCTTTACACTGGGTTTTTCGTAATGCTCTCTCTTGCGAAGCTCTTGAAGAACTCCGGATCTAGCGCACTGGCGTTTGAATCTGCGAAGTGCACTGTCAAGTGATTCATTCTCTTTAACTCTGATTTCTGCCATCTATATCCCTCCCCCCGCGTGTAGCAAAGGATTAAATCTCCTAAATATTATATTACAAACTGTAAATGTTTGTCAATAGCAAATTTGAATTTTTTTTAATTATTTTACTACAATATTTACTATTTTAGCAGGAACATATATTTCTTTAACAATTTCTTTACCAGAAATAGCTTCATTAACCTTAGGATCTTGCTTTGCTGTAGCTAAAGCATCTTCCTTAGAAATGGTTTTTGAAATATCAATGGTTGTCTTTAATTTGCCATTTACTTGAACTGCAATCTTTACAGTATCATCCATAGTTTTGCTGTCATCGTAGCTCGGCCACTTTTCAAGAGAAAGAATTGAGGAATTACCAAGGCTTTCCCATAATTCTTCAGTCAAGTGTGGTGCAAATGGGTTCAAAAGCTTGATGAAAATAACGAACTCATCATTCGTCATAGAGCCGTTTTCATACACCTCATTAACAAATGCCATCATAGCTGCAATTGCAGTATTAAACTTCATAGAATCAATATCGAGAGTTACCTTCTTAATAAGCTTATGAAGTGAAATCTCAAGCTTTTGAGAAATTCCATCACCCTTAATAATATCAGTAAGCGATGCTACTCTATCGAGGAAACGCTTACAGCCTCGAATACTTGCAGGATTCCAAGGAGCAGCCTTTTCAAAATCACCAATAAACATTTCATATAGACGAAGTGTATCAGCACCAAACTCACCAATTACGTCATCTGGGTTAACCACGTTACCACGAGATTTAGACATTTTTTCGCCATTTTCGCCGAGAATCATACCGTGAGCAGTTCTCTTTTTATATGGTTCTTTGCATCCGATAACGTCAATATCATAAAGAAATTTCGCCCAGAATCTTGAATATAGCAAATGAAGCGTTACGTGCTCCATACCACCATTGTACCAATCAACTGGCATCCAATAATCAATTGCTTCACGAGAAGCCAAGGCGTCATTGTTGTCTGGATCGCAATAGCGTAGGAAATACCATGATGAGCCAGCCCATTGAGGCATTGTATCTGTTTCTCTCTTTGCAACAGCGCCACAATGAGGACAAGTTGTATTTACCCATTCTTCTATCTTAGATAGTGGTGATTCACCTGTATCTGTTGGCTCGTAGTGCTCAACCTCAGGAAGTCTAACAGGAAGCTCACTTTCAGGAACTGGAACCCAGCCACACTTCTCACACCATACCATAGGAACTGGCTCACCCCAATATCTTTGGCGTGAAAATACCCAGTCTCTAAGCTTGTAATTCACCTTTGAAACGCCTTTATTATTCTCCTCAAGCCATTTAATAATTGCTTTCTTTGCATCAGCAACCTCAAGACCATTTAAGAAATCAGAGTTACACATAATACCAGTTTGCACATCGGTAAATGCTGCCTCTTGAACGTTTCCGCCTGCAACAACCTCAATAATTGGAAGATTAAACACCTTTGCAAAATCCCAGTCACGCTCATCATGTGCAGGAACTGCCATAATAGCGCCAGTACCATAAGTAGCTAATACATAGTCAGAAATAAAGATTGGAATTTCCTTACCATTTACAGGATTAATAGCCTTTACTCCATCAAGACAAACGCCAGTTTTATCTTTAACTAGCTCTGTTCTTTCGAAATCTGATTTTTTAGATGCTTCTTCCTTGTATTTTTTAACGTCGTCGTAATTATTTAGGTTGTTTTTCCATTTTTCAACCAGTGCATGCTCTGGTGACATTACCATATAAGTTGCACCAAAAAGTGTATCTGGGCGTGTTGTATAAACAGTTACATCATCGCCTAATGTAGTGCAAAATTGTACCTCAGCGCCCTCACTTCTTCCAATCCAGTTGATTTCTTGAGTTTTAATTCTCTCAAGGAAGTCAACATCCGCTAAGTCATCTATAAGTCTTTGAGCATATTCTGTAATCTTAAGCATCCATTGGCTCTTAACCTTATGAATTACCTCACTTCCACATCTTTCACAAACACCATTTACAACCTCTTCATTTGCAAGAACGCACTTACAAGATGTACAGAAGTTAACATTCATTTCCTTCTTGTATGCAAGACCTTTTTTGTATAGTTGAAGGAAAATCCATTG
>JAFVWS010000029.1 GCA_017501545.1 Clostridia bacterium | reverse complement strand
CGATTCCGGCAATGTTGAAGGTCTTGGAAGGAGCTCCGAATGTGATGCTGCATTCTGCCGCCTCCTGCGACACGCTGGCAAACGGAATATGCTTGTTTCCATATAAGGCCATGTCGCAACATTTTATTATTAATATTTACTATGTTTAATAATTTTAATTATAAATTAGTAATGGAATGTTCAAATTCACTTGTTCATAAAAAATTTACATATTAAATCTTTGTAAAATTTCAAGAAACAAATTGTAAACTTTTTATTTTTTTAAAATTATTTACAATTAAGTATTGACTTTTATCTAAACGGGTGCTAAAATCTATTACTGCACAATATTTTTTAAATAATTCTTTTATATTATATATAAGAGGGAAGTTGGAGTAAAAAGATATGGTCAAAGAACAAAAGCTTGGCAAAAACACAAGAATGAATTTCGCTAAAATTAACGAACTTTGTGATATGCCGAACCTTATTGACGTACAAAAAGAGTCTTTTAAATGGTTCTTGGAAAAGGGCATTCAAGAGGTTCTCAACGATGTATCTCCTATCACAGACCACACTGAGGACTTGTCAATCGAGTTTGTTTCATACACACTCGACGTTAACAATCCTAAGTACCCTGTTGAGGAGTGCAAGATTAGAGACGTTAACTACGCAGCTCCTTTGCGTGTAAACGTTCGTCTATCTAACAGAGCAACAGGAGAGGTAAAAGAGCACGAGGTGTTCATGGGTGATTTCCCACTTATGACAGATAATGGTACCTTTGTTATCAATGGTGCTGAGCGTGTTGTAGTATCTCAAATTGTTCGTTCCCCGGGAATGTACTATGACTATTCTGTTGATAAGACAGGTACACATAACTACACAGCACAGGTCATCCCATATCGTGGTGCTTGGCTTGAGTATGAGACTGACTCATCAAACGTTTTCTACGTTCATATTGACAAAAACAGAAAAATGCCAATTACTATCCTTATTCGTGCACTCGGCGTTGAGACAGCTGAGGAGCTTAAGGATATGTTCGGCTCTAAATTTATAACACCTACACTTGAAAAGGACGAAAGTGAAAAGCTCTCAATGGAGTTTGGCACAACTATTCAAGAAGAGGCACTTAAGGAAATTTACAAAAGACACCGTCCGGGTGAGCCAGCGATTGTGGAAAGCGCTCAGCTTCTTATCCACAACCTATTCTTCGACGGCAAAAGATACGACCTATACCCAGTTGGTCGTTATAAGTTTAATGAAAAGCTTTGCATTTCTAAGCGTATTCTTGGACTTACACTTTCACGTCCAGTAATCAGCAACCTAACAGGCGAAATCATCTGTGAGGTTGGTAAGGTTATTACCGCTGAGGATATTGAGCTTATTGAGGCTAACTGTGTAAACGAGGTTTATGTAACAGTTACAGAAAGAGAATCTGGTGAGCCTACTGAGCTTAAGGTATTCGGCAACGGAACAGTTGACCCTAAATACTTACTTGGCGAGGGCTGGAGAGATGGACTTGAGGACTTTGGTGTAAGCGAAAAGCTTCACTATGAAAACCTTCAAGCAATTATTAACGAGTGTGGTGGCGACAGAGATGCTATCATCGAAAAGATTAAGAGAAGCACAGAGGAGCTCTGTCCTAAGCACATTACAAGAGAAGATATCCTTGCATCAATTTCCTACCTTGTTGGCCTTGATTATGGCATCGGTAAGAAGGACGATATTGACCACCTTGGCAACCGTCGTCTCCGTTGCGTAGGTGAGCTTCTTCAAAACCAATTCCGTATCGGTATGTCCCGTATGGAAAAGGTTATCAGAGAGAGAATGAATACACAAGACGTTGAGGAGCTTTCTCCAAAGACACTTGTAAACATTAGACCAGTTGCAACAGCAATTAGAGAGTTCTTTGGTTCTTCACCACTTTCACAGTTTATGGACCAAAACAACCCACTTGCTGAGCTTACACATAAGCGTCGTATCTCAGCACTTGGCCCTGGCGGTCTTTCAAGAGATAGAGCAGCATTTGAGGTTCGTGACGTTCACTATACACACTATGGTAGAATGTGTCCTGTAGAAACTCCTGAAGGTCCAAACATCGGTCTTATTTCATATCTTTCAACATATGCAAAAATCGATAAATATGGCTTCATTAAGGCTCCTTACCGTAAGGTAATTGATGGCGTTGTTACTGACGAGGTTGTTTATTTAACAGCTGATGAAGAGGACGGACACGTTATAGCTCAAGCATATGAGGAGCTTGATGAAAACAAGCGTTTTGTTAAATCAAGAATCATTGCACGTGAAAGACAAGAGGTTTTGGAAACCGATTCTAAGCGTGTAACTTATATGGATATCTCACCAAAGATGGTGGTATCTGTTGCAACAGCAATGATTCCATTTATTGAAAATGACGACAACACTCGTGCGCTCATGGGTTCAAACATGCAGAAGCAGGCAGTTCCACTTCTTACATCTGATTCACCAATTGTTGGTACAGGTATGGAGTATAAGGCAGCTGTTGACTCTGGCGTTGTTGTTCTTGCAAAAGAGGCAGGCGTTGTTGAAAAGGTTGACGCTAATCATATTGTAATTAAGCAAGATAGTGGCTTAAAGGATAGATACGAGCTTATAAAGTTTAAGCGTTCTAACCAAAGCACTTGCGTAAACCAAAACCCAATCGTAGTTGTTGGCGAAAGAGTAGAAAAGGGTCAAGTTATCGCTGACGGACCTGCAACCTCACAGGGCGAAGTTTCACTCGGTAAAAACGCTCTCATCGGATTTATGACTTGGGAAGGTTATAACTACGAGGACGCTGTATTGCTTAACGAAAAGCTTGTTCGTGATGATGTATATACCTCTATTCACATTGAGGAGCATACACACGAGGCAAGAGATACAAAGCTCGGTCCAGAGGAAATCACAAGAGAAATTCCTAACGTTGGTGAGGAAGCTCTTAAAAACCTTGACGAAAATGGTATCGTAAGAATCGGTACAGAGGTTAAGCCTCATAGCATTCTCGTTGGTAAGGTTACTCCAAAGGGTGAGACAGAGCTTACCGCTGAAGAGCGCCTACTTCGCGCTATCTTCGGTGAAAAGTCAAGAGACGTAAGAGACACATCACTTCGCGTAAAGAATGGTAATGACGGTATCGTTGTTGACGTTAAGGTATTCTCACGCGAAAACGGTGACGAATTATCACCAGGCGTACACAAGGTAGTTAAGGTGTACGTTGCTCAAAAGAGAAAGATCTCCGTAGGAGATAAGATGGCTGGTCGTCACGGTAATAAGGGTGTTGTATCAAGAATTCTCCCACCAGAGGATATGCCTTTCTTGGCAGATGGTACACCACTTGATATCGTTCTTAACCCACTTGGCGTTCCATCACGTATGAATATCGGTCAGGTTCTTGAGGTGCATCTTGGTATCGCTGCTAAGAAGCTTGGCTGGAAGATTATGACTCCTGTATTTGACGGTGCAAAGGAAAAGGATATTTTCGAGTGCCTAAAGATGGCAGGACTTTGGAGAGACGTTCTTCCTAACGAAAACACTGACGGAAAGGACCTTTTCGAAGAGGTTATTCGTGAGGATGGAAAGAAGGATATCCAAAAGCTCGACAAAGAAACAAGAAATGATAAAGAAGCAATCAAAAAGCTCCAAGAAGAGGGCAAGCTTAAGATTTGCGATGGTAAAACAATCCTTTATGACGGCCGTACAGGTGAACCATTTGATAACCCTGTAACCGTTGGTATCATGTACTACCTCAAGCTTCACCACTTGGTAGACGACAAGATTCACGCTCGTTCAAATGGTCCTTACTCACTTGTTACACAACAACCTCTTGGTGGTAAGGCACAGTTTGGTGGTCAGCGTTTCGGAGAAATGGAGGTTTGGGCGCTTGAAGCATACGGCGCTGCTTACACTCTACAAGAAATCTTGACTGTTAAGAGTGACGATATTATCGGTAGAACAAAGGCATTTGAGGCTATCGTTAAGGGTCAAAATATTCCAACACCAGGTATTCCTGAATCATTCAAGGTGTTAGTTAAGGAGCTTCAAGCTCTTGCACTTGATATTACTGTTCTTGATAAGGAAGGTAATGAAATTGAGCTATCTAACCTCGGAGAAGAGGACTTAGAGCCAATGAACATCGTAACTGTAGCTGAGGAAACTCACGAAACAGAAAACGAAGAGGAATACGAGGATGAATATGAGGAGAACGAAGAATTCGATGAGGAATTCGGAGAGGGCTCCTTTCCAAAATTTGACGACTTTGACGAATAATAGATACTAATTTAAAAAATTAAAAAGAAGGATAATGCTAATGGAACATACATTTGATTCTATAAAAATCGGCCTTGCGTCTCCGGAAAAGATACTTAGCTGGTCTTCAGGTGAGGTTACAAAGCCTGAAACAATCAACTATCGTACACAAAAGCCGGAAAAGGACGGACTTTTCTGCGAGAAAATCTTTGGTCCTACAAAGGACTGGGAATGCTCTTGCGGAAAGTATAAGCGTTCTCGCCATAAGGGACACAGATGTGAAAAGTGTGGCGTTGAGGTAACAACTAAAAAGGTACGTCGTGAGAGAATGGGTCACATCACTCTTGCTTGTCCTGTATCACATATTTGGTACTTCAAGGCTAACCCTTCAAGAATGGGTCTTATACTTGATATTTCATCAAAGGCACTCGAAAACGTTCTTTATTTCGTTCAAAGAATCGTTATTGATCCAGGTGAAACACCACTTATGAAATATCAGCTCTTAAAAGAGAGCGAGTATCAAGCATACTACGAAAAGTATGGTGATCGCTTTGTCGCTGAAATGGGCGCTGAGGCAATCAAGAAGCTTCTTATGGAAATTGATATTGAAGCACTTTCTAAGGAGCTTAAGGAAGAGCTTCTTAAGTCTTCTGGACAAAAGAAGGTTCGTATAATTAAGAGACTTGAAATTGTAGAAGCATTCAGAAAATCAGGAAATAAGCCTGAATGGATGATTCTTGATGTTCTTCCTGTAATTCCACCAGATATCAGACCAATGGTACCACTTGATGGTGGTAGATATGCTGCTTCTGATATCAATGATCTTTACAGAAGAGTTATTAACAGAAACAATCGTTTGAAGAAGCAAATCGAGATCCACTCTCCAGAGCCTATTATCAAAAATGAAAAGAGAATGCTTCAAGAAGCAGTTGACTCACTATTTGATAATGGTAAGAGAGGAAAGCCTGTTACAGGTCCAAGCTCTCGCGAGCTTAAGTCCCTTTCAGAAATGCTTAGAGGTAAGCAGGGACGCTTCAGACAAAACCTTCTCGGTAAGCGTGTTGACTATTCAGGACGTAGCGTTATCGTAGTAGGTCCAAACCTTAAGATTTATCAATGTGGCTTGCCACGTGAAATGGCACTTGAGCTTTTCAAGCCATTCGTAATGAAGCGTCTTGTTGAGACTGGCAAGGCAGCTAACATTAAGGAAGCTAAGAGAAATGTAGAGCAGGTTGTTGACGACGTTTGGGATGCACTCGAAAACGTAATTAAGGAGCATCCAGTTCTTCTTAACCGTGCGCCTACACTTCACCGTCTTTCAATTCAAGCATTCGAGCCAGTGCTTGTTGAAGGTAGAGCAATCAGACTTCACCCACTCGTATGTAAGGCTTTCAACGCTGACTTCGACGGTGACCAAATGCCTGTACACGTTCCACTTTCAAGTGAGGCTCAAGCAGAGGCAAGATTCCTTATGCTTTCTGCAAACAACCTTCTTAAGCCGGTTGATGGTAAGGCTATTGCTGTTCCTTCACAAGATATGGTTCTTGGTTCTTACTACCTAACTCTTGATAAGGCTGGTGAAAAGGGCGAGGGTAGCGTATTCCGTAACTTTGACGAGGCTATGATGGCTTACGAAACAAAGCAGCTCGAGCTTCATGCACCAATCAAGATAAGAGTTGAAAAGATTATCAACGGCGAAAAGAAATCAAAGATTATTGATGCTACACTTGGCAGACTTATATTTAATGAATATATCCCACAAGACCTTGGATACGTTGATAGAGACGTTGATCCATTCGGACTTGAAATCGACTTCGTAGCAGAGAGCAAAAAGCTTTCTGAAATCGTTGACCGTACAATCAAGATTCACGGCTTTACAAAGGCTGCTGAGGTTCTTGACCACATCAAGGAGATGGGTTATAAGTATTCAACAAGAGCATCGCTTTCAATCTCGGTTGCAGATATGATTATTCCTGAAAGCAAGGCTGAAATCCTCAAGAAGGCAGACCAAGAGGTTGATCAAATCTTCGCTTACTATAACGAGGGTGAGCTTTCTGATGAGGAAAGATACAACTGTGTAATTTCTATTTGGGATAAGGCTACAAGCGCTGTAACTAAAGAGATGCTTAGCAGCTTTAATAGATACAACCCAATCAAGATGATGGCTGAGTCTGGTGCCCGTGGTAGCGAAAAGCAGATGCGTCAGCTTGCTGGTATGCGTGGTCTTATGTTCTCTGCAACAGGTAAGACAATGGAAATCCCAGTTAAGTCAAACTTCCGTGAGGGTATTTCAATACTTGAGTACTTCATGGCAGCTAAGAGCTCACGTAAGTCGCTTTCAGACACAGCTCTTAAGACAGCTGACTCTGGATACCTAACAAGAAGACTTGTTGACGTATCACACGAGGTTATTATTCGTGAGCAAGACTGTGGAACTCGCAACTATATGGTTATGAGTGACATTAAGGATAACGATGGACAAATCGTTGAAAAGCTTGAGGATAGAATTCTCGGTAGATACACTGTTGAGGATATTGTAAATCCAAACAATGGTGAAATAATTGTAAAAG
The DNA here is from genome assembly GCA_017501545.1 of Clostridia bacterium. Taxonomy (GTDB): domain Bacteria; phylum Bacillota; class Clostridia; order Oscillospirales; family CAG-272; genus RGIG2000. The sequence goes on along the minus strand of JAFVWS010000029.1, from coordinate 34,744 downwards.
AAAATGAAATGATTCTTGCACGCGATGTTAAAAAGATTATCGCTGCTGGAATTACAGAGGTTAAGGTACGTTCTGTTCTTCGTTGTAATGCGAAGGGCGGAGTGTGTGTTCACTGTTATGGTATGGACCTTGCAAGCTCAAAGCCAGTTAATATCGGTGAGGCTGTTGGTGTTATCGCCGCTCAGTCAATCGGTGAGCCTGGTACACAGCTTACAATGAGAACATTCCATACTGGTGGTGTCGCAGGTGCAAACATCACTCAGGGTCTTCCAAGAGTTGAAGAGCTCTTTGAGGCAAGAAGACCAAAGAATCCTGCAATTGCTTCTGAAGCAACTGGTGAGGTTAAGATTACTCTTGAGGGTAAGATTAACAAGATTCACGTAATAGACGAAGAAACAGGCGTGGAATATAACTATGACGTTCCATTCAAGACAACTATGATTGTTCACGATGGTGACAGAGTAGTTAAGGGTCAAGCATTAACAGAGGGCTCAATGGCTCCTCTTGATATTCTCAAAATCAATGGTATTGAAGCGGTTTATGACTATATTGTACGTGAGGTACAAAAGGTTTACCGTTCACAAAACGTTGAGGTTGACGATAAGCATATTGAGGTTATCACTCGTCAAATGACTAGAAAGGTTAGAGTTGATGATCCAGGCGATACAGAGCTTATTGAGGGCGTAACTGTTGACGTAACCGAGCTTATTGAGGAAAATGAAAAGGTACAAGCTAAGATTGATGCAGGTGATGTATCACTTCGTCTTGCAACCGTTACACCAATCCTTCTCGGTATTACAAAGGCTGCTTCTTCCACAGAATCATTCTTATCAGCAGCTTCCTTCCAGGAAACAACAAGGGCTCTTACAGACGCTGCTATTCGTGGTAAGGTTGACCACCTTCTCGGACTTAAGGAAAACGTTATTATCGGTAAGCTTATTCCTGCAGGTACAGGTCTTGCTGAATACAATAACATCGGTATCAAGAAGGCTGAGAAAAAGGCAGAAGAGGCAACAGCTTCTATTGCAGAATAACAATAAAAGCGTGATGCATTTCGCATCACGCTTTTTTACTTGTTTGAAGCTGATATAAGTAAAATGCCCTAATATCAGAAAAAAGGCTTTTAAAAGGGCTTAAAATGCGTTAAAAACAAAAAGCAGTTGAATTTCAACTGCTTTTTTATTTGATTATTCTACAACGTAAGCTGACTTCATCCATTCGTGACGTCTTTGTAGCCACTCTCTCAAGTAGTTAATAGCGTGGTTGTGGCTGATTTCTATCCAACCACCACAAGCATTGTCTACATCACTGATGATGTTGTAAATTTGCCAGTTTCTCATACGGGCAGCAGTATAATCAGGGTCTAAGTTATACTTATCGATTGAGTTTTGATATACTTCCTTCTTGCTGATAACTACGTCCTCGTAGAGAAGAGTAAATTGCATATCATACTCATCAAGAGTTTCGCAAAGAAGGTCAACGAATTCTGGTGAATACTCATATAACTGCTTGAAATAACCGTTTCCACAGCCACCCCATTGTGAATTAGCCCAATATCCGGTGGTGCTTGCAAATTTGCCATCCGCGGTTTCAGAATCATATGGGATACCCTCGCTCTTTTCAGCATAGCTTGCACCCTTGTTGTGGTAGCCGTCTGCTGTAGAATCGTGAGTACCTCCTAAGCCAACCTCAATGTTACCAAGACCATAGTCGAAGTCCCAAACAGGTCCGCCGTAAAGCTTGCCATCAACATAATAGAATCTTGTTGAGTCATAGCAATAGTCGAGCGCTTTTAGATATTCGTGGAGTAAGTAGTATTTAGCCATTGATTCAACGTCAACGTGCTTTTGAATTGTTTCCCAGTCTCCAGAGTAAACTGCAAGGTTTACTTGCCAGAAGGTTGAGTTGAGCTTGGAGAATGTCTCTGCACTCATTTTGTCAGTGTCCTCAACAACCAGCTTAAGGTTTTGGAAAGGAGAGAACATATTATCTGTTGTAAGCTTGTAGTTTGCGTTATCCTTTGCGTGGTTGGTGGTAATTTCAACTAAAAAGTCCTTTTCCTCGTCAATATCAACTCTATTTTCTCCGATATCAACTGGGGTAGTTAGCATATATAAGCCGTCACACTCACCATTCAAATACACCTCAACCATTGTATATTTAGATGTATTAGCAAGACCGAGTGATTGTGCAAGGTCAATTGCAAGTGCGTTTCTCAATAATGTTTGGTCAAATAGGTTAGCCATCAAGCAATATTTCTTTCCTGCACCAAGGTCAAATAGATCAACCTTTGAGCTGAACTTAATATTGTATGGGTTTTTAACCTTATTAGCAGTTGAGTTGCCTCTGATTTTCATTGTACCATTGCGTTCAATAGCCTCAACCTTATAATCGCCATTTTCATCGATATAAGCGATATAGAAAACTGCCTCTGTATATTCAGATGTTGAAAGGGCAGTGTCCTTTTCAATGAAAATTACAGGAATATCCTTAACATTATATTTAATGTTAGAAAGAATGCTACTTAAAAGCTGGGTATTATAGTCAACAGCTTCTTGTGTAAGATTCATATCCTTATTGTCGATAATAGGCTTTAGCATAGCAACAGTATCAGGCGCATAGTAAATTTCATAATACTTAGAAACTTGACCAATAAGCTCGTTAAATACTGTGTAATCTACCTCACGGCTTTCGAATTTACCACAAATACTGCAAGAGCTATACTCAAACCCCTTGCTTTCAGAAACTGTATACCAGGAATGAGCATGTGGAGCTAAGTCAAGCTTTGTGTATCTCTTGCTTCCACAAATTGTACAAACCTCGATAAGCTGACCATTTACAGTACAGGTTGAGCTAATTTCCATTTCATGTACGAAGTTGCAAGTAAGCTTAGGTGTAACCTTAGCCTCCTCAAGAGTACCACAAACGCTACAATAGATAAGCTCGAGCCCATTAGTTTTACAGCTTGCTTCACTTATTATGATGCTTGTAGTTGTGTGATTTTCACACGGCTCATTTCCGTGAGGAGTAAAGCTTTCAAGATAAGTTTCACGACAGATAGCACATGATCCAATAACATAACCTGGTGTTGTTTCTGTTTTAGCAGTAGATACAAAGTGAGCTGTATGGCCTGTGCATTTTTGAGATATTATTTCAACTGTTTGATTGCAAGTTAAGCACTTAACAATTGAAGAAGCATTAGTTGTACAGGTAAGTGGTATTTTCTTAACAATAGGACCAGAGTGTCCAAGCTCCTTAACGTAAGCTAAACGACCACAAATTACGCATTTGTTATATCCGTATTCATCACAGGTTGGCTCCTTGTCAAGATAACCATAACGGTGATTTACGCATTGATATTCAGACGCGATAATATAAGATCTAATGTTAGCAGGACGGGTTAAATTCTCATTTTTTGTATATACTACAAGGTTAGAACTTGTAGAAGCGAAGGCGTCAACACCAACAGATGCAACACCAGCACCAATAACAATCCATTCAGCGTCTGTACAGCCCTTAAATGTATCAACGTTTATTGATGTAACTCCATCAGGAATATAGCAGCTCTTGATAGCAGAATAACTAAATGCACCAGCACCAATATTAGTAACATTTTCGTGCATAATAATCTTTTCAAGATTAATGGCTTTTGCAAAGGCTGTGTTTCCGATAGATGTCACCTTGCTTGGAATGGTGTAAGAGGAATCAGAGCGTGCTAATGGATAATAAACAATAGTTTTCTCATCCTTGGAGAAAAGTATGCCATCAACAGACTTGAAAGCTGTGTGAGATTCACTTGCATGTACATTTTCAAGTGAAATACAGCCAACAAATAAGTCTAAAACGTTGCTCGAGGAATTTGGAACAACAAAGCCTGTAATCCTTTGGCAATTCTTAAAGGCGGAAAGGTCAATAGTCTCTACGTTAGTTAAATCGTAGGTTCCGTTCAAAGAATAACACTCAGCAAAAGCTTCCTTGCCGATAGCAAGTGCTGATGAAAGGTCAACTGAAAGGAGCGCCTTACAATCATAGAAGCATTTTTCACCGAAGGTATCAACGTTTTCAGTGTTTATTTCGGAAAGAGACTTGCATTTATGGAAAGCTTGCTTCTTAATAGTAGAAACGTTTGAGGAAAGAGTAACCTTTGTAAGTCCAAAGCAGTTATAAAAGGCATTTTCACCAATTGTTTCGACACTTTCAGGGATAACAAGCTCACCTAAAATATATGTACCGGAAAAAGCACTGTTACCAATTGATGTAACAGTATCTGGAATAGTTAAAACTCCAAAAACCTTCTTGTTGTTGTTAAAAGCATTATCTTTAATGGCGGTAACAGTGTAGGTTGTAACTACACCATCCTTTTCAACCTCAAAATAAGCAGGAATATCAAATTTCTGTGTTTTCTCAGATACGATAGTAACGCTATCAATAGTAGCGGTTTTGTTCGTGTCGTTTGGAGTGTACTTCCATATAATATCTCCATCAACTGCCTCAGCTGCAAATGCAGAAACTGCAAAGACTGAAACAAGTAAAATTAGTGATAATATGAAAGCAAAGGTTAATTTGCTATAAAAACGCTTCATAAATTGCTCCTTTTAGGTAAATTTGCACATAATTATTTTACCATACTTATGTTTATATGTCAATATTTAATAATAAATAAATACGCAAAAATAAATAATAGGTCGAAATTAATAAATGACTTGCAAAAGGAATTTTGATGTGCTATACTTGAATATATCAATTTTTGGGAGGTATGTTATGTCGCTATATATTCCTGACGGCTACAAGTCACTTTTGGATATTAGACAAACTCAAGTGGCAATTAAAAAGGTAAAAGACTTTTTCGAAAGAGATTTGGCAATAGCACTTAATTTGACACGTGTTTCTGCGCCGATGTTTGTTTCAAAGAATAGTGGACTTAATGACAACCTCAATGGGGTTGAAAGACCTGTTAATTTTGATGTATTAGATGGTACAAATCTTGAAATCGTACATTCTCTTGCAAAGTGGAAAAGAGTAGCCTTAAAGGATTACGGCTTTTTGGCAGGCGAGGGACTTTACACAGATATGATAGCTATTCGTCGCGATGAGGAGCCAGACAATATTCACTCAATGTACGTTGACCAGTGGGACTGGGAAAAAATCATCACCAAGGAGCAACGCTGTGAAAAGGTTCTCAAAAAAACAGTTAAGATTATATATGATACATTAAAGCACACAGAAAACTATATCGCGTATGAGTACGATTTCATAGGCAAAATGCTTCCGGAAAGTATTTTCTTTGTCACTTCACAGGAGCTTGAGGATATGTATCCAAACCTAACTCCAAAGGAAAGAGAAAAGGCAATCGCTAAGGAGCACGGTGCTGTATTTATAATGCAAATAGGTGGCAAGCTAAAATCAGGCAAGATTCACGATGGTCGTGCCCCTGACTACGATGACTGGAGCCTAAACGGTGACATTATTGTATATTATCCAGTGCTTGATATCGCATTTGAGCTTTCATCAATGGGTATCAGAGTAGATGAGGAAGCATTAAGAAGACAGCTCAAGGAAAGAGGCTGTGAGGAAAGAGAAAATCTTGACTATCATAAAGCACTTTTAAATGGTGAGCTTCCATACACAATAGGTGGTGGTATCGGTCAGTCGAGAATGTGTATGTATTTCTTACGCAAGGCGCATATTGGTGAGGTTCAATCATCATACTGGGGAGAAAAAACTACCAGAGAGTGTCTTGAAAACGGGGTTTACTTGCTCTAAATGAAATACATATGGATACCTCTTATTCTTTTTTATGGACTTTGCAAAGGAATAAGAGAAGCACTTAAGAAAAAGGCAATGGAAAAGTGCAGTGTTATGGAAGTGCTTTTCTTTTATACCTTTTTTGCCTTTTTACTTACAATTCCTTTTGCCATAGGTCAGGACATATTTGGCATTAGTATAAAATATCATTTAGCCATCTTTTTAAAGGCATTTATGATATTTATAGGTTGGATTTGCGCAATGAACGCAATGAAAAGGCTTCCATTGAGCATTTACTGTGTCTTGGATATGAGCCGAATGCTTTTTAGCATTGTACTAAGTATTATATTGCTCGGCGAAACGCTTGGACTATTTCAAGGAATAGGAATGGTTTTCGTTCTTGTTGGTGTAACAATAGTTAATTTGAAAAAGGATAAAAAGTCAGGGCAGACAACAACATATAAAGCAATTCCTTTGGTTGTGATTTCGTGCTTACTCAATGCTTTTTCTGCTATAATTGATAAATACACCCTTTCCACAGAGACTGGTAAGTGGTTTTTCGGTGACGAGCTTTTAAATGATGCACAAATGCAGTTTTGGTATATGCTATACCTTAGCTCGCTTTACGGTCTATTTATTTTGGCAAGATTTCTTATTAAAAAAGAAAAAATCAATGTGAAAAGATGCCTGAAGTGTCCTTGGATTTACATGCTGAGTATCCTGTTTATGTTGGCAGATAAGGCAATGTTTATTGCTAATAGTAATCCAAACAGCAAGGTTGTTACCTTGACTGTCTTACAACAGGTGTCTGTAATTGTGTCTATTTTACTCGGGAAAATACTGTATAAAGAAAAGCACATATTGTATCGAATATGTTGTGCAATTTTAATTGTCGTCGGCATCGTTTTTTCTGTAATTTAGTACTTGACAAACATAAATATTTGTTGTATAATATGTGCGTTGCGTAAATCAACGCACATATATGTCAATTAATGCGGGTGTGGCGGAATTGGCAGACGCGCTAGACTTAGGATCTAGTGTCTCCGACATGCAGGTTCGACCCCTGTCACCCGCACCAAAAAAGACAAGTTCTTATCAAACTTGTCTTTTTACTTTTTACCCATTCACTCTTAACTATTCACTAATAGGATTTCTCTTAATCTCTTAGTAGGGGAGGCGTTTCGCCTCCTATTTTTTTAAAACTTAGAAAAATTCAAATTTAATAAAAAAACACGCCCCGTGTACAGAAAGCGTGGTTTTATATTTTAAAAATCATATCATATGTTGTGTTTAAAATTTCCTTAATTAGTATTATTTCATCAGGATAAATGTGCCTTTGCCCAACCTCAATTTTAGCAATTGCACTGCGAGTAATATCGCAACCAAGGAGTTGAAGCTTTGATGCCAAAAGTTCTTGCGTCATACCACATTTTTCTCGAATTGTACGGATATTATTACCTATCATTTTTTCAATTTCGACGTTCGTACTATCACCCCCAATAAGATTTTTGCACCTAAATAAGCGCAAAACTCTTGACTTTATTATAGCTAAATGCTATACTAATATTGCACTTATATAGGTGCAATATGTTAAATAATTGAAATTTGGAGGGAAAATGAAAAAAATTACACCAATAATTATCAGTGTTGCTATTATGCTCTGTGTTGCTTTTTGCTTTGCAGGATGTGGCTCGCTCAAGTCGGGAGGCGACAATTCAGATAGCGACAAGTATGAATTGAAACTTGAAAAAAATATTGCAAGTGCTGGTACTATTTCCGGAGAAGGAAAATATAAGTATAACGAGGACTTGTATATTGTTGCAGAAGCTAAGAGCGGATATTATTTCCTTGGCTGGTATCGCGATGACGATTTATTATCAACATCTGCAAAATATAATTGCAAGATGTGGGATAAGGATGTTACATTGGAAGCAAGATTCACTGCAGCTCCAAAGGGCTACAACGGAAATGGTTCGTCAGGCTCAAATAGCATTACTAATCAAAAGTATTCTGTAAATATATTGTCAGCTACACCAAATTATGGCAACATACAGATTGATAATGGTGGATATATAACTGAATATACGTCCAAAAAAGCAACAGGAAATAGTGTAAAAGCACTTGCATTAACAAAATCGGAAAAAAGATTTTTGGGTTGGTTTGATGAAGCAGGAAATCAAATAACAGCAAATGCTATATTCGAATTTGCTATGCCTTGCTTTGATTATACTTTGTTAGCAAAATGGGAATGTAATTGTGAATATGATACATACGAATCTAATACATATATTTGTTCAGTTTGTGGAGGAAAGGCGATATATGGAAAAACAGATGAAAATGGTTTTGTTACAGGTTCAATAGACGATCAAGGAGAAACTATTCTTGCATATGTAGGAAGAAAAGAGATAATAACTATTCCATCAAAATATACAGCTATAGGAAAATCCGTATTCAATGATAATAAAACTATAACTAAAGTGATTATTCCTGAAAGTGTTACTTATATAAGTGATTATGCATTCCAAGGGTGCGATAATTTAACAATTTGTTGTCAAGTGAGCGATAAACCCGAGGGATGGAGCAGTAATTGGAACAGTTCAAATTGTCCAGTTGTTTGGAGCTATATTGAAGAGATTGAATTTGTGGCTGATGGTATTCGCTATCGCTCAACAGGAGGGCATAGCGTAACAGTGGTTGGTCCTGAAGGAAGCATATATGATGTTGAAACGATTACGATACCAAACACAGTATCATATCAAGACATTGAGTATTTGGTGGTTTCAATAGAAAATGAAGCCTTTAAAGATTGTAATAACTTGACAAGCGTAACAATTGGAAATAACATAACCTCAATTGGTGAAAAGGCATTTTGGGGTTGTTATGTTGAAAGTATAGTATTGCCTGATAGTGTAATTGAAATTGGTACAGCAGCATTTGCTCAGTGCTATTATCTCAATGAATTAACAATTGGCAATGGTGTAACAATAATCCCCGAAGAAGCTTTTCGCGGAGCAAATATAGAGCGTTTAACAATTCCAGATAGTGTAATTGAAGTTGGAGAAAGAGCCTTTGCATCTTGCAGTAATCTTAAGGTTGTAACTGTAGGAAAAGGCGTTCAAAAATTTGGATTTTACGCTTTTGAAGGAGATAATGTAAAGGAAGTTCATATAAGTGATATAGCGAACTGGTGTGGTATTACATTTGAAAAACAAAATTCAAATCCATTATGTACATCTTCATTAAACGCCGAGCCCTGTGATTTGTATTTAAATGATGAGCTTGTAATTGATCTTGTAATCCCAGATACGGTAAGAACCATAGGTGATTATGCGTTTTATGAATGTGGTTCTATTGAAAGTGTAACAATTCCATATGGAGTGTGGAAAATCGGTGGTTATGCTTTTGTTGAATCAAATCTTAGTAGTGCAACATTTAAAAATACAAATGGTTGGGAAGCATCTAGTAAAATTGTAAGCTCTAGTGATTTGTCGAATGAATGGAAGGCGGCACGTCTATTAAAAGATACTTTTTATTCTAGTTCAGGATGGGAACGTTAACGAATATAAAACTTTATCAATTGAACAAGAAAAAAAGTCTAACGCACTCGCGTTAGACTTTTTTCTCATCTCACCAAATTTTGCTCCCTGCCGTTAAGGTAAGCTTCAATATTAGAAAGCACAGTGTTAAAGCATCTTGTTCTTGATTCAAAGGAGCCCCACGCCATATGTGGAGTTAAAATTACGTTTTCCTTATCTAATATTTTATTAAAAGGATGCTCACTTGGCAATGGCTCTTGTGAAAATACGTCACACGCCATACCACCAATTGTGCCATCAAGTATAGCATCTGCAACTGCGCCCTCGTCCCATATGGCACCACGTGCAACATTGATTATAACAGCGTTGCCCTTCATCATATCAAGCTCTTTTTTGCCAATCATTCCTCGTGTTTCATTTGATAAAGGACAGTGTATTGAAATAATGTCAGAATTTTTAAGAATTGTTTCAAGGTCAACACACTTAAAATCAGACACAGGGGTACGCTTATTTACTAAAATATTGCATCCAAGCGCCTCGGCAACTGTGGCAACCTTACGTCCAATATTGCCAAAGCCAATGATACCCCAGGTCATACCTTCAAGCTCATGATAAATGGGCTCAAGCCTATTTGCACTAATGCTTTTTTGATACTGACCATTGTGTACAAACTGCCTGTATTCATTCAAGTGTGTAATAAGTGAGCACGCCATTGAAACAGTGACCTGAGCAACGCAAGAGGTTGAGTAAGCAGGAGTATTAGCAACCTTGATTCCTCGGCTTGTACAGTAAGCAATATCTATATTGTCATAGCCAGTTGCTGTTTCACAAATTAATTTCAAATTAGGCGCGTTTTTAACCACGTCCTCCGTCATTTTTACCTTGTTGACAATGATAATATCAGCATCACGTACGCGCTCCTTAGCCTCATCTTGTGTTGATGACGGGTACTTAATGACAGTACCAAATTTTTCAGCACCACTAAGGTCAAGGTCGTCGCCAAGGGTCTTATAATCCAAAATTACTATGTTCATTTTATCCTCGCTTAAGTAGTTTCTTTCGGTCTTTATAATCAGGTAAAATACCTTCTACAATACTCCAAAATCTATTTGAGTGGTTCATTTCCTTAAGGTGAGCAAGCTCATGCACACAGACGTATTCAATTGCCTCGTAAGGAAAAAGAGCTAATCTATAACTAAAATTAAGTGTCTTTTTAGAGGAGCAGCTACCAAAACGTGTCTTTGCAGAGTTGATAGAAAACCTGTCATAATATACTCCCATAATACTTGAATAATGCTCTAAAATAGGCGTAATAATTTCTCTTAGGCGCGCCTTTAGCTCTTTTATCTCATTTTCGCTAAAATCCTCGGGGATGTGTGCGTTTTTGACTAACTCCTTTTTGCTTATTATCCAATCAATATGCTTTGTAACAAAGTCATTTATCACCTTTTCACTTGCTCTAAGTGGCGCACGCACAACAACTGTTCCGTCACGCTTGACTTGCAAGCAAAGGCTACGTCTTTTGCTCCTTATAATTTCATAGCTCATTAAAACCACCTCGTAACAATTTTAACATATACTATTATTTTTGTCAATTACGACAAATTATGCTATTGAAAAATATAAAATATTATGTTATACTCAAATAGCAAGAAATTACTTAGAAAGGAGACCAAAATGGCTGAAAAAAGTATAAAGACAATCGCTCAGAATAAAAAAGCATATCATGACTATTTTGTTGAGGAAAAATACGAAGCTGGAATTGAGCTCTTTGGCACAGAGGTTAAATCCTTGCGTCAAGGAAAGGTCAATTTAAAGGACTCCTTTTGTAAGGTTTACGCTGGTGAGCTTTTGGCACTTGGAATTCATATAAGCCCATATGAGCAAGGCAATCTTTTTAATAAGGATCCACTTCGACATAAGCGCCTCCTTATGCACAAAAAGGAGATTATGAAGTTAAATGGCTTGCTTACACGAGACGGTTATTCAATAATTCCGTTGTCGCTTTACTTTAAAGGCTCACGTGTTAAGGTTGAGCTTGGGCTTTGCAAGGGCAAAAAGCTTTATGATAAGCGCGAAAGTGATGCAAAGCGTGATGCAAACAGAATGATAGAAAGAACAATGAAAGGGGCAAGAGACGACTGATGAGGACTTATCTTGAACAATTTTTAAAGGATTTCGATTACAAGGAAAGGGACGCTTCATTCCTGCTTAGCGAATATGATAAAATTTCTGGCAACTGGGGCGCAAAATCAGTTTTTGATAAAATCGTTTCCGAGTATGAAAAATCAATCGAGATTGATTATTATAACGATGTTTTGGTAAAAGCTCAAAATGCGGGCAAAAATGCAGGTGTTCATCCATACACCTCAGGTCTGCTTATTTTTATGTGTCTTTCAAGGCATTTAAAGGAGCTTTATAAGCAAAAAGGTATTTCCGAGGAAATATTCCATAACTCAATGCTCGATTTAAGATATAAGCTTGAGGAATGTAAGCTTGTTAAAAACATAATCGGCTCTTGCGTTGCTTGGTGGTTTCCAGGATTTTTCAATATGACTCGCTTTGCACTTGGTAGACTCCAGTTTGAGCTTTCAACCTATCAAAATGAGGATTATGAGAAAAACGGCAAAAAATTAACAAAGGGCGATATTGTAATCGGCGTTCATATTCCAAGAAGCGAAACTCCAATTACTAAGGAAGCAACTGACGATGCTTATGCACAGGCTGCAAAATTCTTTATAGACCAAATTCCAAACAAGCAAGTAGTTTTTGTTTGTCACAGCTGGCTTCTTTACAAGGCAACTCTTGAGGTTTTTCCAAAGCACACAAATACATACAGATTTATTCACGAATTTGATGTTACCTGGGAAACACACGACAAAGAGGGCGAATATAATGATGCTTGGCGCCTATTCGATATGGACTATACAGGGAATATTGAGGACTACCCAGAAAACACAAGCATGCGCCGTGCATATAAGGACTACTTAAGAAATGGTGGCAAAACAGGTGAAGGCTTTGGAATAATAATGTATTAATCACTTAGGTGGGGATTCTCACCTAAGAATATGGGTACGTAATGGTTTCGACGGGGACTGTGAGGTATGATAAGCGTAGCGGGCTTAGCTAATCCCGTATAATGGCTAATTTTTAAATAATAAACGACAACAATAAAGTTGCTATGGCTGCCTAACTAATTGCCCTTCGGGGCGATTAGTAGCAGTGCTGTGGTCAAAGCACCACCCGTTCCTCTGAGGAGTACCTCGCCCTCGGACTGAGCGTAATGTAGAGGTGAACATGCACCGAAAGTTGCCTTTGTATCGGTCATGCACAAAAGGGCTACCCGAGTAAGAGCCTGTTGATCGGCGCTTTGTAGGGGAATTACAATAGATTAACTGCCTACGGAGAAATTCATATCAAGTGGTTTTCGGACGCGGGTTCGACTCCCGCCGTATCCACCAAAAAAATCGACAAGTTTCGACTTGTCGATTTTTTTTATCCATTGCGAAAGCAATGGTATATCATCACGCTTTAGCGTGTATCTCATCACCGAAGGTGTATATCATCAGCCACAGGCTGTATCTTCTTTCGCAATGATGATATACAAGGCTTTCGCCTTGGTGATATACAAAACTTCGTTTTGATGATATGCACGCCTGCGGCGCGATTTGGTACGTGGGTTCAAGTCCATACAAAAGCTCTTGAAAATATCTTTTTTTAGTTAATACTCGAAAAAACGCTTTGGCAATTGTATGCACAAAAGAGAATAAATACCAATTATTTAATTCAAAATTATACTAAAATAATATGAACGAATTTACATATGTGCATATATTCTACATAAAACGTCATATTTCGCACGTTTTCTATTTTAAATATTAAATTTGTGTTAATTGTTTTAATAATTATTGTCTAATCGTTAAAAATATGATACAATACAGGTGATTTTTAATCTTTGTTAATATTTTTAACAAAAAATTCATTTTAAAGAAAGAGTATAGTTATGGAATTTTTAAGAAGTTTTTTATCGCTTCTTTCTGCAAAAATGGAAGAACCAAAAAGCTATGGATGGTTCCATTTAATGTTTGTGGCTATAATGATAGGCTTAACAGTCTTTTTGTGCCTCAAATTTAAGAATTCAAGCGATAAAGCGTTAAGAATTATTGCCTTCATTTGTTGGGGCGTAATGGTTACTTTAGAAATCTACAAGCAATTCGAGTATAGCTACAGTTTAGGTGAAACCTCTATTACATGGGATTATCAATGGTATGCTTTCCCTTATCAGCTTTGTTCAACACCACTTTATGTATTACCCTTCATTTTCTTAATGAAGGACTCAAAGGTGCGTGATGCTTTTCTTGCTTATATGTCAACGTTCTCAATGTTTGGTGGCTTAGCGACATTTATCTATCCAGAGCAAGTGTTTATCAGCACTATTGGCATCAACATTCAGACAATGGTACACCATGGCTTGCAAATAGTTCTTGGTATTTTCTTCATTGTTTGGGCAAGAAAGAAAATAAACAGATGGTACTTTATAAAGGCTGTTCCAGTGTTTGCAGTGCTTGTGACAATTGCAATTTTGGCAAATAATGCATTTATGTCACTTGGAATTGATGAAACCTTTAATATGTTCTACATAAGCCCACACTTTGATTGCACGTTGCCAATTCTTTCAATGATTTATCCAAAAGTAAATTATCTAATATTTGTGGCACTTTACATTCTTGGATTTACCCTTATTGCATTTATAATTTTCCTTATTGCAAGGGGAATTATTGGTCTTACAAGACGTAAAAAGAAAAAATCAGCATGCTAAGGTCAAGAAAAAGCAAAATAATTGCATTATCCATATTTGCACTAATTCAAACCGTATATTTAGTGCTTGTTATAGTGACAGGACGTGATTATTTTACATCCGTACTAATTAGCGCCTCGTTTATGATACTTTCTTGTTCAAAAACAAAAAGCTATTTGTTTATGCAAATAGGCTTGGCTTGTACGGTCTTTGCAGACATTTTCCTGGTGGTAATTGAGCCAATGATACAATTACCAGCTATGATTTTCTTTTCTGGTACGCAAATTTGCTACTTTTTAAGGATATTTTTTGAAACAAAAAGCAAAAAAGAGAAGTTAATACACCTAATTATAAGGGCGAGCCTAACAGTATTAGTGCAAATTATCACTATTATCGTTTTGAAGGAAAAAACAGACGCCTTGAGCCTTGTATCAATGTTTTATTATACAAACCTCATTCTAAATGTGATTTTTGCCTTCGTTCATTTCAAAAAATCGCCTGTTTTGGCAATAGGACTTTTACTATTTCTGCTTTGCGACACCATAATAGGACTCGATATTATGGCAAGTAGCTATATTTCTGGCACAGCACTTGAAGCAGTCAATAGCTTCATTTCAGGAGCTAACTGGGCATGGATATTCTACGTGCCATCTCAAGCTCTAATTGCATCAAGCCTAATAAGGATAAAAGAGAAAAAATAAAACAAATCCCCGACTTAGTCGGGGATTTTTTATCTGTTAATGCTACATTTTATCGCTTTTTCCTAGATTACACCTTTCACACAGCACTCGTAAATTGCTTGGTACTGATTTGCCACCTTTTGATACAGGGACAATATGATCAACGTGCAATTTAACACCATCTTGTGCAGTCGCTCCGCATATCTGACAACGGAAATTGTCACGCTTTAATATATCGTAGCGTAAAGAGTCGGTCATTTTCGCACGTTCTGCTTTAATTTGAAGCTGATGTGCTTCTTGCGTTGATTTAGTTCGTTTTGCTACTCCAATAAAATATTTAATCCAATCAAAATCATATGTTTTTTCTTTTTTGTAGTAACTTCTGCCTTTTGGCGAACAAAAACTTACAATACAATGAATATATGCATAGAGTACTGGCTTTTCAAGAATCGATGCGACGAAAAGTTTTTCTTCTAATTTCAAAAAGCTATCTAGTTTTATTTTAAAATTTTTGCAATACTCTTCTGTTGCTGTTGACTTAATATTGGAAATAGTTCTAATATAAGAATCATATTCTTTTCTATTGTACTCAATAATATAAACTATATTATTAAAAAGAGCTTCATCAGAAAGGATAACAGATATAAAAAAATCGTCGATTTGATAATTATCTAATTGATGCTTGCTTTTGCAAGAATGCTTATAAGTTAAACTTGAATTAATAGTTTTAAAGTTGGTTTTGCTGTTTATTACCATCAACGCCTTTATTCGTTCGCTATTTTGAAGGACAATTTCTTTTTTCTTTGTATGTGTGTAGAAGCAAACAAAGAAAATAACAACTGAAGCGCCAATGAGTACAAAAATCGACAAAAATAATGTTACGACAACAAAAAAGTAAAACAGAGAAAAAGTAGATTCTTGGGCGTACATAATTACTCCTAAATACTAATATGTTTTATTATAACAAAAAAAGTTTATGAAGTCAACTTGATTTTAAAAGGGAAGGCTCGCTATGCGAGCTATTTTCGCCTGAACTTATGCTTGCAAGCAGACAACGTTCTTAGTCGAAAATGCGAACACAATTCAAAGCAAAGCTTTGAAGATGCTTCGCCGTGAGGATAAGAAAAGCCGCAACGGGAACCGGTCTCGCCTGCGGGCTCGGTCTTCCGGTGGATCTAACAGTCCACTGGACTGTTATTCAACACCGCCTCCCCTTCGATTCCCGTTGAAAGGAAATAATCGGGCAAAATAAAAGAGCACACTTAAAAGTGTACCCTTATATTTTGGCACCCGCAACGGGAATCGAACCCATAACTAACCCTTAGGAGGGGTTTATTATATCCATTTAACTATGCAGGCGTAACCAAGCCTAATGGCTTGGATTTATTTATTATTTTCTGGATCAAGTGACCTTCTGAAGAAGTCACGGTTGTCCTTGCTGTGATATTTTAGTGAGTCAGTTGAGTGGATTATAGTATAATAATCGTTGTTTGATACAACGTAATGCTCAAGGAGTCTAACGTCTACTGAATCAAAGGTTGACATAAGGTCGGCAGTTGTTTCAATATCATCCATTGATGGATAAGCATTTCCATCAGGATGGTTATGCGCCAAAACAATCATTGAGGCGTTATATTTAACGACTAAATCAATAATCTTTCTTGGTGAGATTAAGGCAGAGTTTACGCTACCCTCGTGAAGCTTAACAATATCAAGCATTTCATATCGATTGTTAAGTAGCAATAGGTATATAATTTCGTTCTTTTCACCAACGTATTTATCAAGGAAAAACTCACCAATTTTCTCAGCAGTATCAAAGATAAAATTAGATGAATATTTGTCGGTTGCATATGCACGCGCAATAGCAGGAATAAGCTTAATAAGAGTTGCGCTGTTTTCCTTTATGCCGTCAACCTTAATTAGGTCATTAAAGTCAGCATCGAAAACACCCTTTAATGTGCCAAAATTCTTAAGTAAATCGTGGGCAATTTCGTTAGTATCTCTGCGAGGAATTGAATAAAAGAGAAGAAGCTCTAAAATATTATGCGCCTCAAAGCTGTCAATGCCTTGCTCTAAGAATCTTTCCTTTAGTCTGCCTCTGTGTCCCTCGTGAACGTTGTCCTTCATTTCTTAACTACATCCTTTTTGTTAGTTTGAGCAACAATGTAATGCGGTCGGCCCTTTACCTCGCCATATATTTTAGCAATATACTCGCCTAAAATGCCAATTGAGAATAGGCAGAATGCACCAACAAGCAAAACAGCAAATAAAATAAGTGAAGAAGTTATGCTTGTACTGCTCATTAAGAAGCAATGAGTTATCGCATGGTAAATCATATACGCTAAAGGAGCAATTGATGCACAAGCACATAAAATTGCTAAATAAAACGGTATTTTAAGGGGTCTGTTTGAAAAGCTAAAAATACCATCAAAGGAGTATCTGAAAAGCTTTTTAACATTCCATTTGCTCTTTCCAGCAACTCTTTCAACGTTGTCAAAAGGTAACCAGTAGGTCTTAAAGCCTATCCAACCGTAAATTCCCTTTGAAAAACGGTTCTTTTCGCACATTGAAATAATTGCGTCAACCATTTCGCGCTTCATAAGTCTGAAATCGCGTGCACCACTAACGATTTTCACGTCAGTAGTGTGGTTAAATACTCTATAAAACCAGTTAGCAAAGAATGAGCGAATCTTAGATTCGCCATGGCGAGTAACACGTCTTGTAGCAACACTATCGTATTCGCCAGAATTTAAAATTTCAACCATTTTTGGAAGTAGTGAGGGTGGGTCCTGCATATCTGCATCCATAACAGCAACATAGTCGCCACATGAGTTGCAAAAGCCTGCATACATAGCCGCCTCCTTCCCAAAATTCTTGGAAAAAGAGATATACGACACACGCTTGTCGCTGTTTGCAAAATCCTTGATAATTGAAAGAGTCTTATCCTTTGAGCCGTCGTCAATGAAAATATATTCAAATTCGTACTCGCCCATTTCACTGCTAACCTTGGTCAGCTCACTGTAAAATGCACAGAGTGATGCTTCCTCATTATAGCAGGGAACAATTAAAGAAATTTTCATAATTATCTCCTAAGTAAATTTAAACATAGATATTTTAACATATCAAAATCAATATGTCAACTTATTTTGTAATATTATAAGGGTCTCTATTGACAAAAAAACTTAAATATGATAAACTCATTTTATAAAAAAATGAAAGGAGAAGCCAATGTTTAAGGTAAAAATTGCCGATCTTGTGGTGGAAATTGACCACATTTACCCCTTTGTAAAGGAAATTTGCAAAAGCTATATTTACACGGGCGATGGCTTCGATTTTCGAATAAAATCAACTCAAGCCGATATTGATAAGGAAAGAGCGATAACAAGTGAAGAAGGCTATTCAGATGGCTATCTTGAGAATATTTGTATATACAGACAAATTGCTCTTAGGCTACTTGAAAAGGACGCATTTGTGATGCATGCTGCCGTTATAGGAGTTGGCGACAAGGCTTATGCATTTACAGCTAAAAGTGGAACAGGAAAAAGCACTCATATTGCGCTTTGGAAACGCTTTTTGGGTGACCGTGTGTCTGTAATTAATGGTGATAAGCCTATCTTAAGATTTATTGACGGAAAGCTTTATGCATATGGTACCCCATGGTGTGGCAAGGAAATGTGGAACACCAATATGCGTGCCGAATTAAATGGTCTTTGCTTTTTAGAAAGAGCAAAGGAAAATAAAATCGTGAAAATTACACCTATGGAGGCATCTCCCTTGGTAATGAAGCAAATTCTTATACCAAACGATGCAGAGGGAGTAATAAAAACCTTTGAAATGGTTGATAAAATGCTGAGCATAACAAATTTATGGAGGCTTGGCTGTAATATATCGCAGGAGGCTGCAATCAAGGCTTATATGGCGATGCACGGAGGATATAATGAAAATTAAAAAAGGCTTTATTTTAAGAGATGTTGGCGGAAAAACCTATGTTGTTGCAGTAGGTGAGCTAAGCAAAACCTTTAATGGTATGGTAACTTTAAACGAAACGGGAAAATTCCTATGGCAGGAGCTTGAAAAGGGTGCCACTAAGGAGGAGCTTCTTGTTAAAATGCTTTCAGAGTTTGAGGGCGCAGAAGAAGAAACAGTTAAGCAAGATATAGATATGTTTATATCTAAGCTTGAAAAGGATAAGGTTCTTGAATAAGCTTGAATTGTCAGAGCTTTGGCCTGTTATTGATGAAGTAATTTCAAGTGGGGGGGAGTTTCGCTTAACCCCATATGGTACAAGCATGCTACCACTTATAAAGCCAGGCGAGGATGCTGTGTCACTTGTATTACCAAATGAAATAAAAAAGACAGATATCGTTCTTTATAAAAGGCTTGATGGCTCCTTCGTTTTGCATCGCGTAATGTATATTGACAAAAATGAATATGTAATGTGCGGTGACAATCAAAATTATCTCGAAAGAGGGATAAAAAGAGAGCAAATCTTAGCCGTTGTAAAAAATATATACAAAAACGATAACTCTGTAAATACTGAGGACAAGGCGTATAAAAAATACATAAAGAGCCTTTATAGAAAAACAAGAAAATCACGTATTCGTTTAATTCTTTCGCGAATAAAGCATAAAATATTCAAATAAAAAAGCACTTCAAACGAAGTGCTTTTTGTTTTATTCATCTATTTCGCCCTGAAGCTTGTTTTTTACCTTTACAAAATACAAAAATGCAAGGTTAACAATTACAAAAACATGTAGTGCAAAGGTAATAACTGTCAATACAAATGATGCGTTAGGGAACATCTTATCAGGCCCATGGCTTAAAAGTGCAGTTACAAATAGTGCTGTTGCTTGTGGAAGCATCAAAACCGATGAAAGAAGCACGTTTAAAAGCGAAACGGACTTAAAAAACATTGTTGAGAAAATAACGCATAATGTAAGTATCAAAATAACAGGTAGAACCCAATTGTATAGGAATAATTCACTTTGCTTGTTTTCTCCAACGTAATAATGTATTAGTGAAGCTCCTATAAGAACAAAGTTGAGAATAAATACTCCCAATCTAAATTTTGATAAAAACTTCTTTACCGTGCCTGAAAGTGCAGCATATACGACTGTGTAGCTATAAAACATACCCAAAATAGGGTAGTGACACCAAAATCCTGTTTTGTGAAAAATTGCGTTAATGATAATAAGAATGACAGAAGCATTAGCAATGGCAATAAATAAAAACTCTCTCCATGTAAGCCTTACTTCGCCAATTTTTAATGAACGCTTGTCTGGTGAAATTTGCATTTTATATCATAGAAAATACTAAAATATTTTCCTTTACCTCCAAAATAGTCAAATGTCTAACATCTATAAATATATGATATCAAATCAAAAGCTTAAAGTCAATAATAAAATTAAAAATTTTGCTTTTTGTAAATAGCAAAATTAACCTCGATCGTGGTGCTTATTTCGCTTACACTATTTAGTTTTTCCTTGTCACTTAGTGATGTTCTGTGATAATACGGAGTCATAGTAAATAGCGCTTTAATCGTACCATTACCACTGATAGTGGTAGAGTATTTTAAATTTTCAACTCTTAAAAGCTCAAGCCCCTCGTATATAGGAAACTTTTCCTCGTTAGGGTACACATCGTCATAAAGAGCCATTTTAAGCCCGTCTAAATGCTTAATACCTGCTGAAGCAACAATTAAATGCCCACCATTTCTTAAAATTCTATAAAATTCCTCGCTGGCAACAGGAGCAAATAAGCTAACTACTATATCAGCGTATTCGCTTGCAAGAGGCATTGAGAATATGTTTGAAACGGCATAGCTAAGATTAAAAAGTCCCTCGCGCTTTGCTACCTTTGATGCGTGCTCACATCCGAACTTTGACATATCAAAGCCGATAACGTATGAATCTGGCATAGCTTTTGCAAGTCCATAAGTATAATAGCCCTCGCCACAGCCTGCATCAACTACTATATTATTTTTTAACGAGGAAACAAGAGTGCAAAGCATGTCGCGTATTTTTGAGTAAGCGCCAGATTCGAAAAATTCAGTCCTCGCACGAATCATTTCCTTTGAGTCTCCAGCCTTGGCATTGTTCATCTTTCCAGGGTTTAATAAGTTTACGTATCCGCTTTTTGAGTAGTCAAATGAGTGATTTGACGCACATTTTAACGTGCTTTCGCATTTTGATAGCTCTTTTGCGCAAATAGGACATAAAAACATTAAATATCCCCCTTTCAGAGTTGAAATTTATAACTAAATATATTATAATATGTTTGATAATTCTTTTCAAGAGGGAGGAAGCACAAAATGCTTGAAATTAATTCTGTTCATCATACAGAAATTGAAGAGTGCAACATTTTTGGTAATGGCGTATGTCATATTAATGGTATGGTCGTTTTTGTTAAGGACGCGTTACCAAGGGAAAAATGTAGTGTAAAAATAACAAGAGCGTTTCCAAGCTATGCCTATGCAGAAAAGACAGATAATGCTTCCTTTTCAGAAGACAGAGCATTACCGTGCTGTGATGCGTACGAGGCGTGCGGTGGGTGTTGCTTTTTACATACAACGCTTGAAAATGAAAACGACATAAAAAGAAAATACGTCCTTTCCACAATGAAAAAGCGTGGCATAGAGATAGATGTAGAGGACACCATATGTCCGGCTAAGGAAAAATATAGAAATAAGGTTGTTTTATTTGTTGAAAATAATCAATATGGATATATGCAAGGTGGAACTAATAAAATTGTTCCACACGTAGCTTGTAAGCTAAACGATGATGTGTTTGATCAAATTGCAAGCTTTACTGTAAAAGAGTTATCGGGTAGCTCGCTAAGGGCGATATACATGCGCAAAAGCTCTCAAAAAACGCCAGAAATTATGGTTTGCCCTATATTTTATAAACAAACTGACCTTTTTAGCTATGCATCAAGCTTAATTTCGCATTTTCCAAATGTGAAAACTATACTTTATTCCGTTTATAACGATAAGGATTTTGCACTCGAAAACGTAAAATTTAAAACGTTATACGGAGATGGCTACATTTTCGACGAGTTATGTGGCTTAAGGTTTAGAATTTCACCCAAATCCTTTTATCAAGTGAATCCTAACTGCGCAAAGACTCTATACGAAAAGGCAATAGAGCTTGCACAGCTTTCAAAGGGAGATGTATGCGCAGACCTTTTCTGTGGAACTGGTACAATAGGCATTATTTGCGCCAAAAAAACTGGCGCAACGGTCTATGGTGTTGAAATAGTTGAGGACGCAGTGAAGGATGCAAAATTTAATGCTAAATTGAACGAAATAGAGAATATAAGCTTTGAAGCTACAGATGCTAAAAACTTTAATAAAAAAGTTGACACCTGCATAATTGATCCACCACGTAAGGGCTGTTCATCTTTGATGATTGAAACGCTTTTAAGACTAAAGCCAAAGCGCATAGTCTATGTTTCTTGCAATCCGGACACATTAGCGCGAGATATAAAATCACTTTTAAGCGATTATAAAATATCATCACCACTATATCCGTTTAATATGTTCCCAAGAACAAGTCACGTCGAGTCCGTCGTGTGTCTCACACGACGACTCGACAACTAAGTTCGCCTACGGCGAGTGAAGTTGCAAGCAGTGAAGTTTCGGCTACCACCGAAGTGAAGTTTGCGCCACGAGTGGCGCAAGTGAATGATAGTTTAGAGCGAACTTAACTTCACTTTGCGAGTAAAACGAGCAAAACTTCACTGTGAGTAAAAGCGAACAACTTCACTACGAGCGAGAGCGAGTAAATTCACCAATGAATCCGAAGGAGAAAAAATATGAAAGATTCCGAATTGCGTACAAGAGCAAAAGCTCTTGCCTTACATATAATCGCTGTCTGCGATGAGGTAGATACTCGTAAGGGCAGAGGTGTGCTTGTCAATCAAATTGTAAGGAGTTCGACCTCTATCGGAGCAAATATTCACGAGGCAAACTATGCGGCAAGCAAAGCCGACTTTATAAACAAATTTCATATAGCACTCAAAGAATGTGGCGAGACGGAATATTGGATTGAAATGCTTGTCGGCTCAAATGCAATTAGCGAGCAAATTGCCAAAGACCTTTTGCAAGAATGTGGTGTTATCCGCCGTATGCTTGTGAAATCCATCACCACCGCAAAGGAAAACGCATAGGGACAAATGTTACTTTTGAGCAAAACTCGAAAATACAATTTACAGCTGTTTAGTATAACATATCGAAAAAAGGAGAACAAAATGAACAATCACTGGAATGGTAAACAGTGGTATGCTTATGGTACCTCGATGACAAGCATTAAGCAAGGAGAATACGTTCCCGTTGTGGAAGAGCTTTCGGGTATGACCGTTGTAAATCTCGGCATTCCCGGGGGATGCCTGACACCTGACGGTTATGGCAAAGGTAACACCAAGCGCGCCGTGATGAATATGGATGACGGCAAGGAAAATGCGGACCTTATCACACTTGAGGTTTTGCCGAACGAGGGAGCCATGGTAGGAAATATCTATGACACGGACGATCAATCCTTCTGCGGTTGCTTCAATCAGTGTTTAAGGTACTTACAAGAAAATACCAAGGCGCAGATCGTTGTTATTATTATGATCGGTGGGAATGACAAGGAACCCGAGACAGTAATTGAAAGTAGAAAAATAACCCAATTTGAATTTGCCGAAATAATAGAGCGTGTGGCGAAGTTAAACGGTGTTCCTGTGATTAATGTGTTTTGCGAAGCCGGTTTTGGCTACGCTCGCGTGAAAGCGAGAGATTATCAAAAAGATAACATTCACTTGAACAAGCTCGGCGGAAAAAACATGGGTAACTTTGTTTGGAGCAAGCTAAAAGATATTCCTCTGTGGGAAACAGAATAAAATATACCTTCTGGACTTACAACCCCGTTTTTGGCATAAAAATATACCTTTTGGTCTTATGACCCACGTCGAGAGTGTCGTTTGTCTGTCCCAAAAACAATAATTAAACAAAAACGAAAGGAGAAAGCGCCTAATGGAAAGATGTCCATATTCGAAAAAATGTAGTGGTTGTCAATTGCAAAATCTTACCTATAAAGAGCAATTACAGCTGAAACAAGTGAAAATGATTCGTTTACTAGGGCGCTTTTGTCATGTCAAGGAAATAATAGGCATGGAAACCCCTTTCAATTATAGAAATAAGTCTCAATATGCATTTACATACAAAAATGGCAGAATACTATCTGGTATATATCAATCTACTACTCAGAAAGTAGTTGAAGTAAAGAATTGTATGCTTGAAGACAAATGTGCTGAAGGCATTGTTCAAACTGTAAGAAAGCTTTTACTTAAGTATAAGCTAAAAGCATATGATTTGCATACACAAAAGGGCTTTGTTCGACACGTACTTGTGCGAAAGGGCTTTAAATCTGGCGAGATAATGGTTGTAATTGTTACAGCAGATGGTGAGTTTTTATCAAAGGAAGATTTCACAAGAGATTTAACAAATATACATAAAGAAATAACAACTGTTGTTTGGAATGTAAACCCAACAGACACACCGCTTTTTCTTGGAAAAAATAATACCGCCTTATATGGAAAAGGTTATATAACCGATGAGCTGTGTGGGTTGAATTTTAGAATTAGCCCAAATTCCTTTTATCAAGTAAACTCGCTTCAAGCAGAGGTGTTATATAGCATTGCGAAGGATTGCTCTAGACTAACAGGAAACGAGACAGTTCTTGATGCGTATTGCGGGACTGGTACAATAGGCTTAACAATGGCAAATAAGGCCAAGAGAATAATCGGCGTTGAGCTTAACTGTGATGCTACAAACGATGCAAAAGCAAATGCTGCATTAAATCACATAGAAAATGCAACCTTTTATAACGAGGATGCAGGTGAATTTATGACCAAGCTTGCAAAGAAAAAAGAGACAATAGATGTTGTAATTGCCGATCCACCGCGTGCAGGATGCAGTAAAGAGTTTTTAAAAAGTCTAACTGCACTTTATCCTAAGCGCGTAGTTTATATATCCTGCAATCTAGAGACACTTGAAAGAGATCTTTCTATATTATCTAAAGCAGGTTATAATGTAAGAAGCATTCAACCAGTGGATATGTTCCCTTATACAAATCATATTGAATGTGTTGTGCGTCTTGAAAGAAAAAGTAATTAGTGAGAGAAAAATGAATTACATAATCAGAGAAATAGAAGAAAAAGACAACAAAGCCGTTGAAAAGGTAATAAGAGCTTGTCTTATAGAATATGGCGGAAACCATGAGGGTACTGCTTGGGCAGATCCGGATCTTGGTAGGTTTTCTGAAATTTACAACAGTGAAGGAAATAAATACTGGGTAATAGAGGATGAAAATGGAAAAATCGTTGGTGGCACTGGAATAGGAAATTTAGGAAACGGCATTTGCGAACTGCAAAAAATGTATTGCTTACCAGAGGCAAGAGGTACGGGAGTTGCACATAAGCTTATGCAGCTTGCGCTTGATTATGCAAAAAAATATTATAAGAGCTGTTACTTAGAAACTCTTGATAATATGACAAGGGCGCAAAGGTTTTATGAAAAATATGGCTTTGTACGTGTAGACAAACCAGTTGTAATTACAGAGCACTATGCTTGTGATGTGAAATATTTGAAAGATGATTTATTGCATACGAAATTTAACAGTATATTTTATAAGGAATAGGTGTAAGAAAATGACTAAAAGAATGATAACCACGTTAATGGCGATATTGCTATTTGCGTTATGCTTAACTGCCTGTGGGAAAAATAATTTAGAAGATAAAAATGACGAAACACTCATCAAATGCTGTGCTTGTGAAGATGTTAGAGAGGGAAAAACCTTTTCCGTGCTAGAGCAATATACGTTAAGCAATCATATATCTAATGTTCCACTTACAATGGAGACAGAAATTAAAATTTTACCAGGAGACGATACAACTCAAGGCATAATTGTTGGTAACGATGATAACTGGAATAGATGCATTGACTATTATATAGCTGAAAATGGACATCCAAAGGTGTTTTTCAAAAATAGAAATGTCCATATAAAGGGGACAGAATATATATTTGAAAATGTTGATGTAAGATCCTTCAATTTTGTACATCTTGCTATTACTTTTGATATGGAAAAATCTCAGCTTAATTGTTATCTTGATGGAGAACTAAAGCAAACTATAGAGAATGTCGAAATTCAAGAACAGTACGAACTAAAGCACAATTTTATAATAGGTGGAGATAGAAAAGGTGGCAACAAGGAGCATTTCAAGGGGGTAATACGTAATATTTCCTTGTGGAGCGACGTACGTTCTGCCGAAGAGGTGCTTTGTGACTATAAAAATGGTATTACGGGCTCGGAAGAAGGTCTACTTGCCGCATATGACTTAACAAAATGTCAGGATTGTTTGAAGCTTGATATATCTAACAATCAAAATGATTTGAGCTATCAAAAGCTATGGCAAGAGCCAAGTGCTGTTGACTCTGCAACGGACTATGCATATTCCTTCGCAGTAATTGGGGATACTCAAGAGCTTTCAGAAAAGTTTCCAAATAAGATGGCTGCGTTATATGATTGGATTGTTTCAAATGCTGATGAACAAAAAATAGAGTGTGTTATTGGACTAGGTGATATAACTCAAAAAAGTAAAGATGAAGAGTGGGCGTATGCCAAAGAACAGATTTATAAAATGAATGGAGTTGTGCCTTATACGCTCGTCAGAGGAAACCACGACAAAGCATTGGGGTATAATGCTACGTTTAATGATGAAGAATATTTAAAAGAACTTAGTGGCGTAATGACAGAAGGGGATTTAACTAATGCATATAAGCTATTAGATGTGGGAAATGTTAAATATCTAATAATGATTCTTGATTATGATATAACAGACGACGAGCTTGCTTGGGCAGGAGAAATTATATCAGCTAATCCGGAGCGCAGAGTTATAATTACCACACATACTTATCTATATAGGGATGGAACGCTGCTTGGATCTACTGATGCATATCCATCGAAGGTTAACACTGGTGATGATATTTGGGAAAAGCTTGTTTCCAAGTATGATAACATTGAAATGGTTATTTGTGGGCACGATCCATCTCAAGATATAGTGTATTTAGCAACTGAAGGAAAAAATGGCAATACAGTTCATCAATTGTTAATTGATCCTCAAAATGTTGACTATTATTTGGATGGAGTAGCGATGGTGGCAATGTTTTATTTTTCTGAAGATGGAAACACTTTAACAATACGATATTATTCTGTAACTGAGGATATGTATGGTAGTGAAAAGAGCAATTTTACAATAAACCTAAATTAAAGAGGAAATATGAAAGCACACGAGCTATTTGAAGAAATAATAAAAGGTGGACAAGCTGACAAAATTACCTGCGACACATTAAAGGCGGGAGATCCTAATAAGGAGCTTAAAAAGGTTGCCGTAACGATGTTTGCAACTGTTGAGGTTGTGAAAAAAGCAAAAGAATGGGGCGCTGATATGCTTATCGTCCACGAGCCTACATATTATGATCATTTTGAAAATATTGAAGATTTGCCAGTGGTTGTAGCAAAAAGAAAGCTGATAGAGGAAAGTGGTATAACTATTTATCGTTATCATGATTATATGCATCATAGAGAGGTTGACCAAATTCCCGAGGGTGAGATATATTATCTTGGCTTAAAAGGAAATGTTGAAAAGACACCTTACAGCGCATCGTATCTTTTTACGGCAAACGAACCGATTACAGCTCTCGAATTAGCAAATAAAATGGAAAAGGTGCTTGACATAAAGAAGGTGCGTATAGCTGGCACGCGCAATAAAAAATCAACTAAAATAGCACTTTGCTTTGGGACTCCTGGTGGAGTTTTTGAATTGCTTTGTGACCCAAATGTAGAAATAGTGCTTACTGGTGAGGCATGCGAGTGGAAGCTTGCCGAATATGCAAGAGATGCAAATACGCTTGGTATGAATAAAACCCTTATTGTGATGGGGCACATAGGCTCGGAGAGGGACGGAATGCGCTTGCTTGCTAAGCGTCTTGGCGAAAATCATACAGAGTTTGAAACTCGCTATATGGAATGTGGTGAGGTTTATACATATACAGAGGAGAAGCTATGTCAATAAAACTTCAATTTTTAGGCACCTGTGCCTGTGATTATTCGGAAAAATTAAAAAATGAATTCAAGGACTGTTTTGATTATGATGCACGACGCTCGTCGTCGCTTTTAATTGATAAAAAATATCTTGTTGACTGTGGAGAGCACACTTGGGATTCATTGAGAATATCGGGCGCTGATGCTTCCAAAATCACAAATGTTTTTATAACTCATCTGCACGATGACCATTTTAATATTGAAAACATAAGAAAAGTGGCATCTTTGGGAAAAATTTGCCTATGGGTGAATGAAAATGCACCAATAGAGGAAGAAAATAATATTGAAATTGTCAAAATGAAGCCTTTTCAAAAATACAATGTTGATGGCGATTTCACTATAACTGCATTACCATCGAATCATGACCCTCTATCTTTTCCTGTTCATTTCTTGATTGAAAAAGAAGAAAAAAGAATATTTTATGGCTGTGATGGTGCTTGGCTCTTGGCAGGAACATACAATTTTCTTAGAAACAAAAAATTAAGCTTGATGGTTTTGGACGGAACTGTTGGTGACTATACAGGCGATTATCGCTTGGCGGAGCACAATAGCATACCGATGATTAGAATGATGCTTCCATCACTAAAAACGTTTGGCGTCATTGATGAAACAACAAGGGTAATGATTTCCCATATTGCACCATCATTACATAAGTCTCACATCGAAACAGTAGGACTTTTAAAAAAAGATAAAATAGAAGTAGCGTACGATGGACAAAAGCTTGAAATATAGGAGAAAAAATGAAAATAGGATTATTTACAGACCCTCACTATTCAGATAAGATAATACCATCAGATAATAGGTATCATAGCCGTTCATACGATAAAATAAGTGAGGCTATGTCATACTTTAAAGACGAGAATGTTGATTTGGTGGTTTGCCTTGGAGATTTAACAGATGATTGCATAGATATTAATAATAACAAGGAAGCATTAGAAAAGATTTCGGATCTTATTAATTCCTTTGGAATTAAGTTTTATTCATTGATGGGCAACCACGACTATTTAAGCTTTACAAAAGAGGAGTTTAATGAATATACAAATGGCGCATATCCTCCGTTTTCTATTGAAACCGAAAAATCAATGCTTATTTTTCTTGATTGTAATTACGAGGTTGGAGGAAAGCCGTATCAAAAAAGAAACGTAGACTGGATAAACACCTTTTTGCCTAAAGAGCAACTTGACAATTTAAAGAAAAAATCAAAAACGACTAAGGACGTGTACGTTTTTTTGCATCAAAACATTGATCCAACTATTGAGCAAAACCATGTTGTAAAAAATGCAAAAGAGATAAGAGATATCCTAAATAACACAAATACAAAAATGGTTATTCAAGGCCATTTTCATGCTGGAAAAGATACGCTTATCGGCAAAATTCGATATTATACGCTTGCAGCAATGTGCGTAGGCGAAAATAATCCATACGAAATTTTAGAAATATTATAATAGAATACAAAAATAAATATTGACTATTATTGTTAAATGTGCTAAAATATATTCATAAAAATATATATTTTTGTGCATTATTCCGGAGGTGCGTATGAAAAAAGTAATAGTATTACTAATGTCAATGTTAGTTGTATTAGCTCTTGTTGCTTGTGGCAACACCAATACTGACACAGATACAAACAAAGACACAAACACTAATACTGATACAGAAGTTGTGAAACCAAATGATACAGAATCAAGCGGTGGTGGGGAAAATCAGGATACTGAATCTGATGAGCCAGTTGAACCGGGACCATCTACCGATTATGAGTCAACAACAGTAAAGGATTCATTGAAGGATGAGCTTGAGGTGTTTGATGGCGAGGATACATTTGGTAACGAAGGTGAAGTATTAGATTATACAACTAACAATAATATTGACGTTTCAAAATATCCTAATCGTCAAATTCTCATTGACAAGGCTGGAACATACAGAATATATGGTACATCTTCAGATGGACAAATTTGTGTAAAAGCAATTGACAAAAATGTTGTTTTGGTTCTTGATGGCGTTTCGCTAACAAGTGGAAATAGCACAGGAGGTCCAGCAATATATGCTGAAGATTGTGCTTCTGTTACTATTGTACTTGCGGAAGGCTCAGAAAACTATCTTTCAGACGTTGAAACAAATGATGGAGAAGGCGCAGTTCTTCGTGTAAGATCCTGCAACCTTACAATTGAAGGCAAGGGTAAGCTTACGATAGATGCAAAAGCTAAAAATGCTATTGCAAATACTAAAGAGTTAACCATCAACGGTGGAGAATTTAACTTAACTGCACCAGGCCATGGTATATATGGCAAGCGTGGATTGACAATAAATGGCGGTAAGTTTGATATTGATGCTGGCAAAAGTGGATTTAAGAGTGGTGACGTTGGAGAAACCTCCAATGAATATGGCTTTATAAACGTAACAAGTGGTAGCATCAACATAGAGTGTGTAACAAACGGCTTCAATTGCACTGGTCCTGTTACTATTAGTGGTGGAAGAATTGAGGTTGATGCTGAAACAGGAAATGCCATTGATGCATACAATGACGTAACAATTAATGGTGGTATTTCAATATTAATTTCATATAAATCTGCAATTTCCGCCGCCAATATTAAAATTGAAGGCTCAGCAAATATCAAAATTTCAACCACAGGTAATGGTTTTTCAGCAACAGATGTTTCTATTTCAACAAGTGGTGTGATTTATGCAGAAACTGCGCCAACATATGAAAAAGCAGATGAAAATACATCAGCTGATAAGACAAGATATGTTTACAAGGATGGTGCATATGTTCTTTACGATGAGGCGACTGATGGAAAAAATGCAACTCAGTATGTATTAAGAGACTGTAAAGGAATCAAGGCTGATTCGGTTTCTATTTCAAAGGGCATAATCGGCATTGATTCATATCAAGATTCAATCAACATTACAAACACTGCTTCGTTTACTGGCGGAAGGGTTGTTCTTTTCTCAAAGAATGATGCTATTGAAGCTACAGATATTAATCTAAGTGATAAAGCAGATGTTACTGTTTTAGGAGCAGAAAAGGGTACTAACTCAAAGAACATTACTATTAGTGGCGGAACGCTTTATGTCATTGCCGAAAAGGATGCATTAAACGCAAATGCTACACTTATTAATGGTGGAACAGTGTATTTACTTGACAAGGTTGATACTGGTACTGACGGAACAATAACCGTTAACGGTGGCACATTGTTAATGATTACTACAACTAATAAACCACAAGAAACTCAAGGAGAGGCTAAATATGTTTCTGGTTTAGTTATGAACAAGGATGATGCTTTAGCAGGCAACTGGGTAAAGGTTATTAGTGGTGAGGATGTCGTTAAGGTTGAATTGCCAAAGAACTACAATGAAAAAATGGCAATTTATTATTCGTCATCTACAATGGGCTCCGACCTCGTTGTAACAATCGGCACAGTAGATGAAAACGATGTATTTACCGTTATAAAAACTGAAACGATTGGAAAATAAAAACAAAAAGCTGTTGCGAATTTCGCAACAGCTTTTTTATTCAGTTGTTTTTTCAATCGCCATAAGCATAATTGAATAGGTAAATGCTGGATAAATGTTGAAAAAGTGGTTATCAAACATGCTTGCAAATAAAAATGTTCCTATGCATAAAGCTAAATAAACTGTAGAAAGCGTTTTTCTTGCAAAGAAAAGCTTAATTGTTTGATATCTGTGATATAAATAAGCGAAAATGCCAATCGAGCCACAGGTTGCAAGCATTTGTATTATTGTATTGTGATATCTATATGGTAAGAAAAAGATAAATTGATATTCTGTTGGATAGGATGAGGTAAATCCTCCGCCGAAAATTGGATTGAGCAGGTAATTTAGAAGCCCGTGCTTGTACATTTCGAAACGGCCATTGTCATCAAGTCCTCTTGATATATAATCGCCGAGAATCGTTGTTATTTTGCCCCATAGGACTATTATTCCAATAACACCGAGGAGAAAAATTGCTATTGTTATAATTCGGTTAATCTTTTTGTTAACTCCAGTGAAGCAACAAAGAATAGCACATATAACAAAGGTGATGCCCGCTGAAAGTAAGGACGAACGGCTAAGAGTAATAGTAGTTGCAAGCATTGAAATAAGAGCAGTTATATAAAATATAAAACCAACCTTTTTCTTTGTAGATGCTAAATAAAAGTGAACAGGTAGCAAAAATGCTAAAAATCCACCAATATTGTTCCACATTCCCCAACCAAGCTTAATGCTGTTTTTGAAAAGCTCACCATTTACTATTTGGAATTTATACGTGTCAATCGCGCTTGGCACTCTTTCTGCCAATATAACTGCAATAAGCACTTCGAGGGTGATTAAAACGGAAACTAAAAACAAAATAAACATCAAATTATTCATAAGAGATTTACTTTTGTTAACGTTAATGGTAAACAAGAAGAAAATGCCAAGTAAGGAGAAAATAAGTGCAATTGAAAAGGTAATGTTTCCAATTTCGTATTCATCAAGATTCAAGCAACCATTTAGCAGAAATGCTACTGATAACAAAACAAATCCAGATGATAGTTTTGAAGAAGAAAACGATTTTAAGGTGATATTTTTTCTATGAATTATAAAGTGTGCAATAACGAAAACCCCAAAAACAATTGCACCAATCACCATAGCAATTAGATATGGCTTTTCGTAAAACCTTCCTGAAGAAACGCTTTTTTCGGAGAACATAAAAAAAGAAAGAAATAGTGGTGAAATTATAAATGATAAGTCATCACATATAATTAAGCCTGTGAAAACTGTTAGCAAAACTATGGTAATCCCAAGCTCTTCAATGGAGAAGGTGTGTGAAATTAGCACAGAAACGGCAATTAAAATAGGATAAAATTTGCTATTAAGAAACCAGCGTAAGTAAAATATAAACTTTTTGAAACCAGTATTAGCAGAAGACTTGTTTTCCTTAATCATAATACACCTCCTTGGAAAGTTTTAAAAAAGGAATTCGGAATTGTAATCCGAATTCCTTTGAAAAGCTATTAGTGCTTTCTCGCGGCCTTTTTCTTTACACCCTTTTTGATGCTTCTAAGCACAGCGTCCTTGTCAACGGGTGTTTGTTCAACAGCCGTTGGAATCTCATATGAAAGATTTTCTTGTTCTGTAGCAGTTGGAGCAGGGGTGTTATTTGCAAGAACTACATTTTGATTTTTTTGGTCATCATCAGAAGCATAGCCATACGCGCCATAGTGACCATAACCATAGATGCCACCTTTTTTAGGCTTACCATAGTACTTTCTGTAGTAGTTGTTATAGTAAGAACCAGCCTTGAGAGGAATCTTGTTTAGAATAGCACCTAAAACCTTGCAATCACTCTTTTCAAGCTGTTCTTTAACGTCTTGAGCCATACGGCAGCGAATTTCATTAGCTGAAATAACCATAATAGCACCATCGCAGAATGAAGCGATAGCGGCAGCATCAATAACTGCGCCAAGTGGAGCTGCGTCTATTATAACATAATCATATTTTTCACGGCTTTCTCTAACCAAAGCTTCAAATTTTTTAGAACTCAACAATTCAACTGGGTTAGGAGGAACAGCACCGGCGAAAATCAAATCAAGATTCTCGTATTGTGTCTTGTACATAATAGAATCGTAGTCTGCTTGACCAGATAAATACTCACTAAGACCTAAAACCGCTTGGCTATTGATAGTATAAGTGCTTGCGTATACTGATTTTCTTAAGTCGGCATCAATTAGCAAAACCTTTTTCTCAGCAAGCGAAAGAGATTTAGCAAGCTCAATAGAAATTGTACTTTTTCCTTCGTTTTTTACACAGCTTGTGATTACAATTGTTTTATATTCATCACCACAGAAAAGAAGGTTTGTACGAAGTGATTTGAATGCTTCACGAACAGAGTAGTTAAGCTTTTTTTGTTCGTTAAAAGAAGTAATATTACTCATAACCTACCTTACCTTTCTTCAAAATCAGGAATAGTTCCCAAAATATTAAGCTCAAGATGCTTTTCAATATCATCAGGTGTTTTGATTTTATCATCAAAGAAGAAAATCAAGAAGAGAATAGCACAAGTGATAACTGCACCAATAGCAACAGCGATTGCTACGTTTTTAGGGAAGTTTTTATTTGCTGCCTTTACAGGAACTGAGCCACTCTTGTAAATGTCAGATTGTAGGCTAGTACCCTCTGGCACGATTTCTGTTTCAACATAATCCTTGTATAGGTATGTTGCCGTGTTTGCAATTATACAAGAAAGCTCTGGATTCTTGGTTGTTGATGTAACAGTAAATGTGTTTTTTGCAGTATTTGAAATATTTACATTTAAAGATCCTTGAATCATAGAAGGGTTTAGCTTTTGATTGTTATTGTAAGCTGATGCGTTTTCATAATCATATGCCTTGTCTCCACCTAAAGCCTTGACTAAAGCTGGATTTGCGTTCAAAAGTGCATGATATGACTCTTTGTTATTTAGTGTATCCGCAATTTTATTGCAGAAAACGTTACCCTTAATTACTTCAGGAGTGTTGTTGATAATTTGTTGACCTGCACTGAAGTCTTGAGTTGTAGTACCTTCATCGGTTATTATAATCATACTTGATGAAGACTCGTATGTAGGTGTGATAAATGCAGTGTAGAGAATAGCAGCAACTAAGCAAACCGCTACTACTATTACAATTACCCAAGATTTAGTAAGTAGGTAATGAACAACATCGCGTATATCAATGTCCTTAAACACCTTTTTCCTTTTTACTTGTTCGTTTTTAGTTTTGTCCATTTTGGAGCTCCTTGTAATGTATGTGATAATTTAATAAACTTAATTACGACTTGATGATTAAAGCTGGGGTGTCATGAAAAATTTTTTTAGCATATTCATCT
>JAFVWS010000028.1 GCA_017501545.1 Clostridia bacterium | reverse complement strand
GCTCGCCGTTATGAGTTTGCTACGCAAACGTTATGATATGATTACCCATCAATTTTTAAACTTGGCGAAGCCAATCATAACAATGCGTAGCATTTCTAAACTGATAACTTGCCCGCAAGGGCAATCATAACTTAGCGTGATACTCCGTTAAGAGTATCACGCTAATAGGGGGAATCTTTTATTTTTGAACCTTGAATTTGATTTCAAATTCGCTTGTGCCCATTGGCATTTCATACTCGATGATATAAACGTTATGAGCTCTGTTGCCCATATGCGCAATTACCTCTTTTGTTGTTATTTTTGGAATGATATTGTTCTTTTCGATAAGTGCAACATCATCAATCAAAACTATGTTTCCGAGAGCCTTAGGCTCAATTAGCGCAATAAAACGCTCAGTTACCTGCGCCTCTTTTGAAAACTTAAAGCTATCTTTCAAGGTGATTTCATAATCATCAAATACAAATGATCTATCAAAGCCCTGCATATAGTCGATAGTATATGCCTTATTAACATCCATAGAAGCCGTGGATTTTTCGTAGTCATATGAAACGGCAACGTCTTCTCTTCTATACTGATCCTCAGGTACGCCATCAATTATTGGAAGGTTATGTGCGTACACGCTTGGATGGAAATATGTGTAGCGCTTATCTCCATGGTAGCCCTCAAGGTATGGTCCTGCACCGATATCAGCAATAATTTGCTTATCGTTTCTTGCAAGAATAAAATTACCTACGTCTATGTGGTTATGGCTTTCGCCATTGTTTCCTCCCTTGCATGAAAAGCCAAAGCCCCTTGTGCGCTTTACAAAATATGCAGAATCATCAACGGTATAAGTAATGTTGTTTGACATTTGGTTGGTGAAATTATCCTTGTCATAGTACAAAACAGCACGAAGCAAGAAATTAAAGTGAGTATTATCCTTTGCAACAATCGCAAGGTCCTTAGGCAGTCTTTCAATTTCATCACCATATACATAACGAAGCATCGCAGGCAAGCCGATTGCATAGTTTTGTGTCACGCTACAATCGCCATACGTAACTATAACATCCTTGGTTAGAAACATTTTTTGTAGGTACTTTCCTATTTCCTTTACCTTTGGTATTTTAAACCAATCGACCTCACCATTAGTAAACTCTCTTTCAAGAAGTGCATACGTAGTGAAAAATCCAAAGCCGAAGCCCCAGTAGCCTACGCCCTCAACGCACATTCCGTCATCCTTATAGCTATCAAGATAACACCACATTGACTTATGTAGTCTTTCCTTGTTTTCGTAATAAAGCTCTGGTGCTTCATACATAAGAACGCTACCAACAGCACCTGTACAAACAGCTGTCCAGTTGTTGTCATGCTTTTCCCAAAGGAACTTACGGCTAAGATACGGCTCAATTGTTCTTCGTCTTATTTCATACGTGATTCTATCAGTGAGTAATTTTGGAAAACGCTCCTTAAAGAGATTTTTAATCTCAGCAAGTGCAAGTGAGGCTGAGCAGGCAAATATATCTAATAGCCCGTAGTCAAAATCCTTTGGAGTTCTTTGATAATAGTATTCTGTATAATGCCCAAGAGGCGCCCAGGTATATTCATTCAAATATGCCCAAACGATTTTCAAAAGATTTTTATAATATTCCTCGTTTTCTGGATATATAAGTGACATTAGGGCTGATGACTGCAAATGGTCAAACTGCAAGCGCCAAAGCCCATGATCATTATTTTCCAAAATATCCTCAGCACTGTGCGCCCTTGGCTCTACCTTAAATGCTTCATCGTAAAGCTGCTTTATTTCTTCCCTATGCCATTTAAAATCATCGCTTGTTCGAACCCTCTCCCAAAACGCCTTATCCTTTGCAAAATCTAACATAATCTCTCCTATTTTGTAACCTGCATAGATTTTATTTTATTTTCATTGGGGGACACAACAGCACTCCAATTTACGTGATAAATAACGTAGCCTGGCTTTGTACCAGCCGGCTTTTTTACATGCCTTGCAAGTGTGTAGTCAACCTCGATATTGTTGCCACTTGCTTTCGAATAATATGCGGCAATCTCAGCAGCCTCGGTAAAGTCAAGCTCACTTGGCTCCTCCTTACCAGCGCTTTGCATTAATACGTGTGAGCCCGCAAGTCCCTTTACGTGGAACCACCAGTCACCCTTTTCAGCAAGCTTTAATGTAATATAATCGTTTTGGGTATTGTTTTTTCCACACAAAACGGTATATCCGCCACTTGTGACAAACTTTAGTGGCTTTGGAGCTTGTGTTTTTTGCGCACTATAATTCTTCATTCGAGAAGCATAACCACTTTGATATAGCTCATTTCTAATTTGTGTAAGGTCAGTTTCACCCTCTGCCTTAGTTAGCGCATCAAAAACAGTACCGATATACTCAAGCTCTAATTTTGAAAGCTCAATTTGCTTAGTTAGCTCATTCTTTGCCTTTTTAAGCTTTGAATATCGCTTATAGTATTTTTGTGCATTTTGGGATGGTGAAAGCCTTGCATCAAGAGTTATTTTAATATTTGGCATTTCATCCTCGTAGTAATTTACAACATCGACAGACTCTGCTCCCTTTTTTATTTGGTAAAGGTTTGCAGTAATTAAGTCTGCCATTTGACGATATTTTTCAGCCTCCTCACACTCAGAAAGCTCCTCGGTTTGGATATTTATTTTTTTAAGTATTCTACTCTCAGCATTAGTCAAAAGCCTTAATATATCGCCTGATTTTTGTCTTATTCTTTCATCGCTTCCCTTTTTAGAAAAATAAGCATCTATAAGCTCGGAAAACGAAGCAAATTCGGTAACCGTACTTGCCTTGCCAAAATATTTTACAGGAACATAGGAGAACTCTATTGGCTCACCATTTTCGCCACTTGTCATATATGCATGGGCGCTTCCAGCTTTAATATCATCAATAATCTTAAAAAATGCGCTTGCCAACGTTATCCTTGAAACACTATTAATAGGTGAGTCAATATCGCCAGTTAGCTCATATGCGATACTTCGTGCAGTTGATGGTGCAATTCCACAAAAATTAGACGTTATGAACTTTTCAATTCGCATTTCCTTTGATGCCCTATCGTATGCACCAAAGAAATCCTCTTTTGTGATTTTGTCAGTGTCCAGCTTATCCTGCTTTGGTGGCAATTCATATTTCATACCAACTAAAAGCTGTCTTTGCGTGCTTATTGAAAAATCAACTGGCTTTAAAAGCGCGACAATTTTTTTATCAGCATCAGCCAAAATAATATTTGAGTATTTTCCCATAATTTCGGCTATTAGATATTTAGTTGACTTAAAGCCCATTTCATCATAAGCCTCAAACTCAAGCGCGATTACTCTTTCAAAGCCAAAGGTATAAGCACGAAGAAGCTTGCCCGCGCTCAGGTGCTTTCTTAAAAGCATACAAAGCATTGGTGCCTTTTGTGGGTTTTCAGAGGTGGTATTTGTTATGGCTATTCTTGGGTAATTGGAGCCTGCATTAATAAGGATTTTAGCCTTTTTAGTTGCAGAGTGAAGAAAAACAACGATTTCATCGTTTGAGGGCTGGTAAATCTTTTCTATCCTTGACTCGCTAAGCATATTAATTTCGTGCGCAACGCACTTTAAAAGTCCTGCATCAAAAGCCATTTTTCTTCCTCCATTTTTGAATTTCTATGTTTATTTTACTACACTTGAGGGCGTAAGTCAAATAAATTTTATATTATTAAAAAATAATAGTGGAAATTTTTGCGTGCTTGTGTTATAATGTATGTTAACATAGTATGTCTTAAGCAATGATTTTTTCAGAAAGGATACAAAATGGCAATCAAACACACAGAAAAATGCGAAAGCTTTACTCTTCCCTTAGTTCCATTAGTGGACTCAGTTTTTGCATTTCCCAGCATTTCAATTACCGTGGATATTTCAAATCCCGTATTATATTCAGCAGTTGACTATGCACAAAAAACAGGCTCACTCATTTATTTGGCAACACAGAAAAATCCGTTTAATGATAAGCCTGATTCAAGCTCACTATACTCTGTTGGCACTGTTGCTAAAATTAAGCAGGTTACCAAAAGAGGAAGCAAGGAGGCGCTTGCGACCCTTGAGGGCATTTGCCGTGCAGAGCATATCAATATTTTCAAGGTAAGCGGTCATTATAGTGCTGATATTGTAGTAAAAACCCTTGAATATGAGGGTGAGACAAGCGTTGAGGATGATGCTCTTGCCCGCGCTTTACAAGCCAAGGCAAAGGAGGCAGTTTCTCTATTCTCCTCTCCATCAAAGGATCTTATGCTTCAGTTCAATGCAATTGACGATATTGAATTTTTAAGCGACCTTTGTGGCGCATTAATTTTAACAAGAAATTCCGACAAATATGCGATTTTGCACGAGTATGACAAGTACAAAAGGGCCGAGCTTGCACTTACCTTAATGGACAAGGAAATAAAAGTTGTAAAGCTCGAAAGCGCAATAAAAAGAAAAACAAATACAAAAATAGACGAAAACCAAAAGGAATACTACCTACGCGAGCAAATGAAGGTTATCCAAGCGGAGCTTGGTAATGAAAGCCAAAGCGAAAGTGAGGAGCTATATGACCAAATTATGGAGCGTCACTTCCCTAAAGAGGTTGAGAACAAGCTTCTTAAAGAGCTTGTAAAGTTTAACAAAGCATCATTTGGGTCACCAGAATCTGCTGTTTTACGTACATATATCGAGACCTGCCTTGAAATTCCATTCGGCAAGCTTTCAAAGGACGAAACAAGCGTTGCAAACGCAAGGAAAATTCTTGAACGCGACCACTATGGCCTTGAAAAGGTTAAGGAGCGTATTCTTGAATTTATCGCAGTTAAGGAATTAAATCCTGACATTAAAAACCAAATTATTTGTCTCGTAGGCCCTCCAGGTGTTGGAAAGACCTCTCTTTGCGCGTCGATAGCAAAGGCACTTAAGCGCAAATACGTACGCGTTTCTCTTGGTGGTGTTCGTGACGAGGCTGAAATCCGTGGACACAGAAAGACCTACGTTGCGGCTATGCCAGGTCGAATTATAAATGCACTTTGCGAAGCAAAAACATCTAATCCACTTATGGTTCTTGATGAAATTGACAAGATGTCATCTGATATGAGAGGTGACCCTGCCTCTGCTATGCTTGAGGTGCTTGATGGCGAGCAAAACAAATCATTCCGAGACCACTTTGTAGAGATGGACGTTGACCTTTCCAACTGCATGTTTATCGCAACTGCAAACTCTCTTGAATCAGTTCCAAAGCCATTAATTGACCGTATGGAAATTATTGAGCTTTCATCTTATACAAAGAATGAAAAATTGAATATTGCTAAAAATCACCTAATTCCAAAGCAATTAAAGCGCCACGGAATGAGTAAGCGCTTGTTCAAAATCA
Organism: Clostridia bacterium; assembly: GCA_017501545.1. Lineage (GTDB taxonomy): Bacteria > Bacillota > Clostridia > Oscillospirales > CAG-272 > RGIG2000. The sequence goes on along the minus strand of JAFVWS010000028.1, from coordinate 16,561 downwards.
GTGACGAGGCTATTTTGATGCTTATTGATTCATATACCGCTGAGGCCGGTGTACGTAATCTTGAGCGTGAAATTGCTTCTCTTCTCAGAAAAGCATCAAAGCAAATAATTGACGAGGGCGTTAAGGCTGTTTCAATTACCACCAAAAATCTTTCAAGCTTCCTTGGAACCTTAAAATTTGAGGGAGAAAAAATCGACGAGGAAAACCAAATCGGCGTTGTTAACGGTATGGCATACACCTCTTTAGGTGGCGACCTACTAAAGGTTGAGGCGTCGGTCATGAAGGGAAATGGTAAGCTTCAGCTTACAGGAAAGCTTGGCGAGGTTATGAAGGAATCGTGCGAGATTGCTGTCAGCTTTATTCGTGAAAATGCCGAAAAGCTTGGAATTGACCCTGATTTTTACAAAAATAGTGACATCCATATTCACGTTCCAGAGGGTGCTGTACCAAAGGATGGACCAAGTGCTGGTATAACTGTTACCACTGCTCTTGTAAGCGTGCTTTCTCAAAGACGTGTAAGACGTGATATTGCTATGACCGGTGAAATTACTCTACGCGGAAAGGTATTGCCTATTGGTGGCTTGAAGGAAAAAACCTTGGCTGCTTATACTGCCGGCGTAAAAACTATTATTATACCAAAGAAAAACGAAAAGGATCTTAACGATATAGACAAAGAGGTTCTTAAAAACGTCAAATTTGTTCCTTGCGACACTATCTTTGAGGTGTTGGATACTGCCCTATCCAGCGAGGAAATTATTGCTATTATGAAGCCTACTACTTCCAGCTGTGGAATTAAGCAATGCTTTGGAGCGAAAAACGATGAAAGTAAATGTAAATAACGTTTCTCTCAAAATAAGTGCTGGCTTGCCATCTCAATTTGTGCGAACACCCTTGCCACAAATTGCATTTTCGGGCAGAAGTAATGTTGGAAAAAGCTCACTTATTAATACACTTTTAAACAGAAAATCAATGGCGAGAGTTTCCTCTGCACCTGGCAAAACAATCACAATTAATTTTTACGACGTTGACAAAAAGCTATTTTTAGTTGACTTGCCCGGCTATGGCTACGCAAAGCGTACGCTTGAGGATAAGAAAAAATGGTCTATGCTTGTTGATGGCTATTTTACAAGCAACCCTAATATTGATTTACTTAATTTGGTTTGTCAGCTTGTTGACTCTCGTGTTGGTCTAACCAAGGACGACTGCGATATGGTTGAGTTTTTAAACCAAACCGATATCCCTTACATTATTGTTGCGACAAAAACGGACAAGCTAAACAAAACTGAAAGGGAAAAGGCTGTAAATAGCCTCGTGACAAACCCAGTTATTCGTCCTGGAACAAAGATTATTCTCTTCTCCTCTGAAACAAAGGAGGGCAAGGGAGATGTTTGGGACGCTATACTCAGCTATTGCGATTAATCACAAACCTTCACGGCAAAATAAATTACTACAGGAGATTTTATGTTAGACTTTTTACGAAATGTTTTAGATGACTTCTTAGTATATTTCGTTGACATTCTTCTTAGACTACCAGCCGTTATTATTGCTATTGCGGCACATGGATTTGCAGGCTCACTTGTTGCACGTTGCTTTGGCGACCGTACCTCAAAGGCATATGGAAGGCTATCCATAAATCCTATCAAGCATATTGATCCAATTGGCTTTTTATGCTTGCTTCTCTTCCGTTTTGGTTGGGCAAGCGCCACGCCAATTAACACAAAAAACTTTAGGCACCCTAAGTTAGCTACATTTTTAAGTGCACTTGCTGGACCTTTAACCAATCTTCTTCTTGCATTTTTGGGTTGCTTTTTACTTGTTCCCTTTGCTATACCATCGGTAATAGAATTTTTCAATAGTGAACCAGCACTCGTTTGGGTTTATGGAATTTTAACCTCAATCATTGAAAGATTCTGCTTAATTAATACAACAATTGCATTGTTCAACTTAATTCCGTTGCCACCACTCGCTGGCTTTAGAATGCTTTCAATAGTCATTCCTAAGCATTCATATAAAGCAGTTATGAAGGGCGAGAAATATTTTGCACTCGGATTCTTGATTGTACTTTTAATCGACTCATATTTCTTTGGATATATTGGTATGGGAATGACACCTTTTGTAAACTTCATATTAAACGATGTTTTTGCCAAAGCAGTAAATATTATCTTCTTACCAATTTTCAGTTAGGAACAAAATGGAACAAATTATCTATAAAATTGAGCTTTTTGAAGGACCACTTGACCTTTTATTAAGCCTAATTTCAAAAAACAAAATGAGCATTGAGGATATTAAAATATCCGTTATTTGTGACCAGTATATGGATTACATTAAAACAATGCAATCACTTGATATTGAGCTTTCCTCAGAGTTCATCGTTATGGCTTCACAGCTTATGCTTATTAAAAGCAGAACTCTTTTGCCAAGACAAAATGATGAAAACGAGGAGGACCCTGCCGAGGAGCTTGCACGCGCGCTTCTCGAATATAAGCGTGCCAAGGAAGCATCCTCTAAGCTTGGTGGCTTATATTCACAATTTAGTGGCAGATTTGAAAAGGACACTGACGAAATCTCTCCTGACCGTACATACGTTGCTGACCATAACGTTAATCTTCTCTCCTCTGCGCTTTTAAGCATTATGAGCAATATTGAGGTGAGTGATGAGGTTGCATCAGAAAAAATCAAGCCTCTTATCAGCACGAAAACTGTTTCAGTTGGCGAAAAGGTTTTTGCCGTTTTAAGAATTCTTGTTACATCTGGCGGACACGTTAACGTGATTGAGTGCTTTGAGGGAATAAGAACCAAGCATGAGGCGGTTGCAACCTTTATGGCGCTTCTTGAAATGCTTCGTGCAGGGCGAATTACCCTTGAGGAGTCCGACGCTACAGCCGAGGGCGTAATTAATCTTGAAAACAATGTATATATTAACCTTTTTACAGGCAAAATAAGAGGGGCAAGCGAGGAAAACAATGGATAATAATCTTCAAAAATTAAATAGTAAGGATATTGAAAGCGCCATTGAGGCCATTCTCTTTGCTGCAGGTCACCCTGTTACCTATGAAAAGCTTGGTGAGGTTTTAGACCTTTTTGAGTCACAGGTAAAAAGTAAGGTTAAGGACTTTGCGCAAAAATATAATTCCGACCCTAAGCGTGGAATTATGCTTTTGACATTTGAGGAGTCCTGCCAGCTTTGTACCAAGGAGCAATATATCCCATACATTAAAGAGGCACTTGGTATTAGAAAGGGTGGTAACCTATCTAATTCTTCACTTGAGGTGCTTGCCATAATTGCTTATAACGAGCCTGTTACGAGAGCCTTTATTGATACTGTCAGAAAGGTTGACAGCGCCTACGTTGTAAATTCACTTTGCGAAAAGAACCTAATAGAGGCCTGCGGACGTCTTGACGTGCCTGGCAGACCTAACATATATAGAACAACACCGACATTTTTAAGGTGCTTTGGAATTGAGTCACTTGAGCAGTTGCCTTATATTGACCTACCACGTGCACCAGCTGAAGGTGAAATTATTCCTCTTGATATTGAAATTCCTATCCCAGAGGGAAATCAAAGCAAGGAGCTTTTAGAGCAGCTTGTTCCTAACGAGGAAAATACCGAAAATTGATAAATTTTCCCCTTACATATTGGTAAAATTCCTTTTGTAAGGGGGATTTATGATTTATTTACTCTTTACTTTACTTGCTTTATTCTTTGTTACACTTCTCTTTTTCTTAAAGCTTCGTTTTGTAATTACCTATGACAAGGATGTTAGCACAAGACTTGAATTTCTTTTTTTCAAAAAAAAGCTAAGGATTAATAATTCAAAAAGCGATGGCTTTCGTATTTTCTTCGAGGAGCTTACAAAAATTAGGCAAAATACTCTTGATTTATATAACAAATTTTCTGGAAAGCTAAAAGTAAAAAGCTTAAAAATTAATGCTGTAATTGCATCAGGTGACCCTTATTTTACTGCTATTTTATATGGAACCTTTAACAGCGCCATTGCAATACTTGTCGGCGTGCTTGATTCTCATATAGGAATAGACGCAAAAAAGCAAGCCAAAATAAATACAAGCATTGATTTTAATAAGCAACAATCAAGCCTTTGGCTTGAGCTAATACTTCACACTTCTCTTTTTTCTGCTTTTCTTGCCCTTACATACGCATTATTTAAAATGGTATTTAAAGGAGGAAAGAATGGAAGAAAGCAAGCAAACGGAAATAATAAAAATAGCACTTGAAAATGCAAAGAGACTTTTTGATGCTGACACCATTGTTGGCAAGCCTATTGAGGTGAAAAACGGCACTCAGATTATACCTATTTCAAAGGTAAGCGTAGGTGTTGCATCTGGCGGTCTTGACTATTTTGGAAAAGCCACTCACACCGAAAAGAATTTCGGCGGAGGCGGTGGCACTGGCGTTAACATAATACCTCTTGGCTTTTTGGTAATTAATGATTTAGGTCACGTTGAGCTATTATCGCTTGAACAAAAATCGCGCGATTTTACATCATATCTTTTTGAATTCATTTCATCATCCCCAGATTTTATTGAAAAATTCAAGGGACTTTTTAATTCAAGTAACAATAATTAACTCATTTTAACACGTCATTTTTACACATAATATCTTTAAAGGAGCTTATATTATGTGTAAAAAAATTAGTTTTTTCCTTGCTGTTTTGGCTTTAATTTCGCCATTTTGCCTTTGCGCAAATGCGCTTTCAACCTCGGCAAAGGGTGCTATTTTGATTGAAGCTAACACGCAAGACGTGGTATTTGAAAAAAATGCCGACCTTGCCTTGCCAATGGCAAGCACAACAAAAATTATGACAGCCATTGTTGCAATAGAGGGCTGTGATGATTTGGATAAAATAGTAAAAATTCACCCAGATGCTGTTGGGATTGAGGGCTCAAGCATTTATTTAAAGGAGGGTGATTCACTCAGCGTGCGCTCACTTCTTTATGCGTTACTTCTTGAGAGTGCAAATGACGCCTCCGTTGCCCTTGCCTACGCCACCTATGGTGATTTAGATACATTCATTGAAAAAATGAACGAAACTGCTTCAAAATTGGGGCTTGAGTCTACTCATTTTATGAACACTCATGGACTTGACGACAAGGAGCATTACACCACTGCAAAAGACCTTGCTATTTTGGCAAGATATGCACTAAAAAATCCTGTATTTTCTGAAATTTGCTCAACCTACAAGCATACTATTTCTTTAAATGGCGATAAGGACAAAAGATTTCTTGTAAATCACAACAAGCTAATTCGTATGTACGAAGGTGCAAACGGCGTAAAAACGGGCTTTACGAGGCTTTCAGGACGATGTCTTGTTTCCTCTGCCAAGGTTGACGGAGTTGAGCTTATATGTGTAACTCTAAACGACCCAAACGACTGGCGCGACCACACTTCTCTTTTTGATTATGGCTTTTCGCTTTATGAAAGCGTTGATTTAGCCAAAAAAGGCGATTATTTGATTGAAATTCCTATAATAAATGGAAAAAAGCAAACGTTATATGCCACTAATAGTGATGAGCTTTCAATCACTCTAAAAAAAGGGCAAAATAACATTCGTGCCGTTTTGGAATATGACCATCTTCTAAGTGCGCCTATTTCAAAGGGCGATATAGTTGGTAGGGTTGTTTTCTATAACTATAATGAAAAAATTGGTGCAATCAACCTAATTGCGACTGAAAATATTAAAGAAATCACTTATAAAAACTTTTTTGAGAGATTATTTACAAATGGAAAAAATTAGACTTCAAAAATTCTTTACAGACAAAGGGATTATGTCCCGTCGTGCAAGCGAGAAGGTTATTTTAGCTGGAAACGTTAAAATAAATGGCAAAATTGCTCAGCTTGGTGACAAGGTTGACCCCGAAAATGATACTGTTATTTATAATGGCAAGGTAATTGAGCCTTCGCGCGAGAAAAAGTGTTATATCATGCTTAATAAGCCTCTTGGTTACGTAACTACTACAAATGACGAAAAGGGGCGCGAAACTGTACTGTCCCTTGTTTCCGACCTTGGGGGAAGAGTTTATCCTGTTGGAAGACTTGATATGTACAGTGAGGGCTTGCTTATTCTAACCAATGATGGCGAGCTAACCAACCGACTAACCCACCCAAAGCACAATATGAATAAGACTTATAGTGTTATTCTAAAGGGAGAAATTACTCCCGACGTGCTACATACGCTAAATTCACCTATGGAGATTGACGGATATAAGCTTAAGCCTGTTAAGGTAAGAGTTATTTCATTTAAAAACGGGAATTCTAATACTGTTTTCACGCTAAGTGAGGGCAGAAATCGCCAAATTCGCAAAATGTGTGAAAAATGCGGACTAACAATAATGCGATTAACTCGTATTTCAATTGGAAAATTAAAGCTTGGTGAGCTTGAAAGAGGAAAATATCGTGAGCTTACCCCAAGCGAGGTTGCCTACCTAAAGGGCGAAAATGACAATATTTAATTTAAACTTGGCTTTAAAAGGAGAAAAAATGTTAACAGTTTTACCCATTCAATCAAAGGATGAGCAAAAGGAGCTATGCTCTCTTTGTAACGTAGATTTTAATATAGATGCATTTGCTTATAAGGCAGCTGATGGCGATTTTATTGGAATTTGCCAGTTTTATTTTGATAAGGGCATCGGATACATACAAAATCTTGCTTATGCCAAGGGTGCAGATGACACCGAGGCTATGATTATTATGCTTCGCGCTACTATGAGCTTTATGCATAGGTGCGGACTTGAAGCCTCTGTGCTTTGCGAAGGCTGTATGCCCCAAAATCTCAGAAATATGTCTGGTTATACCAAAAACGAAGATGGTATTTATACTGTAAATTTAAAACAGTTTTATGGACATTGCCATTAAAAAGATTTTAAAAACACGGTTTTCGCCGTGTTTTTCTTCAAATTATATATTATTATTTGTTCATATGTGAATATATAAATATATATTTCCAAGGAAATATTTCAACAAAAAACGGACACGAAAAATCGTGTCCGTTCCTTTTATTATAAGAGTTTCGGTACTTTTAAAAGTATCAAGCAATATTAATACATACCGCCCATTCCACCGCCCATTGGTGCTTGTGGTTGTGGGTTTTCTTCCTTCTTATCAGCAACTAATGCCTCAGTTGTCAAAACAGTTGAAGCAACACTTGCTGCATTTTGAAGTGCTGAACGTGTAACCTTAGTTGGGTCAACAATTCCAGCCTCCATCATATCGCAGTAGACCTCGTTATAAGCGTCGAAGCCATAACCGATTTTACCACTGTTTTTCACCTTATCTACGATAACTGAGCCATCAAAGCCTGCATTTTCGCTAATTTGACGAAGTGGCTCCTCAAGGGACTTAAGAACGATCTTAACACCTGTCTTTTCATCACCCTCAAGAGTGCTTGCAAGTGCTTCAACCTTTGAAATTACATTGATGTAAGCAGTACCACCACCTGCAACAATACCCTCTTCAACTGCTGCGCGAGTTGCGTTTAGCGCATCTTCTATTCTAAGCTTCTTTTCCTTCATTTCTGTTTCAGTTGCTGCACCAACCTTGATCACTGCAACACCACCAGAAAGCTTAGCAAGTCTTTCTTGAAGCTTTTCACGGTCAAAATCAGAGGTTGTAACCTCAATTGCGTTTTTAATTTGACTAATTCTTGACTTGATTTCGTTTGCATCTCCGTAGCCACCTACGATAATTGTATTTTCCTTGTCAACCTTAACCTGTCTTGCACGACCAAGATGCTCAAGGCTTGCATCCTTAAGCTCAAGACCGAGCTCCTCAGTAATAACCTGACCACCAGTCAAGATAGCAATATCGCGAAGCATTTCCTTGCGTCTGTCGCCAAAGCCCGGTGCCTTTACACCAACAACAGTAAACGTTCCCCTGAGCTTATTAAGAACGAGTGTTGTAAGCGCCTCACCCTCAATATCCTCGGCAACGATTAAGAGCTTTCTGCCTGCCCCTACAACCTGCTCAAGTAGTGGTAAAATGTCTTGAATATTTGAAATTTTCTTATCTGTGATAAGAATTACAGCGTCATCAAGCACTGCTTCCATCTTATCCATATCTGTTGCCATATAAGCTGAAAGGTATCCACGGTCAAATTGCATACCCTCAACAACCTCACAGTATGTTTCGGTTGATTTTGACTCCTCAACAGTAATTACACCATCGCTTGTAACCTTTTCCATTGCATCAGAGATAAGCTGGCCAATTGTTTCATCACCTGCGGAAACTGTGCCAACACGAGTGATGTCCTCCTTGCCGTTTACCTTCTTTGAGTTAGCTGTAAGACCGGCAACTGCAACGTCAACAGCCTTCATAATTCCCTTGCGAAGCACAATTGGATTTGCACCTGCTGCAACGTTTTTCATACCCTCACGAATGAATGCTTGTGTTAAAAGTGTTGCTGTAGTTGTACCGTCGCCTGCTGCATCGTTTGTCTTTGATGCAACCTCCTTAACAAGCTGTGCGCCCATATTTTCAGCAGCATCCTCAAGCTCAATTTCTCTTGCTATAGTAACACCATCATTTGTGATTAGTGGTGAACCGTACTTTTTATCAAGAACTACATTTCTGCCCTTTGGTCCAAGTGTGATTTTAACAGTATTTGCAAGCTTATCAACACCACGTAGCATTGCGTTTCTTGCGTCAGTTCCATAAAGAATTTCCTTTGCCATAACCTATAACTCCTTATTCAACAATTGCTAATATATCATTTTCAGAAACGATAACATAGTCGTTTCCGTCGAGCTTTACATTTGTTCCAGTATATTTACTGATAATTACCTTATCTCCAACCTTAACAGTCATTGGAATGAGCTTTCCATCATCGTTCTTCTCACCCTCGCCAACTGCGATAACCTCTGCAATTTCAGGCTTTTCCTTTGCTGCACTTGTAAGAATGATACCGCCCTTTGTTGTTTCCTCTGCCTCGAGATTTTTAAGAACAACTCTATTTGAAAGTGGTTTAATAGTCATTTTATTGTACCTCCGTACCATTTAAGATTTAGCACTCTTTGGCTTTGAGTGCTAATTACATTGTATATTCTACCCTCTATTATATTAAAAGTCAAGGATTATAGACTATTGTTCACAAAATGTTAACAAATAGCTTTTTTGTTAGTAATTATAAGGGATTTTAGCGAATATATTTTAAAAAACGAGGTGGTTTTGTGTCATATTTTACTAATATACTGTGTGGAATTTTGTTGCCTATTTTCTTGGTTATTTGCGGGGTGTTTTTCACATTCAAGCTAAGGTTTTTCTTTGTTTTACATCCTATAAAAACCTTAAAATCAATTTTTAGTGGCTCTGGCGAGTCCTTTAAATCACTTTCCATTGCCTTGGCTGGAACATTAGGCATTGGAAACATTGTCGGCGTTGCCAGTGCTATTATGATGGGTGGCTATGGGGCGGTTTTTTGGATGTGGGTAAGCGCTTTTTTGTCAATGAGCATAAAATATGCTGAGGTTTTTCTTGCAATGCGCTCTCAACGTACAAAAAACGGTGCAAGGTATGGTGGCGCACCATACTATATATATGATGGATTTCTCAAAAAATCAGGCAAAAAAATCACACTTTTACTTGCATCATTATTTGCCATTTTTTGTATTATAAATTCATTTACTACTGGCAATTTGGTTCAGGTTAACGCAGTTTCATCTCTTTTTCCTATTTCAAAGCTACTATTCGGTATTATTTTTGCTTTATTAGTATTTTTAATTGTATTTAAAGGCACAAAAAGCATAGGGGCGGTAAACTCTATACTTATGCCTGTTTTATGTGCATTTTATCTTATTTTGTGCGTGGTAATTCTTGTTTCAAATTTTGAGAAGCTACCAAGCGCACTTAGCCTTATAGTTTCTGGTGCTTTTTCACCGTCGTGCGCGTTTTTTGGGGTTAGTGGCTATGGTATTTCTGTAGCAATACGATATGGAGTTAGTCGTGGATTGCTTTCTAATGAGGCTGGCGCTGGCACCTCTCCCTCTGCGCATGCATCTTCAAATGCGAGCGCACATTCACAAGGCTGTCTCGGAATTTTAGAGGTGTTCATTGACACTATTGTTCTTTGCACTCTTACCGCCTTTGTTATTATTGTTTCAGGCGTATATCCTACTAATAATGCGATGAATTTTGTTTTAAATGCATTTTATAGGGAGCTTGGCGCTTTTGGCAAATATGGGGTTTTAGTGGCTTGTTTACTGTTTGCCCTTGCGACTGTTTGTACGCAATATTTTTATGGCAAGGAGGCAACACGCTTTATTTCTCGCTCTAAATGGTGCTTATACCTATTTAACATTCTTTTCTTTGGGATTATAATTTTCGGCTCTGTGCTACCGATGAATGTAATGTGGCAAATATCAGATCTTGCTCTTGCTATAATGACTATATTTAATCTTACTTGTATTTTAATTTTGCATAAGCGAATAAAATAAGAAAGGAGGTGCTTGCCTCCTTTCTTATTTTATTCGTCTTTTAGCATCGCTTCAATTGTAACGCTTTGTGAAATTGCCTTATTTGATTCGTTACTTCCACAAATATATGTCATCGAGGTACCATTATATACAAACGTATTGCAATAAACCGTTGCCGTTTTATTGATGTTGGTTATCTTGAGCTCGATAAAATCATACTTTGTGACCTTTGAAAAATCAAAGCATACAGCTCCTTCACTTGCTTTTGCTTCATCGCCTTCAAATGAAATCAAATTACCAGTTGATGTATTTGTTTTAATTCCTGCAACAACACCGTAATGAAGCTTTTCTTCAGTCAATTCTTCATATCTTGCAAGAGCAACAAAATCAATCTTTGTTTTAAATGTAACGCCACCAAGCTCTCCACCCTCTTCGACAGAATAGCCAAGTGTTGTAAATATAGGGTCTATTATTTCAAGTTGTGATTTTGTACCACAGATTGTGCATTCAAAATTAACATATATTTCTTCGAGATATGAAAATGCACTTCCGTCTGCCTTTGTATAGCTATATACGCATGTATGGTCAGCGTCTTTCTTTAGTTGTGTTAATTCACAACGACTACAAGACTCTTGACAACCATTTATTGACTGCATTGCATGTGAGGTATAAACGAAATCATCTTCTCCTGTTATGTCATTGAAGAAAACGTCTTGACCTGAAACAGACCTAAATGTTTGACCATCAGAGCCCACTTGCGCAGGATTAGAAAGAATTATACATTTAAGATTGGAATATGCTTGTCTCTGATTTGACGATGTACCAAAATAGAAGGCTCCTGTATGAGCAGCAGTAGTTGAATTTTCAGGAAATGCCACTTTTGTAACATCACATTTAAATTCAATATATGTTACTCCTGGATTAGCATTGCTATTTGAAAACGTCTCACTCTCCATAGCTCGAACATTTTCGCCAAAAACTATGCTATTTACATTTGCTAAAGCATTGTCAAATGCTTTAAATTTAATAGTATTCGCGCCTATATATAATTGACCATTTTCATCACCTTGAAGTCTTGAGCATCCTTGAAAAGCTCCCCCTTCAATAGATGTTAAATTTTTTGGCATATTTTTAAGTCTGATTAACCTTGAGGCGCTATTCATATAGTAATATGGTATTTGAGTCAATTGAGAATTTTCGCCAAAGTCAATGCATCTTATTTGTCCGTTTCTTTGGTTACCATCACTTGTGGTTGTAGTTGTTGATGGATACTTAAGATAACCACAGCTTGTAAAATACTTTTGATTTTTAAATGAACCACCATTGTTAATATTAACATTGGTTACGATTGCACCACCAAATGTGTCTGGAATAATAAGCTTAGTTAAAAACTTAGTGCCAAGGTCACTTGCAGTATAGCCAAGCTTATTTAATGCGCCACCCTCTGCTTCAAGCTTTGCAATATCCTCTGCTATTTTTTCCATATTAAAAAGATTGACAACACCTGCGCTACCACCATAGTATTCCTCGCCCTCAATTACCAAAAAGTGAGTAACTGTATCGCCGTCAATTTTTAAATCATCTGGAATTTCTTCTAAGTAAAGCTCTTTTGCAGAAACACCTAATGCAAATAAGCATACAAATGTAATTAATAAAACAAGTGTAATAAAAAATTTATTTTTCATATTTTTCTCTCCGAAAATAATAATCTATCATAATATTATCACAATAAATTATTCTTGTCAAGAAAAAAAGGGGGGATAATATTTCTCCCCCTTTTTTTCATTATAATGTGTTTTTAAATGCAGTTAAGGTGTTTTGAAGTAGCATAGAAATTGTCATAGGTCCAACGCCACCAGGAACTGGGGTTATGTAGCCTGCGACCTTCTCTGCGCTTTCAAAATCAACGTCTCCTGTTAATTTGCCGTCTGCACGTCTATTCATACCTACGTCAATTACAACAGCGCCCTCTTTAATCATATCACCAGTGATAAAATCAGCCTTACCGATAGCAACAACAAGTATGTCTGCGCGGCGTGTTACTTCTTTTAAATCCTTAGTTCTTGAGTGGCAAATTGTAACTGTGCCATTTGCCTGTAAAAGTAGCATTGCCTGTGGCTTACCAACTATATTGCTTCTGCCGATAACAACGCACTCTTTACCAGAAATTTCAACGCCTGTTGACTCAATTAGCTTCATAACACCTGCGGGTGTGCAAGGTAAAAAGCTATGGTTGCCTATCATTATTTTACCTGTGTTTACAGGATGAAAGGCATCAACGTCCTTATTTGGGTCTATTGCCAATATAACCTCTTCCTCATTTAAGTGCTTTGGAAGTGGGAGTTGACACAAAATACCGTTTATTTTGTCGTCCTTGTTTAGCTTATCAATAAGCGCAAGGAGCTCAGGCATTTTTGTATCTTCAGGAAGCCTATAAAGCTCAGAATAAAAGCCAACCTCTTGACAGCCCTTTTCCTTGTTTGCAACATAAACCTTAGAGGCTGGGTCCTCACCAACTATAATTACAGCCAAGCCTGCGCGTCTACCATATTTGTTATATAGCTCCTCGGTTTCTTTTTTTATTTCTTCTCTTACGCTTGCAGAAACAAGCTTACCATTAATTATTTGTGCCATCTTTAACCTCTTCCTTTTTGTCCTCTTGCTTTGATTTTTTATCAAGAAGCTTTTTGCGTACAAGCAAGTAAACCATCAAGGCAGTGCCTGCAATAAACGTTAGTATCGCAACAAAAATCGATGCGCGAATCACACCCGGAATTAGCCAAAGGCTATCTGTCCTTAGTCCTTCAATAAACATTCTACCGAAGCCATACCAAATCATATAAAATGCAAAGAAGAATCCATTTACGTGCTTTTTTTCTGCAACCTTTAAAATCTTGGTTGTTAGAATTAGCGTACCTATCATAAGAATTACGCCTATTATATTCCAAAGTGACTCATATAAAAACGTTGGATGCACGCCTGCTACTCCACTTAAATAATCGTCCACGCCAAAGCGACTTATAATTTCATTTTTAACGCTTGTGCTATCTGACCACATTCTCCATGGAAGCTTAGTTGCATAGCCAAAGGCTTCAACATTAAAGAAGTTGCCCCATCTGCCAAGCACCTGTGCGAAAAGTACAGCAGGAACGGCGATGTCGAGGATTTTCATAGCGTTTCTCTTTTTAATTAAGGAAATGACAAATATCGTAAGGCCACCAGCAATTACGCCACCGTAAATTGCAAGTCCTCCCTCCCAAACAGCAACTACATTATATAGGAAGCCTATAAAGGAGCCGACCTCCTTGCCCTTAACCACAGTCACGCCAAAGTATCTGTCTGGATTTTGTATCATATCAAAGAACACATAGTAAAGACGCGCACCTATGATTGACATTGGCAAAACCCAAACTGCATAGTCAAGCACTGTGTCAAGCTTGATTTTATTATCGTGGAAGCGCCAAAATGCATATGCCACAGCAAGCATCATTCCGAATGCTATGATTACTGCGTATAGGCGAAGCTCAAAAAGCCCAAATATTGAGATGCTATCTCTTATGGTAAATTCACCTATTCCCAAGCCTGGGAAAGCTAATTTATTCATTTTATTCCTTTCCAAGAGGCTCAACTATGCTAAGAGCATAATATTCCTCTTTAAAGCCCTTATTTAAAAGCTCAGTCACGTATTCATAAGTGATTGAATTGATAATTTCGGGAGTGTCTAATATATCTGCACCATCAAAATAGTTGAAAATGAAGTTGTTTCCAATATCCTCAACTGAATCAAAGGATTTAATATTTGATGCGTAAACAGTTCTCTTTGAAAGCTCAAATGCCTCTTTATCGAGTCCATTTCTCTTTGTTTCTTCGATATAGTCAAGAAACATATTATATACCTTGTCAGGATCGCTTGACTCTGAGGATATTACATTAAAGGAATAGTCCTTGCCTATCTCACAGCCACTTGAAAGATCTTGAGCTATTAGATTTTGAGAATAAAGCGTGTTATAAAATTCAGAGGATTGTGAAAACAAAATCTCGTCAAGAATTTCAGTACCATAAGCTTTTTTTGTTCTTTCCTTGGCTTCCTTTGGAATGTCCATATCCTTAATTCCAATTGAGAAAAGTGGCTTCGAAACATCAAGCTTGCAAACAGTTCTCTTTTTATACACCTCGCGAGGCTCATCATCATTTTCGGGATCTCTTACAATAGTAAATGGCTCAGCCTCCTTTAAAACCTTATCACAAATAGACTCTACCATATTGGGGTCAACGTCACCACAAACGCAAAGGGTCATATTGCGAAGATTATAGAAGATATTGTAGCATTTATAAAGAGTCTCTGCTGTAATCTCGGCAATAGACTCAACAGTGCCTGCAATATCAACTCTCATTTTATTCTTTTTGTATAGAGCCTTCATAAGCTCTCTGTGCATTCTAACACCAGGGTGGTCCTCGTACATTTTAATCTCTTGACCGATAATGCCCTGCTCCTTGCTTACTGTTTGCTCGGTAAAATAAGGATGCGTTACAAAGTCGAGTAGTATTTCAAGTGACTCGTAAAAATTTTCAGTGCAAGAAAAGATATATCCAGTTAGGTTATTTCCTGTAAATGCGTTGGCATTTGCACCTGTTTTTGCATATCTTTCAAATGCGTCAACGCCGTCCTCACACTCGAACATTTTATGCTCTAAAAAGTGTGCTATTCCATCAGGAACAACTGTATATTCATTGTCGGTTACATGCTTAAATTTGTTATCAACTGCACCATACCTTGTAGCAAAGATTGCATAGCTATTTGTCATTTTCTTTGGAAAAACAAACACCTCAAGGCCACTTTTATGCGTAAAGGTGAAATATTTTTCGTCAAGCATTTGATTTTCTTTTACCTTATAATCAGCCATTTGCATCCTCTCCCTTCAAGAAATATACGGTATCAAGTGTGATTTTTTCACTAATTCTTTTTATATCCTCAATGGTTGCTTTTTCGATTTTTTCAATTTCGTTCTTTGGTGTGGTATTAATACCGCAAAGTCCACGATAGAAGACCCATGCCTCCATTGATTCTGCGCCATCATAAATAGTTAAATAACCATTTTTAATTGACTTCTTAGCGCTTGCAAGCTCCTCGCTTGAAATATCTCCGTTTTTGATAGCATCAAGCTGTGCAATAATTGCATCCTTCGCAATATCCTTATTTTTTGATTCAATACCAGAGGAAACAATCATTATTCCACTTCTTTGGTTAATCATTGAACGGCAATAATAGCAAAGGCTCATTTTTTCTCTTACATTTGTAAACAGCTTTGCAGTTGGTGAGCCACCATACACCTCGTTAAATAGCTGCATAAGGTGATACTCATTTTGCTTATAGCTATAGCCTGTTCTAAATCCAAGGACAAGCTTGCCTTGGTTAACCTTTTCATTGTCAACGACCTCTTTAACCTCGTTTGCGGTTAACTTAATTTGCGCGTCTTTAATTTCAACTGTGTTTCTTTCAACGCCATCAAAGCGAGACTTGAATTGCTTAACCACAGACTCAATTTCTGTCTTGCCTACAAAATAAATTTGTATTTTGTAGCTTGTGATTGCATTCTTATAGGCTTCGTAGAGTGATTTAGGGGTGATTTTCTTAACGTTTTCGATTTCACCCATCTTGGATATACCAAAAACCTCATCCTTGCACATTTCGCTCATCAGACGTCTTACTGCATATTGCCCCTTGTTATTAACCTCTGCCTCTATTGTATCAATGAGGTTGGTTTTTTCGCCCTTAGTAAATTCCTCGTCAAACACGCCATTTACTAAATATGGATTGAATATCATTTCAAGAAGCAAATCAATCATATCAGTAGTAACGTCAGTACCTTGTGTGTATTTATTATTGAGCATATTTGCCTTCATACCAAAAATTTGGTACTCACCAAACGCATCATTCTTTGCGCAAATGTCGCCTGAGTATAAATATTGTAGGCGCTTGTTGATATGCGCTTGAGATGGATATTTTTGAGATGCCCTCATTAAAATCAGTGGAATCATTGCGTTAAAATGCACTGTATCCTTGTCAAGAGGTGCTAAGAAATTAAATGAAAAATAGTTCGTTTTAAATTTATCTGTTTCTATATAGTGAAGAGTAACG
>JAFVWS010000027.1 GCA_017501545.1 Clostridia bacterium | reverse complement strand
TAATCTTTTAGAATAAAAAAGAGACACCGTTTAGCGTGTTATCCTTAACGGAGAACACGCTAAAACTATAATTGCCCTTACGGTCAAGTTATGAGTTATGAGATACTTTGTATCGTTATGATTGGCTTAGCCAAGTTATAGATTAGATAGTCAATCATATCATAACGTTTGCGTTGCAAATTCATAACGGTGAGCGAAAGCGAGCCTCATAACTCTAAACTAAAACAAACAGAAAAGAGCAGACATACAAGATTTTATCGGTCTTGTGTGTTTGCTCTTTCGATTGTATAAGGGGTTCCCCGAAACGAATGTAATGAGCTTTGGGGGTTCACGTATATGGGTTTGGGCTTAGCCCATTCTCGCCAGCCCCTAAAATTCTACGAATTTTTGAGGAACCCCGAGGCGCGTTTGACTGGTCAACCGCGATGCTCGCACTTAGCAGTGTTTTTCAAATTCTCCGCTAAGAACATCACCCGTTTGGTGCTTTTTTTATTGCAATAGGACCTTAGGTGTGCTAAAATGAAATTAGATTTTCTCAGGGAGGCAAATATGACAAAGTATGATTTAATAGTTGTCGGTGGTGGCTTTAGTGGCGTATGTGCATCGCTTGCTGCATCAAGACAAGGCTTAAAAACCTTGCTTATTGAAAGGTCGAATTGTCTTGGTGGTACGGCATCAGGTGGATTAGTTATACCATTTATGCCAAACGAAACAAAAATAAACGGAAAAATCACAAGCCTCTCTGGTGGTATTTTCAAGGAAATTCACAAAGAGCTTGAAAAAAGAAGCGCGCTACGTTATGAAAGCTTTTCCGAGGAGGATTTGAAGCTCATTTTAAACCGCAAGGTGAAGGAATCTGGCGTCGAGGTCTTATACCACGGGACTCTTTCCTCTGTAAATAAAAACGGCGCAAAAATCAGCTCCATTTCCGTTCTTACAATCGAGGGCACGCTTGAATTTGAGGCAGAATATTTTATTGACGCAACTGGCAATGCACAGCTTGCGTATCTTGCTAATTTGCCGTTTAATCTTGGACGCTATGAAGATAATTTATGTCAGCCAATGACCCTTTCCTTTAGAGTTGGTGGAGTTAATGAAAAATCATTCTTTGATGGCTTTGAGACCTTAAATCAACAATATAAAATCAGTCAATCTAAGGGCGAAATTTCAAACCCACGCGAGAATATTTTGGTGTTTAAAACACCAAGAGAGGGAATTTTGCACTTCAATTCTACAAGGGTGGTTAGGAAAAATCCAACAAGCGCGCATGAATTAACCGAGGCTGAATTCATCGCACGTGAGCAGGTCTTTGAGCTATATGATTTTATGAAAAAGCATGGCAAGGGGCTTGAAAATAGCTATGTTCTTTCAACAGGCTTAGAAATAGGTATACGTGAAAGCAGAAAAATTGTCGGTGAATATACCTTGACACAAAAAGAGTGCGTGGAGTGTAAAAAATTCGACGATAAAATCGCCTTATGTAATTATGATATTGATATACATAATCCTGAGGGCACGGGCACGTCTCACCACTATTTTAAGGATGGAGAATACTACGAAATTCCATATAGATGTCTAATTCCTAAGGATACAGATAATATTTTAGCCGTTGGCAGATGCATTTCCTGTGACCACGGTGCGCAGGCGTCACTTAGAATTATGCCAGTTGTCGCAACGATAGGCGAGGCAGGCGGATATGCAATTTCAATTGCAAAGAAAGCAGGCACAAGCACAAAAAACGTTGACACTAAAAAATTACAAGAGCTTCTTATCCAAGGTGGAATGTTTTTAGAATAAGAAAAGAGCGACACATAGTCGCTCTTTTTATATTAATTTTCGGTATTCTGTTGGTGCGTGTCCTACATAAGTCTTGAAGGCTCGTGCGAAGAAATTAAAATTATTGTAGCCACACATATAGCTTATTTCCTTAATGGAAAGAGAGCTTGTTTCAAGTAAGTCAATTGCCATACGCATTCTTAAGCTGATTATATATTTTGAGGGTGGCATACCTATCTCTTGCTTAAATTTTTTGTTATAGGCAGTTAGGCACATTGTTTCCATTTGCGCAAGGTATGGGATTTTAATTTCCTGTGTGTAGTTTTCGTTTATGTATCTTATTGATTTTGAAAGAGAGGTGCCTGCGCCTATATATTTCTTTTTTGCACGTCCGGCTTCAATTAGGGTACGCTCGGCTAAAATTGCAAGCTCCCTTTCTCTGAATTCATCATTTTTTGCAAAGCCCTCAAAAAGAGTTTTAAAACGTAGCTGTAAATGGTTGTTGCCATCTAACTTATTTATCTTTGGAAATAAGTAAAGACCATTTTCATCTA
The DNA here is from genome assembly GCA_017501545.1 of Clostridia bacterium. Classification (GTDB taxonomy): domain Bacteria; phylum Bacillota; class Clostridia; order Oscillospirales; family CAG-272; genus RGIG2000. The sequence continues at coordinate 14,989 of JAFVWS010000027.1, read as the reverse complement.
AAATTTCTTTTGCACGGTAGCCTGTAAAATGAATACACAAAAAGTATATAGTTTCTCCCGTACAAAGGATTTTGTATGTTTGCCTTGGCGCAATAACAATCATTTCGCCCTCATTTACTATTCCGTGTCCAGACGGCGTGGTTACGTCAAGCCTACCAGAAATTAAATAAATCAGGTAGTAGTCAAGACGACCTATTTTGTTTTCATTAAAGTGTTGTAGGTGCGTATTACAGCAGCTTGCACAGTTAACTAAAAACGGCCTATCAAGCGATTCATAGCTACCATAGTTAACCTCACTAGCCTTTATTGTGCGCTGTGGGTCGTTAGCATAATAAAGTGCGTTTTTCATACCATTCTCCTTAAAATGCCGAATAGTGCTAATATTTTGCAGAATAATTACTTTACTTGTTACTAATTATATACTAACATAAGTTTAGAATCGTGTCAAATAGTTTCTTTTTTGAAAGGAGAAAAAACGATGAAAAAACGCATAATTTTGACCTTGGCAATTTTGGCAATTTTCACATTTATCTTCGCACTTTCAATTTCAGCAGCTAATTTAATCACCTCAAATAGCGATGAATTTGGTACAGTAACTGAGGTGGAAGGAATTACAACAAACCTTACAGATATGGACTCAAGGATGGTACTTAAAAATTCTGATGGTACCTTTTCAACCTTCCGTGTTTATACAATTTTCCCAAAGCTTAACTGGAGAAATGGTATGACAGGCGCAAGCTTTGATGCGCTTAATAGTGCATTAGGCACAGAATATACACTCACCAGCATAATTAGAATTGAAATTGTGCTTGATAGCGAGTATTACGAGCTGGATAGTGCTGTATTCCCAGGTATAAAGGAAATTCATTTCCCTAAGGAAAGTAAAATCACAAGAATTTATAGAATTTACAATGCCACATCACTTGAAAAGGTAAACATCCCAGCAAGCGCAACTACTATTGACCAAAATGCCTTTAGAGATTGCACAGCCTTAAAGTATGTTACCTTTGATGAGGGCTGCTCACTTACAACCCTAACAGCAGAGGCATTTAGGGGATGCACCTCACTTGAGGAAATATCATTGCCAGACTCAATTACAACCGTTGGTGGATCCGCATTTAATGGCTGTACCTCTCTTAAAACAATAAGGTATGGCGCAAATTTACAAAGCTTCGCCTCACGCGCAACCACACATACATCCGTGTTCTATATATCAAGCACTACAATGAAGGACTTTACTGGCACAATGGATTCTAATTACTTTGGTGACACCTATACACCAAAGGGTGCTACCATCTTCTATACAGGCAATTATGATGAGGCACTTGCATTTAGAGCAAAATCAACACATAAGGACGCTTGGAATGGTACAGGCGGCTTATCTGGTGCCGCGCTTGTAGAGTGGGATAGTGAAAAAGAGGATTCTTACTACATTCCAGAAAATCCAACCACTTGGACAATAGTTTATGGCTACAATAAGTGCAAGGCATTTTATAATAATGAGCACCTGCCAAGCCAAACCACGTATGAATTTGAGGGAGAAAAATATCTTTCAAGCTATTACAAGCACTCAGGATGCCCAAGATGCTTACAGGATGTTCCAACAAAGATATGCGATGCACTGTTTGTAAACAAAGGATATTCTTACGGCAGAGATGGTAGCTCCTTTGTCTATGGTATTTCAGTTAACCTATCCGAAATTGATAAATATCAAAAAGAACACGATACAACCTTGAAATATGGCTTTGTATTGCTAAGTGGCAAAATTGCGAGTGGCGATATTGTAGCTACCGATGGTACGGCTAAAAATGGCGCGTCCATAGTTGACCTTGACGATATGATTAAAAACGATATGACCATTTTTAATGTAAAGCTTTCTGGTATTGATAAGCAAAGCGAAAAGGCACTTGAGCTATATTGCTCGGCATATGTTGTTGACAAAAATAACGTTTTCTACGTTGGAGACAGCGTAACAAATACAGCAGTATCAGTAAGTTATCTGGCGTTGCCAACAAAAAAGGACTAAAAAGAGAAAAGAGCGACACATAGTCGCTCTTTTTTTGTTATTTCATTTTCTTTCGTATGTTTATAAGTCGCAATATTACTGGGCTAAGTACTATGTTAGCAAGTAATTCAAAAACAAAGTTAAGTCCTACATAGAAAACAATCAAAAAACCAACAGCGCTCATTTTCTTTTCATCAGCTCCCAAAAGAACATTGTCCCAGAAAAACATACGACAACCGAGCAAGAATATGCCCGTATTCACAACGGGACAAACTATGGCACTAACTATAACTGCGAAGTATTTATTAACTCTTTCAAGCAGAGTATAAACAAGACCTGCGCTAAAGCCAGCTAATGCGCCTTTTAAAAGAACAATAAGAATTGTGCCAAAAATGTTAATTCCGAACCAGAAAGCAGCATCGGGTGTTGCAAAAAATGTAATTCCTGCAACAGTGCCAAGCCAAGCTCCACCTAATGGTCCATATAGAGCTGCTCCAAGTACAACTGGAATTAAAGTTAGTGAAATAGAGGCAAAGCCTCCGATTTTGATAAAGCCGCCAAAATAGGCAAGAATTATCACAAGTGCTGTGAGCAATGCCATAAGTACAAGCTTTTTAGTTCGCTCACCATTTTTTGTTTGTTTCATAAATCCTCCTTGCTGTCGCCCACAAGCGTGGTGCAACGCATATATTTATCATCACCTGCTTAGCAGAGATAACAAACATAATTATTTAATTGTTTTTATTATAAAGGATATTCAATCCCTTTAAAACGAGATGTCTGTCAAGCGTCATTTGATGCTTGCAATGTGGAATAATTGTTGATGCAAGGCCACCGGTTACATAAACGTTTAGATTCTTGCCGTATTCCTCGTTGATTCGTTCTATCATGCCATCAACCAAGCTTGCATTACCAAAAACAACACCACTCTTCATACAGTCAATAGTGTTTTTGCCAATAACGTCTGATGGGGCGGAAAGGTCAATCTTTGGTAGCTGTGCTGTGCGCTCGGAAAGAGCGTTAAGTCCCATTAAAACACCAGGAATAATAGACACACCAATGAATGCACCGCTATCGTTTATAACCATCATTTTTGTTGCTGTACCAATATCTACTATCAAGGCAGGGGAGCCATATGTATAGTGAGTTGCAACACAAGCGCAAATTATATCTGCACCAACCGACGCTGGGTTGTCACAATGAATACCGATACCAGTTTTAATGCCAGGACCAACCAAAAGTGGCTCAACCCCGTAAATAAGACGTACAGCCTTTTTGATAACACGGTTGAGTGGTGGCACAACTGAGGAAATAATAGCACCCTTGATTTCCTTCTTTTGTACGCTATGAAGGGCAAGAATGCTCAAAATATTGCTTGCGTACTCATCACTGGTTCTTGTAGTGTCAGTTGCCATACGCGCAACAAATTTAAGCTCATTTTCAATAAAGCCACCAAAAATTATATTAGAGTTTCCAATATCAATTGTAAGAATCATATCGCCACCTCCTTTAATGGAAATTATTGTAGCATAAGTTTGTGTGTTTGTCAATAAAAGATAACAACTTCGTTTTTCATAAAAACGTACTTGATTTTAAAGTATCGCTGTGATACAATGAATGTGTTTTTAAGAAAGGGGGGCAAGAAGCTATGGAAAAAGCATATAAAAGAAGCCGTGTAATGTATATAATTGAAGCAGCACTTGAATATCTTATATCTATTTTCTTCGCTAATGAGCTTTTGCCTGAGTTAACCAAAAGCCTTGGCATTTCAGACGGCGTAACTGGTATTATTTCTGCTATTATTTCCCTTGGATGCGTGTTCCAGCTTGTTTCTATTCTTATTCGCAATGAAAGAGCCAAGCCAATCGTTTTGGCATTTAGCATTGCTAATCAAATTTTATTTATGTTGCTTTATCTAATCCCGCTTTTTGGTGGTAGTAGAGTAGCAAAAATAGTAATATTTGTAATAGGAATTTTACTTGCATATCTCTTATATTACATAGTACACCCTAAAAAAATCAACTGGTTTATGTCGCTGGTTGATGATAATAAAAGAGGCAAATTTACATCTAAAAAGGAAATAATTTCCTTAATTTCTGGTATGGGCTTTTCGTTCCTTATGAGCTGGATTATTAGCTACTTTAATGAAAAGGGTAAGGTAGAAACGGCGTTTATCATTTTTGCCTCAACAATTTTTGTTTTGATGATAGCTCACTCGCTGACCATGATTTTCTCCGTTGAAAAAAAGCAGGAAGTAAGTGAAAAAAAGCAAGGAATTGGCGAGATTTTCTCTACCTTTAGAAATAAAGGAGTAATATTAGTTGCTGTTGTATTCGTGCTATGGAATATAGCCACCAACTCTACTAAGCCATTTCTTGGCACATATATGTTAAATACACTCGGACTTGCGCCTTGGTTTAGAATAGGCTTTTTACCCGCGGTTTCAGCCGTTGCCCGTATAATTGCATCAGTAATTCTCGGTATATATGCTGATAAAAAGTCCTTTTCAAAAATGGTGTCTATCTGCTTTGGAATAGCAGGAGCAAGCTTTCTTGCAATAACTCTTTGCTCACCAGAGCTTGGTGAGTCAAATGGATATATAATGTTTACCATACACTATATTCTTTATGGTATAGCTATGGGAGGAATAAACAGCTCACTAATTAATCTTTGCTATGACTACGCACCAGTTGGAAAGCGTGTCGGCGCACTTGCTGTAACACAAGCAATATCAGGTGTTATCGGCTTTTCAACGGCTACGGTCTTTGGCTTGCTTGTGGATAAAATCCAAAAAAACGGTAATAGCATATTTGGTATAAGCATTTATGCTCAACAGGTTGTTTCAATAATCGGGATTTTGTTCTCGGTGCTTGCTATGCTATACGTGCTTATTTTTCTTGTTTTAAAAAAGAAAAAAGCAACAGTAAAATTAGCAAATGAAAAGTCAGAAAAAATCGAAAAATAACGAAAGGGGCACGCGTGTGTCCCTTTTTCTTGTCATAATTTGACTATTAATGATATATGTGCTATAATATAATAAATTTATATTTAGTTTATTTTCAGTTTATTTTGAAAATATACAATGTACACTGAACAAAAAGGGTGGTGAGGCGATGATTCATATTCTCGTTGTTGATGACGATAACAACACAAGGCTGTTTCTAAGGGCAGTGCTTGAGGGTGCAGGATATACCGTGTCAACTGCAATTCATGGAAAGCATGCACTTGAGATTATGGACAAAACCCACATAGACCTTGTTGTTCTCGACATAATGATGCCAGAGATGGACGGCTATGAGTTTACCAAAACTCTACGCGAGTCTGAAAATAATATGCCAATTCTAATGGTTTCAGCCAAACAGCTGCCGTCTGATAAGCATAAGGGCTTCCTTGTCGGCACTGACGACTATATGACAAAGCCAATTGATGATGAGGAAATGCTTTATCGCATAAAGGCGCTTTTAAGACGTGCCAAAATTGCTAACGAGCATAAAATCGAGATCGGCGATGTCGTAATAGATTATGATTCGCTTACCGTTTCACGCGGGGATGAGGTGCAGGAGCTTCCGCAAAAGGAATTTTTACTTCTATACAAGCTTCTTTCTTATCCTGGCAAAATCTTCACCCGTATTCAGTTAATGGATGAAATATGGGGTGCTGACAGCGATACTGGCTGGGAAACCGTAACTGTTCATATTGGTAGGCTTCGCAAAAGATTCGAGGGGTGGAATGAATTTTCCATTGAATCTGTAAGAGGGCTTGGCTATAAGGCGGTAAGAAAAGCATGAAAAAGAACAGTGGATTTAAAAGACTAAAAAATCAGCGCTTTTCATTGACTCTTTCGCTTGCAGCGCTTATAATGGCGTTTCTTATAATTTCGTTTTCAATTGCAGCAGTTGCAGTATGGGCAATTTTAGAGGCTGACATTGTTGAATCCGATATGCTTATTGAGATTCTTCTTATTATCCTTCTTTTCGTTGCAATAACGACAATTATAATTTTCTCATTTGTAATTTTGCTTGGTAGGTTCCCACTAAAGCCTATTAACGACTACATCAACCAAATGAACCGTCTTGCAACAGGAGATTTTTCCGCAAGGCTTCACTTTGGTAGGTTGCTTTCAAAGCATCGCACCTTCAGAGAAATTGAGGAAAGCTTTAATGAGCTCGCTGAGGAGCTTGAAAAGACAGAGATGCTAAGACAGGACTTTATTAATAACTTCTCCCACGAGTTTAAAACGCCGATTGTTTCAATTGCAGGCCTTGCAAAGCTTGTAAATAAAGGCAACCTGAGTGAGGAGCAAAAGCGAGAATATCTCGTTGCTATTGAAACGGAGTCCTTGCGCCTTGCTAATATGGCAACAAACGTATTAAACCTTACTAAGGTTGAAAACCAAACAATTCTTTCCGAAACTAATACCTATAATGTTTCTGAGCAGATTAGAACCTGCGTTTTGCTTCTTGAAAACCAATGGTCAAGTAAGGATATTGAGCTTTCGCTTGATTTTGAGGAGTATGAGCTTGAGGCAAATGAGGAGCTAATGAAGCAGGTATTTATAAACCTACTTGATAATGCAATTAAATTTTCACCAAGCGGGGCAAGGGTATCAGTTGAGATTTTAGACAAGGGAAATGAGCTTTCTGTAATTATCACAAACGAGGGAAAGGAGATTCCACCTGAAAGCCTTGATAAGATTTGGAACAAATTCTATCAAGCAGATGAATCTCACGCAACTATGGGAAATGGTGTTGGCTTGGCAATTGTTAAAAAGATAGTTAAGCTTCACTATGGACATATATCTGTAAAATCCGAGGAGGGGGAGACCTCATTCAAGGTTACACTTCCAAAGAAACAGAAAAAATTATTAAAGGAAAATAATTAATAAAAGGGGTATTTTATTATGAAACCAGTAAAAATTATCACCGACTCATGCGCAGATTTAACAGGAGAGCTTCTTGAAAAGTATGGCATTGACTATGCTAAGATGCGCTATACCTACAAGGGCGTAGAAAATGAAGCTATTCTTACATGGAGTGAGGAAAAAATTCACGAGCTTTACAATGTAATGCGTGAAGGAGAGCGTGTAACAACAGCTCAGGTTCCAGCTGAGGAATACACACAGCTATTTACAAAGTATATCGAAGAGGGCTATGATATTGTATCAATCTCCTGCTCATCAAAGCAATCAAGCTCAGTAAACACCTCTTATGTAGTAAGAGATGAGCTAATGGCTAAATATGAGGGCGCAAAGATTATTTGCATAGATGGACTTAACTCTTGCATACCACTTGGTGTGCTTGTAATTGAGGCAGCTAAGATGGCGCAGGCTGGCAAGGGCGCTGATGAAATTGCTGAGTGGGTTATTGCTAACCGTAAAAAGGTTCTTCAATTCTCCACAGTTCACTCACTAAAGACACTTTATAAGGCAGGACGCGTAAAGGGTGCGGCTGCATTCTTTGGCAACCTTCTTGGTGTAAAGCCAATTCTTATCAGTGACGTTAACGGATACCAAACAGGCTTTAAGAAGGTTAAGGGCAGACAAAACTCATTTATCGAAATCGTAAATCTTCTAAAGGAGAATATTATTAATCCTGAGGAGCAAACTGTATTCCTTGCACACTCCGACTGTGACAAGGAGGAGGTTGAGCTTCTTAAGAATATGGTTAAGGAAGCAATTCCTTGCAAGGACATTTATGTTTGCTACATAGGCCCAATTGTAGGTGGCTCTATCGGTCCTGACGCCGTTGCACTCTCAGCTTGGGGCAAGGAAGTAACATTTGATGCCGGAGAAGAGAAATAATGAATAATAAAAAGACAATTGACGGAAATACATATTCTCAAATGATTATGGGTGGTGCAAGCGTGCTTGGCTCCCACTCAGGCGAGGTTGATGATTTAAACGTATTTCCAATTCCTGATGGCGATACTGGTACAAATATGCTTCAAACCATTGAGGGTGGTGCAAACGTACCAAACGATGAAACAGACTTGTCTAAGGAATCAAATCGAATTGCCGAGGCTATGCTTCTTAACGCAAGGGGAAACTCAGGCGTTATTCTCTCACAATTCTTTGCTGGCATTGCAAAGGGCTTAGAGGGTGTTTGTGAGGCAGATGTTGACGCACTTGTTAGAGCATTCAAGAGCGGTGTTGAGTCTGCTTATAAGTCTGTATTTAAGCCAACAGAGGGAACAATCCTAACAGTAATGAGAGAGGCTACACAAAAGGCTGCTGACATGGGTGCATCAACACCAGAGGAGTTCTTTGACCTCTTTATTAAGGCAGCTGAGGAGTCTCTAATTCACACACCTGACCTTTTGCCAGTTCTTAAAAAGGCAGGCGTTGTTGACTCAGGCGGAGCAGGTCTTATCTATATTATTAAGGGTATGAAGCGCGCACTTGATGGCGAAAGCTTTGAAAAGAGCGAAAGAAAGCAAGAATCAGCACAAGAATTAGACCTTGACGCATTTGATGAAAATAGCGTTTTGGAATTTGGTTATTGTACCGAGCTTCTTCTGAGACTTCAAAACGCAAAATGTGACATCGAGGCATTTAACGTAAAGACCCTTACCGATTATCTTGAAACAATAGGTGACTCAATTGTTGCAGTAAAGAACGGAAGCATTGTAAAAATTCACGTTCATACAATGACACCCGACAAGGTTTTATGCTTCTGCCAACAATTTGGTGAGTTTTTGAAGCTTAAAATTGAAAATATGTCACTCCAGCACAACAATACAACCTTGCCAGCAGATGAGGATACAATCGAAACTCACGTTGAGAGAGACCTTGCAGAGTTTGCTGTGGTTGCTGTTGCAAACGGAGAGGGCGTAAAGAACGCGTTTTTGGACATGGGCGTTGACGTAATAGTTGACGGTGGCCAAAGCATGAACCCATCGACTGAGGACTTTATAAAGGCTTTTGATGAGGCTTGCGCAAAGAAGATTATCGTTTTCCCAAACAACTCAAACATTATTCTTGCAGCAAAGCAAGCAGCAGGACTTTATAAGGATGCTGACGTAAGAGTTGTTGAGGCAAAAACTATTGGTGACGGTTATGCATCACTCTCTATGCTTGACACAGAAAGTGGCGACCTTGACGAAATCGTTGATAATTGCAATATGGCAATGGATGGCGTTGTGACTGCTGAGGTTTCCAAATGCGTAAGAGATGCTGAGTTTGGTGGCGTAAGCGTTAAAACAGACGATTATATCGGCTTTGTTGGAAAGGAAATTCTTTCCTGTAATGTAAATAGATATCAAGCGACAATTGAGGCAATTGACAAGCTTGACCTTAAAAATCATGACGTTTGCATTTTGATTCGTGGTGAGGACTCAACCGATGAGGAATGTGAAATGATTGAAGCATACGTAAATAAAAACTACAGAAATGCAGAAACCTTCGTAATCGACGGTGGACAACGTGTATATAGCTACATTATCGTAGCAGAATAAGAGGTGTAGCTTGGATATTTTCTTATTTATTGCAGCAGCACTTTGTGCTTATTTTATCTGTGGCATTAATCCTGCAATCGTTATATCAAAGCTTGTATATAAGAAGGATATAAGGACGTGTGGAAGCGGAAATGCAGGCTTTACAAACTTCAAAAGAAACTTTGGACACAAATGGGCTTGGTGGGTGCTTCTTTTTGACCTACTAAAGGCAGCAGTTGTAATTGCAACCTTTGCAGTTCTATTTATGTGCTTTTCTACCCTAACAGACCGCAAGGAGGATTTATTTACCTTTGGCGCAGTTTATACAGGACTTTTCTGTGTAATCGGTCACTCCTTCCCACTTTACTATAAGTTTAAGGGTGGCAAGGGCTTCTTGGTTACTATGTCACTTGTGTGGTTTGTTGACTGGAGAATAGGACTTATAGGACTTGCTGTGTTCCTTGTTCTTCTATTCGCACTTAACTATATGTCACTTGCGTCTGTTGTATCAATGCTACTTTGCCCAATTATACTTTTAATTTGCGAGTGCGTTGAGGCATCTGGCTCAGGTGCGTGGCGTGGCATTGAAATTGCGATTGTATGTCTATATGCTGCAGCAGTTTTACTAATGGCAATTCGTCACTGGGAAAACATAAAGAGGCTTTTAACCGGTCAAGAAAAGAAGTTCTATCTTTTCGGCAAAAAGGGCAAAAAGCAAGAAGCACCCAAAGAGGCTGTGCCAGCACAAGACGAAGAAAAATAATTTTTAAAAGACTGTTGTACTGCAACAGTCTTTTTTAGTATAAGGTATTGAATTTATATAGCTATTGTGCTAAAATTATTAAATAAAGCCTTAAATAAATGAGGAGAAAAGCTATGGTAAAATCAATATTAGCGGTGCTTTTAGCAATAGTTATTATAGTTTCCGCTCTATTAATTGGCGCTTGTGTATATCTAAAGCAAGCAAAGGATGTTGACCTCGTCGGCTCAGTTGCGCATGCTGTCTCTGTTTTAAGTGAGCCAATATCGAAGGAGGACGTATGCGACCATCCCTTCGACTTAAAGCAGGATATGGCAAACGTACAGTTTATAGTTAACGAATCTGTTGAGGATATGATTGAATATCATGAAGAGCATGGATATAAAGTAAAATTCCAGGACTTGCCTGATGAAATGAAAGCAATAATTTATCTTTCTGACAAGCAGGTTGGCGCACTTGCACAGGTTGTACTAATGCAAGAGGCGGTTGGACAGGTGCAGGTAAACGATCTATATATGGATATCGAAATTTATCAAGTAAAGTTTGATAAGGACGTAAATGATGGCAATATACTTGTAAACACAGTTTTCGGAATTAACACAGCACAGTATAGAGAAGCAATGGCGGGCACACCAATCGAGGGCGCAATCCCAGAAATTCTCTATGTTTCATCAGTAAACAAGGTTATAAAGGGTGAGGAAGCATTCACCTATACGCTTGAGCACGTTTCGCTTGAATTAAACCATCTAACTCCTGAGCAAACAGAGGACTTTTTCCGTACAATTGATATGTTTGCACACATAGGCACAGCAGAGTACTTAAATGGTCAGGTCGGCAATGCCTTGATAGGCTCCTTGGTCGGCAGTGAAACACAAAGAGGTCTTGCATATTCCTTAAATGACATCGGCGCACGCGACTTTGAGTTCCAAACCAGAAACGGTGAAATTTACTTTGTAGTAGTCAGATAAAAAAACAGCACCTATGGGTGCTGTTTTTTATTTGGCTTAATAAATATAACGAAAAGTAAGATATTTACTTTTATTTAAATAAATGCTATAAAACAGGTTGTTCGAGAAAATCACGATAAGACAGTTGAGTTTGTAAATACACCAGATGCAGAACAGTATAGAGAAAGTTTGATGTTGAGAAAAGCAAACCAAACTAATAAAGCGTTAGAGGCATAAAACAAAAAAGGTAGGCGCAAAACCTACCTTTTTGTTTTGGCGCAGGAAGAGGGATTCGAACCCCCGTGCCGTTAGGCAAACGGTTTTCAAGAACTTCGCAGTCCTTCCCAACTCGTCCCGAATAATCCCTAAACCTCCCCGAATTTCCGCTTAAAACAGCCCTTTCCTCGCAACTTCCCGGAAATTTGCGAGAAAATTGCGAGAATGGTGCGAGAAATCGGTAAAAACGCATTAACCCCAAGTGCAATCAGTATAACATAAACGCTTAAATAAGTCAAATAAAAATGTAGGTGCATCCATGCTCGTCTGCCTAATAAAAATGAAAAGGATGTAACTACCATGACAAGAGAAGAAAAAATTGAACAGCTTGAAAGAATGCTTGTAAACCTCCCCGAAATAATGAGTCCACTCAAGGTAAGCAAGAGCGTGCCAATCGGCAAGAATCGAGTATACGAACTTATCAAGACGAAGGAGCTTCGAGCCTTCATATACCAAGGTACATACATCATCGCTAAAATCGATCTGATCGAATACCTCGCAGACCATTGGGATGATGACAGCCACAAAGCCTACTTCGTCAAAAAAGGCGGTGGCAAATGAAACCTATCATCAGAGAAGAAATTAGAAGCACCTATCCCGAAATCCTCACGATTGAAAACATACGGTGCATACTCGGCTTCAGTAAACGCAAAGTTTCTTGGATGCTCCAAAACGGAGTAATCAAGTGCAAAAATAGCGGAAAGAAAACCAAGCAATACAGAGTCAAGATGGATGACCTATTCGAGTACCTCGACAAGGTTGACCGAGGTGATCCGTCGATAATGACTCCCGTCGGAGCATTCACCTCGAAGAAGAACGGTGGCGAAGGTTCAATGAAAGCACCTGCTCCTCCAATAACATTCATTAAACCGCCCGAAGAATTTCGGCTATGGCTCGAAGATGAATGGTATGCTGAAAGTGACCTGCTTCTCACGCAAGACATTGCAAGAATAACAGGTTACGAACACAATACAATTCAGCGATGGCTGAAGGAAAAGCGGATTAGAAGCGTAAGGACTCAAGATGCTCTCATATCAACCAAAACATGGTTGATCGACTTCTACTGCGAAGATGCCTATAGGATAATTAGAAAAAACGATGTCCACCTCGACCTTGTGAAAAAATACTATGGCATCGCTTAACATTGACATATCTCATATATCTCCTTTCAATATAGACCGTTCCTTCTCCTTTCGGGAACGGTCACCTACATAAGCCCTACGGTGTTAACATTTAGGAATGAAAAAGGTAAGCAAAATCAAGGGCTTATGTCACATCATCAAGCAGGGGTAGGCATAGATGACCTGCCCCCTGCTTTGTGTGTGAAATCGCTTGAATTATTCATAAAAACATGGTATAATTATCTCATCGATAAATAATTTTCAGGAAGTGCTACCTATGAAAGCAGAAGAAATGATTGTTACACATGATTTACTCCGTATAGTGTCGGTATAAAACGGTGAAATCTATACGGAGTGAAATATCACCGAAACGCCGACCTTGTATTTATTAAGCCATGCAAAGGAGGATTTAGTTTATGTCAATGATTAAAATAGAAAATCTTACGTTTTCCTATCCAACGAGTTATGATAATGTTTTTGAAAACATAAGCTTTCAAATTGATACCGATTGGAAGCTCGGCTTTGTGGGAAGAAACGGCAGAGGAAAAACAACGCTGTTAAATCTTTTGCTCGGAAAGTATGAGTATAGCGGTAAAATTCACGCATCCGTGCAGTTCGATTATTTTCCATATCCCGTATCGGATAAAGCGAAGCTTACGTGTGAAATTTTTTCTGAAATCGCCCCTGCGGCAGAGGAATGGGAGTTAATGCGAGAGCTGTCTTACTTGGATGTGGAGGCAGATGCGCTTTACCGTCCGTTTGAAACTCTATCAAACGGTGAGCAGACAAAGATACTGTTAGCGGCTTTATTTTGCAACGAAGGACATTTTCTTTTGATTGACGAGCCTACGAACCATTTGGACGTTCACGCTCGTGAAATGGTATCAGCATATTTGAAAAAGAAAAAAGGCTTTATACTCGTATCTCACGACCGTGCCTTCTTGGATGGATGTGTTGACCATATTTTGTCGCTGAACAGGTCAACCATCGAAGTGCAAAGCGGCAATTTTTCGTCTTGGATGGAGAACTTTGAACGGCAACAAGAATTTGAACTCGAACAAAACGAGCGCTTACAAAAGGATATTGTTCGATTACAACAATCGGCGAAACGCTCTGCGGTATGGTCTGACCGTGTAGAAGCGTCGAAAAAAGGAGCAGCCGACAAGGGTTATGTCGGGCATAAAGCAGCAAAGATGATGAAACGGTCAAAAGCAATCGAAGCAAGGCAACATCAGGCAATCGAGCAAAAATCCGGGCTTTTGAAAAATATCGAAACTGCCGAAAATTTGAAGCTCACTACGTTGATATATCACGCAGAAACGCTCGTTACCCTTTCTGATGTTTCTGTTTGTTATGACGAAAATGCGATATGCGAACCCGTTTCATTTACAATACAGCAAGGAGATAGAGTTGTCCTTGACGGCAGAAACGGAAGCGGAAAAAGCAGTTTGCTTAAACTTATAATCGGTGAGCCAATCGAGCATACAGGTACGATACAGCTTGCATCGGGACTTATCATATCCTATGTGCCGCAGGACACCTCACATCTACAAGGGAGTTTATCAGCTTTCGCTGAAGAAAACCATATAGATGAAAGTTTATTCAAAGCAATTCTGCGGAAAATGGACTTTGAGCGCGTACAGTTTGAAAAAGATATACAAGATTTTTCAGGCGGTCAAAAGAAAAAAGTTTTGATAGCGAAAAGCCTCTGTGAGCAAGCGCATCTGTACATATGGGATGAGCCACTTAACTTTATTGATGTGTATTCTCGTATGCAGATTGAGCAGCTCATAAAAGAATTTTCGCCTACGATGATTTTTGTCGAACACGATAAAGCCTTTAGAGAAACGATTGCGACGAAAACTTTTCGGTTATAAAACAGAGCGCGACAAGTTCCAATTTGTCGAGTAACCGCACCCCAAATCTTGGGGAGCAATAAACAAAGAATAAGCCCCACAAACTAAATACATAAGATCAGCACTCATCGTTTGAAAAAACGGTGGGTGCTTTTTTTATGCCAAAAAACAAGCAGAAAAGGAGCAAACACATGAAATTCAAGAACAAGAACCATCAGGCACTCTTTAGCAGCGAGTCGCTCAAGCTCAACCGCAACGACAATGTGAAGATGTCGGTGCTTTACCTTCTGACCGCAGATGTTCGCTTGTGGAACGCCTCTAAGCCTCACATCAGGAAGGGCTACATTGACCTTGACAACATCAGCGTAAAGAAAGGCAACCTCAAGTCCTACACCCTGTTGTGTGTAGCAAAGGATATCTGCGACGGAACGCACTACCTCTCAATTCACGACCTCGCCGATTGCGAGCTTATCACCTCGAAAATGTTCGGCACGATCATCACGGCGATCAACATCCGCAGATACGGCCTTAACGGAAATAAAAACAATAATGAAAAGGAGAACGAAAATGCTTAAATTATCCATCAAGAACCC
>JAFVWS010000026.1 GCA_017501545.1 Clostridia bacterium | reverse complement strand
TCCAAGCAAGCCCTCAACAAAGCTTGCCCCATCCTGTTCAATTGGTGTAACCTTTACACCAAGCTCGTTTTCTAATTCATTTAATGAGGTGCCACATAAAAATAAATCGCCCTCACTTCTTAGCATGCTTCTTGAAATAAGAAGCTCACTACCAAGGTCCTTGCCCTTTAGCTGATTTATTAAATCAACACCAGTGATAAGGCCAGAGACTGTAATTGTGTGCCCAAAGAAATCGTTTTTAATATCGTAGATATTACACTTAATATTTTTACACTTTTTTTGAACATCTTTAACTATTTTGGAAATAAAATCATATGCGCTATCGCCCGTGGCAATTGAAATATTACGTTTAATTTCAAGCTCTTGACTTGTGAGCTGTTTTAAGAAAATGCCAGCCTCACATTCGAATGAGCGAAGCATTCCAACACCATTTTCAATCTGACTGTATTCCTCGTAATATTCGTCCTTAGGAAGCTCTTTTTGAGCAGTTAAATAAAACTCGTCCGAGCAGAAAAACAAATTTCTGCCAACCTTTTTTGAAAAGCTATCATTAAATTCCTCAACCAGCTCTATAACCTTAATAGAAGACTCCTTGTCAAAGGACTTGAGTTCATATAACCCTTCTCTATACTTTGTCAAGCCAGATGGCACAACTGCTACGCTGTTTAGCATTGGATATAGCTTTGATAAATCAGAAAGCGAACGCTTAAGCTCGTCTCCATCATTTATTCCACGGCAAAGAACAATTTGAGCGTTTATGCTGATATTGCCTTCTTTTAATATATCCAAATACTGCAAGGTTTCTCCTGCAAACCTATTGTGCATCATTTTACACCTAAGCTCAGGATTTGTAGTATGCACAGAAACGTTGACAGGAGAAATATGCATTTTTACTATTCTTTCAATGTCTGCTTTTTTTAGATTGGTAAGAGTAATATAGTTGCCATGCAAAAACGAAAGCCTTGAATCATCATCTTTAAAATATAGCGTATCGCGAAGCCCCTTTGGAAGCTGGTCAATAAAGCAGAAAATGCAGTTGTTTTGACAGCTATGCTTCTCGTCCATAAGTGGAGTTTCAAAATCGAGTCCAATGTCCTCGTACTGTTCCTTCTCAATTTCAAAAATTATGTTTTCTTCTCCACGCTTTATTTCTAAAGAAATAACTTCCTCAGCCAAATAAAATCTATAGTCTAAAACGTCATTAATTTCAAAGCCGTTTATGCTTAACAATATATCATTTTCTAAAATTCCTGCATCCTGTGCTAAGGAACCGAGATAAACGTTTGTAATTCTTACCATTTTTTACTCCTGCGCGCAATATTATACGCATATTACTGCGATTATATTATATACTATAAAACAAGAAAAATCAACCACTGCCTAGCAAATATTTATTTATTTTTTCAAGTGAAGATTTCTCTATTCGGGAAACATACGAGCGCGATATGCCGAGCATACTTGCAACCTCTCTCTGAGTATAAGCCTCGGTATTTCCAAGACCATATCGCATAACAAGTATTTGTTTTTCTCTTTCCTCTAAATTGTCCCTAATATATGCAAGTGCCTTGGTTATCATCATTTTCTTATCAATATCGTCAGCAATTGTGTCCTCAGTGCTGATAATATCAAGATAAGTAAGCGGGTTTCCGTCCTTATCAATGTCAATTGTGTCATTCAGTGACACCTCACAGCACATCTTTTTTTGACTTCTAAACAGCATAAGTATTTCGTTTTGTATGCATTTTGCCGCATAAGTTGCAAAGCGCGTGCCGTTGGAATCATTAAACGAGTCCACTGCTTTAACAAGACCTATTGTGCCCACAGAGATTAAATCCTCTGTGTTTTTGTTTGTAACATAGTATTTTCTTACGATGTGTGCAACGAGGCGCAAATTATGCTCTATAAGCTTTTCTCTTGCCTTTTCATCACCTTTTTTGTGAAGCTCAAAATATTTTGCTTCCTCTTCCTTGGAGAGTGCCGGTGGAAATTTTTGTGTTGGCTCTACTCCCAAAATCATAAATGCAATATGCATTATCATTGCAAAAATGCCCATATTATCACCTCAGTTAATTCTATTTGGCAAATATCGGTAAATTGCTTGTCAGGAAAAATTTTACTGCTCTTTTTTTGAATATAGACAAGGATTTTGCAAAAAATATGAATGAACTTTATGTTCAAAAAATTTGGAGGATTTTATATGATTATAATTGATAGAATCGCTCTTTCTCTTCTTATAATCGGTGGTATCAACTGGGGTAGCGTTGGTCTATTCAGTTTTGATATTGTTGGTTGGATTTTCGGTGGTAGTGATTCAATTGGTGCAAGAATTGTGTTTGTCGTTGTTGCACTTTGCGCACTATGGTGCGTATCACTTCTGTTCAGATCAAGAAATGAAATTGAAGATAAAGAGATGCACCACGACATACGATAGTTGGTGTAAATTCCAAAAAAGAACAGACTGAAATCAGTCTGTTCTTTGTTATTTTATAATCGGTTTTCTCTTATAAACCATACTTAAATCCATAGGATTTAGAAGCAAGGATGCGTGCATTTTATCAAGCTCATATCCCTTTTCAAGAAGGACTGTGCTTTCTTTATCTAAAGTGGCCGAATCACTGTGCTTTGTAATAATTTTAATTTCTGATTTTTTTGATTTTGAAATAATTTCTCTGCCCTTTTCATTAGCGCCCAGTAAAATGGTGAATTTCGGTGATTTATCAATGCTTTTTATAGAATAAATTGCATATAAAATTACGCGACTAAGGCGTGCCCTTGTGTAGTTTTTAGTGCTTAAATTCTCATAAAACTCACTACCGTTTTTTGAGTCATTTGCAACGGATTTAATAATGGATGCTATTTCCTTGCTTGAATCAAAGGCGCCTTCAATTGACTCCTTAGGAATAATTAGCGCTGTGCGATAAATAAAGTCCTTTGATTTTTCAAAATCAAGCAATGATTTTTCTTCTATTGACTTATCGTAATGGCTTTGTGCATCTTCTGGAACACCAATAAGATTGCCAGTTTTTATAAATTTTTCGCGAATTGCGCCTGCCGACATAATTTCACATTCGCTATTATCATTATAGCCAGCGCCTGTGCGTTTTACCGCGATAGGCGTAATATTTGCGCCTTTTTTCCTAATGGCGCGCAAATACTCTATTGCAAGCATATCGTTTGCAAATAAAACGTTATTGAAGCCCAATTTAGAAAGCGCCCTTTCCTTTGCAACAATATAACTGACGCTTTTATCTTGAAGCTCTTTCTTTATTGCGTCCTCTAACTTTACTGAGTCGATTGCATCAGCAAGGCTCTTTAGGTATTCCAAGTCGCAATTTTCAGTGCCAAAAGCCAAGGTGTCGCAGCTTAGTTGCATAGCAATTTCAACGCCTGCGCAGGCGAAAATTTCAGCAGTAGACGATGAATAAGGAAATGGAATTTCAGTAACTAAATCCACACCCATTTCGAGTGCAATTTCAGCCCTTTTGTACTTGTCAATAATACTTAATTCACCACGTTGTGTTGAATTTCCCGACATTATTGCAACAATTTTACATTCAGGGATTAGCTCTTTTATTTTATCTATTTGATATTTATGTCCCTTGTGAAACGGATTGTATTCACAAATTATACCAACTATTTTTGACATAGCTCCTCCCCAAGAAATTTTTAAAATTTATTTTAAAAGAAGGGTTGAATTTACTACCCTTTTCATATATAATATACTTGATAATTTATGTTTTGTCAAGAAACAAATTAATTGGAGGATTTTTAAATGAAGGTTTTAGTTGTTAACGCAGGTAGCTCATCCCTTAAGTATCAGCTTATGAACACCGAGACAAAAGAGGTTCTTGGTAAGGGTATTTGCGAAAGAATTGGTATGGAGGGTAGCTTAATCGACCATAAGCTCGGCGATGGCTCAAAGAAGATTAAGAAGGAAATTCCTATGCCTGACCACTCTGTTGCTACTGAAATTGTTGTTAGCATGCTTACAGATAAGGAATACGGCTGTATTTCAAGCACTGATGAAATTGAGGCTATTGGACACAGAGTTGTTCATGGTAGCTCATATTTCTTTGACAGCTGTATTATAGATCAAAACGTAATCGACACTATTGAAAAGTGCAGTGAGTTTGCTCCACTTCACAACCCAGCGCACATTATGGGTATTAACGGTTGCCAAAAGGTTATGCCAAACGTTCCACAGGTTGCTGTTTTCGACACAGCCTTCCACCAAACAATGCCAGCTGAGGCATACACATATGCTCTTCCTATGTCTATGATTGAAAATGACGGCATTAGAAGATACGGTATGCATGGTACATCACACAAGTTTGTTTCCCAAGAAATGAATAAGATTCTTGGTAGAACTGATACAAAGATTATTACCTGTCATATTGGTAATGGTTCTTCTATTTCTGCTGTTAAAAATGGCAAGTGCATTGACACAAGCATGGGCTTTACTCCACTTGCAGGTGTTGAAATGGGTACACGCTGTGGCTCTATTGACCCAGCTATCGTTCCTTACATTATGAAAAAGCACAATATTAGCGTTGATGAAATCTCTGATTTTATGAACAAAAAGTGCGGTTTCCTTGGTGTTAGTGAATATTCATCTGACAGCCGTGATATTGAGGCTGCTATCCGTGGTGAATTTAACCCTGACTTAAAGACCTGCCCAACAACCGATGAGGGCAAAGCAAGAGTAACAAAGAACTGTAAGCTTGCTGCTGAAATCTTAGCATACCAAGTAAAGCAATACATTGGTTCTTACACTGCTGCAATGAACGGTCTTGACGCTATCGTATTTACTGCTGGTATGGGTGAAAACAACCCTGAGCTTCGTGAAAGAGCTTGCCGTGATATGGATTTCTACGGAATTGAGCTTGACCTTGAGCTTAATGCTAAAACACTTCGTCAGCCTAACATTGTAGAAATCTCCAAGCCTACCTCAAAGGTTAAGGTTTACGTTCTCCCAACAAACGAAGAGCTTATGATTGCTATGGATACAGAAAGACTTGTTTTGGGTAAATAATTAAAGTTAACTAAAAAGAGTACGCAAAAATGCGTACTCTTTTTTTATTTTAATTTGTGCTTGGCACTTGTTCTTCAACGCTTTTTTGTTCCCAATCTAAAATATAGTCGAGGGTTGTGGACTTTTCATGAAGAATATACTTTGTTTCGGTAACGGTTCTGAGTCCGAGTTGTTCATATTCTAAAAATGTAGTATAGTTCGCCTCTTCATTTCTTGATGGGTCCAAAATATAAACTCTATTTATCGATGAAAAATACACATCGTCAGCCCCAGCCTTTGTTGCCTTGTAGGTTCCAACAATTTCAAACTCTAAAACATCTCCATAAAAGCTTCCTTCTCTTACAACGCTATCCAGAACTGTTATTTGATAGCCGTGATTTTTTAGCTCTTGCATTTTTCCATCATACGAACCACTTTTTAATAATGATTCGGCAGATTTGTAGGAAACAGTTTTCTGATATTTATGATTTAAATATATTGCATTGTCAAAATTTTCAATCATTTCTTGCAATGATGTGTACGAGGAACAATTAAAGTTATATTGGACATTACAAAATCTATTATTCACTTTACATAAAGTTTCAACTGTAATATTTTGATTTAAATTTCCAACATTTAAATTCGCATACGATATTCCAATTACACTTACAAATTCATAATTATATTGTTTCGCTGCTTCTGCAAGCTTTATGTTAACTTTATTATAAAGTGACTCTTCTGCTTGCACAGTCATTGTGTAGACAAGCGACAGTGACCAATTTGAATCAGTAAATTCTTCTCCATCACCAATTGCTTTTACCTTGAATTCATTTTTTTCTTCAAATAGTACAATTTTTTTAGATAAATCACCTGCGCCAATTTCGTATGTATTTCCGTTAACCCAAAGGAGATATCCTGTTGCGTTTTCAACGCCTTCCCATGACACCTCATTTGTATCTTCATTAAAGCTTACATTTTGGGGTGTAGCAAGCATGCCCTCTTCACTTCCAGTATCTGTAAGATTTGGTAATTTTAGTTTGCAGGAAGAAAGCATCAATACTGTTGCAAGTATAATAAGTGCTAATAAAAAGGCAATTATCTTTTTTGATTTACCTTTTAACATATAAATCCTCCAATATTTTACTAAAGATTAATTAGATAACTCCCTTTTGAAGCATTACGTTTGCGTAAATTGCCTTTTCGCTTGTGGCGATAATTGCATACGCCTTTTTTGCTTCCTCATAGAAGGCAAAGCGTTCGATAGTACCAACGGTTTCGGCTCCGCGTGGGTCGTGCTTAGCGATAATTTCCTTATATGTGTCCCAAATTGGAGTTTTGGCATTGTCTCCCTTCATTACTTCCATTAAAGAAACAGGCTTTTCAACGTATGTATCAAGTGGGAAAAGCTGTAAAATAGCATCAAGAATTTCTGGCACACCGTGGCCATCGCATCTAATAACTATAGCATTTTTGCCCATTGATTCAGCTGGGAAGTTGCCGTCTGCAATAACAATACGGTCACTATGTCCCATTTCGCATAATACCTTTAATAATTCTGGTGAAATAATTTGTGGAATTCCTTTTAACATAATATTCTCCTTTATCTATTATCCTTTGCAAAAGCAAGAGGAATTATATCCGTTGCGCCACTTTGATATAGAAGGTCTGCGCACGCCTTCATTGTTGAGCCAGAGGTGATAATATCGTCTACAATAAATAGCTTTTTACCTGAAACTGACGCATTTTTTGATAACTCATAGGATTGCTTTGCGTTTTCCTTACGCTTTTCCTTGGATAAGGTTTTTTGTTCTGCCGTTCCTACATTAATTAGCGTTTTAATGGTCTTTATTCCAAGTAGCTTTGAAATTTCAATCGCCATTCTTTTTGAATGGTCAAAGCCATATTTGCGTTTACCACTTACACGTCTTGGTGTATACGTAATTAAATAGTCCTTATAATCAATACCATGACGTAAGCAAAGTGATTTAAGATTCTTTACTATTTCGGTAGCACAAAACTCGATTATATCTCTATTGTAATCCCTTTTTAACTTAAATACAAGATTATTTAGGGGTAAATTTGATTTTGCATCGTAAAAAACGCACCAAACTGCACCATGCTTGCTAATTTCTCTTATCTGACTTGGCAAGCAAGTGCACTCCGTCCTTGTGTGCCCACAGCGATGGCACTTCATTTTAATAAATTGCTGCCACTGCTCCAAGCAGTCTTCACAAAATGGAGCTTTAATATCATAAGATATTACCTCGCCACAAGCAAGACACTTCTTTGTCATCAGCATTCTTCTGAAAATTTCACTAATTCTCATTAAATATCCTTTTTAATAAGCCTTTTTAGCATTGTATTTCTTACTGCCCTTGTGTTATTTTCAATCATTTTAAAAAACGTTTCCTTATCACCAACTATAATTGCCATTTTTTCAGCCCTTGTTATAGCAGTATAAATCAAATTTCTTGTAAGAAGCATATAAGGACAGCCCTGTGCAATTGGAATAATAACAACTGGATATTCACTTCCCTGACTTTTATGCACAGTTATAGCATATGAATGGTCAACCTCGTCAAGCTCAGAAAGTAGATATTCTACCATTCTTCCACCATAATCAATGGTTACTGTATCATTAATTGACTTAATAACGCCTATATCACCATTGAAAACGCCAGAGCCAAGTATTTCAACACCATTTTGCTCATCAGTCCATTCGATTGAGTAATTATTTTTGGTTTGCATTACTCGGTCACCCACTCTAAACACCTTAGACTGACCCTTGTTAACTTGGTTTTTAGAATTATGCTTTGGGTTTAGCGACTCTTGAAGCACGTAGTTAAGGCTTTGTGTGCCACACAATCCTTTTTTAGACGGAGTGATAATTTGGGTGTTTGCTACTATTTCCTTGCCATATTTATTTGGCAGTCTCGTTTGACATAGCTCTGAGATATAGTTAGGGATTTTTTCATCGGGAACTTGAATAAAGAAAAAATCATCGTATTTTTCGTTTAAATTTGGGAAAATGCCCTTATTTATTTTATGTGCATTAGTTACAATTCCACTATTGCTTGACTGTCTGAAAATTTCGTTTAAGCAAACAGTTGAAAACTCCTCCGATGCGATAATATCATTTAATACATTACCCTCACCAACAGATGGAAGCTGGTCGGTATCTCCAATTAAGATAAGACGCGCGCCTGGTTTAATTGCAACTAAAAGTGCATTCATCAGCGTTACGTCCACCATTGACGCCTCGTCAACAATTATAACGTCCTCATCAAGCAGGTTTGCGTTGTTTCTGTTGAATTTGGGTTCGGTTGAATATTCACCACCAGGCATAACCTCTAAAAGTCGATGGATTGTTTTGGCATTTGAGCCAGTTGCCTCACTCATTCTCTTTGAAGCACGACCAGTAGGTGCACACAGTGCAGTATTAAGTCCTATATCACTAAAAATACGCAAAAGGGCTTTGATAACTGTAGTTTTGCCAGTTCCTGGTCCACCGGTTAAAATGAATACACCATTTTTTAGTGACTCATAAATTGCTTTCTTTTGAAGCTGTGCATATTTAATTCCGTCTTTATTTTCAAGCTCACAAACTAAATAGTCCATATTTGCTTCGTCAAGCATAATAGCCTTACGATTTAGTAGCTTTAGTCTTTTTGCAATGTTAATTTCAGCAAAATAAAGCTCGTTTAAGACCACACAAGGCTCATTTTCGACGATTATTAACGAAACCCCATTAGGTAATCGCTCGTTTTCTAAATAAGGCGATATTTTCGCCTTTTCGACTGATATTAGCTTTGAAACAGAGTCAATTAGCAAATCTTTGGTAACATAGGTGTGCCCATCACGTGAAGCATAAATACCCAAGGCATATTTAATTGCCGATAAAATGCGGTTTTCGTTTTCTGGTGAAGTGCCATAAGAAAATGCGATTTCATCTGCATGCTTAAAGCTAATTCCAAAATCACCACCACATATAATATATGGGTTTTCCTTTAGCATGCCAAGTGCGTTTTTGCCCCATTTCTTATAAATCTTCGCGGAGGTATCAGCAGAAATTAACCCCCCTGACAGTGTCATTATTTCTCTAACGTCTGCTTTTTCCTTAAAGTCAAAGCTCATTTCATAAGCTTTTTTGCGAGATATTCCGTTTATTTGAGCAAGCCAGTCTGGGTGATTTTCTAATACGTCAAAGGCATCCTCGCCATATTCGTCAACAATTTTTTTAGCAATTTTAGCACCTATTCCCTTAACTGCACCAGATGAAAGATATCTTAAAATGTTATTTTTGCTTTGGGGCAAGAACTTTTTATATTCTTCAACCTTAAATTGCTTTCCATAATCCTTAGAAGTAATAAATTCACCAGTTGCCTCAATGCCCTCGCCGACAGAAATATAAGGCAGAGTTCCTACTACTGTAATAACCTCATTTATGTCAAGCAAAACATCACAAACGCTATACCAGGTTTGAGGGCTTTGAAATATTATTTTTTCAACTGTTCCAGAAATATGTAGCTTTTCCATTATGCCCTCCTTACCTTACAATAATTACTTGTAATTATTCTACCATATATTAGCCTTATAATCAACAAAAAAATGAGCGATTTCTCGCTCATTTATTTTTTATCTGGATTAAAGAAGCTCTTTTTTGATTTTCTCTGCTAAATCAGTTTTTTCCCAAGGTAAGTCCAGGTCCTCTCTACCTACATGACCATATGCTGCAACCTGACGATAGATTGGACGACGCAAATCAAATTTTGAAATAATTGCGCTTGGTCTTAAATCAATGTTTTGATATACAAACTCAGAAATTTTTTCCTCGTCAACCTTTGCTGTACCGAATGTGTCAACAAGCACAGAAACCGGCTTAGCAACACCTATTGCATACGCAATTTGCACCTCGCACTTATCAGCAACACCAGAAGCAACAATATTCTTAGCAACATATCTTGCAGCGTATGATGCACTACGGTCAACCTTTGTTGGGTCCTTACCAGAGAAAGCACCTCCACCGTGACGTGAATATCCACCATATGTATCAACAATAATTTTTCTACCAGTAAGACCTGTATCGCCACAAGGACCACCGATAACAAAGCGCCCTGTTGGATTAACGTAAATCTTTGTATTGTCGTCGATCATTTCGTTTGGAACTATTGGCAAAATTACGTTTTCAATAACGTCCCTTCTGATAAGCTCAAGGCTTACGTCGGCACTGTGCTGTGATGAAACAACAATTGCCTCAATTCTTGTTGGCTTATCGTCCTCATATTCAACAGTTACCTGTGTTTTTCCATCTGGACGTAGGTATGAAAGAAGTCCACTCTTTCTAACCTCGGTTAAGCGCATAGCGAGCTTGTGAGCGAGCGAAATTGGAAGCGGCATAAGCTCTGGTGTTTCGTTGCAAGCATAACCAAACATTAAGCCTTGGTCGCCAGCGCCATGGTCATTCTCCGCCTCGCCATTTTTTGCCTCTTGAGAATTGTCAACACCAAGTGCAATATCAGCAGATTGCTCGTGAATTGACGTAACGACAGCACAGGTTTCGCAGTCAAAGCCATATTTCGCTCTGTCGTAACCGATTTCACGAATCGTCCTACGTACTACTGAAGGAATATCAACGTACGCCTCAGTTGTAATTTCACCCATAACGTTTACAATACCTGTTGTAACAAATGTTTCACAAGCAACACGTGAATTAGGGTCTTGACGAAGCATTTCGTCTAAAATCGCATCGGAAATTTGGTCACAAATTTTGTCAGGATGTCCTTCTGTCACGGACTCAGATGTAAAAAACTTCTTCATATTTTCTCCTCATAATATCAAAAGCCCGCGGACAAACTTCCGTGGGCTGATACTTTTTATAAGTCTCATCTCTCGGAATTGGCACCTTGTCGCTTGATAGGTTGCCGTAACTTCACAGGGCCTGTCCCTCCGTTACTCTTGATAAGAATATTTATTTTAGCGAAAACAAGTATAGCATATACTTTTAAATATTGCAATACCTTTTTATTATTTTTTTAATTTTTTGCTTGGTTTATTTTTCCTGCTTTTTCGAAGTGAATTTTGTAAACAGAAATGATAACACAAAAAAGCACAAAAGAAGCACTATTCCGCACAAAAGCTCTATTAAAAACTCTGGAAATACCCACGTTTTATACACTTCAACACATTCACTGCCTACGAATACAGAAACCACTGAGCCAATTGAAACACCAGCGATTGCATAGAAAAACTGCACCCTTGCTTTTTTAAGTATTTTTTCAATTCCCTTTGAAAATATAAAGACGCCAACCAAAAAGCCGATGCCCATTACAACATAAACAAGCAAAAGCTTAAGGTCATTTAGAAGCACAGAGGCTCGTAAATTTCCAATTAAATAGCCATAGCATCCAAAAACCATCATAAGCACTGTCGCGCTTAATCCTGGCATTAACTGAGTGATGGAAATAAGAAGTCCAAGCACAAAGAAAAGAACATAATGCCAAATTTGTGGGTTTTGTGGCGCTAAAAAGCTGTTTGCGGGTAATAAAGAAAGGACGGAAAACAGTATTGGAACAATAAATCCAGCTACTGAAAGTGCTGCTCTTTTTTTCGTTACCACCACACCCTTTATTTCCTTGAAAATAACAGGATAAGTACCAATCATTAAGCCAAGAAATGCGCAAATTGTTATAAAAGGAAAATGCTCAAGCAAGACCCTTACGCCAATAACACTTGTAAAGAATCCAATAAAAATACCAATTATAACTGGTAAGGCATATAAAAAGCACTTTTTAAACTCTTTGAAAATATGCGAAAATGCATACATGCCCTTGTCATAAACCTTCATCGTTATTGCCATTGTCGAGCCACTGATTCCAGGGACGATAACGGATAAGCCAATGAAAATTCCAACAAAAAAGTTTATAAAAACCTCTTTAAAGCTTTTGTATTTTAATTCCATTATTTATCCTTTTTAATATATTTTTCGCCAAGTGCATAGAAGACCTTTAAAAATTCCTTTAATTCCCCGTCCTTGCTTTCGCCAAGATAAAGCTCAGAATAGCTCTTCAACCACTCTTCGATATCAGAGAAAATTACGCCAAGCTTCTCGCCAGTAGCACGTGAAAATAGCATTGAAATCATATACTGTGTGCCTTGAGCAACAATTAAAAGTGCTTCTCTTGCGCCCTCGTTTTCCCATTTTGTGCCTTGTAGATATGGAATTATGTCCTCTAACTCATAGTAAGCTTCCTCTAATCCATCTACAGTAGGTGTATTCCAAGCCCTCATTACCTCTTGCTTGAAAATTTGATTCGAATAATCGCAAACAAGATCGTACCAATATGTTACTCTATGCGCCTTGTCAATCGTTTTTACGAAATTTGCACCACCTTGATAGCCATAGTATAAAAGGTCCATTGCACCATCAAATTCTTCGTAATTATCGCCTTCATTCCACGACTTTGCGCAACCAAAGATTGTACCATACATACAAGCTTCCATTGGCACAATGTGTCCATAGTCACCCCAACAGGTATTGAGAAGTCCCTTTGCATTTACTTCCTTGCCATAATGAGCCATTTTTGTAATATTAGGCACTGACTCTTTTATTCTTTCACAAAGAGTTGTCCAACCGCTAACACCTGGACACACAAACTGAGTTTTGCCTGCCTTTGCAAGGTTGTAAATCTTGTCTGGCTTTTCGTTAGGACTATATCCCCAGTTCAAGAAAATAATATTGTCACCAAGTGGGTCAATATGCTCAATTACATCGCCCCACATCATTGGTATTTTACCCTTTGAACGTACATAATCAACAATTTGCTTAACAAATGCAGTATATAGCTGACTTGGGTCCTTACCTTGGTTTTTACCCTTTCCAAGGTCAAACGTTTCATCACAGCATATATTGAAATAATTGCTTGTAAAGCAAGGCATATATTGGTCAATTAAGCTTTTAATAACCTCAATGCTTTCAGGATCGCTTGGGTTAATTGTATGATGCGCCATTCTTCTCTGCCAGAAGTGTGTTTTGTGTTCATCATTTGTAAGCTCACAAAGGTGCTTATATTTGTCACTTTCAAGTAACTCATATAAATGTCCGAAGCAAGAAAGTGATGGCACAAAATCAATGAAGTTTTCTTGGCAGTACGCATCAAGCTCCTTTAATTCATCAGGAGTTATATAGCCTGTGCGTTGATAAATTCCATCGTATTCCTTAAATGGGAAAACGTGCTCAACATAGAGCTGAAGCATATTTGCCTTGTAATATGCCAAGTTGTCAATTAATTCCTTGACTGTTTCGACAGTTGGAATTCTACCTCTTGTTATATCAAGATAAAAGCCACGCACACTAAAATCAGGTGAATCTGTTATTTCACTTACGTCATAATAGCCATTTTTTACAATTTGGCGAAGGGTTTGAATTGCATAAAATGCTCCTTTTGTACCCTTTGCTTCAACATTAATTGTATCACCAAAAATAATTTTATATTCCTCGCTGTCAGACGAACCTATAGAAAAAACTACTTTCACTTCACCATTTGGTAGTTTTTTTGCAACATTTATGAGTCGAGGGTCAACGCCTTCAGGGAAAACAATCGTGCATCCCTTAAGCTCTCTTTTTTCGCCCTCTTTTGCTTCTTTAACACTTGGAATTAAATACATAAAATCGCCTCCAAAATTTATTCAAATATATTATACAATATATTATTTTGCATGTCAAGAAATATCAAGTTATGTCGAGTGGTTTTTATTTTTAAGCTACATATTGCGACATTTTTCTCATTAACTAAAGATTATAATACTTAAAAAGGACGGTGAAAGCAATGGAAAAGCTAAGGTTTAACTATGAAAATGAGGTTTTAACCTTGAAAATAATTGGTGATATAGACCACCACAGTGCTGTATCGGTAAGAGAACAAAGCGACTCCTTAATTTTTGAAAAAAGGCCAACGATTGTTTTGTTTGATTTAAGTGCAGTTGAATTTATGGACTCCTCAGGGTTGGGTTTGATACTTGGTAGGTTTACTCTTTCCGAGGAAATAGGAGCAGAATTTAAAATTATTAAGCCTGCACGCAGTGTTTTACGAATACTTGAGCTTGCAGGAATAGAAAGGCTAATAAAAATCGAAGGTGATAACAATGAAGAAAAGTGAAAACAGCATGAAAATTTATTTGCCTTCTCTTTCTGTAAATGAAGGAGTTGCACGAAGTGCAGTTGCAGTTTTCGTAGCTCAATTAAATCCAACTATTGAGGAAATTTCCGATATCAAATGTGCAGTTTCAGAAGCAGTTACAAATGCCATTGTCCACGGCTATAAATATAGCCAAGGAGTAATTTACATAGGAGTCAAATATTATTCCGACAGGACGGTGGTTATTGAGATTAAGGACAAAGGATGCGGTATTGAAAATGTAGCTGAGGCGATGACCCCCTTATTTACAACCGACACCTCAGGTGAACGAAGCGGAATGGGCTTTGCTGTTATGAGCACATTTATGGACAAGCTTGACGTTTACTCCAAAAAGGGTGAGGGCGTACGCATTCTTATGGTTAAAAAGCTCGGTTAAAATGGATTACAGTAAAAATCAAGAATTATTAACCCTTGCAATAACGGGTGACGAGGTAGCAACTGAAGAGCTTGTTGCTAACAATCTTGGTCTTGTGCGCTCTATTGCATTAAGATTCAAGGACAGAGGTGTTGAATACGAGGATCTTGTTCAAATTGGCTCAATTGGTATGGTTAAGGCAATTAGAAGTTTCGATATTTCTAAAGGAACTGTCTTTTCAACTTATGCAGTTCCTCTTATAATCGGTGAAATACGACGATTTTTAAGAGACGATGGCTTGATAAAGGTAAGTAGAACCTATAAGCAGCAAAGTGCAAAGCTGAACAAGGAGCGTGAAAGGTACATTTTGGAGTTTGGTAAGGAGCCAAGGATTGAAGAGCTTGCGTCAATATGCGAAATGAGCTCACAGGACGCGATTTTCGCCCTTGAAGCAACTTCGTGTGTCAGTTCCCTCTCTACCACGCTTTCGTGCGACGACGACAGCTTTACGCTCGAATCAACGCTAAGTGATGAAAGTAGCGACATAGATATAAAGCTTGAGCATATTGCTCTAACCCAAGCTATTTCATCTCTCCCTGTTCTATGGCGCCAAATAGTAACGCTTAGATATTTAAAGGAGTACTCTCAAGAAGCCACTGCAAAAATGCTTGGTTTAACTCAAGTTAAAATTTCTCGTGAGGAAAAGAAAATATTTAGCGCTTTAAAAAAGGCATTAACGTAAAAACGAGTGCAATTTGCACTCGTTTTAATCTATTTCTACATAATTACTTGCACCAAGACATGGCTTGTTTAACAAAATAACATCTTTAAGATTTTCATTACCAACAGTATTAATTTGAGCAGTCAAAAGCCACTCATTTGCAACATCCTTATAGTTTTCTTTTTTAGTAGTTGAAATTAAAACCTTTATGTTGTCGCAATCCTTGAATGCATTCTTTTCTATTTCTGTAAGCGTCCTTGGCAAATATACTCTAAAGATATACCCATAATCGTTAACAAGCGCGCCTAATTTACTAAATGCACCTTCGTTAATACCAGTAATCTTTTTACCATATATGGTTTCATGTATACGTACGTCGTACTTTCCATCTCCTACGTAGTCAACAATTCTTAATTCATCATTGACATATTCATATTTTACACCATAAGGGTCAACAAAGTCCCACCATACAGCAGTAAAATCAAAGTCTCCCTCTGAACCTGTTGGAAACTCTATATTTCCATAATATTTTTTACCATTTTGATCAACCCAATGAGAAAAGAAATTATTTTCTTTAGTTGGTGGATGTATGGTAAATGGTGCGGATTCGGAGTTATATCCTTCTACTACATCATAAGCAGAATGCTCCCCACCTGCCAAGTCATATGTAATTTTGTACTGCGCAAATTCCCATTTTGCAACAAGATGCGTTTCTGTGCTTTCGTCCCACTTGCCTTGCGTTTCAACCTTTTGTTCACCATCGTACCAGCCAAGGAAGCGGTGTCCTGTTCGCCTAGGTGTTGGCAGTGTGTAGGTTTTTCCTACAACAACCTCAAGCTCGGTTGTATACATTTCTCCACCGTTTACATCAAAGGTAAGAGTTTTCTTTTCCTTACCACATGCTGTTAGGCAAAGTAATATAGCAAGAGTTACAAAAAGAAATAAAAAGGTCTTTTTCATTTCCTTCTCCTATTAAATATCAAGTAATATATTGATTATACATTTATTTATGCTTTTTGTCAAGTTATGATAAAAAAAGAGGGCGATTTTTTCGCCCCTTTTTTATAAATATTGTCTTAACTCTTGTCTCAACTGTTGCTCTGCAGAAATAATGTTATTTGCAATATCCTTTGTATCATTGTTAGCACCATCATATTTGTTTAAATATTTATATATGGATTTTATCCCCATATTACAGCCATCTGTCATAACACCAGCGATTTGCTTATCCTTCGAGTCCATTGCCATCATTAATTGCGCCTTTACCTTCATATCAGCCATCATTTTTGCCATCATATGTGGTGGATTGCGACTTTCCTCGTACATCGCTAAAGCACGATGTGTTTTTTCACCAAGCTTAGCATGCTTTTCCTTACAAGCAATAAGCGCATTTTTCATATTCGGATTTTTAACATAAGGAAGCACGTTGTTGATTGAGGACATGCCCATTGTTATACCCGAATTACACTCTTTTAACAAATTTATTGTATCTTCTCTCATTTTATCACCTCTTTTGAGGTTATTATTTACGTAATAAAGAATTTTATTCAAAATAATAAAAAGAGGCGATTTTTCGCCTCTTTTTTTATTAATATAATGTTTTTTTGTATGTTCCATTTGCATGAAGCTTTACAAATTCCTCTTTTACGGAGTATTTATCCTCACCATATGTTACACCGAACCATCTGTCGTTGGTTTCAAGCACCTTAACCGACGCCTTACCACTTGTAACAAGCTCGCCAATAACGCCTGGAAGTAAATATTCCCCCTTTAGCTTATTTAAGTTAGGGTCAGAAAGAAAATCTACAAATCCACCCTCTAAAACGTCAATAAAGTCTGGTGTTAAGCCCCACATATTCATTGAAACGTATGTATTTGGATCAATTTCTGTTACTGTACCGTCATCGTTAGCAACGCCTGCGCCCTTTGCTGTTTTAACAAGATTGCCCGTTTCTACACAGCTTGTGAGATATTTATCAGCATTTACTGAGCAAACACCACGTGTAACTCCACCATTATCGCTAAGAGTATTTTTAATGATAAATCCTGCCATACAGAAGTTATATTGCTTTAATTTTGGTTGCTCATTAACGAGGAACTCGTGAATTGCCTTAAAGCCCTCTTTTCCATAATAGTCATCAGCGTTGATAACCATAAATGGCTCATTTACAATGCCCTTGCAAGCAAGCACTGCTTGACCTGTACCCCAAGGCTTTGTTCTTCCCTCTGGATTAGTAAATCCAGCTGGGAGGTCATCAATATTTTGGTAAGCATATGCAACCTCGCAAATGCCTGAGATTTTGTCGCCAACTACCTGTTTAAAGTAGTCCTCCATTTCTTTTCTGATAATGAATACTACTTTATTAAAGCCTGCCTCAAGCGCGTCATGAATGGAATACTCCATTATAACCTCACCATTTGGGCCAAGTGGCTCAAGCTGCTTAATACCGCCACCAAAGCGTGATCCAATACCAGCAGCCATAATAACTAATGCTGTTTTTTTCATTTTGTCCACCCTTAAAAATTATTTGTACATTGGGCCATATGCTTGGCAAGCACGATAATCCTGACCCTCTTTGTCCATGCCGAACGCATTCCATGCTGCTGGACGGAAAATCTTTTCCTCTGGTACATTATGCATACATACAGGAATTCTCAAAATTGAGCAAAGTGTGATAAGGTCAGCACCGATATGACCATAGCTTATTGCACCGTGGTTAGCGCCCCAGTTATTCATAACGTCATATGCTGTCTTAAATGGGCTACCCTCCTTGCCATCGCAACGTGGAGCAAACCATGTGCATGGCCATGTATAGTCTGTTCTTGCCCAAAGTGTATCAGAAACCTTTTCTGGCAGTGCAACTGTATATCCCTCAGCAATTTGAAGAACAGGTCCAAGACCCTTAACAAGGTTAAGTCTAATCATAGTTGCAGGCATTTCTGCCTTAGTTTCAAATCTTGATGAATATCCACCACCACGGAAATAACCAAGATCAGCCATATTCCATGTTGTGTTAGCCATGACTGCGTCACAGTCGGCTTCGGTCATATTATACCATTCCTTCATAACGCCGTTGCCATTTTCGTCCTTTGAAGCACCATTTGCGTCAAGACAGCAAGCACCAGAGTTAATTAGGTGAATAAAGCCGTCAGCTTCCTTTGCCTTGCCTTCAATATCATAGCCAGTTGCTCTCTTTACTGCATCTGCACTCCAATATGTTCTTACGTCAGCGAACATTTGCGCTCTATTTGTAAGAAGCTTCATAAATAGCATACCAAGACCATTTAAAACGTCATTTTCAGTAGCTAAAATATATGGCTCTCTTGCACCATTCCAGTCGAAGGAGGTATTAAGCATAGCCTCTGGGAAGTCACAGTTTGGATAAAAGTCTGTCCATTGTCTTTGGCCCTGGAAGCCTGCTGCAATAGCGTTGTGACCAACCATTTCCTCTTCACAGCCCTGTGGAAGATTATTATTACCATTCATAAGGTCCTTTATGATACAAGCCATCTTAACAACAAACTCAAATTGCTCTTCCTTTTCCTTATCGGAAAGTTGAAGCTCCTTAGGGTTCTTGTCAAAGCCCATTACACACTTTTCCTTAGCCCACTTAAGAGCCTTTTGGAACTCAGCCTCATCATAAATGCCGTTTGACATTCTTCTAATAATTTCTACCTCATCAACTGATTCAACTCTCATACCAAGGTATTCTTCAATAAATGCAGTATCTATAATTGAGCCACCGATACCCATACAAATTGAACCGATTTGGAGATATGATTTACCTCTCATAGTAGCTGCTGCTACTGCTGCACGACCAAAACGAAGTAACTTTTCAGCAACATCCTCTGGAATTTTATCGCTCTCATCCATATTTTGAACATCGTGTCCATAAATACCAAATGCAGGTAGTCCCTTTTGTGCATGTGAAGCTAACACTGCTGCAAGATATACAGCACCAGGTCTTTCAGTGCCATTAAAGCCCCAAACACCCTTAATTGTATTCTTGTCCATATCCATTGTTTCAGAGCCATAGCACCAGCAAGGTGTAACTGTCAATGTGATATCAACGCCAGCCTTCTTAAATTTATCTGCACAAGCTGCAGCCTCAGCAACTCTACCAATAGTAGTATCAGCGATAACAACCTTCACAGGCTCACCATTTGAATACTTAAGGTTTTCTTCAAAAAGCTTTGCTGCTGCCTTAGCCATATTCATTGTTTGATCCTCAAGTGACTCTCTAACCTTGAGCACGCCACGACGACCATCAATTGTTGGTCTAATACCGATTACTGGATAATCTCCGATTAATCTGTTCTTTGCCATATTATTTCTCCTTCTAAAAGAAAATTTAGTTTATCATATTAATTATATAATTTTAGATTAGTAAAATCAAGGGATTTTGGACATTTTTATTAGTTTTCAAGGTAATTTATTGCAAAATCAATATTGCTTGGCCCATGTGGATGGTGATCTATGCCTATTTTTTTGTCAATATACAATAGGTTTTCAATGCCTGCATCCCTGTATTTTTTCTCAAGCACCATTCCGTTTTCCTCATATGGAACAGTTTTATCACTGTCACCATATGCCATATAGATTTTAACCTTATTATCTACCAGCTTATCAAGATAGTCAATTGGGTGTGCGCGAAAGGTTAGCAGCTCTGCCTTGCTCATTCCCCACGCACGCTCAAACTCCTGCCACATATCGTCCGTTACATCCGAGGCATTACCAAGTCGTGCAGGACAAGAAAGGAAATTCATAACTGGAGCATCAATATAAAGCGCTTCAATGCACTCAGGATGCTTTGCAGCGAGTAAAACCGACATCATCCCACCACAGCTCATACCAATAGTGATAACCTTATTTGAAATATTTAGCTCCTTTGATGCGTAGCATATTAGCTCATATTGGTCTTCAATCTCACCAGGAGTGCCCCAACGATTGCGATTTTCAATAAATAAAAGAGTGTATCCTCTTTTCACCATTTCATTTTGCAGTTCAGGAAATGCGCTAAAGTATTCAGTTTTCAATATGGTTTTTCCATTTCGTTTTGTGTCATCTAAATTCATTAAAGCAATGCATTTTTTGCCTTTAAATTCAAACTCTAAATGGAAAATTCCGTCATATTTATACTCTGCTAAAATTTTCATAATCTTACCTCACATATTCATTGATTTTATTTTACTAATTTTTGATAGAAATGTCAACACTAAAGCTTAGTTTTAAGCTAAAAAAAGCCGTCTTCACTAACATGCTGTGCATACTGTGAAAACGGCTATATTTTATGCTTGATTTTCTGCTTGCTTTTTGTTCATATTCTTGCGCACCATTGCAAAAACAAATAAAACGACTGTTATCACAAAGCCAACAATGCTAACTATTGAAATTGCAAGATAGTTTGCGTCCTTCAAATACGTGAAAACGAATTCTCCACTATCTGGGTCTTGTAAATAAGGTGCAATAAGTATTAAATCAGTAATCAAGGTTGCTATTAGCATCAATCCTGAAAATACCATTGAATAAGCCTCAAGCTTATCTATGCTCTGCTTTTTAATACGAGTTGGAAAGTTTGTGTTAAAGTCGATAACGCTTGTTAAATAAACTCCTATTGCAACCAGAACAATAGTTTCTGGCACCATATAGGTTGCATTATACGATAAGGAATAAAGAAGCGCGGCATTTGTAGGAATTGAAAGCCCAGCCCATACGGTTGCACCCGAAATTACGTGACATGCGTATCTCAACACTGAGGAGAGCAAAATTCCATAAAGAAAGGCGAGATTTTGTCTTTTTTCTATTTTCTTAAATAATCCAGAAATTGCAAACACGCCGAAGGCAACGATGTAGTCAAGCAAAATAATTGCAACTATTGATTGCCAGGTTGAAAAATATGAAAGGTTGTTGATGCCTAACAGAAGCTGGATTACGGAGTTTGCAACAGCCGTGCCAAGTCCCCACAAAAAGCCGTGTCGGTAGGCTGCGATAACTATTGGAAGCATTGATGCTATGGTAACTGAGCCACCATATGGCATGTCAACTATTTTTATAAGGCTAAATACAGTTGACAACGCAATCATCATACTACATTCAATCATCGCTTTGATGTTTTTTGATGTTTTGGTTTTCATAAAACCTCCTTGAAATAAAATATTACCGCACAGAAAATATCCGTGCGGTAAATATACTCCAAGTTATGAAAATATCTCTCCCTACGCCGGCATTATCCGTATCAGGTTAAAGGGTTTGGAAAAATCCATCTCAGCCAAATAGCACCCCCGAATATTAAATTGTGCGATGTAATGATTTTATCACTACTTTACCCTCTTGTCAAGTGGTTATCAAAATTATTTTTTGATGTATAAATCATTAGCGTTCCATTTTCTACGTAGATTTCAGATGCTGCACCCTTAAATGAATTTCCTGAGCCAAGAGAGGTTTTATTATCAAGCGTATAATTATCAAGCGTGTATAAAAGCCCTTTTTCATATACACCAAACGATTTATCAGTATGTGAAAATACAGAAATTCGCCCTTTTGCCCCTTCATCAAAGCTTACCTTAGAATTACTTATAAAGAAAAGTACGTTTTCAGCATCTATTAATGCAATATCAACACCAGCTTCAGCATGCATACAAGCTGTAGAGATTATTGCAATTGTGTGGTCTAAAAGTCCTCCAATTGCACCATAAATCCTTATTTTTTCATAACCTCTTGAAAGTGCATGCTTTATAGCAATCGCGCCGTCTGTTTCGTCCTTTTGTACTGGATATTTCACTACGCTTTTAAGTCCGATTGGCAAATCACTTGAATCGAAATCTCCAACCACTAAATCTACTCTTTTATTTTGCTCCTTTAATACCCTGTATCCTCGGTCGGCACCTATAACAAAATCGGTTTCATCAGGTGTAAAATCAAGCACTGCGTCGAGTGCACAAGCAATATAACAAGTGTTCATTAAATCACCTCTATTAAATTGTATCATTTTTATTTTGTTTTTGCAATAATTATCTTGATTTTATACCTTATAAATGATAAAATTATTTTAAATCCTACGGAGGGCGTTTAAATGGGCAAAAAAGTACTTAAAATTTCATTAATTATTCTTTTACTAATAATTGTTTTTTGCGCAGTTTGTGCCTTTTCCTGGCTTATTGCATACTTAAATGCTGATGAAAGCAACTTGCCTCGTATTGATATTGAAGCAGATGGAAAAATTGACTCTAAGGATGAATATGTTGACTGTATAATTAACGTATCAAATACTGATGATGAGTATGAAATAAACGATGCAAGTGCAAAAATTAAGGGGCGTGGAAATACAACATGGAAATACCCCAAAAAGCCATACAGAATAAAGTTTGACACTAAAGTGTCACTATTTGGCAACGAAGAAAACAAAAGCTGGGTGCTTCTTGCTATGTACAACGATTTTTCTCTATCAAAGGACGCTCTCGCCTTCTCACTTGGCGCTTCACTTGAAAACGGCGATTACGTGCCTTCATATGAATACGTTGAGGTTTATTTAAACGGTATATATCAGGGTCTATATTTACTTACAGAGCACATTAACGAAAACGAAGGGCGAACCAACGTAAAATATGATTTTGATGAAGATGACACCGAGGTTCCCTTCATTGTAGAGCTTGATGCATATGCTGAGCTTGATGGTGGTGTTTTAGGTGAGGATTATTTTAAAATTGGCGACCTTTTCTACACAGTAAAATATCCAGACAAGACTGAGCGCTATACCGATGAACAATTCAAGTATATTGAAGGCTATATCAAAAAGGTTCATTCCTTGTGCTACAAGAAAAACGTAACGATTGACGAGCTTAGCCAATATATTGACATTGAAAGCTTTATCGACTACTATTTAATGCAAGAAATAATGATTCAAGCAGATATCGACTATAAATCAGTTTATATGTACAAATCAATCGATGGCAAGCTTAAAATGGGACCGCTTTGGGACTATGACTGGGCGCTTGACGGCCCTTCACTTCTCTTTTGGCTTGACTATGAGCTTAAGCCTGAGGAATACGTGACTAAGGGCACTTGGTTTTATGGCCTACTCAACGGCGCACCTGAATTCAAAGAAGCCGTCAAGGCGCGTTGGGATATAATAGAAGATAAAATCAGACTTGCAGCAAGTGAATTTGAAGCTGAAAATGCACATATTTCTAATGCAGCACACAAGGACTGGTTAAGATGGCATTACTATAATTATGGCGCTTGCTATAAGCCAAATTTCGACAATGCATACAGGGTGCTTATTGCACGTATTAATTGGCTTGATAATGAAATTAACAATTGGTGAGGTGTTTTTATGAAGAAAAAGGTTGTTTTACTTGGTGATTCTATTCGTTTATGGGGTTATGGCACTAAGGTTCCCGAAATGCTTGGTGATGGGTATGAGGTTTGTCAGCCGGAGGACAACTGTCGCTTTGTAAAATATACGCTTCGTGGACTTTTCGATTGGCAGGATATAATCAAGGATGCAGACGTTATACACTGGAATAACGGACTTTGGGACTGCACTGAAATTTTTGACGATGGCTTATTTACAAGTGAACAAGAATACATAGAAAATATGCTTCGTGTGGCTACTCTGCTCAAAAAAATCACTCCAAATGTTATTTTTGCAACTACAACTCCAGTTTGGGATGAGTTTGAGTGGACACACAATGACAAAATTGAGCGCTTTAATGAAATTATTGTGCCAAGACTTAAGGAAATTGGCGTGAAAATCAATGATTTACACGCTTTAGTTAGCAAGGACATTCATAAATATATCAAAGAATGCGACAAAATACACCTAAGCGATGAGGGTGTTGAGCTTTGTGCTGAGGCTGTTTGCAAAGCTATTAAGGAGTTTGAATAAAGGAATTTAAAAATGCATTTAACAAAAGAAGAATTATTTGAATCCGCACTTTCATTAAATGGTGATGATAAAAGGTACATTATCACTGTAGAAAATGATAAAATCATTACACGTGTCAAGTGGATGGATGCAACTTTGTTTTCACCAAGGTCAATCTCGCGTGAAATGAAAGTATTTGAACATATAGTCAAAGTGAATGACAATGGAACGTATACCGAAATAACAAAAACGTTGTCCTCTGGCACTTCTCTTTCCTCAGGTGGCTTTAACTTAAGCAAAGGTGGTTTATTCGGTGGAAATACATATAGCAAAACAATCGCCTTCGGAAGAAATAATCAAACTGGCGAGCTTGGAATGGTAAATGTATCATTCAATTCGAAGGAATATAAGCGCCCGGTAAAAGAGCTATTGAAAAGCGCGGGCTACAAAAAGAAAATATCTCCGGTTGCTATAAGTGCCATAATTGTTTCGGCTTTTGCAGTGCTTTTTGCTTTGACTGCCGCTATACTTGTGAACATATGACATAAAGCTGTCATAGTTAAAAATACACAACCTATTCGCGCTTTATCTTATCCTTTATACTATCTCACCAAATAAAAAAGGTAGGCATAAAACCTTCCACTGGAAGCTTTTTTAACGGCTGCGTTCGAGTCCCTGTATAACATTATTTAGGAAATAAAAAAGGTAGGCATAAAACCTACCTTTTTTATTTGGTGGACCAACAGGGACTCGAACCCCGGACCGACCGGTTATGAGCCGGTAGCTCTAACCAACTGAGCTATTGGTCCTTGCATTTTATTCACGCTATATTATTTTACACATTAATTCTATATTTGTCAATACTTTTTTTAATTTTTTAAACTTTTCTTTTTATTATACTCTATGCATGCAAAATATTTTTTTGCTCTACTTCAAAAATTTTCTAATTTTTTTTATTTTTTAATAATTTTATTGCAATATTTGCAATTATATGTTAATATATTGTTAACATTGTTTATAAGGAGTTAACAAATGGGACTTTGGACACTTAACCATTTTTATGCAGTAATACCTGCTTTTATTATTTTTGCTGGCATTGCTATTTTACTTGGATTTTTACTTAAAAATAAAAACGAAGAAACCAAGCTATTACCCTTACGAATAATTGCTGTAGCAATTCTTTTGCTTGAATTTGCTAAGCAGGCTATTTCTATTTCACGTGGTTATGATTTATATCATTTGCCCTTCCATTATTGTAGCCTATTTGTTTACCTACTACCATTACACGCATTTTCATTTGGTAAATTGAAAAAACACATAGATGGCATTACATTTGCCTCTTGTGCTTCTCTATTTTTGTTCTTTTTAATTGTTCCGACAATTCTTTACCCAGAGAGCGCTATTACTAACGTGGCAAATAATTTCTTCGATTTTCACACTGTTGCATTCCACCATTTAGTAGTGCTATATTTATTTGTTGCTATTGCGCTTAAGCAATTTAAGCTTAGCTTTAAAAGGGATTTCCCAATTATCGCTATTATTTTATCGGCTTACGTGATTATTGCTACTATCCTTTCATATACTCTAAAGGTTAATTTCCAAAACCTACGCACATGCAATCTTGAAGCTATTGAAGGCATCAGACTTTCGATAACTGAAGCTATTGGTTGGTTTGGTCAAGCAATATACATTTTCCTAATATTCATTCTTACTACTCTGTTTGGTTACCTTGCTTACACGCTTATTTGGTTGTTCTACAGATTTGTTATTGTAAGAAAAACAAAGGTTAAATAATAAAAAGGTGAGCATTTTGCTCACCTTTTCTTATTCCTCTGCTGTTTCCTCAAAAAAAGAATCAATTGTGTCCTCAACCATTTCCCATTCCTCATCGGATTCGATTGGGTTTAATTCACCAAGCTCCTCACCCTCGGTTGGAACATAGCTTGCAGCAACTATATCAAGTCCGCCTTCTCCATCGTCCTTGCCAAGAACTGCGTAGCTTTTACCAGTTGCCTCTGCATCAAATGTAAAAATCAATTCAAATTCATGCTCAACGCCATTTTCATCAGTAAAAATAATTTTATTCTCTTCCATTTTTAATCTCCTTTTTAGCTTTATTATAAACAATAACAAAATTGATTACTAATGCAATAATTGTAAGCACCCACGTTATTGGGTGAACTAAAAACAGCATTGTCATTGTTGGAAATGCCTTGAAAACTGTAAATACCCATACTATTCTTATTCCACAAGCGCCAACAAGGGAAATAATTGAAGGAGGAAGGCTTGAGCCGAATCCTCGGATAGCGCCAGGCAAAACAGCCATTATTCCCGCCAAGAAATACGCAGGAAAAGTAACAGAATAGCGCTGACGGGCGTATTCCATTGCTGCTTCATTACCATTAATAAATATTGACATAATGCCATCGCCAAGGGTAAATGTTGCAAGACCTAATAAAAGTCCTATTCCTGCTGTCATCATAAGACTATACGTAATTGATGCCTTTGCACGTGAAAGCTTACCAGCACCATAGTTTTGACTGACAAATGTAGTTGTTGCATTATTAAATGAGGCAAGTGTCACCCACATTAGACCCTCAATTGTATTTACTGCTGTGCCAGCTGCCATTCCGTCTTTTCCAAATGAGTTGACTCCAGACTGTAAAAACATATTTGACAGGCTAAATGCACTGCTTTGTAGTCCTGCTGGAAGACCGATTGCGACCATTTTTCCAAATAGTCTCCATGAAAACTGAATATTTGAAAGCTTGAAGGAAAACAAGCCCTCATTCTTCATAAGCTTTATTAACAAAAGTATGCACGATAAAATTTGCGAAATTACTGTTGCAATAGCAACGCCTGCAACGCCCCATTTAAAGCCAGCTACAAAAACTACATTAAGAACTACGTTTACAAGACCAGATAGTACAAGATATTTAAATGGCTTATTTGTTTCTCCTGCTGTTCTAAAGATTGCCGAGCAGAAATTAAACAATAAGCTAAAAGGTATGCCAAGCATTAATATCTTTAAATAGAGTGTAGCATTATCAAGAACGCCATCAGCAACTGGTGTGTCCATAATGACAAGAATCGGTTTTGTGATGAAAAATCCAAGAATTGCTGCAAAAATGCCAAGCCCTATAGCAGAAATAACCGCTGTATCAATAGCTTTCTTTACCTTTTCGTTTTCTCCACGTCCATAATTGAACGAGGTAACTACGTCAACACCAACAGCAACACCCATAAAAAGAGCCGTCATAACGTTATAAATGCTACTGGTTGCGCCTACTGCAGAAAGCGCTGCATCGCCATTTTCTGCAAAGTTGCCTACTATCACTAAGTCTGCGGAATTGTAAAGACTTTGCAGTATACCTTGGAGCATAATCGGCAAAGTAAAAAGCAATATGTTTCTTACAATGCTTCCCTTTAATATATCTATTTTTCGAGACATTATTTGCCTCCTAATAAAAGTGCTTAAATAAATTCACCTTCATTTTAGCACATAGTTCTAAATTAAACAAGTATTTATTTAAAATACTTGCAAAATTTTCAATTAAAGGAAAAAGAACCACAGAAAGTGGTTCTTTTTCTTATCATTTAGCTTTATTTTTAGCTTTTGCCTTGTCGATTATTCGTTGAATTAGCTTAACTATTTCAACAACTGGAATTATTGCAAAAGCAATACCGATTGCTGTAAAGAACTGTCCTACGCTAAGAGGTGTTAATGAGAATACATTTTCAGCAATAAATGGCACTTGTAATACGATAATTGTCGCAGTGGTAGCAATTATTCCCGCGCCCCAAAGCACTAAGTTCTGCTTTTTAATTGTAAAAATTGAGCCCTTGAGTGAGCGCATATTAAATGAGTGAAATACCTCTGCCATTGAAAGTGTTAAAAACGCCATTGAAGTGCCAAGCTTTAGTGCATCGTCGAATGAAGCAAGGTTTGAGCCAAATACATATACACCAAGGTAATATGAAAGCATGGTTAAGCCAGCGACTAAAATGCCCTGATAAACAACACCAAAGCCAAGTCCACCTGCAAAAATTCCCTCTTTTGAGTCACGTGGGGCTCTTTTCATTACGTTTTTCTCACTTTCCTCCATACCAAGCGCTATTGCTGGCAAGCAGTCAGTGATTAGGTTGATGAATAATAGGTGTGGTGCACCAAACAATGTTGCGCCACTAATGAGCGATACTAAGAATACAGCGATAACCTCTGACATATTTGAGGCAAGCAGGAACTGAATTGCCTTTCTTATGTTATCGTAAATACGTCTACCCTCGCCTACGGCAGAAACTATTGTAGCAAAGTTATCATCTGTAAGAATCATATCGGCAACGTTTTTAGTAACGTCAGTACCAGTAATGCCCATTCCGACACCGATATCTGCATTTTTAATTGATGGTGCGTCATTTACTCCATCTCCAGTCATAGCTGTAACCTTGCCTTTTTTGCGCCAAGCATTTACAATTCTTGTCTTATGCTCTGGCTGAACTCTGGCATAAACTGAATACCTTTCAACAAGCGTCTCAAAGTCCTCATCGCTGATTTCATCAAGCTCAGCACCAGTTATTGCCTCGGTGGCGTTATTTATAATACCAAGCTCAAGTGCGATAGCAACCGCAGTGTCCTTATGGTCACCAGTAATCATGATTGGTCTAATACCAGCGGTCTTACATTCCTCGATGGCAAGCTTAACCTCTGGTCTTACTGGGTCAATCATACCAACAAGTCCTACAAAAACAAGGTTGCGCTCCAACGCTTCGCTAGTTGCCTCAGCTGGTTCTTTTTCGTGCTTTTTGTATGCTACTGCAAGTACACGAAGGGCTCTGTCTGCCATATTTTTATTTTGTGAGAGGATTTGAGCGCGT
Organism: Clostridia bacterium; assembly: GCA_017501545.1. GTDB lineage: Bacteria > Bacillota > Clostridia > Oscillospirales > CAG-272 > RGIG2000. The sequence goes on along the minus strand of JAFVWS010000026.1, from coordinate 6,894 downwards.
TTTTCATCGTTTAATTCAACATCCTTGCCATTTTCCCATGCAAAGGTGCAGCGCCTTAAAATTTCGTCTGGTGCGCCCTTTGTAAATTGGATAATTTCCTCTCCATTTTTGTGTACAGTGGTCATCATTTTACGCATTGAGTCAAATGGGACCTCGTTTATGCGCACAAAAATATGCTTTTGCTCATTTTTAGAAACGCCTATTTTTTCTGCGAAGTTTACAAGTGCGCACTCCGTTGGCTCACCAATAGCCGTGCCTATCTCAATGTCAAACTCAGCATCAGAGCAAAGCGACATCGCATTAGCAAGAAGCTTTTCATCATCTCCAAAGCTTTCCACTACTGTCATTTTATTTTGAGTAAGTGTACCTGTCTTGTCTGAGCAAATGATTTGCGCACATCCAAGTGTTTCAACGGCTGTAAGCTTTCTAATAATAGCATTGCGTTTCGACATATTTGTAACGCCTATTGAAAGCACCATTGTTACAACAGTTGCAAGCCCCTCCGGTATTGCGGCAACTGCAAGCGCAACTGCAAGCATAAAGCTATCAAGTGCATCAGGCCAACCAAAGCCGTCAGCACCGAGTACACCACGAATTGTATTGATTGCGAACATTATAATGCAAATACCGATAACGACGAAGGTTAAAATCTTGCTTAACTGACCAAGCTTCTTTTGGAGTGGTGTTTTACCCTCCTTAGCGCTTGAAAGTGCATTTGCAATTTTACCCATTTCGGTATCCATACCAGTTGCTACAACAACTGCCCTTGCCCTACCATAAACAATTGTAGAGCCCATAAATACCATATTTTTACGGTCACCGAGTGCAACATCACCGTTTGCGCCCGCTTGAAGCACCTCGCTAACCTTATTTGCTGGCACGCTTTCACCAGTTAAGGCTGCTTCCTCTGCCTTTAGGCTTGCGCTTTCGATAATTCTTGCATCTGCAGGAACTGAGTCACCAGCCTCTAAAATTACAATGTCACCGACTACAATATCCTCACTTTTTATGGTTAATTGGTGTCCGTCTCTTATTACCTTAGAGGTTGCAGCGGATATTTGCTGTAATGCCTCAAGTGCCTTTTCAGCCTTGCCCTCTTGAACAACACCCAAAACCGCATTTAGAAGAACAACAGCTAAAATAATTACTGTATCGGTTGGAAAATGAGGCAACTCAATGGCTGCCGAGATTACAGCGGCAATTAGCAAAATAATTGTCATTGGCTCAGTAAGCTGCTTTAGGAATTTAACAAGTAGCGTTTCTTTTTTGCCCTGGGCAAGCTTGTTTTTGCCGTTTTTTTCAAGTCGCGCATCGGCTTCGTTTTTAGAAAGGCCGTTTTCATTAGTGTTAAGCTCATTTAACACATCGTTTGCGCTTTTTAAATACTCTTTCATCGCTTTCTCCTTATTTATTCGAGTAAAAAAAGACCTATCTGCCTTGACAGATAAGTCTTATCGTTTAAAATAAAGCCAGACCTTAGGTCATGATGTTGACTTTACTACAACACAGCGTGTTGTCGATTACTCCCTTATAAGTAAATTTTATCATTATGTTTTTTGTTTGTCAAGTAGCATTTTCATTATTTACCACTTATTTACAAAATAAACAAATGCCACGGCTTAGCGTGATGTCCTTAACGGATAATCACGCTAAACTATGATTGCCCTTACGGGCAAGTTATGAGTTATGATATGCTTTGCATAGTTATGATTGGCTTCGCCAAGTTATAGAGATTACAAGGGCAATCATATCATAACATTTGCGTAGCAAATTCATAACGGTGAGCAGAGCGAGCCTCATAACTCTAAACTTAAACCAACAGAAAAAGAGAGGACATTTTCGGCTATAAACCGATTTGTTCTCTCTTTCTGCTTGTTATAAGAACCTGCTACGCAGAACCTTGTTATTTGCTTCGCTCATAATAAGGGTTTGGGCTTAGCCCACACTGCATTCGTCTGAACAAATGCGATGCTCGCACTTAACGGTGTTGTTTAAATTCTCCGCTAAGAACATCACCCTTTTTGGTCGTGGCATTTATATTATTAGTATGTTTTCACCTTGATTACGCCATCAATTGCCTTAACTGCATCAACAAAATCAGCGCTTGGAGCGTCAGTAATTTCAACGATTGTGTAAGCCATATCGCCCTTTGAACCATTAGCAAGGTTTTCAATGTTTACACCCTTAGATGAGAATACTGCTGTGATTTGTGAAAGCATATTAGGAATATTCTTGTGCATAACTGCTACTCTGCCTGCACCTGTGTGTGGCAATGAAACATTTGGGAAGTTAACGCTATTTTTGATATTACCTGTTTGTAGGTATTCGTCAAGCTGTTTTGCAGCCATAACTGCGCACTTGTCCTCGGACTCAAGAGTTGAAGCACCAAGGTGAGGAATATTAATAATTCCTGCCTCGCCTACGGTAGCATCAGTTGGGAAGTCAGTAATATAAACTGAAACCTTTTTGTCGCTTAGTGCTTTCTTAATGTCGTCAGCATTTACAAGGTCTGCTCTTGCAAGGTTAATAATCTTAACGCCGTCCTTCATCATTGAAATTGACTTTTCGCAAATCATATTCTTTGTTGTTGGAGTTGCAGGAACGTGAAGTGAAATATAATCACAGCTCTTGTAAATATCGTCGTAGCTTGATGCCTGCTTAATTGATGGAGCTAAATTCCAGGCAGCGTTTGCGGTAAGATATGGGTCATAACCGATAACGTTCATGCCGAGGGCATTAGCCGCGTTTGCAACCATACCACCAATGGCACCAAGACCGATTACGCCGAGAGTCTTACCAACAAGCTCGCCACCTACGTAAGCACCTTTACCCTTTTCAACAAGCTTAGCAACGCCCTCTTGTCCCTTAAGGGTTTTAACCCAGTCAATACCGCCAACAACGTCACGTGCAGCAAGGATCAATGCGCAAATTGCAAGCTCCTTAACGCCGTTTGCGTTAGCGCCTGGGGTGTTGAATACAACTACACCGTTTTCGGTGCATTTGTCAACTGGAATATTGTTAACACCTGCGCCACAGCGTGCAATTGCCTCAAGCTCAGGGTTGAACTCCATTTCGTGCAAAGCGGCAGAACGTACCATTATAGCATCTGCGTTCTCAACTGCGTCGCTAACCTCGTACTTTTCAGGCGCGAAATTATCAGTGCCAACCTTTGCAATTTTATTCATTAACTTAATTTTCTTCATTTTAATATACCTTAGTTTGCCTTTGGATTGTTCTTAGCAAACTCCTTCATAAATTCTACAAGCTTTTCAACACCCTCAATTGGCATTGCGTTATAAATTGAAGCACGCATACCACCAACGCTACGGTGTCCCTTAAGGTTCTTAAGTCCCTTAGCATCTGCCTCTTTTGCAAACTTCTTATCAAGCTCAGCGTCGCCTGTTACGAAGGTAACGTTCATCATTGAACGGCTTTCCTTTTCAACAGGTGCAATATAATAGTCTTGTGAGTCGAGGTAATCATAAAGAATAGCACACTTCTTTTCGTTGTACTTCTTCATTGCCTCAAGGCCACCCATTTCAAGAATCCACTCATAAACAAGCTTAGCAATGTAAATGCAGTAGCATGGTGGGGTGTTGTACATTGAGTCGTTTTCAGCCATAACGCTATAATCAAGCATTGTAGGAATCATTTCCTTAGCATTGCCGATAAGGTCTTCTCTAACGATTACGATTGTAAGACCTGCTGGTGCCATATTCTTTTGAGCGCCTGCATAGATAAGACCGAATTTTGAAACGTCAACCGGCTCACTGATAATGCATGATGACATATCAGCAACAAGTGGAATATCGCCTGTGTCTGGAATGTATGGGAACTTTGTACCATAAATTGTGTTGTTAAAGCAAATGTGAACGTAGTCAGCGTCTGGGCGGAAGCTGGATCTATCTGTCTTTGGTACGAATGTGAAGTTTGCGTCCTTGCTTGAAGCTGCACAAACAACGTCACCATACTTTTGTGCTTCCTTATAAGCCTTTCCTGAGAATTGGCCTGAAACTATGTAATCAGCCTTTCCGTTTTTATTTAGAAGGTTGAGAGGTACTGCTGAGAACTGAGTTGAAGCGCCACCTTGTAGGAAAAGCACCTTGTAGTTGTCAGGAATTGCCATAAGCTCACGAAGCTTAGCCTCTGCATCCTTAATAATCTTGTCATAAACTGGAGAACGGTGGCTCATCTCCATAACGGACATACCGCTGTCCTCGTAGCAAAGCATTTCCTTTGCTGCCTTTTCAAGTACAGGCAATGGTAGCATTGATGGGCCTGCTGAAAAATTGTAAACTCTCTCCATAATAAAATTTCCTTTCGATATAAAAATATATACTTTATTGTACTACTACGCTAAAGTAAATTCAAGCCCTTTTTGAAAAATTTTTTTATTTTTTATATTTATTTATAAATGCAACAAAAATACCTCTTGAAATAACACTTTTTTGTGTAAAAAAACAACAGACTGTGAAAGATTTTTCACAGCCTGCCGTTATGTTTAATTTTTTTGAGGTTTTTCGCAAATCAGGTGTAAAATTCGGGGTGGGTGTGTCGGTTAGGACACACCACCGTCCACTGTCTTCATGTCTTCATGTCGGTTAGGACACACCACTTTCCCTTGCCTTATTCATCTCTCCATATTTCCATTTCTAACTCAATCTCACCATTTATATGCATTTCGTCTTTTAACTCTGTTTTAGGTATTAACAAATAAATTGTTTCATGTTTTTCGATTGGAATAAGAATTTCGCAATCAGCAATAGACGGAGCCGGAGGACCATAAAACGGTGAACCATAAAAATTAGCCACCCATGTTTCATCAATTTTCATCTTGTTTGTGTTCTTGTCAATTTCAAAATTTTCAAAACATCCTCTGTTGTAAAGATTATTAAAATCATAAAATTCCGAAGGGGAATAATAAACATCATAATTTTTATATGTGTATAATACTAAAACAAAACTGTCCTCAAATACTGATTCATCAATTTTGTTTCCCCAAGCTGTTAACTCTGAAAAATCATTATAATTGTCAATTATACGATAATACGAGCCATAGTATATTATGTTATCAAAATCATCTCCATAATATTTTCCGGCAGAAACAATATCATATCCATTTCTTTCGACTATGATATTGTCAAAAGGAAACTCGTTATCGCTTGCTTCTCTTTCCGCATCATATTCTACCTTTATTGATGTGTCGATAGTGTTATCATTTCCAGTGTCGCCAACATCGGGTTTTTCGCCCTCGTTAACGTTATCATTTTCTGTGTCGCCACCTTCAAGGTTTTCACCTATATTGGTGTTTTCATTTGTATTTGTATTAGTATCAGTACTTTTGTCGGTATTTTCAGACGTTCCACATGCTGTAAGTAATGCTATTAGCATTAAGGAAATAAGCATTATTGAAAGTAATTTTTTCATAGTTTCCTCCTTTTTCGAGGTTTTTCGCAAATTATGTGTAAATTTTAGGTGGGTGTGTCGGTTAGGACACACCACCGTCCCCTGTTTTTGTCTTAGCTTAATCAATCAAAAATGTATTTTTCTATCCCACAAATTTTCCCATTTTCATACTTGAAAATGAAAATACAATTTTCAAAAAAATGATATGTTTCTTGTGGTAACTCTTCTGTTTTTTCATAAACCACCGCTTCGGGATCTATCTCCAGAACGTCTTCTATTGTATCGCCAACTTTAATAGTTTCAAATTCAAAGATTGCTGAATCATCTAGAAGGAAAATCGTTATGCCATCTATAACAGGAAACTCACCAAACTCATTCTCTATTTTCTCACCTGTTTCCCAAGTAACAAAAATATGAGGGTAATCTTTGTCATGAACAAAGTTAATCTCTAAAACCTCAAAGTTCTTTATATATTCAAATCTACCAACTAAATACTCTTTATGGGTTATAGGCGTGTATTCTATTGGAAACTGTATTATCTCCTTATGCTCTATACCATTTCTTTTAACCTCGAATGAAAACAATACTATTTCATTTTCTTGCAATGTTTCTTCTAAAATAATTTTAAATTGTAAGGTATTATCTTTCAAGATATAATTACTAACACTTTTAATTATATCTATTTTAGAAACGTTACCAGTTCGTCTGTCTACTATATGTGCTTCTATTTCTGAAGAAATATTTTCAAAATCTATATTTGCAAAATATAAAGATACATAAAAATCCTTCTGATTTTCCTTGTATTCTTTATAAGCTTTATTTGATAAACTGTAGTAATCATATTTATAAAAATTATGATCTACATCTGTTGAAAAATAAACGTATGTTGGTGATTCGTTTATTTGCAAATAGATATGTTCTTCTTTTTCTTCAATATCAGGCTCTGGTTCGGGCTTGGGTTCAGGCTCGGGTTCAGGCTCTGGCAAGACAGGACTGTTGCTATCTGTTTCAGTATCGTCTGTATTAACATTCGACTCTGTGTCGGTATTAGTTTCATCTCCCTGTGAGTCCGTATCGGTATTATTAGGCGCACCACAGGATGCAAGTAATGCTATTAGCATTAAGGAAATAAGCATTATTGAAAGTAATTTTTTCATAGTTTCCTCCTTTTTTGAGGTTTTTCGCAAATTATGTGTAAAATTCGGGGGTGGGTGTGTCGGTTAGGACACACCACCGTCCCCTGTCTTACTTATTTATATACATTTCAACATCGTAAAATATAACTTTAAGTTCTTCTGTTGTTATTTCGCCAAGTTCTGCTTTTGGAACTACAATAAGAATTGGGCTATGTACAATATCTTGCTCGTGAGCACCTGTATAATATTCATACAATGTAAAATATAATGAGTTTTCTATGATTGCAATGTCCTTAATTACCAAATCTTCTGTGTATATAACCCCTCCACAATAATAAAAATTAGATACATA
>JAFVWS010000001.1 GCA_017501545.1 Clostridia bacterium | reverse complement strand
TACATTTCTAATGGTTTTTCCTATTGTTTTTTCAAATGTATACGAGGGCATAAAAAGCATTGATAAAGAGCTATTAGAGGTGTGTACGATATACGAAATACCCTTTAAAAAGCGATTTAAAGCACTATATTTACCAACTATTTTGCCTTATGCAGTTTCAGCCCTTACATCAGCAGTTGGCTTAGCCTGGAAGGCAGGAATCGCAGCCGAGGCGTTATGTCCACCTGCGAATTCGATGGGATTTCATATCTCATTTGCTAAACAAAATATTGAAAATGATGAGTTGTTTGCATGGGCATTAACATTGATAGTGATAAATCTAATTTTTGAGATTTCATTTAAGTATTTAATAAGACTTATAACAAATAAGTGGCTCAAAAGTGAGGTGGTTAAATGATTATTACTAATCTAACCAAAAAGTTCGGCAAAAAGCATATTTTTGACCACTCGGAGTTCGTTTTTCCTCACGGAAAGGTTACTTATATTACTGGTGAAAGTGGGCGTGGTAAAACAACTCTTTTGAGAATTTTGGCTGGCCTTGACAAATCTTATTCGGGAAAAATACTTGATGGATATAAGAAAATTTCATATGTATTTCAAGAGCCAAGGCTATTTTCATCAATAAGTGTTAAAGAAAATATTGAAATTTCTTCTCAAAATTCAAAATATTCTGTAGAAAAGCTACTCGATTTACTTGAGCTTTCGAGCGAGGCAAATTCAAGCGTTTCTTCTCTTTCGGGAGGAATGAAAATGCGTGTCGCGCTTGCACGAGCTATTTATAGTGATGGAGACCTATTTTTAATGGATGAGCCATTTTCAGCGCTTGATGATGAATTGAAATCACGAATTTTGCCTAAAATATTTGAAATATTAAAGGGAAAAACTATTATAATTGTTTCTCATAACATTGAAGAAGCTAACATTTATTCTGATAGTATTATCAATTTGAACTATTTACAATAGTTCTCTCCTCTAAAAAAACGACCTAAGCGAAAGCTAAGGTCGTTTTATTTTTAGTTACCGCATCCACAACGGTTGTCTTTGGGTGGTTTTGGCTGTGGTACCGAGCAACCGCAGGTGTTAATTACTGGTGGTGAGAATTCATTTACTGGAAATGACATTGCTCTAAATAATGTGCATGGGTCGTCCTCAGACGCAGTTACACATTCCTTATCTGGGATATTGTATTCAGTTGCTGATATTAATAGCTGTGCAGGACGTTCGATTTTTACAATTGAGAAAAAGCCAAGTGAAACTACAAGTGCTTTGTCATCTCTATCGCAAAGATTGCCGTTAATTACACTTACAACGCTATTTGGTATATCATCAATTGTACAGCAGCATGAACATTGGAATATACGTGGCTCTACAACCTTTACACCGAGAACAATTGGGTCAACGGTCTCAAGCACTGCTATTGGCTGCGATACTGCATTGTCGCAATCGCAAGCCTTCTTACAAAAGCCACTATCACCATATTCGCTCTTGAAAACGTTTGTATTGCCTTCACTACCGAATAAAATTACCTTCTTTTCTACTACAGCTATTCCATCAAATTCTTGAACATTACCTGGGCAAACACAAGCCTCAAAGCTTATTCTAACATACATTTTAATGTTGAGCTGATAAAAGCCTCTATTGAAAGGAACGTCGTTTATATCGATATAAGCACATACGATTTTTGCACATTTTGCTCTAATTACAGATGTGCGTTCGATTATTTCCTCACCAAAATCGGTTAAAAACACTTTGACATTTTCAAAGCAATCCTTGTCACGACAAGAATCTAAGACTCTATAAGTGTCAATGCAGATATTTTCCTTTTGATGAGAGTTAGAACAATTTCTATTATCTAACATAGATTTACCTCCTATGGTTTTTAAGACGATATTCGTCGCCTTCTGTAATATCTTATGCTAAATAATTTAAATTGTCATTTTATACAATATTTTAAATAAAAAAAGGGAATCCAGTAATTCTGAATTCCCGTATATTCAATTTTATCTATGTAAACTGCACAAAATTAACTTATGGATTGTTGAACGCGTAATTATAAATACAACATTAGCCATTGGAATATACCTCACTAATAAATTTGTGCGTTTAATTACATATTAATACATTGGAGTGAACCTCTTTAATAAAATAAGCTTAACTTGGTAAATTTGAACATTAAAATCAAACAAGCCCTAAAATAACACTGTTATATAAACATTGCCTTGTTTTAATTATAAACTTACCTCATTAGATTCAGTTATTTCTTCGTTGTGCATTGGCTTATCCTCAACTTTCTTTAGTGTTGAAAATTATTGTTGGACCGCTTTTGCAATTGTATTAGAGATATTTTTTGATATTCTCTGTTGCGTTTTCTGTTGGCATTGAAAGTGTCATAACTAAGTTGACATCATTCTTCGCAGCCAAAGCGTCAGCCTCAACAATAAACTTATCGAAAGCATCCAAATCTCTGTTACAAATTCTAAATGTTGCATCTATAAAGAGATCTGTGATATCGTGGTTACTTGCCATAAGTCCCGCAATGAAACCGTAAAGCGCTTGTGCGTCGTTTACCATATACTCATCTGAGTTAATTAGTCTGCAGTTGTAGCTAAGAGTAAGCTTTAGATTGTCTCCCTTTTCGATGCAAACTACTGAGCCCTTTGAGCTTTCGAGTGCGGAATTAATCATTTCGATCAGTGTTTTTGTTTTACCTGTGCCTTTAACACCAATTATAATTTTTGTCATGCCTATTGTCCTCCACAATATCTTACTTTCTTTGTATCTTTATTATACACTATAAGCAGGCAAAAATCAATAGGTTTTTGTTAAAAATATCTAAAAAATCTAAAAAAAATAATGATTTTTTGCTAATTTTAACCTAAAAAGAGGGGCGAATTGTCTCGCCCCATTATCTTTTAGTTAATTCTTTTGTCAAGCTCACTGCGAAGCTCTTCATATCCTTCTTTACCGAGTAATGCAAACATATTTTTCTTATAGCTTTCAACACCAGGCTGGTTAAATGGATTTACTCCAAGTGTGTAACCGGAAACTGCACAAGCATATTCGAAGAAGTAAACAAGATAACCGAAGCTATATGCACTTCTATCATCAAGCTCAATTACAATGTTTGGAACATTACCATCAGTGTGTGCTATTAAAGTACCAAGCATTGCTTTGTGGTTGACATAATCAAGATCTTCACCTGCCAAGAAATTAAGCTTATCTACGTTTTCTGGATCAAATGGAATTGGAAGCTTATCATTAGCATTCTTAATATCAAGAACAGTTTCGAACATTATTCTATTACCATCTTGGATATATTGACCAAGTGAGTGAAGGTCGGTTGAGAAAATAACAGAGCTTGGATATATGCCCTTACCATCCTTGCCTTCGCTTTCGCCAAATAATTGCTTCCACCACTCACAAAGCATTTGTGCAGCAGGCTCATAAGCAGCTAAAATTTCTACGCTCTTGCCATCACGGTGCAAAATATTTCTTATCGCAACATACTTCAAGCAATCATTTGTATTAATGTCATCTGATATATATTTTGCTCTTGCATCCTGCGCACCCTGCATCATTTTGTCGATATCAATACCAGCAGCAGCAATTGGAAGCAAGCCAACAGCTGTTAATACTGAAAATCTACCACCAACATCGTCTGGAACAACAAATGTTTCATATCCACTTTCATCAGAAAACTTTTTAAGTGTTCCCTTCGCCTTGTCTGTTGTTGCAAAGATTCTTTCTTTAGCACCTTCCTTGCCATATTTGTCCTCGAGGAGCTTACGGAATACTCTAAATGCAACTGCAGGCTCAGTTGTAGTACCTGATTTTGAAACAACGTTAATGCAAACATCCTTGCCTTCACAAATTTTTACCAAATCTGCAAGTGCTGATGGGCTGATAGAGTTACCAGCGAAATAAATGTCAGGGGTATCTTTCTTTAAATTATTATATACAGGCGATTTAACGAATTCAATTGCAGCGCGAGCACCTAAGTATGATCCACCAATACCAATTACTACGAAAATATCGCATGTATTCTTAATTTTTTCAGCTGCAGCCTTGATTCTTGCAAATTCTTCCTTATCATAATCAACAGGAAGATCAATCCAACCAAGAAAATCGTTACCCTCACCACATCTATTCATTAGTGTTTTTTGAGCCTCATATACTTCAGAAGATATTTTAGAAATTTCATCCTCAGAAACAAAATTTTTGACAAATTTGTCATTAAGTGAAAGTGCCATATTATTTACCTCAAATATATTATTTATATTATAATACAACAACTTTCAAAAAAATTCAACACTTTTCAATTATTTAGAACAAATTTTTTATAATTTTAATTATGTAGCCCCAAAATGATAATTTTTCTACTGTTTCGCATGCAAAAATTTTACTTTCGGCGATAATTTCTCCATTTGATTTATAAATTACTTTTCCGATCTCTTCGTTTTCCCTAATTGGTGCATTTAAATACTCTTCTAACAAAATTTCTTTTGTAATACTATTTTCGGCGCCTTTATTAATCAGCGTTTCTATGTTTTCAAATTTTATACTTATTTTATCTTTAACTCCACCATAGACATCAATTTTTTTAGTGTCAGTTGGCTTGTCAGAATATATCGAGTAATTTGAAAAACCATAGTCGAGTAGCTTTGTAGCAGCGTTATTTCTTTCATTTGACGTTTCAGCACCCATTATAACTGCAACAAGGTGTAAATTTCCTCGTTTAGCACTAGCGCTGACGCAGTATCCAGCTTTAGATGTATATCCGGTCTTTAAGCCTGTTATACCGCTATAATATCTAATTAGACGATTAGTATTTGTAAGTCCAAACTCACCATTTCTTACAGTATCCATCCAAATTGTTGCATATTCGCTTACCTTTTCATACTTTAATAGCTCGCAGGACATTATTGCAATATCATTTGATGATGTTAAGTGATTTATAGCATCATCATCAAGTCCTGTAACGTTTTCAAAGTGTGTCGACACCATTTTTAACTCTGATGCTCTATTGTTCATCATTTCAACAAACGCTTCCTCGCTGCCTGCAACATGCTCAGCAAGTGTTAAGGCTGCATCGTTTGCAGAAGCTATTATAACACTCTTTAGTAAGTCGTCAACACTCATTTTTTCGCCAGGCTCTAAAAATATTTGTGAGCCACCCATTGACGAAGCGTTTTCACTTACCGTAAGAATATCATCATATTTTAATTTTCCATCGCTTATTGCTTCAAATACTAACAATAAGGTCATTACCTTTGTAACTGATGCCGGAGGCAACGCTTCGCTTGAATTTTTTGAATATAAAACGGTTTTTGTATTTGCATCGATTAACGTTGCGCTTTTACAGTTTAAATCAAATCCTGGTTCTTTAATTGATAATGCATTAGTTGGAAATATAATCGATCCAGCAATTATAAATATTGCAAAAGCTAATGAAATTACTTTTTTCATAATATTTATCACCTCTTTGATAAAATTTATTCGTAATTAATCATTAGTATGCATAAAATAAAAAGCCGATAGAAACTATCGGCAAGTTATTAATCTATAATGAATTTTTTAAGGTCATTAAGTAAATCTGCACAGTCGTCTGAATGGATTGTAACGCCAATTGGATTTAATAAATCAAGGCTGAAAATACCCATTATTGATTTAGCGTCTACAACGTATCTTCCACTGGATAAATCAATTTCCATTTCATATTTTGTTACAGTATCAACAAATTCTCTTACATCCTTTATTGAAGCTAGCTGAATTGTGCATTTTTTCATATAATCATCTCCTTTTTTATCTCGATTTCATTATAAACCTTGCGTGAAAAAAAGTCAATATTATTAATTCACAAAAGCAAAAGCCAAAGCGATGTATGAGTTGTACAAAAGCCACAAAAAATGAATGATTAGACATATGGTCCAAAAAGGAAAATCTTTAAAAGTAGATATTATTGAGAAAACACAAAATACTAATGCTATCAGTAGCAAAATAAATGAAATAAACGGGGACATAGAACCAAAAAACACTGGATATACGCACAGAGTAACAAGCTGCATCAGTGCAATAAAAAGTAAGGGTCTATAGCTTTTTTGACGCTTAAATTTATCACAACTAAATAATAGTCCACCAATTATAAAACCAATAAATATAAATGATACACCCCAAAGTATAAAAGCATATATAAGTGGTAATGCACTTCTCGGGAAAATAAATATTAATGATACATTTGTAGTTTTCCCTCCTATTAACCAGGATACTATTCCTAAAATTAACGAAATAATCCCACAAATAAGGCCAGCCTTTACATTAATTTGTTTAATTTCATGTGTAACACAGTCAAAATAATTTAAAATACGTTTAAAAATATTCAAAAAATCACCTCAGTTAATTATATGAGGTGATTTTAAATTTATTCTCTATTGTAATTACACAAAATTGCTAATCTCATCATTATTACTATATATTTTATTGAATAACTCATTGAATAAAATGCATGATGGATTTTTAGTGCCGTAAATAGGCTTTGGTGTATCATATCCAGTCCAAATACCACATACATAATCAGGTGTATAGCCTATAAACCATTTGTCCTCGTTATTGCTTGATGTGCCTGTTTTACCTGCTAAATCAATTTTTTCATTATTTAATCTTATATAAGACGCCGTTCCTCTTTTTATAACACCTGTAAGGAGCTCCGTCATTGTTTTAGCGCTTTCATTTGAAATAACTTTATTTTTCGTGGGCTTGTTATCTAAAATTACATTACCATAATTATCTTTTACGCATAGATAACTCCTTGGTTTAGATATATTTCCACCATTGGCAAAAGCTGTGTAAGCGTTTGTTGCATTTAAGAGAGTTTCGCCATAAGTTAACTGTCCTAAGGCAATAGATGCATCATTTTTGTCAGAATTTGTGTCATATTGAATGCCGAATTCTCTTAAATACTCGAGTGATTTTTCGAGTCCAACAAGATTCAAAACCTTTACAGCAATAGTGTTTACTGAATGCTCAATCGCGTAATAAATTGGCATTATTCCACGGTAAACATTGGGTGAGTTTTTTGGCCAATTTATGCCATTGACCAGCTTTACTGGTGCGTCCTCGACAAGCATTGATGGTGTAATTTTATTTGTATCTAAGGCAGGTGCATAGACAGACAAAGGCTTTATTACCGAACCAAGAGGGCGTTTTGCTGATGTCGCTCGATTAAATATCATATTAGCACTTTTTTTACCAGCACCACCAATAACTGCTAATATGTCCGACGTTTTTGGATCAATTATTACACAAGCTGACTCAGGATATTTTGTTCCATCTGGTAAAATATATCGTTTATAGCCTTCAAATACTTCTTCCGCCTTTTTTTGAAGAGATGGATCCATAGTTGTATATATATTGAAACCACCCTTTAAAATCAACCTTCTTGCAGCTTCCTTTGAAATATTGTTTTTTCTTGCTAAATCATTTGACACATCATTTAAAACAGTCTCAGTAAACCAAGAGTATATACCAGTTTTACTTTGATTTTCTACATCATCGCTTATTGTAACATTTTCATTTAACGCATTTTTATATTCGTTATCTGTTATATATCCTTGCTCAAGCATTTGGTTTAATACAATTTTTCTGCGTTTTAGGTTTTCACTGTAATTCTTATATGGATCATATTTTACAGGATTTTTAACAATTGCGGCAAGTGTAGCACATTCAGCCAGTGTTAACTCGTCAAGATTTTTATTGAAATATAATTCAGCTCCAGTTCCAACGCCATAACAGTTTTGTGACAAATAAACAACGTTTAAATATGACTCTAAAATTTCATTTTTGCTCATTTTTGTTTCTAAATTTAATGCCCTAAGTATTTCTTCAAGCTTTCTTTTAGGCGTAATTTGATTGTCTCCTGTTAAGTTCTTAATTAACTGCTGAGTTATCGTCGAGCCACCAAAGCTACTTTTATTACTACCAAAGATATAATTAATCACTGCCTTTCCTGTTCTTAAAAAATCAACGCCAGAATGCTCAAAAAAGCGCTTATCCTCTATTGCTATAAATGCGTTTTGTAAATCCTTTGGTATTTCGTATAGTGATGCCCATTCGCTTCGCTCTAAAAACAGCTCCTCATCCTTTAGTTCAATAGCTTTACCGACTCTGTTTTCTCTATCGTCATAATCGTAATAATAAAGCCTGCTAACACTTGAGGCGCCAGTTTTTATTAGCGATAAATCAAGCTCCTTGTTCAGGCTAAAAAAGAAGATTAACCCACCAATTGTAAGAATTAATAAAAGAATTGAAATAATTATTAATGTGATTTTCAAGGCTTTTTTGTTTTTCACGTAAATCACCTCTTTTTGTATATATTTTTATTCTTTGCTTAATAATAAGCAATATACAAAAACAAGGAGTTTAAAATATGGAACAAGATAAAAAAGAAAACCAATCAAAGCAATATTATCATCTTTTATTCATTTTTTCAGTTATATTAATTTCCACGTTTATAATATTCTATTTTTTTGTTTCAAGAAAGATTGATAAAAGCTTTGAAAACAATGATGTACCAGCATTTGAGGAAACACCATATCAAGCGGTTGACACAAAATATATACTAAAGGAATACAACGGAAAAATAGGAATATTTGAAAACGAAGCTTTAATTTATACGCTTGACACCTATGTTTTCACCTTGCCAGAGTATGACAAAAAGCTCCTTAATGATGGAATAGAAATTTCCACCAAAGAGGAGCTTTATGAGCTTTTGGAAGAATATTATTAATCCTTTAATACGACTGCGTCTTCTCCAAGAATCATTTTTAATGCTGAGATAATATTTTGATTTACGCTGATTTTAACATTATTAGCTCGAATATATTTTTTCTTTGATAAATCATAAAATACTATTTCGGTGTCACCAGTATATTCTTTTAATAACGAAATAATTTCGGTTACGACATTCGAATCAATCGATTGTACCTTTAAATATAGTTTGCTAGTAGAATTTACAGGTGATTTTTTATAAAACTGGTTTTGCATAACGTTTTCAATTGTATTAACGATGATTTTAGGCTCTTGTTCATCACTTAAGCTGATTTGTCCAGTAACAAAAATAACATTATCTGTATTTATTTGATCAGAATATTTTAAGTAAGCTTTTGGAAATACAACAAGCTCAATTTCTCCGCAGGAGTCAGCAAGCTTAACAAAAGCCATATTTTCATCGTTTTTGGTCTTTTTGACAGTTTTTTGAACTACCAAACCAGCAACGTTAACGCTTGTGCGATCCTTTATGTCAGGATTATTGAGTATTTCAGTAAGCTTAGATGGGGAAAGCTCATTTAAATGCTTTGAATATGAATCAAGAATATGTCCAGAAAAGCACATACCTAATATTTCTCTTTCATAAAGAAGCTTGTCCTTGATATCAAATTCAATAGGTTCAGGATAATCAATTTTAGGAATGGTTTCCTCGACCTCTTCTGCGCTTAAGAATTGCATAATATCGAGCTGACCATTTTGAGTTGACTTAGAAATTCTTTGCATAGCATTTAATGCATCCTCATATACAGCAAATAGTTGAAGCCTTGTTTTCCCAAACGAATCAAATACTCCGCCTTTAATAAGTGCTTCAAGCTGTCTTTTATTCATATCGCTTCCTTTAAGTCTGTACAGAAAATCGTCAAAATCCTTAAATTGACCGTTTTGTGTACGCTCATTAACTATAGCACATATAAAGTTTCTTCCGACGTTTTTAAGCGCTAATAGACCAAAACGAACAGAATTTTCTTCGACTGAAAAGTTAACATCACTATGATTAACATCAGGTGGTAAAACCTTAATTCCAAGCTTTTCACATTCCTCGATGTACTCAATAATTTTACCTACATTACCAAGCACAGACGTAATTAACGAGGCATAGTATTCTTTTGGATATTTACATTTTAAATATGCAGTACGATAAGAAATAACTGCATATGCAGCCGCATGTGACTTGTTAAAAGCATATTTAGCAAAGCTTTCCATTTCGTCAAAAAGTTCAGTTGCAACTTCCTTAGAAACTCCATTTGAAATAGCACCCTCAATGAAAATTTCGCGCTCCTTTAAAAGCTCATCAATTTTCTTTTTAGACATAGCTCTTCTTACAATATCTGCCCTACCATAAGAATAGTTAGCAACCTTGCTAAATATTTGCATTACCTGCTCCTGATAAACAATGCATCCATAGGTTGATTTTAGAATCGGTTCAACAAGAGGCGTTTTATATGAAATCTTTGATTTGTCATGCTTTCGTTCAATATACGCTGGGATAGAATCCATAGGACCTGGACGATATAGCGCAATTGAAGCAATAATATCATCAATTGACTCTGGTTGAAGCTTCATTAACGTTTGCTTCATTCCACCGGATTCAAGCTGAAATACGCCCTCAGTTCTTCCTGAAGAAATATATTTATATGTTTGCTTGTCATCAAGAGGAATTTTATCAATTCTAAAGCTACTGTCCTTTTTCTTAATTAACTTTTCGGTGTCAGAAATAATTGTTAAATATCTTAGTGCTAAAAAGTCAAACTTAAGAAGTCCGAGGTTAGCTACTGTATCCATATCGTACTGAGTAACTACTGCACCACCATTTGTAGAAAGAGGTAAATAATCGACAAGTGGTTTATCAGTAATAACGACACCCGCTGCGTGAGTCGAGGCATGGCGAGGCATTCCTTCTATTTGCATAGCCGTGTCAATAAGCTCTCTAATTTTTAGGTTTCCGTGATAAAGTGCTTTTAGCTCTTCTGACTCAGAAAGTGCCTCTTGAATTGTAATATTTAAGCGCCTTGGGATTGCCTTTGAAACTAAATCTACATCGTTATAAGGCACCTCAAGAACGCGCCCCACGTCTTTAATTGCTGCCTTTGCGGCCATTGTACCAAATGTAACAATTTGGGCAACGTGATCGCTTCCATATTTCTTTTTTACGTATTCAATTACTTCATCACGTCGCTCATAACAAAAGTCAGTATCAATATCGGGCATACTAACTCTTTCAATATTTAAGAAACGCTCAAAAAGTAAGTCGAATTTAATCGAATCAACATCGGTAATTTCAAGCAAATATGCTACTAAGCTTCCTGCGCCAGATCCTCTACCAGGTCCAACTGGAATGTTTTGGCTTTTAGCGAAATTTATAAAATCCCAAACTATTAAAAAGTAATCATTGTATCCCATCTTGTCTATAACTGAAAGCTCATAATCAATTCTTTCGAGATATAGGCTTTCTGGGTGGGCATCAGTAAATTCAATTTGTTTTAATGATTTTCTCTTTTCAAATCCATCATAAGCTAAATTAGCCAGATATTGCTTAGAAGTGATTTCAGGTGGTAATTTATACTTTGGAAGCTTTGTTACTCCAAATTCGAAGTCAAAATTGCATTTATCGGCGATTTTAGCAGTATTTTTGATTGCAGACTCAACATAACCGAAATTTAAGCGCATTTCGTCTTCAGATTTAAAATAAAACTCATTTGTTGGGAACATTTTGTCTGATTTTGAATTCAGAGTAACGTTCATTTGAACAGACATAAGTACATTTTGAATGTACGCGTCCCCTTTTGTCAGGTAATGGACGTCATTTGTGCATACCATTTCGGCGCCAGTCTGTTTAGAAAGCTCAAGTATAGTGCTATTCACAATTTCTTGGTCATTTATTCCGTGGCTTTGAAGCTCAAGAAAGAAATCTTCCTTGCCGAAAATTGATTGCATCGTCTTAATATGTTCTTTTGCACCTTCAATGTCTCCTGCAATAATTGCAGATGGGATATATCCAGCTAAGCAAGCAGAAAGAGCGATAAGTCCCTCACTATGACTCCTTAAAATCTCTAAATCAATTCTGGGCTTCATATAAAAGCCCTCAGTATATCCACAAGAAACCAAATATGAGAGGTTTTTATAGCCGATTTCGTTTTTTGCGAGTAAGACCAGGTGGTAATAAGAAACTATGCCAATTCTTGATTTTTCATGTCTTGAATTAGGAGCTAAATAAACCTCGCAGCCGATAATTGGCTTGATCCCTTCGCTCTTGCAGGCTTTGTAAAATTCAACGGCGCCGAACATATTGCCGTGGTCTGTTAAAGCAACCGCTTTTTGTCCAAGCTCTTTTGCCCTCTTTGGGATGTCTTTAATGCGACAAGCACCATCAAGCAAGCTATATTCACTGTGAAGATGTAAATGTACGAAGTTCGACATAACCGTTTCCTTTCTTATTTTAGATTCTCATAGTATTTTACTATTTTCTCAAGTCTATGATGTACTCCAGATTTAGATATTGGTGGAGTAAGTCGTTTTCCAAGCTCTGAAATATTAATATCAGGATACTCCAGCCTTGCATTTGCAATTTCCTTAAGTGGCTTTGGCAGATCATCAAAAGCACCAAGATTACTTATTTCATTAATTATGTTAATTATACGTTTTGTTGCATTTAATGATTTATTTATGTTTGCTGAGTCACAATTTGTTGCACGGTTTGCAACGTTTCTAACCTCATGTTCAATCTTACTGTTTATCATTTCGAAAGCAGAATTATTAGCGCCCATCATAGCGAGAAAATCATCTATAACTTCACTACGCTTGATGTACAATACCGTCTTATCATTTCTTTTAGTTACATTGAATTTTAGGCTGTTGTCTAAAAAGTAATTTAAAGTCTCATAGGCATGGTCCTTATTTGCAAAATTAAGGTCTAATCTATGATCTTTTTCGGGTGAAGATATCGTTCCACAGCTGAAAAACAAGCCTCGAATAAAATGCTCCTTACATCTTGAACATTTAAATACGTTTTTTGCAATTTCGGCAATTGTAGAATATCTGACAACCCCTTTGTTTATAAGTATTTTGTCTTTTTCTACCACGTATCCATTTTCTATTTTAAAAAGCAAAGATTTCATCTTATCATTAAGATCTTTGGCATTTTCGGCAAATGTCGTTTTTACTTTATACGACTCTTCTCCGGGAACGCAAGGGAATGTCATGCCATAAAGGAAAGAATACGCACAACAGTTTTTTATTTTAGGACTTAACGATGATATTTCTTGTTTAACTTGCTTTGAAAAAGTCATTATTTTTTCCTATTCTATGTATATAATTTCTTCTATTAATTTTATTTGATACTTATCGTAAATTTTGTGTTTGATATATTCGATTAATTTGTTAATATCATTTGCAGTAGCGCCTGAAGAATTCACAATAAAACCAGCATGCTTTTTTGATACCTCTGCTCCGCCGATTCTAAATCCCTTCAAGCCCGCCTCATCGATTAATTTTGATACATAATAATTACCATTACGTTTAAATGCGCTTCCAGCACTTGGCATATCGAGTGGCTGGGAGCTGTTTCGTTTCTTTAGAAGCTCACAGGTTTTGTTTTTTACAAAATCAAAGGTTGAAGGAATAAGTCTAAGCGTAGTTTCTAACAATATGTATCTCTTCGCCGAAAAGATTGAGCATTTTTTTCCAAATAAATGAGATTCATTCGAGCTTAACTCAGAAATTTGCCTTGTCAAAGTGTCATATACAACGCTTTTAAGGACAAATTGACCTATGGTTGAGCCGAATGCCTCGGCATTCATGTAGAGTGCACCACCTATGGTACCTGGTATTCCATATGCAAACTCAAGTCCAGCTAATGAATGACACAGTGCATTATTAGCACAGTTTTTAAGCGATGCACCACAGGTTGCAATCATATCGTTTTCAGAAACTAATACAGTATCTATCCCGTTTGTAACCACAACTACGCCATCGTATACATCACAAAAATATGAATTAGTACCATTACCTAATATTACGTACTTGTAATTATTTGTTAATATATTATCAATTATTTGACAAAAAACGTGCATTTCGGTTGGAAAAACAATTAGCTTTGCAGTATTTCCTACTCTAATAGACGTAAGAGGGGCTGTTTTTCCGTTGATATGATATTTTGTGTTAGTTGATTCGCATAAATTTATTAAAGGCCTAAAATCCAATTAATACACCTCCTGTCATAACAGTATATGTAATAATTGTTTTTTGTTTAATAATCAGCTTAAAAGAGCTTTCGATTGTGCTATTAAGTCTCTTGCTGCATCATATTGTTTTTCGGTTAAATCAATACCGCCTATAATACGCGCAATTTCATTAATTCTTTCGCTTTCATTTAAAAGCTTAACCTCAGTTTGTGCTCTACCATCAACCTCATTCTTCTTAATTAAAAAGTGATTATTTGATAGTGATGCAATTTGTGCAGAGTGAGTTACGCAAATTGTTTGAACGTTTTTAGAGATTTTGGCAAGCTTTATTCCAATTTTTTGTGAGGTACTGCCAGATACGCCAGTATCTATTTCGTCAAAAATGATTGTTTGTGCATTATTTTTATTAGAAAGCGTGCTTTTAATAGCAAGCATAATTCTTGCAAGCTCACCACCTGAAGCAATTTTGCTCATTTGTAAGAGCTTTTCGCCAGCATTAGTTGCGATCATAAACTCAACGTCGTCATAGCCTAATTGGCTTAATACAGGATTTGAATCTCTTTTAACCGCCTTAACAGAAATTTCAAACTCAACCTTAGGCATATCAAGGAATAATAATGAGTCCTTAACTAAATTAGCAAGCTCATATGCGCCATTTTCGCGCTTTTGGTGGATTTGGTCGGCAATTTTACACGCCTCAGCAAAAATAGACTTATATTCCTTTTTTAAGGCTTCAAGCTTTAGTTCACCATTTTCAAGATTTTTTAGCTTTTGCTCGCATTCTTCCTTATACGCAATTATTTCTTCAACCGTCGAGCCGTATTTCTTTTGTAGTCTTGATATTAGATTCAATCTATCCTCAATAGCATCGAGCTGTTTTTCAGGCTCATCTATTCCATCAATTTGTCCTAAATCATAGGTTGTTTCAGCTATATCAATGATTTCGGATTTGAAATCCTTAAGCTTTATCAGCATATCATTGATTTGTGGGTCAATGTCACAGATTTTGTTTAGTGAATCAATTGCCTTTTCTATAAGTACAGATGCACTTATACCACTTTCATTTTTATATAAAAGCTTGTATACGTTATTAGAGGATTTAATGATTTTTTCAGCACTTTTAAGCTTGTTTCTTAATATTGTAAGCTTTTCTTCCTCTTTAGGGTCTGTAAGCTTTGCTGATTGTATTTCTTTAATCTGAAATTTATATAAATCAACCATTGTCTCGGTCTTTTTATTTTCCTCAAGCAATGATGATATTTCGCTTTTCTTTTGATTTAGTTGACGATAAAAATTAAAATATTCTTGAATAGTTGGTTGCAAGCTACAAAATTCATCAAGAATTTCAATATGATTTGACTTGTCAATAAAGGTTTGATTCTCATTTTGACCATGAATTGAAATTAAAAGTGAGCCTATTTGCTTCAATTGAGCAAGAGTTGCAGGTCGTGAATTAATTTTAATAATATTTTTGCCATCTAAATTATATGAACGGTATAATGTAAATGCATCGCCCTTGTCATATTCTATACCAAATTCATCACATAAGTCATAAACCTTATCACAAACGTTAGAGAAAAATGCAGAAACAACGGCACGTTCTTCTCCGTGTCGAATAATTTCCTTAGATATTTTTCCTCCGATAATCATACTGATGGCATCGATAATAACTGACTTACCCGCACCAGTTTCACCAGTTAATATGCTAAACTCGCTATCAAATTCGATGTCAATGTTTTTGACTACTGCAATATTTTCAATATGTAAAATATCAAGCATTTTATGTCCTCTTGTCTATTTTTCTGCAATTTGTCTTATTTTTTCAATAATTTTTTTGCTAGCTTCCTCGGATTTAACAACTAATATAATGCAGTCATCACCCGCAACTGAGCCAAGGACATCAGCATCATGTAAAGCGTCAATTCCAGCTGCAACTGCTTGAGCAAGACCAGGATTTGTCTTAATAACTACGTTATTTAACGCATATTGAATATCAAGAATTGCTGCAAACAACGCCTGACTATATTTTCCTGAGTTTTCAATTTCAGATTTAGGTGCTACATACTTATAAGTTCCATTAGCAAGAACCTTTACAAGCTTAAGCTGTCTAATATCACGTGAGGCAGTGGCTTGCGTTGTAATATATCCAGCATTTCTTAATTCATTTATAAGCTCTTCTTGAGTTTCAACATTTTTGCTTGAAATAATTTCGAGTATTTTTTCTTGTCTTTTAGATTTCATTTTTTCCTCATCAGCTATTTATTATTTTTTTAATTTCTTCATCAGATATAGAATTATTGCATTTTTTGAATACTGCCATGTATTCTATATTTCCATCTCCACCGAATATTGGAGATTTAATTAATGATGTACAATTGAAGCCTTTTGATTTTGCACATTCAATAACACGTAAAATAGCATTTTTTCGTGCAATTTTATCTTTTACAATTCCACCCTTACCTATATTTGCCTTACCCACCTCAAATTGAGGCTTAATTAGGCTTAAATATATGCCTTCATCATCAAGTAAATCAAGAGCTGAGGGCATAATAAGAGTTTGAGAAATGAAAGACACATCAATAGTTACAATATCAGGCTTATTGTTAAGAACATCAAAAGTAATATTTCTGGCATTAAAGCCTTCAATGCTAATTACTTTATCATTATTTTTAAGCTTTAAATCGAGTTGGTTTGTGCCAGAGTCGACTGCGTAAACAAGCTTAGCGCCATTTTGTAATAAGCAGTCAGTAAAACCACCTGTTGAAGCACCAATATCTAAGCAAACCTTGTTTTTAACATCAATGCTTTCGTGCTTAATTATAGCTTCCAATTTTAAACCACCACGAGAAACATACAAGCAGCTATCTACTATTTCAACAGAGTGCTCAATCGTGTCATCAACCTCAAAAGAAGGCTTTGTTATATTCATGTTATCGATTTTAACACAGGAATTTTCAATTAAAGATTTCGCCTTTTGTCTGCTTTTTGTGTGCCCGCTGGTGAACAAATATAAATCAGCTCTCATTTTTGTCGATTAATCATATAATTTGCAAGCTCAATTAATGTTTGCTCGCCATTATAGCCTTCATAATATTTAATAATTGTATTAATTGCTTCGTTTGTTAGGCATTTAACCTCTGCTTCGGCGTCACTTAGGCTCAAAAATGATAAAGATGTCGTCTTTTGGTTCTTTTCGTCAGAGCCAACAGGCTTTCCAAGAGTATCGCTATTAGATATTTTATCTAAAATATCATCTCTTATTTGAAAAGCAATGCCTATATTTTGAGCAAATTTTTCTAAGTCAGAAACTATTTCTGCTTTTGGTGCATCATCAGCAGCTAAATATCCAAGAACAAGCGCACATTTTATAAGTGCTGCTGTTTTTAAAGCATGCATATTTTTAATTTCTTCATAAGTTAACGGCTTTTTTTGGATGTTAAGGTCAATCATTTGGCCACCAGCCATTCCAGCAAAGCCAGAATATTTTGAAAGTGCTATAGTTGCAAGCCTAACGCTCTTATCACTAACGTAATTGTTGTTTGCCAGCACCTCAAACGCGTAAGTAAGCAGTGCATCACCAGCAAGTAAAGCCATGTCTTCGCCATAAACCATATGATTTGTTGGCTTTCCACGCCTAAAATCGTCATTATCCATACAAGGTAGGTCATCATGAATCAGTGAATAAGTATGAATCATTTCAAGTGCACATGCATATGGAATGGCAGGTTTGATATCAGTACTTTTAGAAAATAGCTTGTAAGCCTCAATAACTATAAACGGTCTAATTCTTTTTCCGTTTGATAAAAGACTGTAGCCCATTATTTCATTTAAACCATTGCTATTTTCTACATTTAGATAGCTCTTAAGCTCGTTTTCTATGATTTGTGCGCTTGAAGTAAGAATATTTTCAAAATCAGTTCTCACTTGCAACAAAGTCCTCCTCGAGTAGTTCGCCATCTTTATTCAGAAGTATTTTGACTGATGCTTCAACCTTTTCAATTTTTGAATTACAAATATTGATGAGCTTAACGCCCTCTTCGTACAGCTTCAGCGATTCTTCAAGTGAAAATTCACCACTTTCAAGTGAGTCAACGATTTCTTCAAGCCTTACCATTGCTTCTTCAAAGGATAACTCTTTTTTTGCCATTATTTATCAGTCCTTTCTTTGGAAATAACGGAAGCCTTTATAGCTCCGTCACTTAACTTTATATTGATTTCAGAATTAATGCTTACTTGCTTAATGCTCTTTACTACAGCACCGCTTGAATTACTTACTACTGAAAAGCCACGAGTTAAAACACTTAGTGGATTCAAAGCATTAATTTTTGATACAGTGTTAGTAAACGTGGATTTAGTAGAACTAATTCTATTCTTTATTGAATTAACTAAGTCGGATTTAATGTTTTCTATCTTAATTTTTGGAATTTCTAAGATAGTTTCAGGCTTTTTTAAAACCTTCATAGAACAAATTGAATTAAGTCTGGATTTGGATTCAATAATTTTCGCTTGAAGCACCGAAATTGAACGTGATTTGAAGGAGTTAATCTTAGAAATAGACTCCTCAAGGTTAGGAGTGGCAAGCTCCGCTGCAGCTGATGGAGTGGCTGCTCTTACATCAGCGACAAAGTCACAAATTGTAAAGTCAATTTCATGTCCTACACCTGAAATAACGGGGATTTTAGACCCAAAAATTGTTCTTGCAAGTGTTTCGTCGTTGAACGCCCAAAGATCTTCAATTGAGCCTCCACCACGTCCAATAATAATAACGTCAACACTGTTTGTAATATTAAAGTAATCAATACCACTTATAAGTTCATTTGGCGCATCTTCTCCTTGCACCAAGGATGGATATAGAATTATTGATGCTAAGGGAAACCTACGAGTTGCAACGTTGATTATGTCTTTAATTGCTGCACCAGTTGGCGAAGTAATTACGCCTATTTTAAGTGGGAATTTAGGTAAAGGCTTTTTATATTTATCGTCAAACAGCCCTTCTTTAAATAGCCTTTCCTTTAGTTGCTCATAAGCTAAATTTAAGGAACCAATTCCTTCTGGCTCTATTGAATTTACATATAATTGATAAATACCAGCTTGCTCAAAGACACTAATTCTTGCATGTACAACAGCCTTCAAACCGTTTTCGATCTTGAACTTAACCTTTTGAACGTACGAACGGAACATTATTGCTTTAATTTCTGATGATTTATCCTTCAAAGTAAAATAGTAGTGTCCGGAGCTGTGTTTTTTAAAGTTGGAAACCTCACCACTAACGTATATATCTTGAAGCATTACTTCTTCTTCAATTAAATACTTAATATATTCATTTACTTGAGAAACAGTCTTAGGA
Source organism: Clostridia bacterium (assembly GCA_017501545.1). GTDB lineage: Bacteria > Bacillota > Clostridia > Oscillospirales > CAG-272 > RGIG2000. The sequence continues at coordinate 73,653 of JAFVWS010000001.1, read as the reverse complement.
ACTGGTAATAGTTCATTTCCATAATCATCAAAAATATATTCCATTATTGCTCCTTTCCTAAAAATTGCTTTCTTGTCAAAAGCGCTATACCAGCAGCATTGTCAGAGCTATAAAGAGGCTCGGCAAAGAAAACATTTTTAAACTTATTGCCAAGATTATTTTGAATAATTTTATTGCTCATTACCCCACCTGCGTAAACAATTTTACATTCAGGGTACTTTATTCTTAGGTTTTCAGTTAATTTAATTAGAGTTTTAGATATAAATTCAAAAACATAGGAACAAACTAAAGAATTGTTCTTTGTTTCTTCAAATAGCTTCGTAGCTAAATTTTCAAGTCCTGATAAATTGCAGTCAAAACCATTAACGTTAATTTTCGCAGAAGGAACCTTCGACTTATTTTCGAGTGCAAGAGATTCCATTTCCCTGCCACAAGGAAAATTTAGGCCTATTTTAACGCCGATTCTATCAATCGCTTGTCCTGCGTGCAAGTCAATACTTCCGCCTATTTGAGATATTTTATAATCATTCAAATAAGGCTCAACAAATAATATCTCAGTGGTTCCACCAGAAACGTGAAATGCAATAAAGCTATCATCAATTTCTGTATTTGATGAATATATTGCAGCTTGAACGTGTCCCTTTTGATGAGAAAATTCAAAAATATCAATTGAATATAAAGCACTTATCATTTCTGCGAGTGCTCTACCTACAAGAAAGCACGGCATATATGATCCTTCAACGTCTCTTGGGTACTTTGAATACCCAACTGCAACATAATCATACTCTGCGTGCTTTTCCTTAATTTTAGATGCTATTATTTGAAAATTTTTAACGTGTGCAAAGACTGCATCACTTTGTCGTAAACCGTTTTCACCTTGCTTTACGGGTAAAAGTATCTTGTAATTATCAAGTATAATGCCATTTTCGTCACAAATAGCACATGAGGTTGTATAATTACTCGTATCTATGCCTAAATATACCTTTTTCTTCATTTTTTGCAAATATTTTTAGCAGCATTATTTAGTACACCATTGATAAATGATGCTGCACCATCTTCTGCATATTCTTTTGCTAACTCAACAGCTTCATTTATTGAGATGGCAGCTGGTAAATTTAAATACTTCATTTCATAAACGCTAATTCTAAGAATTGTTGCAGTAACCTTTGAAAGACGTGAAAGCTTCCAGCTGTTAAGATATTCTGAAATGATTGAGTCAATATCAGAAATGTTATCACAGATGCCAAAAAATTCATTTTTTACTGTCTGTTCTTCATCATCTTGACAAATAAAATTGTCATATGCGCGAAGATAGTACTCATCTGCTGACTCTTCTTTATTAAATTCATAGCCAAATACTAATTCAAATACATTTTTTCTTACTTTTCTTTTACCTAACATTTTATGTTCCTCAATATAATATTTGATGTATTAATTATATATTTTTTATAATATAAAGTCAAGTGAAAATATTCATTTTTTATGCATAAATTAACTTTTTATTAAAAGGGCTTGAAAATATTTTAATTTTATGCTATCTTAGATTAAGAAATAAGGAGGTGATTGTATGAAAAATCGAATATTTTATCCATTTGTTTTTAATGCTTCATTGATTTTTACTATCCTTTCCTTATTTATAAATTCTTTTTTTGAAATATTGTTTATAGGCTCTGAAAATACCTTGCCTAATATGGGGGTCAACTTTATCACTTATATTGTATCAATGGTACTATCTGCGATAATTTCAACTATAATCGTTGTAATTTGCTATAAGCACAAGAAACAATATTTCCCCAAAAAAATGATGCTTTTATACTATGCATCAAACATCTATACTTTCTTATTTTTAAGCATAAACCTATCTACATTGGCTCTTAAAAACATTTGGAACATTTGGACAATACTTTTACTTTTTGTTTTATCATTCGCAGTAAGCATTGTTCATTATTTCGTTAAAATCAAAAGCTTTTTATTAAAAAGCACAATTTATTTTATCTTGTTTGGTATCGTATATTTTATAATCACACTTCATTTTGGCAACTATGGTCACGGTCATAAGCTTTTAATTGTTATTGCTATTTATCTATTATCATTTGCGTTTATATCAACCGTTCTATATTTAATTAACAAAGTACTATATAATAACGAAAACGCAAATAAAAAGTACGATAAAATATTTAAATAAAAAAACCGAAGGCAAATGCCTTCGGTTTTTAATTTTGTTAAGCTTTGTTAACCATCTTTGCGATTTCAGCTGCGAAATCGTCTTCTCTCTTTTCAAGGCCCTCGCCCTTTTCGTAGAGCTTGTAGTCAACAACCTTGATGCTACCACCAAGTTCTTTAGCTGCTGCATTTACATATGCACCAACAGAGATCTTGTCGTCCTTGATGTATGCTTGCTCAAGCAAGCAGTTCTTTTCATAGAACTTACCAAGCTTACCAATAACCATCTTTTCAAGAATTTGTTGTGGCTTGTTAGCATTCTTAGGATCGTTGTTAAGCTGAGCAAGAATAATTGACTTTTCTTCCTCAATATCCTTTTCAGGAACTGATTCCTTATTTAAATAAAGAACAGGCATAGCTGCAACTTGAAGTGCAATGTTCTTTGCAACCTCAGCAAAGCCCTCTGTGTTCTTAATTGAGTCATCAACTTCAAAGTTAACGATAACACCAGTTGAACCCTTACCGTGAATATATGTGCTTACAACACCATCAACGACGAGGAATCTACGAATGTTCATGTTTTCACCGATAGTGAAAATCATATCCTTTAATTTTGCTTCAACAGTCATATCAGTGTCGATATATTGCTTTGAGAGAAGCTCTTCAACGCTTGCTGGTCTTGTAGCAAGAATTGTCTTGTTAACATTTTTAACAAACTCAAGGAATGTTGCATTCTTAGCAACGAAGTCTGTCTCAGCGTTAACCTCAATCATAACTGCAGATGTGTTGTCATCATTAACAAGAATATCTACAACACCCTCAGCTGCAATTCTGTCTGCCTTTTTAGCAGCAACTGAAAGACCCTTTTCACGAAGAACCTTAATCGCTTCGTCGAAATCACCATTTGCTTCTGTAAGTGCTTTTTTGCACTCCATCATACCACAGCCTGTTTTTGTTCTGAGGTCTGAAACCATTTTTGCTGTAATAGCTGCCATTTTAAATTCCTCCGTAAAAATTATTCTGCGTCTTGTGCTGTTTCTTCAACTGTTTCTTCTGCTTCAACAGGAGTTTCACCTTGCTTGCCTTCAATTACTGCGTCAGCAATAGCAGCAGAAATAAGCTTAATAGCTCTGATAGCATCGTCGTTACCAGGGATAATGTAATCAGCATCATCTGGGTCGCAGTTAGTATCAACAACTGCGATTACTGGAATGCCAAGTCTCTTTGCTTCAAGAACAGCGTTGTGCTCCTTCTTTGTGTCAACAATGAAAATTGCGTCTGGAAGACCTTGCATATCCTTGATACCGCCAAGGTTCTTCTCAAGATTGTCCATTTCTTTTGTTAAGCCAGCAACTTCCTTCTTTGGAAGAAGGTCAAATGTGCCGTCCTCTTGCATTTTGCGAAGTTGAGTAAGACGAGCGATGCTCTTTTTGATTGTTTGGAAGTTTGTGAGCATACCACCAAGCCAACGTACGTTTACATAGTACATACCGCAACGAAGTGCCTCGTCACGAATGGCATCTGTAGCTTGCTTCTTTGTACCAACAAAAAGAATGTTACCACCGTTTGCAGAAAGCTCACGTGCAAACATATAAGCTTCTTCAAACTTCTTTGCTGTTTTTTGAAGGTCGATAATGTAAATACCGTTTCTTTCTGTGAAGATGTACTCTGCCATCTTTGGGTTCCATCTTCTTGTGTGGTGTCCGAAGTGAACACCTGCTTCAAGCAATTGCTTAATTGAGATAACTGACATAAAAATGTCCTCCTTTGGTTTTTTCCACCATATTACGCTATTATTGCAACCTTACGGCACCGGCAATAATTCAAAGCATATATGTGTGTGATATTTTCATACGCCTCTCAAGCGTACGCGCAAATTATAGCACGCAAAAATAGCATTTGCAAGAAAATTGTAGTTTGTTCATAAAAAATTTACAATTAACAACCTAAAAACCATCGCTTTTTCTTGTTTTCTCCTATTTCCACATTTGAAATTGGTCCTATATCCACTATTATTGCATCATCTCCGATTTTGCATATTTTATTCCAAGGAATTATAATATCCGTACATTTCTTAAAACCAAAAAGGCTTGTTTCTCCTGGTAAAACTATTGCTGTTATATAGCCACCACAAATATCAACCTTAAAATCAACTATATGTCCGAGTATTTTTCCATCACATAAATTTACAACTTGCTTTTCGGTTAATGCGCTAATTGAACAGCCCATATAATCACTCCCTTCATATAAATATATTAATGGGATGTTTCAAAAATAACAAAAAACGAGGGCAAAAACACCCTCGTTTAAGATTATTTTAAGTATTCGTCATAAAGTGAAATTAATGCGGAATAGTTGTCATTTGTAGCAAAGTCGTAGGCAAAAGCATATTTTTCATCAATAAATTCATTATTTCCTTGAGCGAACTCTACAAAAGATAAAAATTCTTCAAGTGACATTTGAGAAATATCATCAAATGCTTCAATTGCAAGCGCTTTTAATTTCTCTCTCATCTCGATAAGGAGTAATTCTTCCTCAGTTAATTTAGCAGAAGAAATAAAATAATTAATGTTAACATACTTGCTTATATCAGCGTTAAGGTTAGCATCCTTAACCGCATCCCAGTCATCAATAGCAGCTTCGGCATGTGGATACGTATAATAACTACTACCAGTGTAGAGATTGTTCATTATGTAAGCTGTATCCTTGTTAAGCTTAAGAACCTCAACCTCTTCTCCATCTCTAATTTCTGTTGAAATTGTATAATCCTCGTTTTCAATGCCATATTGAAGCATAGTAACGATCTCGTCGTCAGATATCAAGAGATTTAGAATCTTCATTGATCTATTGTAGTCGAGTGTAAATGTGCTGATAGCAAACATTGATGAATAAGTTTCATTTGATGATACACTGTGCGTACCAACTGGAACAAGGTAATAATCCTTAGCCATAGCATTGATTTCTTCTACAGATGTACCTTCAAAAATAGTAACAGCGGCAGTTTGACCTTGTGCTAATTCAGACTTAATCATCCCGTTTTCATTAAGAGTCTTGTACGCCATAACAAACTCAACAAAGCTTGTATCTGAGCAAATTTCATTCAAAGCACTGTCACCATATGTTAATAAATCCAAATCAGCTAAATCAAAAGCTGGCATTTGAGCATTTTCGTAGAAAGGAACAATGTTTTCATCGTCAAGTGCGCCTATCGCCTCAATATAATCAACACAATCATTGAAGTTTTTAATTAAGTTAAGGTTAAATTCTGCCCCATGCTCGTTAAATGTTTTTTTGTCAATAGCTACGTATTTTTGTGATGCGTATAAGTGATTATTTGGAATTGCATAGATAAGGTCGTTGACCTTCATTTGGTTCATAAATTCTGTTCTAATTAGCTTATTAATTGAAGCATAAGCACCAGAATCATTGAGATATCCAGTCTTTGGGAAGGGATTTTCGGATGTTGCTTCAGTAGTTTTATTTAAAGGAAGAATATATCCTTTTTCTATGTAACTACGATACTGTTCATATCCATCGTATTCGCCATAATCACGAATTACAAAGATGTCAAGCTGATTTTTGTCAACTGGACGATATAAAAGATTATAAAGAACGTTATTACCAACTTGCTCTGTTACAACGTCATTTTCATATTCTGCGGAATCGCCACGTGCGTTCATTTGGAATGGATCAGAGTCCTCATCTATCTCAGCAAAACGTGCAGCTAATGCCTCTTCATAATATTCATTGTTGACAGGAACGATGTCAATGTTAGTGTAATAGTTTTTGCTAATCAGAAGCTTATTAATAGCATCTTCTACATCGTCTACTCTTTTAAGAAAATCAAAAACTTCTGGATATTCTTGTGAAAGAGTAAGCTTTTCTGATTGAGAAAGCTCGCTTAAATCTGCTGTTTGTCCCTTGACAGTAATTGCGTCAGTTGGAAGCCAAATTGATAGCGTCATTGCCCTATCAATCGCTTCATCCTCGCCTCCTAAAATAATTTCCTTCATTTTATCGCTTTCACTCTTACCACAAGAAGCGAAAACAAATGGCACAATCATAACTATAATCATGAATATGCACAATAATCTTTTTTTCATTGGAAAAAATCCTCCATAAATACGCGTACGTTCTAAGATATATTCTAAATGATAAATATTAGTTTGTCAAGTAAAAAATTAGTCAAGGTAATCTCTTAGGCGTTTTGAACGACTAGGATGACGTAGCTTGCGCAACGCTTTAGCCTCAATTTGACGAATTCTCTCTCTTGTGATATCAAACTCCTTACCAACTTCTTCAAGAGTTCTGGTTCTGCCATCTAATAACCCAAAGCGCAGCTTTAAAACCTGCTCTTCACGAGGAGTAAGAGTATGAAGAACCTCATTAAGCTGTTCTTTTAGCAATGTATATGATGCTGCATCAGATGGAGCTGGAGAATCCTCATCAGGGATAAAATCTCCGAGGTGGCTATCTTCCTCTTCGCCGATTGGTGTTTCAAGAGAAACAGGCTCAAGTGCGTATTTCATAGTGTCTCTAACCTTATCGGCAGTCATGCCAATAACAGCAGCAATTTCTTCCGGGGTTGGTTCTCTTCCAAGCTCTTGAAGTAATTGTCTTGAAACTCTTGAAACCTTATGGATAGTTTCAACCATATGAACAGGTATTCTAACAGTTCTTGCTTGGTCAGCAATTGCTCTTGTGATAGCTTGTCTAATCCACCAAGTAGCATAAGTTGAGAACTTAAATCCCTTTTCATAGTCAAATTTATCAACTGCCTTCATTAGACCAAGGTTTCCCTCTTGGATGAGGTCAAGGAATGCCATACCTTTTCCTACATGCTTTTTAGCAATGCTAACAACAAGGCGGAGGTTTGCTTCAACGATTTCATTTTTAGCCTTTTCATCGCCCTCAATCATCTTTTTTGCAAGCTCATGCTCACGCTCGGGATCAAGCAGTGGAACCTTACCAATTTCCTTTAAGTACATTCTAACTGGGTCATCAACTGCAAGGCTTTCTTGCATTTTTTCGATTTCCTCAGGACTCATCATTTGCTCTACTTCGCTTTCGAGCGCGGCAAATTTCTCGCTATTAAAGCTATCGGTAATTTCTATACCATTGCTTTCCAAAGTTTCATAAATCTTGTCGATTTGGTCCATATCGAAGTCTTGATAACCATCAAGAGCATCAAGTAAATCGTCATTGGTAATGCTTCCTTCAGTTTTACCCTTTTCAACAAGCTCGTTAATGTCAAAATTTTTATCTGAGTTCATTTTTTACCCCTTCTCAGTTTTTTTCTTATTTTTTATCGCACTCAAAATATCATCGAAAGAATCAAGATCTTCCTTCCTTTGCCCTTCCTCAATTAGCGAGGATATGAGATTTTGAAGCGTTTCTTCGTCATTTTTAGTAAGTCTTTCTCTTACTGCAAGCATTTTTGTAATTCTGGATGTTTGTTCAACAGAAAACTCATCTTGAATATAACCAATATCAAATTTTCCATATTCTTTGTAAACTGTTGATATGCTTTCAAACACCTTTTTGGAAAATGGAGTGATAAAATTATCACTATTTAAACGCTCAACACAGATTTTCATATGCTCTTGCTTTAATAGCATCATTCCTAAAATTGCTTCCTCAATTTTGTTTGCCCTAATGTTAGAAGCGCTTTCAGGATTAACTCTATCTCCAAGACCGCTTGTAATTCTGTAAAGCTCGCTTTGTTGTTTTGATTTATCTTCTTTTACCTTACGCCTTAATATCGATGCAACATCTTTTTGTATACTCTGTAGTGGGATATCAAATATTGTTGCCATTTTTCGACAATAAAGCTCTCTTTCAATGTCGGATGCAAATGTTGCTATAACTTTACAAAGCTCATGAGAGGCTTTGATTTTTTCATCAACATTGTTTATATTATACTTTGACAAAACCTTATCTGTTTCAAACTCAAATCGAGTTTTAGACCCTTCGATAATAGCTTTAAACTTATCAGACCCGAACTTTTTAATATATTCATCTGGGTCCTTAGCACCATCAATCTTTAATATCTTAACGTCAACACCAACCTCTTGCAATAGGTTAAACGCTTTATCAGCTGCCCTTTGTCCTGCTTGGTCGCTATCATACGATATAACTACCTTTTTTGTGTATCGAGAAAAAATTCTCGCTTGCTCAGAGGTGATTGCTGTGCCGAGTGTGGCAACCGCATTTTCAAAGCCGGCAGCGTGTAAAGATATAACGTCCATATAGCCTTCGCACAAAATCATAGTACTTTCACAATGATTTTTTGCATAATTGAGTGCGAACAAATTTTTGCTTTTCTTAAAAGCGGGCGTGTCTGACGTATTCAAATACTTAGGCTCTGAATTATCCATTACACGACCGCCGAAGGCAATGACGTTGCCAGAAACATCAATAATCGGAAACATAATCCTATTTCTAAAGTAGTCATACGCCGAATTATTTTTGCCTCTGCCACATAAGAATCCGGTAACCATTTCGTCATCTGTATAACCAAGTCGCTTTAAATGGTCGTGTAAGGCACCGAAGCTGTTTGGTGCAAATCCGATTCCAAAATGTTTAATTACAGTTGTAGAAAGCTTTCTTTTATTAACTAAGTAATCCATAGCCTCAGAGCCATATTTAGGGTCAAAAAGCGCATTTCTAAAATACTTAGCAGCTTCCTTATTCATTTCAAGTACTCGCTGACGAGTAACTTCCTTTTTTCCATTAGAAATTATGGTGTTTTCAGGAATTGTCACTCCACTACGCTCAGCAAGAGTCCTAACTGCCGAAACATAGTCGAGATTTTCCATACGCATAACAAAAGTGATTGCATCACCGCCAGCACCGCAACCAAAGCAATAAAATGACTGGGTTGAAGGAAAAACAGTGAATGATGGAGTTTTCTCGCTATGGAATGGACAAAGCCCATTTAAATTTGAACCAGCTCTTTTCAAGGTGATATATGACGAAATTACGTGCTCTATATCGTTTCTTGCCTTGATATCTTCAATAATCTGGGGAGAAATATTCATACAGTCCTTTTCCACATTCCAGGAACATATAGTTCCCTAAACAAGTCGATTGCATACCTGTCCGTCATGCTAGAAATATAATCACAAACGCATCTTTCGACTGGTTCTTCAAAAGTGTTTTTGTAATAAATTTCAGGCATTTCTTCAGGCTTTTTAGAAAAATATTCAAATAAAATGCTGAGCATTTTAATACATTTTTCTTCTTCAGCCTTAGCAATTTTATTTCTGTATACTCTTTCAAATAAAAACTCACGAAGCTTCATAGTAGCTTCCCAAGTTTTCTCTTCCATACGGACATATGGTTTATTCATACTTTCAGATATAACTGCAGAAACCATACGATTGATACGCTCGCCATGACCGACACCGAGAGTTTTTATCAAGTCCTTAGGTATATCATCAAGTGTTAATATGCTACCACGTATTGCATCATCAATATCGTGATTTATGTATGCTATTCTATCAGCAATTTTAATAATTTGGCCCTCAAGCGTTGACGCCTCACAATCACCTGAGTGATTTAAGATAGCATCCTTGACTTCCCATGTTAAATTTAAGCCGTTACCATTATTTTCAAGCTTTTCAACAACACGAATGCTTTGCTTATAGTGTGCAAAATCACTTGAAAATAGCTGTTGCATTGCATGCTCACCAGAATGGCCGAATGGTGTATGACCAAGGTCATGACCTAACGCAGCAGCCTCACACAAATCCTCATTTAAACGCAGTGCACGAGCAATAATGCGCGCAATTTGCGTGACTTCAAGTGTATGAGTCATTCTTGTACGAAAATGCTCGTCCTGTGGAAAAATAAACACCTGGGTCTTGTGCATAAGGCGTCTAAAAGACTTAGAGTGAATGATTCTATCTCTGTCACGTTGAAATTCTGTACGATTAGGACAAATTGGTTGAGGATTAACTCTTCCTTTTGTATCAGAAGTTTTAAAAGCAAACTCGGAGAGATATGTTTTTTCTCTCTCGCAAAACATTTCACTAACTGTCATATTTAACCTCCTTCGCACGTATATATAATAAATACGCAAAAAAGTGTGTCAATACTTTTTTGCGTACTATTTGCAGTCTATTCTGATACCTTTTTCAATTGGAATTATTTTACCATTGAATATGTCAACTATTTTATCTTTGAAACTATTTGAAATTTCTTCGCGTATGGCAAACTCAAGATTTACTTCATCGGAAAATTCTGTTTTATCGATAATGGCGTCATAAGAAATAAGTTCCGTATTAATTTTTCCATAATCAGAGTACGAGCAAACAATTTCGAAAATCGAATAATTTTCATACACTACGGTTTTTGCAGAGTTAAGTGCCATTGCAGCAGCAGTTGAATATGCTCTTACAAGACCTCCAGCACCTAAAAGTATACCACCAAAGTATCGAGTAACCACCACCAAAGCATCGCTTATTCCTGACATTCTAATAGCATTTAGGACAGGCATTCCTGCTGTACCTTGAGGTTCATTATCATCAGAATATCTTGCTATATTTGCCCCGATTACATACGCATAAACGTTGTGGGTAGCATCTTGATACTCCTTCTTTTTTCGCTTAATTATTTCTAATGCTTCTTCTTCATTTTTTACAAATGTAGAATATCCAATAAACCTCGATCGTTTCTCAATAAATTCAATTATATTCGGTTCAGAAATTCTTTTAATTTTCTTATTCATTTATACCTCCAAATTGAATTTTAGACAAATGTAAAACTTACTTTTTATACGTTGAATATTTGTTCTCTGTCTTTTCATCAACCCAAGCATATACAAGCGTGCCATCATTTGTATATTCGGTTGAAATTACCTCGCTTGATTTATAAAAATTGCTAAGGTCTCCTTGTGATGTGTAGGGAAATAAAAAGTACAATCTTTTCTTGCCATATCTACATAATGCCTCAAGCTGAGAAATAAGCTCATCACACCCAGTTTTATCTTTTACTGAGACATTTACAACTCGACCTTTGCTTGAGTTGATATATCTTAAATCGAATAATTTTTCATTCGTAGTTAGGTCGGATTTGTTAAAAACATATAGGATGGGTTTGTTAGTAACACCAAGAGAATTTAGTATTTCTTCAGTTACTTGCATATGCTCATAACACTCCTCATCCGATGAATCAACAACATTTATTAAAAAATCACAATATACTGCTTCTTCAAGCGTCGACTTAAATGCATGAATTAAATGATGTGGCAATTTACGAATAAATCCTACTGTGTCGGTAATCAGCATAGAAATTCCACTTGGTAAGTCGAATTTGCGAGTGGTCGGGTCTAAGGTAGCAAAAAGCTTGTCCTGAGCAAGAATTCCTGCGTTAGTAAGTAAATTTAATAGACTGGATTTACCTGCATTTGTGTATCCTACTATGCACGCCTTAGGAATTTGTGACCTTTCGCGTTGTGCGCGCATAACCTGTCTATTTTTCTCCAGCTCCTCAAGCTCTGATTGTAAGAAAGAAATTCTTGAGAAAAGACGACGCCTATCGATTTCAAGCTTACTTTCGCCTGGTCCACGTGTACCAATTCCACCGCCAAGACGCGACATATCCTTTCCCTTGCCAATAAGGCGCGGTGCAGTATATTTTAATTGAGCAAGCTCAACTTGAATTTTACCCTCTGCACTGGTTGCATGTTGCGCAAAAATGTCTAAAATCAGCATGCTACGGTCAACTACATCACATTCGACAACATTTTCGATGTTTTTAATTTGTGCTGGTGTTAATTCACAGTCAAAAATTACATTTGAAACAGAATTATTTTGGCAAATTTCTTTAAGCTCCTCAAGCTTTCCCTTTCCTATGCACGTAGCAGCATCTGGAATGTTTTTGAGCTGAGTCAACTTAGCACATGTATTTGCGCCAGCAGTTTCGGCAAGCCTTTCAAGTTCATTAAGCGATTTAAAGCATTCTTTTTCACAGCCTTGCTTGTATATACCAACTAATACTGCACTATTTTCCATGATGCTACTCCTTTCAAGAAAATTAAAAGGGTAAGAAAGCAATTATAGCCACTTACCCAATTAAACTGAATTATTTTGCGTTGCTAAGTCTCTTCTTAAACTTGTCTACGCGTCCACCTGCATCAACAAACTTTTGTTTACCTGTGTAGAATGGATGGCACTTAGAGCAAATTTCAACGGAAATATCGCCCTTTGTTGTCTTTGTAACTACAGAGTTACCGCAAGCACATCTAATTGTTGCTTCCTTATATTCAGGATGAATTCCAGCTTTCATTCTTTTCACCTCTTTATGCAAAAGTAATAATTTTCGATTTATTATACAACACACTTATATGAAAAGTCAAGTCTTTTTTAAAATAATTTTAAATTTTTGTTTCTATTTCTTTTTTTAGACGCTTTATTATCTTTTTTTCAAGCCTCGAAATATACGATTGAGATATACCAAGCATATCGGCAACCTCCTTTTGCGTCTTTTCGGTGTTTCCATCAAGCCCAAACCTAAGCTTTATAATCAATTGTTCTCTTTTACTTAGTTTATTAATTGCATGATTGATGATTTTGCTATCCTCGCTAGCTTCAATGTTTTTGTAAACTGTATCTTCATCGGTTCCTAATACATCTGAAAGCAAAAGCTCATTCCCGTCCCAGTCAGTATTAAGCGGCTCATCCATTGAAATCTCGAAACGTCTATTTGCGCTTTTTCTAATGTACATTAGGATTTCGTTTTCAATACACCTTGATGCATAAGTAGCAAGCTTGATATTTTTGTCTTTTTTATAAGTATGGATTGCTTTGATTAAGCCGATTGTTCCTATTGACGTTAGATCCTCAAGTCCTACGCCGGTATTCTCAAACTTTTTTGCTATATAGACTACTAACCTTAAATTGTGTTCAATTAAAACATTTTTAGCATTTGGGTCGATCTCTAATTTATCAATATATTCTTGCTCTTGTTCAGGATCCAGTGGTGGACACAATAGTTCTGGACCATTTATGTAATATATTTCGTTTTTATTTTTAAAAAAGATTTTTAGAATAAAGGTCTTTAAGCTTGTTAAAATCATATTTCCTCCAAATCAAACTAATGTCTGAGGCACTAAAGCCTCATAGCTGGCAAAATCATCTTTATTAATAGGTGCTACAATTGCATCTACCAAATTTTCTCCAACTTTTATTTTTTGGGGAACTATCCCCTTTAACATTCCTTTCCCACTGACATCATTATATGGAATATACCTTTTAAATTTATCATCCACCTTTTCAAGCTTATTACCTAATCTTGTTTTTTTCGAGACTAAAACCACTGGTTTTCCTGACAGTGGATCTGTAAGCATATTTCCCGAGTCACAAAGTGCAGTAATCTTATATTTTTCACCACCATATTCAATTGTAACCTCAGTCGCTTTGATATCCTTTTTGTTTGTAAAAATCTTACTAAAAAATATAGACACAATTGCAGTTATGGATACAATTAGAAAGAATCTTGCTCCATTATAAACACTTTTCACCGGATACTCGGCCAAAAAGTCTAAAAATATTCTATTAAGAAATGAATATAACAAACTCATTAGCCCGCCTAATGTAGCACTGATTCCCCAATACACGAAAATAGATAGAAGCATTCGCTTAAGATTTTTCTCAAAGAATGCAATTGCACATATAATAATTGACATTAAAATGCAAATTACTATACTAAGAATTTCTTTTCGTATAAAAATCACATCAAGAACTCCATAAATTGCACCAATTACAGATGCTATCAGCATTCTTAATTTAGTAGTTTTCTTATGTAAAATAATTGAACATAAAAACAATGATAAAAAATCCATGCTAAAATTAATCGCAAACAGTATATCAGCATATAAGGTCACTATATCACTCCCCTTTGAAATAATTATAATTTCTACTTTTTGAAAAAAAGGTCAAAATTTGAAGTGTAGTTAAAAAAATGAAGAATAAAATTTCGACGCTTTTTGCACTTGAATTTAATATTATGTAGTGTTATAATTAAAGAGAATTTATACTTTAGGAGGTTATAATGTACGGACCACCCCCACCAAGACGTGATCAAAATGACGGAATTCCAAAGCCTAAATCGTTCAAAGAGGTTTTTCCATACATCTTTAAGGTAATTAAAGGCTTTTTCTCTAGATATTTTTATATTTTCAAACTAGTTTGGGAAGCAAGCCCTCTAATATTAATCGTAATGATGCTTGCAACCATTTTTAATGGTACTTTTCCAGTAATTGGTGCTAAAATTGCATCGGAGCTTATCAATGAAATTGTTGATGCTTATAATAACGCAAGCAATCTTATGAAGCCTGGTGCTGGCATGTGGGAAATAATTCAAATCGTTTTCCGTGACACCCATATTGATGACATAATAATTATTGAATTAATCTATTTAATTTTAAAAAGCATCATTACTAACTGCTATAATGCATTTGTTAATATTTCAGGTGAAAAGGTAGCTAACCATATCAAGGTAAAAATCATTACCAAAGCAAAAACTGTTGATATTGCACAGTTTGATCGTCCTGAATTCTATGAAAAGTTTGAAAATGCCAGTCGTGAGGCGACGTTTAGGCCAATTCAAATAATTAGCTCTACATTCACAATGCTTAGCAATCTAATAAGCATGATTTCATTTATAGTTGTTTTGGCAGTGTTAAATCCTTGGGCACCATTAATTGTAATTGTAATTTCGCTTCCTGCCGCAATTATTAGATTTATTTATGGTCGTAAAAACTTCCTTTACATGCGTCGTAGGTCAAAGGACAGACGACAAATGGAATATTACTCGCAAATTATGACAAACAAGGATATTTCGAAGGAAGTACGACTTTTTAATCTATCTGACACTTTTATCGGAAAATTCAAAGCAACTTTTAAAAAGTATTTCAAGGGATTAAAATCCTTGATTGTTCGCGAAAATGCATGGCACATAGTTATTTCAATAGCTACTGCGCTTGTTAATGCAGCACTATTTCTCTACGTTGCAGCAAGAGTTATTGAGGATCCTCAGCGCTTTACCGTAGGCGATTACTCGTTCTATGCAAGCTCTCTTTCCTCGATTATTACTTGCGTGGGTGCAATTGTTGCATCAACTGCGACCGTATATCAAGGCACTTTATTTATAGACAATGTAATTGAATTCAATAAGCTACAACCACAAATTGTACCATTAGAAATGCCTGCGCTTGATGTTAAGCGTCATATAGCTCATACAATTGAATTTAAAAATGTTTCCTTCTCTTACCCAGGCACGGACAAGCTTGTACTTAAAAACGTCTCTTTTACTCTTGATAAGGGTACCACAACCGTGTTAGTCGGCTTAAATGGTGCTGGTAAAACAACAATAATCAAGCTACTTACTCGCTTGTATGACCCAACCGATGGTGTAATTCTTCTTGATGGTGAGGACATTCGCAAATACGACACTACTCAATTATATAAAATGTTTGGCACAATTTTCCAAGACTTTGGACGATATGCCGTAAGCGTTGAAGAAAATATCTACTATGGTGATATTGAAAAGGGATTAAATGAAGAGGACGTTATTAGTGCTGCGACAAAAAGTGGCGCATCTGATTACATAGAAAAGCTTGATGATAAATATAAAACCAAGTTAATAAGATTTTTTGATGAGGATGCAACTGACCTTTCGATTGGTCAGTGGCAGAAGCTTTCTGTTGCAAGAGCTTTTTATTCCGACTCTGATATCTTAATTCTTGATGAGCCTACTGCTTCACTCGACGCACTTGCTGAGCAACAAATATTCAAGCAGTTTGAGGAGCTTACCCAAAACAAGACTTCAGTTTTCGTTTCGCATCGCTTGTCAAGCGCAACTACGGCTGATAAAATCATCGTATTAGAATATGGTCAAATTATTGAAGAGGGCTCACACAAGGCGCTTATGGAGGCTAAAGGCAAATACTATGAGTTGTTTACAACTCAAGCAAAGCGATATATCGATAATTCTCAAGCATAATAAAAAAGAACCACTTGTATTTTTTTACAAGTGGTTTTTAATATCTATCAGGTAATGAAAATATAATAATTCTTCCGTCCTCGCGCTCTTCAATATCTGGATCCTTGCATACATAGCTTGCAATTTCGGGATTAAAATAGCACCAGTCATTTTTAACGATTATAATTTTTTCTCGTCTCACTTTTTTGGCTTTTGCATTTAATTTTGTAATTGAGCTTCTAATATTTTCCTCAGGGTTTGCAAGTATTCGAAAATAATTTGCTACATCATATAACATAAATTCTTTAGTATGGTTATTCATAAAAAGCCTAATCAACTGCACTTCACGCTTGGAAAGATGAATTAACTCTCCGCCCAATGCAAACACATCGTCCTGCATGCAAGCATAACCAACAATCTCTATTTTTCCTTTTAAATTATATGTACAATTTTCATCATAAATTTTCATTATTTCCAATGGTATGTTCTTTAATGAAAGCTTATTTATTGACCATAAAGGAAGCTTTATAGATGCGCGGTCGCAGAAAAATACGTTTAAAGTGCTCGTGTCATTTTTCAACGAAGCAACAAAACTACGAGTTGGATTTATGTAAACTGTCATATATGGCTTAGTGTACATTTTCAATTCATCATACTGAACACCTGCTACAATATAGTTTTTGATACGCAACTTAATTACGATATCCTTGCGCCTCTCAAAATTATCATCAACAATTAAAATCATTTTTCTTCCTTTTTGGTATATTTTATTTTCTTTTGAAATACCATTTACTAAGCAATAAAAGACCAAAAGGAGTAAAAAATGTTTATTTGTTCTTTCAAAGCCTCAACCCTAAAGCTTTTTAGTATTATTGGTATTTCAGTAATTACTCTTGCTGCACTAATTTTCTTCATCCCATCAAGCTCGTATGCCACAACTGAAGAAATCGCCGCCATGAATGAAAATATTTCTTTTAAAAATGTAAAAAATGCCAGCGACGGAGCAAAGTTCTTAGCTCAATATGGCTGGGAGGTTGCAAGCGAACCAATTGAAGAATGTGAAATTACCATACCAAAGGAATTTGATAAAGTAATGGCACAATACAATGAAATTCAAAAGCAACAAGGGCTTGATTTATCAAAATACGCGAAAAAAACTGCAACAAGATACACGTATAAGGTGACAAATTACCCAAATTATTCCGAAACAGTATATGCAAATGTAATTACTTTTCGAGGCAAAGTAATCGGAGGTGACATTTGTACAGCCGACTCAAGAGGATTCTTGCACACCTTCTCGATGCCTGAAACAGCAGAGTAACAAGTATATTATAGCATATTTAAATCAAATATCAACAAAAAATAGAACAAGAATCAAAAACTTGTTCTATTTTTATTTTTTTCGAATATTATTTACCAAACGGACAAGTCATCAAGGAGAAAAAGGTGAAATTTAATATTAGCTATAAAAGTAAATTACAAGAAGAGCTTTCATATTTATTCTCATTCTTTCCTAGTGAATTAACTATGAAAATTAATGAGGTACTATTTAAAAACCAATACAAAAGAATAAATGAAATCAGAATTAAAAAGAATTCTCTTTTGCACTTAATTGCTGATTCAAAAAGTGTTGTCACTGATATTTATATTTCTGAAGAAACAGTAGAGGAAATATTTCTATCGCTTTGCCGAGGCTCAATTTATGTGCACGCTGACACAATAAAGGAGGGATATATTTCTCTTGGAAGAGGAATACGCGCAGGAATTTGTGGTACAGCGGTTACTGAAAACAATGTTTTAGTTGGTGTAAGGGACGTTTCATCTATAAACATAAGAATTCCTCAAATAATTCCTTGGGCTTCAAATTATGTATACAGCTTATTAGAAAAAAGTAATTTTTCTGCCTCTATACTTATTTTTTCGCCTCCTGGCGCTGGAAAAACTACTATTCTAAGAGATCTTGTTAATAAGCTTGGTGCAAAAAGTAATAAGCGCTATGCAGTTATAGATACAAGAGATGAAATTTTAATTTCAGAAACAAAAAATTCTCATTGCGATGCTTATATATCATATCCCAAAGGATATGCAATTGAGCTTGCAACAAAAAGTATGACCCCTGAAATTATTTTATGTGACGAAATTTCTAATGAAAATGAGGCAAACGCAATATTAAAGGCATCAAATTCTGGAGTTGTTCTAATTGCTACTACTCATGCATCGTCTTATGATGAATTAATCTCAAAAAAAATACTCAAATCCATTTTTGATGCTAAAATTTTTAAGTATTTCGTCGGAGTTAACCGTAAAAATGGTGAGAAAAAATACAATTTCACTCTTAATGAAGAAAAATATGAGGCTTTACTATGAAAATTTTAGGTGGATTACTTATTCTTTTATCCAGCATTGTTTGTACATATTATTATGAAAGCCACTTAAAAGATAAAGTTAATAAATATAACGAGCTAATATCATTTATTTCACATATTAGTAACCAAATTG
Organism: Clostridia bacterium; assembly: GCA_017501545.1. Classification (GTDB taxonomy): domain Bacteria; phylum Bacillota; class Clostridia; order Oscillospirales; family CAG-272; genus RGIG2000. Next base: position 55,005 of record JAFVWS010000001.1, on the reverse strand, counting down.
AGTATTTTTCGTGTCCACTTGAACAAATTTACGAAAAATATACTAAAAAAACACCATTTATATCAAGCTTAATTATAAAAAAATGCTCTTTTGATAAAAAAGTAGACAAGCTAGTTATTAACTTTTTTCAAACTATAGGTCAAGGCTTTAAAAAGGAACAGCTTAAGCTCTGTTCATATACGATTAATGAACTTGAATCTTCTCTGTCAAGCTTGAAATTGCTTTTACCTAATAAAATCAAGGTGTTTCGATCTATGAGCTTATTTGTTGGAATTTGCACCATTATTTTAGTTGTATAGGAGCGTAAATGGATATTTCTTTAATATTAAAAATAACCGGTGTAGGGCTTCTTGTATCGGTTGGATGTCAAATTTTATCTAAAAGTGGAAGAGACGAACAAGCTACAATGCTTTCTATTGCGGGGATTATAATAGTTATGTTATTAATAATTTCTGAATTAAATGGTCTATTCTCTATGCTTTCCACAGTATTCAATTTTTAAGATGAATGAAATTAAAATGTGCGGAATAATCCTATGCGCACTTGTTATTTGTGTTATTTTCAAAAAAATGCGTGAGGAATATTCCTTGCTGATTAGAATTGGTATTACTTGTGGTGTTACGATAGCCTCTACTTTATTGTTTTATCCAATTTTAACATTTATTGAACAAATATCGCAAAACACAATAGTTTATGACTTTATCCCTATATTAATTAAAGCCCTTGGGATTGCATTTGCCGTGCAAATAACTGCAGACGTTTGTTGTGATGCCCAGGAAAATGCTTTAGCTGAACGTATTTCTTTATTTGGAAAAGCGGAAATTTTATTAATTTCGCTTCCCTTGATAAAAAAATTATTTGAACTATGTGAAAATTTAATTAAATGAAAAATAAAAAGATTGTTATAAGTTTTATATTTGTTGTATTACTACTATTTATTCCTTTTAAGGCTTTCGCCAGTGAGGCTGAAGTAAAGAATGAAATAATTAACTCAATCGAGAACGAGTTAGGAGATTTTAAGGATTCTCTTCCTCCTTATGTTTTAGAAGCATTACCAAATAGTCTTCTTGACGGAGACTTTTCATCATTGCTTAATGAAAGCTTTGGTGAAAAAGAAATTTGGAGCTACATAATTGAATACATGTTTTTTGGACTTGGCGCTGTTCTTAAAACATTTGCCTCTATTCTTGTTTTAATCCTTTTAAGCTCAATCTTTGAAATGATATCGAATTCACTCGAAAATGATTCTATGAGGCTTGGATTTAGAGCTTGCTCCTCTCTTTGTGTAGCGATAACTGTATTTAATGTATGTATTTCTCTTTGTGAGCTTGTTACAAGCTATATTAACGCTCTTTGCCAGGCAATGGTGGCATTTATGCCAATTATGGCTTCAATGCAAATTATGGGTGGAAAGCTCTCAAGCGCAACGGTAACTAACACCTCTATGGTTTTGTTTATTTCAATTGTGGAAGGATTTTTTGTAGTATGTCTTTTGCCACTTGTAAAAATTTGTATGATGTTTTCTTGTGTAAAAGCAATGGGTGGCATTGAATTTGGTGGAATCTCAAAAATTATCAGAACTACATTTACATCAGTCACAATTTTTGTGATGTCAATTTTTATGTTTATTTTTTCATATAAAAATATAATTTCACAGGGAAACGATAGTCTATCGCTAAAAACAGCACGCTTTGCTATAAGCAGCTTCGTTCCAATGGTTGGTGCATCAATTAACGATGCACTACGAACAGTTTCTACAAGCTTAGGAGTAATAAAGAATTCGTGTGGCGTTATTGCACTTATAATTATTGCGCTAATAGTGATTCCTATCATTATTTATGTTTTTTTAAATAAAGTAGCATTTGGATTGCTTGCAGGAATTTCAAGAGCAATAGGATGTGAAAAGCAAAGCATGGTGCTTGAGGAGGCTGACTCACTATGCTATTATATGCTTACTCTTGTTGCATGCACGTGTGTGCTATTTATATTTGCGATAACCTTATTTATAATGTCTTCTATAGAGGTACCACAATGAACAAATATGTAAACGGCATACTAATTTCTTCAATCGTCGGTGGAATAATTAATTCTCTTGCACCGAATAACAAAATCAAAAAATATTTAAATTATGTTGTAAGCATCGTATGCGTTTTATGTCTTTTATCGCCGATTTTGCCATTAATTTCAAACATTTCTAATTTAAAATCAAGCATTTCAAATTATTTAGATAACATTTTAGTTAGCGAAAAAACCGAACTCTCAAACTCTCTAATAATCAACACTGGAAGCGAAAAAATATGTAGTGGAATTAAGGAGGCAATTATAGATAAATATAATTTTGATGAAAAGGAGGTGCAAGTAGCGCTTGTAATTGATAAAGAAAACATTAATGCTGTTAAAATCGAAGAAATTATAGTCACTCTTTCAGGAAAGGCATCTTGGAGTGATGCAAAGGAAATTGAAGATTATTTGACAAACTTAATTGGTACTAATATCAATGTAAAGCGAAGGTAAGCATGCAAAAAAAGTACAAAAAAATAATTATAGTTGCTTTAGTTGCCGTGCTTGGTGTCATACTAATTCTTTTTGGTACATTTAAATCTAAAAAGAATACTAATGATATTAATGATTTTTCGTGTGAGCTATATACAAATGAGCTTGAGGAAAAAATCGAAAAATTTTTACTTAATGTCGAAGGTATCAAAAATGTAAACGTTATTGTTACTCTTGATACTTCTAATGAAAAAAAGTATGCGCAAAATGAGTCAACGTTTGACTATATAACTATCACATCAGGTGGAAAAGCCGAGCCCTTGTATTTGGGCGAGATTTATCCTTACGTGCGAGGAGTTGCAATTTCCTGCACTAACGGAGACAGTGATGAGGTTAAAATCAAGATAACCAAGTTGATTTCGGCTTATCTTGGTATTTCTTCTAACAGAATTGAAATTGTCAGCTTTGGATAGTCATATTTTACTAACTAATCAAATATAAATGTAATGTAATCAAAAATAGGAGATTTTAATTATGAACACAGAGACAAAAACAAACAAATTCAAGGCATTTTTCAAAAAAATCGGTAAAAGAAATCTAATTGTAATTTGTGCCGTTGTGCTAATCGGTGTTGCCGTTTGTGTAAATTATGTGCTTTATAAAAATGGCGCATATTCCCCAAAAGACACTGACGTAGATATCGATTTGAATGACACAAACCTAAACGATGTATTAGATAATGACCCAAATGCATCAAATTACTTCTCACAAACTGCTCTTTCACGTCAGCAAGCAAGAGACGAAGCACTTGAAGTACTTCAAACAGTAGCAAAAAGTGAAAATGCCGAGCCAGAAGCAATTCAATCAGCGCTTGATGATATCGCACAAATTGCAAAAGACATCGAAAATGAATCGAACATCGAGACACTAATCCAAGCTAAGGGCTTTGAGGAATGCATAGCAGTAATTTCTGAGGACAAAGCAACAATTATTGTACAATCAGACGGTCTATTGGCAAGCGAAATAGCGCAAATAAACGAAATAGTTTATGAGCAAGCAGGTATTTTGCCAACTAATTTGAAAATTATTGAAAAAAATTAATTTATTAACCTCTTTATCGCCTTGACAAAGCAAAATTTTTATTGTATTATATACATATTGAGAATGAAAGGCGGTAATATTATGGAGCTAAACAAGAATCAATATGTTCTTTACAAGGGTCTTCCTCTCGTAAGAGATGGTGATGTTTTATGCTACGGCGACCTTAACGAAAAATATATACTCACTCTTAACATCTTAGCAAAGGATGCAAGCGAAAATCCTAATATGATTATGGTACAAATTTGCCATTCTAAGGATAGAAATAAAATTGTAAAGGGCAAGCAAGCCTTCAAAAAAGACCTTTTTGAAGCTTTAGACCTTGGTGGAGTTTGGTTAGAACAAATTCTAAAGGAAGAAAACTAAAAAAATTAGACTGCTAATAATTAGCAGTCTTTTTATTAACAATTTAATAATATTTTTCTTAATGTAGATTTCAATTCATATTTTTCAGATTCTGAAAGTCCAACAAGCATTTCCTCTTCAACGCTTTCAACCAAAGCATCTGTTTCCTTCATTAAATCATAGCCCTTAGCAGTTAAAAAAACATTAACCTTACGCTTATCACTATCAGACTCTACTCTTTTTATTAACTCCTCGTTTTCCATCTTGGTAAGCGCGATGCTTATTGTTGAGCCTTTAAGGTGTACCTCTCTTGCAAGATCATTTTGTGAAATTCCGGTATTCATTGATAATATCTTAAGAACCGATCGCACTGCTCTTTGATTTAAAATTTTATTTTTTGTAGTCTTTTTTGCAACATTTTCCTCGTATTCGCTATTTACCCATCTAATTAATGCAAGTAATGAAATGTCATAATTTTGATAAATCTTATTAGTTTTTTTCATATTTGCCCCCGAAATAATTAGTCTGCAAACATTATACTATTTTTTGAAAATTATTTCAATGCATTTTCATATTTTTTTGCCATTAAATATCACGAGCTAATAATTTTGTTAAACATATTTATAGTTTTTCTACATAAATTAATTATGTACAAAAATGAAAGGACAAAGAAAAATGCAAAGAAATAAATTAAATAAAAGTGTTATTTCTGTATTTCTTGTTTTGATTTTACTTTTTGCGCCTTGCTTTTGTATATCAATAAACGCAAGCTCATACGAAGATATATCTAAGGTCGAGTTATATCCAGGTGGTATGCCCTTTGGTGTAAAAATATCCTCGCCAGGGCTTACAATCGTAAGATTCACAGCAAAAAAAGGCAATGATGCCTCCAGCGCTTATTTAGCAGGTATGCGCGAGGGAGACATTATAATTAAGGTAAATGATAAAAGCGTAAATACAATTGAGGCATTTTTAACTGAGCTAAGCAAATGCGGTGCAAGCACAATAAGAATTGTCGCACTAAGGAATGATAAGGAAATGACATTTAATGTAAAGCCAAAATACTCGCCTGATGATGGGCGTTATAAAACCGGAATTTGGGTAAAGGACTCAACAACCGGCATTGGAACTATAACCTTTTTTGACCCTAATAATCAGACTTTTGGAGGATTAGGACACGCAATTTGCGATTCATACAGTGGTAATATTGTGCCGGTTACTAAAGGCCACGTAATGGATGTAACCATAAATGGCGTGGTTAAAGGCACATCAGGCGCCGCAGGGGAATTACGTGGCGAATTTCTACCTAAAAAAATTGGTGTTTTGACTAAAAATTCCGCTTGTGGCGTATTCGGTGTATTATCAAACAACACATTCTCTTCTCCTGAAAACAAGATCAAGGCTTGCCCTAAGAATGAGATAAAGGAAGGAAATGCTTATATTTGGTGTACACTTGATGGTGGAAGTCCACAAAAGTACTCAATAAAAATTTCTAATATAGATTACTCAAACAAAAACACAAAGAACTTTAGAATTAAGGTAACTGACCCGGAATTAATTAAAAAAGCTGGTGGAATTGTCCAAGGTATGAGTGGCTCACCAATTATTCAAAACGGACGCATAATTGGAGCAGTAACTCATGTTTTGATAAACGACCCAACCGAGGGATACGGAATTTTCATTGAAAATATGTTAAATAAAATATAAAAAATGGCTGACAAAACGTCAGCCATTTTATTTACACTGTATAGTAAAGCGTCATTATTGTTGCATAATTAGTAGAGGCAGGTCCAACAAAGTAAATTTTAAATGTATTACCCTCTTGTGTTCCATAAGAAGAAAGTCCATATTCAAAGCCATCAAATACATATCTACCTGTTGAATCGATTTCGTATGTACCCTTGTCGATTTTCATATTAAAAAACAAGAAAACCGGAGTGTCTATACACCAAGTGCCGTCCTCATAGAGCTTAAGATTTGTATCTGAATATACAAACTCAACAGTTTCCTTAAACTCATAATCAGAACCATAGCTTGTCGTAGTAGCATGGCTATATTTATATGTATCCTTGCTTCCATGTCCACAGCCGCATAGTAAAATAACAATAAAAGTTACAATCAGTGAAGCTGCAATGATTCTCTTTTTCATATATCCCTCCAGCTAAAAATGTCTTTTAAAAGATTATATCATTTTAAATATTTATTGTCAACAAAGAAAACAAATTATTATTAATAATAAATTTGGAAAATTTATCTTGTATTAAATACTTCTCTACGTGTCAATAATTACGAAAACAAGGAGTTTAATATGAGATATAATAAAGTTGAAATTTGTGGTGTTAACACCTCTTATTTAAAAGTTTTATCTGAAGAAGAAAAGCGTGCTTTGCTCAATGAAATAAAGGATGGCGACACAAAGGCACGCGAAGAACTAATTGATGGAAATTTAAGACTTGTGCTTTCAATCATTCAGAGATTTACTTCTCGAAAAGAAAATTTAGATGATTTATTTCAAGTTGGTTGTATTGGTTTAATCAAAGCGATTGACAACTTCAATACTGACTTAGACGTAAAATTCTCTACCTATGCTGTTCCGATGATTATTGGAGAAATTAGACGATATTTGCGAGATAATAACTCAATTAGAGTATCAAGATCAGTAAGAGACTTAGCCTATAAGGCATTACAAGCAAAGGACGAATTAGCAAAAGAAAACTACTGCGAGCCGACAATAGAGCAAATTGCCAAGCGTATTGGAGAAAGCAAGGAGGAAATAGTATGCGCGCTGGAAGCTATAACTGAGCCAATTTCCTTGTATGAGCCAATATTTAACGACTCGGGCGACTCAATGTACATTATGGATCAAATTAGTGACTCCTCCTCTACTGATGAGACTTGGGTTGAAGATATAGCCCTTAAAGAAGCGATGAAGCGATTATCAGAGCGAGAAAAAAAGATTATTTTAATGCGCTACTATGTTGGTAAAACTCAAAGTGAAATAGCAAAGGAAATAGGTATTTCGCAAGCTCAGGTTTCTCGTCTTGAAAAAAGCGCGCTTGAAAGAATAAAAAAACAAATATGAGGGCAAAGATAGCCCTCATATAACTCATATAAATAGAGATATTACTGCAATAACGCCTAAAACTACGCAAAGAATCAAGCAAATCTTGATTTTTTTGTTTTGACTATTAATTATGGGCGCTACTTCTTTTAATTGCTCTTCATTTAATAGCGTAAATAGTTTTCTTACCTTAAAGTACAAAAACAGTGCAACAAAACCCATAAATAATGAAATTAATCCGGATATTATTCCTAACCAAGTAATAGCTTCGCTCATCTTATATGCTCCGGTAATTTTTCTCCACCTATAATATGGAAATGTAGGTGCTTAACGCTTTGACATGCATCCTCTCCGCAGTTAGTAATCACTCTATAACCGTTAGTAATTCCCGCCTCTTTAGCTATATGTGGGATTTTTTCAAAAATATATGATACGTTAAAGCTATTACCTGCATTAACAAAATCACATGATGGGATATGCTCTTTAGGAATTACCAAAACGTGCACCTTTGCTTCTGGGTTAATATCGTGAAAAGCAAGAATGTAGGAATCCTCATACACCTTTTTTGATGGGATTTCCCCATTTGCTATTTTGCAAAACAAACAATCCATTTTATTTCTCCTTGATATTTAAATTGAATTATAGTATAATTATACAAGATAATTTTAAAAAAATCAAGGAATCACAATGATAAATTACAAGAAGATTATTTTTAATGAGTTTGACTGCGACCTTTGGCATACATTAAAGAGCGCTAAAAAGCCTATTCTTATTTATGGTATGGGAAACGGTGCCGACAAAATAATTTCAGTTTTTGAAAAATATCAAATTGAATATAAGGATGTTTTTGCAAGCGACGGCTTTGTTCGTGGTCATTCATATCGTGGGAAAACCGTATTATCATATTCACAAGCCAGAGATAAATATCCAGAGGGATTTGATATCGTTGTTTCCTTCGGCTCAAAGCTTCCAGACGTAATAGAAAAAATTTATTCTCTTGAATCCTCCCACAACGTATACTCTCCAGACGTTGAGGTATGCGGGAATGAGCTTTTTTGCGAGGAATTTTTTGATTTGCACGAGAATGAGCTTTATCTTGCTCGAGAAGCACTTGCTGATGATATTTCAAAAGAGGTTTTTGACGATATTATTAGGTATAAGCTTACTGGCAGGCTGAAATATTTAAAATCAACTGCCTTTGAGGAGAAAGATTGCGACAATTTACTAAGCCTTAAAAAATTTACATCTTACTTAGATTTAGGCGCATATAACGGCGATACTGTTAAAAAATATCTTGATATTTGTCCTAATTTAAAGAAAATATACGCTTTTGAGCCTGATAAGCGCAATTTTAGGAAGCTTTCCGAATATTGCAAGCAAATTAACGTCTGCGAGATAATCCCTTTAAATTTTGCCGCTTATTCCTCTGATACGACCTTGGTTTTCTCTGCATCGGGAAATCGCAATTCAACGGCTATTGCAAATGGTTCATTTGTGCATAAGTCAATTGAAGTACCTGCAATGGCGCCTGATTCAATAGCCAGTGCTATTGATTTTATAAAATATGAAGTTGAGGGCTTAGAGTATCAAGCTATTCTTGGTAGTAAGCGTCTTATTGAAGAATCAAAGCCTGAGCTTTTGGTATCAATGTATCATAAATCTGAGGATATGTACAAGCTACCATTGCTTTTAAAGGAATTAAACCCTTCATATTCACTTTATTTACGACGTCTTCCCTACATACCAGCTTGGGATTTAAATCTTTATGCAAAATAAAAAGGCCATCAAATGATAGCCTTTTTTCTTTACATTTGTAATACCCAAAATTTAAAAATTTAGATATTTTTTAATTCATACGAATTGAAAATTTCAGCATAAATGTTAGGAATTATACCAAGAACATCATTTTTAATCTTACAGCAAATAGGGTTTTCGGTAAAGAAATGACCTGCCTCGATTATATTAAGCCCCATATCGGAGGCATCAATAATTGTATTATAGGATGCACGTCCTGTAAGAAGTGTGTCTGCACCAACTTCAATGGCACGCGAAATCAAATCCTTTCCATCACCACCGCAAACATAAACCTTTTTCACAATTTTATTGCCATTATAGAGAACAAACGGCGTATTGAGGACTTTTTTTACATTTTCGGCAAATGTAGAAATATTGATTTCTTGCGAAAGCTCACCGACTCTGCCTATTGGCTCCATGCTATCCTTGGTTATGTTTTCAAGCTTAAGCAAAGCAGCTAAGGTATCGTTAACCCCACAATTTGCAGCATCAAGACGAGTATGAAATGAAAATGCTGCAACATCTGCTTTGATTAAATCTATAAGCTTTTTTTGTGTGTATTTGTAGGGAACTAATGATTTTTGTGAGCTAAAAACAAGTGGATGATGAGAAATGATTATGTCAAATTTGTTTTCAATTGCATAATCGACTGTACGCTGAGTAATGTCGAGTGCTATTAACACGCGCTTGACCTCTTTATTCAAATCATCACAACACATAATTCCATCATTATCCCACTCACATCTTAGCGACTCGGGATAGAGCTTAGAAAGTTCATTATAAAGCTGTGCTCTTATCATCTTAGTTTCTCCAATTCTTGTATGTAGTTTTCAATCTCGCTTGTATCTTGTCCACCTAAGCGCAATCCATCAAGCCGTTTTTGATTTTTGGCAATTGTAGAATTTAGCAATAATTCAAATTCACGTGTATGGTTTTCAATGTTGATTTTGCCAAGCTCCTGCTCCACTTTTGTAAGGCAGTGAAAACAGCCATCATACTGTAAACAAAGGACTTGGTAGATTTTTTCGTCCTCAAAAACAACATTTTCGGCAATTGCATAAAATCCATTTTGTAGGTATTCTCTTACAAGCTCCACGTGAGTCATGGGCTGTAAAATCAAACGCATATGATTTTGCCTTATGTAAGGTGAATTTTCGAGAATTTTTATTATTAATTCTCCGCCCATTCCACAAATTACGATGTCGGTTGGTGAGTATTTTTCGATATCATCAAGCCCAGAAATTACCCTTGTAATTATCTTGTTTTCAAGACCATATTTTTTGATGTTTTCATTTGCTCTATCAATTGGTCCCTTATTGATATCTGATGCATAAGCGCCCTTTACTTTACCATTTAACGTAAGATAAATTGGGAGATATGCATGGTCAGTACCTATATCTGCAACAACTGCACCGTCACGCACATATGATGCGGCGGTGCAGAGTCTTTTGCTTATTTTAAATTCACTCATTATTTTGCAAGAAAGTCGTTGAGCTTTTTAACAAGAGCATCTGCATCTGTGCCATGAACTCTACAAGCATCTTCAATTGACTCGCCTCTTGAGTGTGGACAGCCTAAGCAATGCATTCCGATTTCAAAGAAAAATTGAGCTGTTTCTGGATTAAAATCAAGTACATCTCCGATTATTGTTGCTTTTGTAACTACCATTTTATTGTTCTCCTTTTAATAGTTTTATTTTTCCACCGAGAGAGGATATTTTGTTAGTTAAATCCTCGTATCCTCTAACGATATAGTTAACATTGTTGATTGTGCTAACGCCATGAGTTGCAAGTGCGGCGCAAATTAGCGCAGCGCCAGCGCGCAAATCCGTTGCGTTTACTGTAGCTGAATGTAGTTTAGATGGTAAAACCTCAATATATCCATTTCCTTGCTTCATGCAAGCGCCCATTTTTTGTAGTTCACCCACATATGCAAAGCGCGTTGGGAATATCCCCTCTTTTATTATACCACCATTTTTTGAAAAACACAATAGTGAAGCAAATTGTGGATGCAAATCTGTTGGGAAAAGTGGATATGGTGCTGTAGTAACGTTTGCACCATCGAGCGCCCTATAAGCCCTAAATTTCACTTCTCTTTCGGTTATTCCTACATCTGCGCCCATTTTAGAAAAAATGTCTAAAACATAGCTTAAATGCGCCGTATTAGTGTTTTTTAGTACGATTTCTCCGCCTGTCGCACCTACATAAGTTAAATAAGTAAGCGCCTCTATCATATCTGGATAGATTTCATACTCTACTCCGTGTAATTGTTTTACTCCTTCACAGAATATTCGTCTACCATATCTAATTATTTTAGCCCCTGCCGAATTTAAAAAGTGAATTAAATCATCAACATGTGGTTCAACAGCCACATTTTCTATAACTGTAACCCCTTCTATAAACAAAGACGCAAGCACTATATTTATTGTAGCACCTACAGAAATTTTGTCAAGAGTAATTTTTGTGCTTTTGAGGGGATTTTTGGTAGAAATTAATACAAAGTCATTCTCTTCATTACAGACAGCACCTAATAGCGAAAAGCCCTTTAAATGCTGTTCTATTGGTCTTACGCCAAAATTACAACCTCCAGGCATTGGTAATTCTGCATGCCCAAATCTTGCAAGCATTGTACCCATAAGATATGATGAGGCGCGCATTTTTGAAATTAAGGCGTGCGCTTTTATTTCTGATGAAATATTGTCTGTATTAATTAATACAGAGTGCGAGTCAAGCACTGTAATTTTTGCACCCATTTCTCTTAAAATTTCAAGCGAATTTAACACGTCGCTTACCAAGGGGATATTTTTAATCACTGAATCTCCCTTTAATAAAATTGTCGCAAATATAATAGGCAAAGCAGAATTTTTCATTCCACTTACGTTAATTTCTCCCTTTAAGGCGCCACCGCCCTCTATAGTTAGCTTTTCCATATAGACCTCTAACAATTTAATTGTTAATAGTTTATTCCTTAAAAAGCTAATTGTTGACAAATGAAAAACGCACTGAGGACAGTGCGTTAATCTAAATATTTATCTAATGATATTTCACCAAAATAATGATTAATTAGTGATATCATATCTGGAAATAGTGATGCTTTAAAGCATCCAACGTCCTTTACGTCCATTTTATAGCAGTGTAATGCTTGCCTACTAATAAACGCACTTTCGTTTCCATACAAGTAGTCACCAATTATCGGATGATTTATGTATGATAAGTGAACTCTTAGTTGATGAGTCCTACCTGTTTTAGGGGTTAAAAGGACTAAGCTTGCCTCGCTTGTGGAAATTAGCGATTTATAATGAGTTATTGCCTCTTCGCCGTCTTCTCTGACAGTTCTTTTGATAATGCTTTTACCAACTCTATCTATAGGGGCATTAATAACACCGTTGCCATCAAGCTTTCCACTAACAACAGCTAAATATGCTTTTTCAACCTCATTATTTTTAATTTTGTTTGAGAGCAATGAGGCATAAAACCTATTATTTGCAGTAATTACAACGCCACTTGTGTCCTTGTCAAGCCTATTAGTTGCCCTGAATACATATGCCTTGTCGCGATAACGATATTTAAGCGCGTTTGCAAGCGAATTGCCACGATTATTTAATGATTCGTGCGTTGGCATATTGCTTGGCTTATTCACTACTGTTATATCGTCATTTTCAAATATAATTTCAATTGGAATATCAGTTGGCACAAGAAATTCATTTTCGTCATCATCAAAATCGTCAATGTTAAGCTCTAACACGTCCTTCTCCTTTAAAACGTAAGTAACATTTTGATGCTCTTGATTTACTGTAATCCCATTAGGTAGCCTTTTAAGACGCTTTAAAAGGTTTGATGATACCTTGTTTTTTCTTAAAAAGTCCCTTATTTTTAAATTTTCATCTTGCTTTTCAATAATATACTTCATATTTTTAGTCTAACACAACAAATTTACTTTTTCAACATATTATTTTAACAATATTTTCAATATTTTTTTGAATAAAGGCTTGCACAAAAGGAAAAAATAGGTTATAATTAGTAAGAATTTAAAAATGGAGGATTAAAAATGACAAATATCTCTTTATTTGCTGCTGGACTTTTCGGTGGTAATAGCTGGATCACCATTATCATTATGGTACTTTTAGTTGGTGTAATGTTCTTCTTTATGTTTAGAAACCAAAAGAAGCAAGAAAAAGAAGCCAACGAAATGCGTAACAATCTACAAATCGGTGATGAAATCACAACAATCGGTGGAATTATCGGTGAGGTTGTTAGAATTAAGGACGAAACTGTTACAATTGAAACCGGCAAGGATAGAACAAAAATCAGAATTCTTCGTACTGCTATCCGTTCAGTAGACGTACACGCTTCTGATAAATACGGCACACCTGCTCCACAACCACAAGAGAGTGCTAAGAAGGTTAAGGTTGAAAAGGTTAAGGCTGTTAAGAAGTCTAAGAAAACAAAGGAAGCACCAGTTGTTGAGGCTCCAGTTGAAGAGGCTCTAAATGAAGCAACTGAAGCAGTAGCTAACGAAACTGAAAATAATTAAGAATAATAAAATTACCTCGTAAATATACTTTACTAAGAAGTATTTGCGAGGTTTTTTTATGAAAAAATTTAAAAATAGCTTTAAACAAAAGGATGAGGGACTTAGTATAAAGTCATTTGCTATTAATATTGCGCTCTCTTTACTTATTTTTTTAGGGGTATTCTTTGTGTTTTCCCTTTTAATTTCATTATTTCTTTATAACACGCCTAATCCAACTGCACTTTTAGATATTGCAACCTACTCTTCACTTTTTGTCGCTTCTTTTGTCGCGTGCTTCTTTTTATCAAAGAAAAACGGACAAAAATATCTCCTTGGTGCTTTAATTTTTGGTTTTTTGGTTGTTTTCGTTTTATTTACAGTAAGCATATTTACTGATACAAAATTAATAAGCATTGATTCTCTTTTGAAGCTTGCAACGCTTGTATTTTGTATTGCCGGTGGCTTACTTGGAATAAAAAGAGAAAAAAGAATTAGGCATAAGCATAGATAATAACTATTTGGGGCATTAATGTTTTTGCTACACCTCATCCGTCAACTATTTTGCCACCTTCCCCTCCAACCAAAGGGGAAGGCAAATAAAAATCTCCGCCTTTGATAGCGGAGATTTTTATTTCATAATTAGTTAAGCTCTTTAACCTTAGATGCCTTACCAACTCTGTCGCGAAGGTAATAAAGCTTAGCTCTTCTTACTTTACCAAGTCTTACTACTTCTACCTTAGCAACGTTTGGAGAATGAAGTGGGAATGTCTTTTCAACGCCACAGCCGTAAGCAACACGTCTTACTGTAAATGTTTCAGAAATGCCACCGTTGTGCTTTGCGATAACAGTACCCTCGAAAATTTGGATTCTCTCTCTTGTGCCTTCCTTGATAAGGTTGTGTACCTTTACAGTGTCACCAATGTTGAACTGTGGTACCTCTGTCTTTAATTGCTCGTTTACAAAAGCTTCGATCTTAGTCATAATAAGCCTCCATTACTTAGGATGTTCATGCAGAGCGTCGCAGCGGACCATCCTTTTTTTATGTATGCATACACATACGCTTGACATTATATCATATGATTTTTTGAAAATCAATACTTTTTTGGAAAAAATTTAGAAGTTTTTAGAAATGTGTGTTAAGATGCACGAAAGCCACTTATCTTAGTGAGTAAAATCATTGTCATCCATTAGCATCTTCAACCGCTATGGCAACATATTCAACTTTAATTCCTGAAATATCAATAGAAATATTTTCAGGCATTCTATATAAACCTTTATTTAAATTGTTAATCAACTGAACATCTGTAGCATTGTTGTTTTCATCTTTAATACATACCGTAAATTTTTGAATTTTATTTTCGCCTATTTCAACAACGTCAACTTTTCTAGTTCTGTATCCCATCTCCGTATCTATTGATGCCGAATCTGCAATTTTAATCAATCTTACCGCGCCTTCTGGGCAGGTTTCGCTCATGCCGTTTGCCTTAAAGATTGCATTCATAAGCTCATCTCGTGTGCCTTGGATTGATGGGTTGTAATCAAAGAAGAATTTTTGCGTTCTTGTTGTTGTAATGGATTGAAGGTTCTTATCATTAGTTAACACATTCTCAATAGTAAGAGGAGAAGAAAATTTAAGATTTATTGCATAAACTCCCTTTCCATTTTCATCTCCATAATGGAATACAATGTCTACATCAGTAATATCCTTGTCACCTTTCATAATCCACTTTGCATTATGCACTAAAGCGGCATCAAGACTTGTAAATCTATCTTTTTTCAATACCGCTGCAAGGAAGCGGTCAGTAAGTGTTTTGTTGACCTTTTCAGGATACATCTGGGCAAGTTCTTCCACTGTTTCTGGGGTAAATGTTTCTGGTTTGTATTCTTCGTGCTGAATTGCATTGTCGCCAAGGGTTTCGTTGATTTCTTCTGCGATTTGATCTTCGATGGTTGAAGAATCGCCCTTGAGAAATTCTTCTTTTGCATCAAAGGCAAGTGCTGTTTCGCTTGTAATTACAGGAACAAATTCAACTTCACCATCAATGATATCGTCAAAGTCCGCCCCACCTGCAAATGAGATTTCTGCAATTTTAAGCTCTCTTGTCTCTCCTTCTCCGGCAACAACTTGCGCAACTATAATCTTTTCAAGGTTGTTTTCGTTTGCAACGAAAGAATAAGATGTTGACAATGCTTTATCACTATACGAAATTTGTTCTATTTGGTCAAGCGCAAACTGATTTGCGATTGTGATATGCTCTGCCATAAATTCCTCAAAGGTTGTATTTTCTGGCTCTACTGGCACATCTGGAGTCACTGGTGTGCTTGTGTCAGTATTGGTATCGGCTTCGCTGTCAGCAGGCTTATCAGTGTTGGTGTCACTTTCAACTGGTGGTTTTTCTGTATTTGAAGAATCAGTTTGTGTGTCTTGAGTTTGAGTATTTGTCGCGCTTGTATCTTTTGGCGTAGAGCATCCAGCAAGACACGCAGATATAAGTAATGATATAGCTATTACTGTGCTTAAAAGAATCGCTTTTACTTTATTGTGGTTACTCATATTTTTACTGCTCCCATATTTTAAAGTTAATCTTACGCTTATTTTATCATAAGCAAACAATAAAAACAATAAAATTTAAAAACTATTGTTATTTTAGTTATTTTGTGGTAAAATAATACAAGAATTCAACTTAGAAAGGCAAATTTATGAACGAAAGCTATACAGAAGAAATAAAGCCTAATAAAATTGCTAAGGGCTTTTTTGATATTTTTGAGCCGATTGTTTTTGCGTTAATTGCTGTTGTAATTATTTCTTTATTTGTTTGCAGACTTACAGTAGTTAATGGCGAATCAATGGAGCCTACCCTTCACCACGGTGAATATATTGTTATATCTGACCTATTTTTATCATATGAGCCCAAAGAGGGCGACATTGTTGTTGTCCATGGTAATTTCGAAGGAACATACTACGATAAGCCACTTGTAAAAAGAGTTATCGCAACTGAGGGGCAAACCGTTAGAATTCAGTTTTTTGAGGGTAACAACAAGCCTGCATGCGTTTATGTAGATGGTGAATTAATTGAAAACGAATCTGCCATTTACGTTGGTGACCTAAAATACTATGAAGCTTCTTTGGGTTACGACGAGGACGGCAAGCCACTTGAGAATGCAAGCCCATACTATGACTATGAAAATAAGGTGTATGAAAGAACAGTTGATGAGGGTTGCCTATTTTTAATGGGTGACAACCGCTATCACTCTGGTGACAGCCGTACAAATGACGTTGGCTGTGTACCTAAAAAATACGTACTTGGAAAGGCAATATTTAGACTTACTCCACTTAGCAAAATGGGTATTCTAAATTAGAAATTATTATGCAATCAGAGGTTATACAATGGTTTCCTGGTCATATGGCGAAAACGCGCCGTTTGATTTCAGAAAACTTAAAAGAGGTTGATATAATTATTGAAATTCTTGACGCAAGAATTCCATACAGCTCTAAAAATCCTGAAATTGCTAAGCTTATTGGCGATAAGCCTTCTCTAACCATTTTAAACAAGTCATCTTTAGCAGATAAATCCATTACACAGAGTTGGATTGACTACTACAAAAGAAATGGTAAATATGCTATAAGCGTTGACTGCATTACGGGCGAAGGGCTTTCCCTAATTTCAGGTGCTGTAAAAAAGATATTAGCTGACAAAATTGAAAAATATGAAAATAAGGGTATGAACAAAAAGCTTCGCGCTATGTTTGTTGGAATTCCAAACGTTGGAAAATCTTCCCTTATTAATAAAATCTGTGGCTCTAAAAAGGCAAAGGTTGAAAACCGTCCTGGCGTTACCTTAAACAAGCAATGGATTCCTACAAATATTGGCTTTGACCTTATGGATATGCCCGGTGTTCTCTGGCCAAAATTTGAGGAAAAGGCTGTTGGTGAAAACTTAGCAATCACAGGTGCTATCAAGGACGCAATTTTAGACACAGAATATATTGCTATGGTTCTTTGCTCACGTCTTAAAAATCTTGCGCGTGCACAGTTTATGGCACGATATAAAATTAAAGAGGACGAGCTATTATCTTGTGAAACTGACTATGAGGTGTTTGAGCTTGTTGGTAAAAAGCGAGGATTTTTAATTTCCGGTGGTGAAATTAATACAGAAAGAACTGCGGCAACCTTGCTTGAAGAATTTAGAAGTGCAAAAATTGGCGCAATTTCACTTGAAGCGCCAGAAAACTAATAGGAGATTATATGTTAGATTACTCTTTTGATTTATCCTTTCTTGACGAGAATACAAAGGTGATTTGTGGTGTTGACGAGGCAGGCCGTGGACCACTTGCTGGCCCTGTTGTTGCTGCTGCCTGCGTTTTACCTGAGGGACTTATAATTGAAGGTCTTGACGACTCAAAAAAGCTTACAGAGAAAAAAAGAGAAAAAATCTACGACGTTATAATTGAAAACGCACTTGACTACTCTATTGCCTCGGCATCAGTTGAGGAAATTGAGGAAATTAACATTCTTAATGCTGCTATGCTTGCAATGAAGCGTGCAATTGACGGCTTGAAAACAAAGCCTGACGTTGCTTTAATTGATGGAAACACCTCGCGTGGATTTACTGTACCAACAAAAACAGTTGTTCATGGTGATGCAATTTCGCAGTCAATAGCCGCGGCATCTATTCTTGCAAAGGTTACTCGTGACCGTTTATGCTACGAATATGACAAGGAATATCCTGAATATGGCTTTGCCAAGCATAAGGGCTACGGCACTAAGCTACATACTGATGCAATCAAAGCGTACGGAGTTACTCCAATACATCGCCCAAGCTTTTTAGTTAAGCTTTTTAAGAATGATTAGTTATACAAAGAAGCAAATTGGCGATTTCGGCGAAAGCTGGTGCGAGAAATATATTAAAAAGTCTAAAAAATGTAAAATTCTTGCACGCAACAGCACTTTTGGTCATTTGGAAGCCGATATTATTGCCTACAATAAGGAATTTATCATTTTTGTCGAGGTTAAGACAAGAAGCGTCGATAAAAATAACATTCATCGCCCTGCCGATGCAGTTGACCAAAATAAAAGAACTAATTTAATTAAATTCGCATATGCTTTTGTTAAGACTCTACCACCTAAGCTAAAGAATAAAACGCCAAGAATTGACGTTTGCGAGGTTTATGTGGCTACTGAGAAAAAATTAAAGGTATGCGACTTCAATTATATTGAAAACGCAGTAACGAGGTAAATGATAAGATTATTCGATTTACACTGCGATACATTACTTAAGCTATACTACAAAAATGAATCATTTAAGGAAAACTCACTACATATTTCCTTAAATAAATCAAAAGCTTTTTCACCATACATTCAGTGTATGGCAATTTGGAGTGATTCTTCTCTTTCCGACGAAGAGGCTTTTTTAAATTATAAAAGGGTGCTTAGCTATGCTAAACAACAAGAAATATCATTTTTAAAGAATGATATTTTTAAAAAAAGCGCTTTTCTCTTAGCTGTTGAGGATGCACGCATCTTATGCAACGATTTATCAAGGCTTGATCGCCTTTATCAAGACGGAGTGCGCTTGCTTACGCTTAACTGGCAAGGAAAAAGCATAATTGGTGGCGCTTGGGACACTAATTTTGGTCTTAGCGACTTTGGGAAAGCTACCCTCTTTCGCTCATTTGAGCTTGGTATTATTCCCGACATTTCACACTCATCGCTTGAGGGCTCATATGATGCATTATGCATTGCAAATGAGCTAAAAAAGCCTATAATTGCTAGCCACTCAAATTCATTTGAGATATGTAACCACAAAAGAAATCTTACAAATGAAACTTTTCTTGAAATCATTAAGTTAGGTGGCTTAGTTGGTATTTCCTTGGCAAGCGAGCATATTTCAAAGGAAAAGGCTACAATTAACGAAATAATAAAGCATGTTTATCACTATCTTTCTCTCGGTGGTGAAGATGCAATTTCCTTAGGGTGTGATTTCGATGGCGTATCATCTCTCCCCACTGGAATTAATGATATAAGAGATTTGGAAAAGCTTTTCCTTGCGCTTAAAAGGGAGCTTGGTGCAAGAATTGCAAATAAAATATTTTTTGATAACGCATATAATTTTTTCAATGTAAATTTATAAGAAAGGAGCTTTATATGTCGCTTTACGTAATGGCCGATCTACATCTTTCAACTACTACTAATAAGCCTATGGGCATTTTTGGTTCTCGTTGGACTGACCATATGGAAAAGATAAGGAAAAACTGGTGCGCAATTGTAAATGAGGATGACACAGTTATTGTCCCCGGTGATATTTCTTGGGCTATTGACTATAACGAGGCATATAACGACTTCAAATTCATTGATTCTCTGCCTGGAAAAAAGCTATTAGGCAAAGGTAACCACGATTATTGGTGGGGTACAATGTCAAAAAACCGTGCTTTCACAAAGGAAAACGGCTTTGAAACAATTGACTTCTTATACAACAATGCATATAAAGTTGAAGACTATATTGTTTGTGGTACACGTGGCTGGTATGTTGATGAAAGCTTGCAGAATTCAACCACTAACGAGCCAGAATATCAAAAAATTGTCGCGCGAGAGGCACAACGCTTAAAAATGAGCCTTGAGGAAGCAATTAAGCTTCGTGAAGATAATGAAAAAATACTTGTGTTTTTTCATTTTCCACCTGTTTTTAAGTCATTTGTGTGCGATGAGCTTGTAGAAATACTTACTCAATACGAAATAACGAATTGTTACTTTGGACATATTCACGGCACATACAACGTACCTCGCACTTTCCAGTATAAAGGAATTGACTTTACGCTAATTTCTTCTGACTTTTTGAGCTTTACGCCAATGATTATTATGCCGACTGAATATTGATTTTTTCAAATTGTCAATTTATTTTTAAAATGTTATTGACTTTTTCGCATTTATTATATATAATAGTTAAGTAAAAAATTACCATATCTATGGAGGAAATCAAAAATGGCTTTAAAAAGCACAAACAAGGTTGAAACCAACGTTTACGAAATCGAATTTGACGCATCTAAGGAAGTATTTGATGCTGCAGTTGAGAAAGTATATCGTAAGGAAGTAAAGAAAATCAACATTCCAGGCTTCAGAAAGGGTAAGGCTCCTCGCTCAATCATCGAAAAGATGTACGGCAAGGGTGTATTCTATGAGGATGCAATCAATGAAATCATTCCTGACGCTTATGAGGCTGCTATAAAGGAGGCTAATCTTGAAGTTGTTAGCCGTCCAGAATTTGACGTTGTTACAATTGACGAAAACGGCGTTGTTCTTAAGGCTAAGTTTACAGTTAAGCCTGAGGTTAGCTTAAAGGCTTATGTTGGTCTTAAGGCTAGAAAAGAGGTTAAGGAAGCTACTGACGAGGACGTTAATAACGAAATCGAGTCAGTACGTGCTCGTAACGGCAGAATGGTAGAGGTTACTGACCGTGCTGTAGAAAATGGTGATATGGCTGTTATCGACTACGAGGGCTTCTGTGATGGAGTTGCATTTGATGGTGGAAAGGCTGAAAAATATAGCCTTGCTATCGGTTCTGGTAGCTTTATTCCTGGCTTTGAGGAGCAAATCATTGGACACAATGTTGGCGAAAGCTTTGATATCACTGTAAAGTTCCCAGAGGAATACCACTCTACTGATCTTGCTGGCAAGGATGCTATCTTTAAGATTGTTCTCCACGAGATTAAGAAGAATGAGCTTCCTGAGCTTGATGACGAATTTGCAAAGGACGTTAGTGAATTTGACACACTTGATGAATATAAGGCTGACGTTAAGGCAAAACTCCAAGCAAAGAACGAAAAAGCTGCTGAAAACTCCGTTGAAGAGCAAATTATTAACGGTCTTGTTGACAATCTTGAGGCTGAAATTCCTGAGGTTATGTTCCAAAACGAGGCTGAAAACTTTGTACGTGATTATGATTCAAGACTCCGTATGCAAGGTCTTGACCTAAACACATACTGCAAGTACACTGGTCAAACACTTGAAACACTTCGTGAGCAATTTATGCCAATGGCACAAAGACAGGTTAAGACTCGTCTTGCTCTTGAAAAGATTGTTGAGCTTGAAAATCTTACAGCTACTGACGATGAAATAAACGCTGAATACGACAACCTATCAAAGGCTTACAATATGCCTGTTGACGACGTTAAGAAGTACGTTGATGCCAATGCTGTAAAGGCTGACCTTTGTGTAAAGAAGGCTGTTGACTTTGTTAAGGAAAACGCTAAGGTTACAAAGGCAAGAAAGAAAAAGGCTGTAGCAACTGAGGCTCCTGCAGAAAATACTGCTGAATAATAGGCTCCCTTCCCTTAGGTAAGGACCGCAACTTATTTTCTAAATAAGATACTTCTCTTTACCGCTGTACATACTTACAGCGGTAATTTGAATATATACACGATTTGACAAAAATCTACATTTTAGGAGGATTTAAAAAATGGCACTTGTACCAATGGTCGTTGAACAAACTAACAGAGGTGAACGTTCATACGACATTTATTCAAGACTTTTAGAGGATAGAATTGTATTTCTTTGTGACGAGGTTAATGATACTACCGCTTCGTTAGTCGTTGCACAGCTTCTCTTCCTTGAGGCGCAAGACCCTGATAAGGATATTAACCTTTATATTAACAGCCCTGGCGGTAGCGTTAGCGCAGGACTTGCTATTTATGACACAATGAACTTTATTAAGTGCGACGTTTCTACTACCTGTATCGGTATGGCAGCAAGCATGGGTGCATTCTTACTTTCAAGTGGTGCAAAGGGCAAAAGATTTGCTCTTCCAAACAGTGAAATTATGATTCACCAGCCTTTAGGTGGCGCACAAGGTCAAGCAAGCGATATAAAAATCCATGCTGAGCACATTCTAAAAACCAGAGATAAGCTCAATAAAATTCTTGCATCCAACACTGGCAAGGACCTCAAAACCATTGAAATTGATACTGAGCGTGATAATTTCATGAGCGCAAACGATGCTATGGAATACGGCTTAATCGACAAAGTTATTGACAAGAGAGCTTAAAAATGAGTGATAAAAAATATTGTTCCTTCTGTAAAAGAAGTGAGGACGAGGTAGAGCTTTTAATTCCTGCCCCTGACCTCTCTGCTTATATTTGTCCGATGTGCATTGACCTATGTGATCAAATTCTTGATGAATATGATTTAAGTCAAAAGGAAGAAAAAGCTAAGAATACCGAAAGTATTCCTTCTCTTAACGAGCTTCCAACGCCTAAGGAAATCAAAAAAATATTAGATGACTATGTAATTGGACAAGATAATGCTAAAATTGCATTAAGTGTTGCAGTTTACAATCATTATAAGCGTTTAATTTACAACGAAAAATCAAGAAATGAAAACGATGTAGAGATACAAAAAAGCAACATTTTGCTAATCGGTCCTACTGGCTCTGGCAAGACCTATCTTGCACAAACACTTGCAAAAGCTCTTAAGGTTCCTTTTGCTATTGCAGATGCAACTACGCTAACCGAGGCTGGATACGTTGGTGAGGACGTAGAAAATATTCTTCTTCGCTTAATTCAAGCTGCTGATTTTGATGTTGCAAAGGCTGAAAAAGGTATTATCTATATTGATGAAATCGACAAAATTTCAAGAAGAAGCGAAAATCGCTCTATCACTCGTGACGTTTCTGGCGAGGGCGTACAGCAGGCTCTTCTCAAAATTCTTGAGGGCACCGTTGCTAATGTTCCTCCGCAAGGTGGAAGAAAGCATCCAAACCAAGAGTTTATTCCTATAAACACCAAAGATATCCTCTTTATTTGTGGTGGCGCGTTCGACGGCTTATCACAAATTATTGAGGGTCGTCAAGGAAAATCACTTATGGGCTTTGGTGGTGAGGTTAAAAGCAAAATAAACGTTGATAAAACCAAGATTTTCGCTGATGTTAACGCACACGATATCGTTAAATACGGCTTAATCCCAGAGCTTGTTGGTCGTTTACCAGTTATTGTTGGTCTTAATAACCTTGACGAGGAGGCTCTTGTTAAAATTCTCTCTTTACCAAAAAATTCTATAGAAAAGCAATATAAAATGTTATTCGAAATTGATGGTGTCGAGCTTGAATTTACTAAAGAAGCTCTAAAGGCTATTGCAAACAAGGCTATTGAACGCTCAACTGGCGCGCGAGGTCTACGCTCTATTATGGAAGAAACTATGACCGAAATTATGTTTGAATTACCTTCTAACAAAGAAATTAAAAAGGTTGTCATAAACAAAGGATGCGTAGTAGACGGAAAAAAGCCCGAATACATTACAAAATAAGAAAGCCGAGAGCAAAACGCTCTCGACTTTTTGTTATTTAGAAATTTTGCATCCGTCAGAATTACAATTACCCAAAACAAAAGACTCACAGTCTACGCATTGAGAAACTGTAGGGTTTGTTTCGTGTGTACCGATTTTAACTGTGTCAAGTACACAATAGTTTTCCTTCTTGGCATGATTTGCACATGATACTACTGTACATTTAATTGAATGGTTAGGTTGTTTGTTCATTTTTAACTCCTAATAACATTTTTGAAATCGTTTTGATTTCAAATATATTTTTGCCATTTAAATTTTTTTAATACTATTAAAATATTGACTTATTTTTTTTAATGTGATATAATATGTGCGTTCTTATGAACTTCTGGGTATAGCGCAGTTGGTAGCGCGCTACCTTGGGGTGGTAGAGGCCGTGGGTTCAAATCCCGCTACTCAGACCAAGTAAAAAAGCAGGGCTTTATGCTCTGCTTTTTTACTTGCTTTTGAATGTGGTTTTAACACACGGCACATAGCACAGAAAGCTCATCCCCTATGATTCTTGGGGTGGTAAGGTAACGAAGTTGAAAACAATTGACTATTGTTTTCAGCAAGTGAAACCGAACAAAGCAAGGAGAGTGACAAGCTTTTCGCTTGGAAAAGCACAGACAATCTACTATGCTACTTTGGAGGGTGTTGCGTGTAGTTCAAATCCCGCTACCGAGACCAAAAAGGAAGGCAAACGCCTTCCTTTTTATTTTCCAAACGATATTAATAGCTCCTTATTTGCTATTTCTCTAATTTTTTCTTTCTTTTTTGCTTTTCTACTTGAAAAATGCATTTTAATCTTATTATTCAGCCTTTTAATGGGAATTTTTGAAAAAAACAATAAATAAGCTACCAAAACACTAAAATAAAAGCTAAAATAAGCGATTATAAGCCCGTTTAAGCGACCAAAAGATTTTTTATAAGCAATTACACCAAAAAGTGCAAACACGAAGATAAACCATCTGAATTCCCCTTCGTTAGTTACATATGTAAAAACGCAAAATATAGGAAGTAAGGTAAAAAAATAGATTATATCAAGCAAGCCCACAACTATTAGCTTTATTGCCTTGTGTGATTTAATCTCCTTACTCATAATTGGATTTGTTATTCTTTTAAACTGCTTTTCTTTTAGCTTATTCAAAGTTTTTTCATCATAATTTTGAGTTATTACTACTCTAAATATTTTAAATAAATCGTATATAATACCACAAAAAAGACCAAGAACAATCGAAAAAAGCACGGTTAGGAGTTGTTTTGATATTGAAATCTCCATATTTTTACTTAAAAAGGCTTACTAAGCCTCTTTTTTTCTTTTGTGGCTCCTTGTTATAGTAAAATATTCCATTAATTTTGCCTGTAACGATTAATTCGCCATTTTGGGCATTGAACTTTTCTATTTTCATATTTTCGCCATCTATTGATGCACCTGATGTGCCTGTTAATATCACTATTTCATGCTCATCAAAGCTGGTAACGTCTAAAACGCCATTCATTTCAAGCATCTTTCTTGATTTTAATACGACGTCATGCTTTAAATCCTCTGATTGTTCATTCATAAATAAGCCTCCAATAAAGATTCTTTTTTATGATATGAAAAAATGCCCGAAAATATTACTCGGGCATTACTTCGTACATTGTTTGCGCATCATTTTTCTTAGTAGAATCCTTGATGTCTGTAACCTTAACTTTTAAAGTTTTGGCACCAAACGACACCTCAATTATATCACCCTGCTTAACGTCATACGATGCTTTAACCGTCTTTCCATTAACTGAAATATGCGCCGCATCACATGCTTCATTAGCAACAGTACGTCTTTTTATAATTCTTGAAACTTTTAAAAACTTATCTATTCTCATATTTCCCAGAAAAAAGCCTGCACCAAAGGTACAGGCTTTATATAATTACGCGTTAACTTTATCCTTAAGTGTCTTTCCTGCAGAGAATTTAATTTGTTTAGAAGCAGGGATTGTGATAGAAGCGCCAGTAGCTGGGTTACGACCTGTTCTAGCTGCCTTAGTTTTAACTTCGATTGTACCGAAACCGATAAGTTGAACCTTTTCGCCTGCTACAAGAGCGTCTTCGAAAGCTGCGAGTACTGCGTTAACTGCTGCTTCAGCGTCTTTCTTCTTAAGGTCTGCCTTTTGTGCTACTACTTCGATAAGTTCTGTTTTGTTCATTGGTTTTTTCTCCTCTTTTTTCTTAACCGATTTCTTCGGCTTTTGTTGTAATTATTATACCATTAAAATTCATATATTTCAATACTTTAATGAAAATTTTTACAAAAAAAGCCAAATTTTTTTAACTTTTTTAGATATTTTTAACATTTTTTAGGAAAAAAATGCATTTTTTTAAGAAAGTCCCTTATTTTATTGCCGTGCGGAAGCATTTTGACCTCATCTTCGCTTACTGTTTTTGAGCGAACAATCATAAATAAATACACAATTAAAATTACAATTATAGCAACTAAAGTAGCAAGCCTTGATGGTATCCAGTTATCAAGAATTAGATATACTCCAGCCCCTGAGCCAATAGATATAATCGCACACAAAAGTGGCATAAAAAACATTTTTTTAATATCAGGCAACCTTCCAACGCATTTTACCGTGAAGAAAATATTCATTGTCGCTGCTGTTAGATAGCACAAAACAGTGCTAAGTGGTGCGCCTAATATTCCTATATGGCCAACCAAAAAATAATTAGCTAAAACCTTTACCACTGCTCCACAAACCATAGATATAATTGGATATTTTTGCTTGCCTGCAGTATTTAAAAATGCATTAGTCGCAGAAATAAGGCCTAAAAAGATTACAGCAACTGACCCAAGAGATAGCCAAGGTGCTGCCCTATTAACCGAGCTTTCAGTAAACATTAGTAGCTCAAGCAAATTTCTTGAAAGAATCGCCAGTGAAAGCGCACATGGTATTGACAAAATATTAATTACACGTAAAGTAAAAGAACGCATTTGATGAGCTTTGTTTTGATCATTTTTAGCAATTGCTCCAGTAATCAGTGGAACTAATGCGTTTGAAATTGGATAAATCAAAATTGTCGGGAGATTTATCATCGAAATTACTAAGGTCGTATAGTCACCATAATAGATTCTCACCAAATCCTCACCAAGTCCAGATGCTAAAAGTCTTGATTGCACCATTAATGTATCAATAATCACAGTCAAAGATAAGACACATGAGCTTAATGTAATCGGAATTGCAATTTTAGTTAAATCCTTGAAAATATACTTAGTCTTTTGAGCTTCTTGAGTACCCAAATCATCGTAATATGTCTTTTCTTTAAAAAAGATTTTTCTTATAAATAAAAATACCATTCCCAAAAAGACACCTGATGTTACGCCGAGAATTGTAAATGCAGCGACAACGTGATCCTCATATCCTTGAGCCTTTGCCCAAAGTGCACACGCAAAGCCTATTCCAGCCTTTCCAAGCGCCTCAATAAACTGAGACACTCCTGTAGGGTTCATAAGCTGATATCCTTGAAAATATCCTCTTAAACAGCTACTTAGGCATATAAATAAAATTGTAGGGGCAATTGCGACTATAGATATGGCGGTTTCTGGAGCTGAAATAAGATTTGCGATTTTCTGAGAAAACGCAATCAGTAACACAGCAAAAACAGTTCCTATTATAAAAAATAGAATCATTGCTACATTGAAAATCTTACGCGCTTCCTTTAGCTTACCCTGTGCCCTGCATTTTGATATCATTATTGAAAGAGCAACTGGCAAACCAGATGTTGCAATTACATACAAAAATGCATATATCTCATATGCTGAGCTATAATAGCCTGCACCAACAGAGCCAACAACAGTATTTAATACAATTTTTAGTATAAGTCCTACGCACTTAACCAAAATGTTGGCTATTGTTAAGACAACAACGCCTGAAAAGAACATATTCATTGCACTTTTAGGAGTTTTACTTTTATTTTGTACCAAAATAAATCCTCATTATTTCTTACCCAAAAATTCAGTATATAACGAATTTTTAGGAATGTAATCATAGCTAATGGATTGTAAATTATCAAATTTACTTAAAAGCTTTTGTGCTTTAGTATAATATTTGCTATCTTGCTTTATTTCAGATAGCACCTCGGCTACAAAGTCCTTCATTAAAAACATCTCATGTTCTATAAATGAGTCAA
Organism: Clostridia bacterium; assembly: GCA_017501545.1. Classification (GTDB taxonomy): domain Bacteria; phylum Bacillota; class Clostridia; order Oscillospirales; family CAG-272; genus RGIG2000. The sequence continues at coordinate 27,225 of JAFVWS010000001.1, read as the reverse complement.
CCTGCACCTTGCATACATCCTTATTAGGATATATGCTCTTTTTTTCGTTATCGCGCACGGTTTCCCACAAGAAAAACGTAAAGTCAGCCGATGCGCCTCTAAACTTTCTATCTCTTACTAAGCGACGTACAAGGCGAATTTCTTGCTTTTTAAATTCAGTACCATTTATGGTTACATCGTTTTGTACGTCAATAAAAATTCCCTTAAAATTAGTTTTAAACAGTCTTGTTATCTCGGGATACACAGCTTGTATGCCCTCAAACATCAAAACCTCGTTTTCAGAAATATAATGCTCAGTATATCCTTGTCGAGATTGTGTCAAAAAGTCAAATTTAGGTACTTTAATAATATTACCCACAGTTGCACTTTTAATACAACGCTCAAGCTCCTCAAGGTCTAATACGTCAACAGAATCATAATCTATCTTTTTACCGTGCTGAACCTCTCTTTGCTCTATTCTATCCTTAAAGAAGTCATCAAGAGAAATAACAGTAACATTTTTTCCGATTTTATTAAAATCAGAAATTAACTTCTGCGCAGTCGTAGTTTTTCCTGCGCATGTAGGACCTGATAGCAAAACGCAAGATACATCACTTTCAACAACCTCTTTTGAGGCACTATCAAGCCTATTTTCGAATAAACTTTCGCTTTTTAATACAAAATCAAGCTTTTCGTTTTCGTTTTTGAAGGTTATATTAATTTCTTTCAATCAACACACCTCCTTTAATGCTAATTAAAGAAATTTAAAATTGCCTTACAGGAATCTTGTTTGTCCTGCAAATATTCATATGGGTATTTTGGAGAAAATATTCTTAGTATTTCTTTGTTTATGGATAAATTTTTAACTAACTTTGTAGTCGCACCAGCACCAGATGAAAATACTGTGTGATTATCAGACATCATAAGCACATTATATATTCCAAATGTGCCCTTCTTAGCGTATCCAACGTTTTCAAGGTCAGAAACAGTATTTTTTTGACGATACATATAATATGGCACATATCCGTTGCTAACTAACTCATTGTACGCATAATCGACGCTTGAAACGGCAAAATCACCACTATATTCGTAAATTGATGAGTCATTTTGTAGTATCCTTGCTGATTTCTTTATTGAAAACGAATGTACTGTTACATTGTTAGGATTTAACTTTATAATATTGTCTACCGTGCTTTTAAAGCTTTCAAAATTATCGCCATCAAGTCCTGCTATTAAATCGGTGTTTACAATATCAATGCCAATGTTTTGTACAAGCTTATATGCATCGTAAAAATCCTTCACTGTATGCCTTCTACCAATTGATAAAAGGACATTATCATTAAGTGTTTGCGGATTAACACTTATCCTTTTCACCCCAAAGCTTTTAATAATCTCAAGCTTTTTTTGCGTTATAGTGTCGGGTCTGCCACACTCAATTGTAAATTCATCAAGTGAATCGATGTCTACACAGTCAGAAATTACTGTTAAAAGAGAGGTAAGCTGTTCTTCATTTAGTGTTGTAGGCGTTCCGCCACCAACGTAAACAGTTACAAGCTTTAGCCCTAACTCCTTAATTATTTTACATTTTTCCCGAATATCCTCATAAAGCCTTGTTAAATATGATGGAATCAAGTCAAATAGCTTTTTAGTTGCATATGAAATAAATGAGCAATATTCACATCTCGTTGGACAAAATGGTATTGAGATATATAAACTACAAGTGTCTTCGCCATATTTATTGAATATTTCAGCTTCATTTTTAGCAACATCAAGCGTTAGGCTTGCTTTGTTTGGCGCGAGAAGATATTTTTCAACTAATACCTTGTGCGCATTTTCGTAAGACAGTCTTGAAAGAAGTTCGTCAGCGACCTTTGACGGACGAATTCCAGTTAAAATTCCCCAAGGTGCTTCTCTGCCAGTTAGCTCCTTACCTGCCAAATATACAGCTTTACCAACAGCACATTTGCAAGTCCTTTCGTAGCTATCACAGGGTTCAAATTCGACAAACGCACTGGTAGATGCATTTTTATCCTTATAGGTAAGTTCACATATTGCATTAATTCCATTTTGAGACTCAGTCGTTTTAACGTAAATAGTTCCCATTGGATTTTGCTCATTTTCTGGAAATTTTTCACCACGGAAAAACACCATACAAAGAGACTGTACGTACAGCTTATTAATTTTACCTTCAAGTATCAGTCTCATTTGATAGCTTACCTCGTTCCCATTGCTCTTGTGACTCTAATTACGTCCTTAATTGATCTTAATCGTGAAATAATTGAATTGAAGTGAGAAATATCACGACAAGAAATTGTCATATTAAACAGTGTTGTATCTTCAACATTTTTAGTATTTATTGATACAATATCAATTTTCATTTCAGCCAAGGCTGTAGAAATATCAGCTAAAATTGAAATACGATTTGTTACAAGAATTTGAAGCGATGACTCATACGATGAACGATATGAGTTATTTGAAGGTGTATCCCACTCTGCTTTTACAAATCTTGATACATATTCGTCATTAGAAAATGCAGACTGAACATTTGGACAGTCGATTTTGTGAATTGAAATGCCATATCCCTTTGTAATAAAGCCAACAATGTCCTCTCCTGGCAAAGGATTACAGCATTTTGCGAACTTAACAACACAGCCCTCTTCACCATCAACTATTACGCCGCCACTCGATTTGTGTTTCTTTTTAGTAGTTGGAGTAATTGTAGGCTCAAGCTGCACTGAAGGCGCTTCTTTATTATCCTTTGTCTTTACAGTCTTCTCGTATTCATCACGAATTTTCTTATCAATTTTCGAAATACTGATTCCACCGTAGCCAAGTGCATTATATAAATCATCGGCATCCATCATGCCTATGCGCTTTGCAACAGATGCAACAATTGAATTCTTCTCATCATCGGAACAAGTAGAGCGCATGTGTAAAAACTCTTTATCGACAAGTGACTTACCAACAACGATATTTTCAGCTCTTTTTTCCTTTTTAAACCATTGTCTAATCTTATTTCTCGCTTCACCAGTTTTAACAATGTTAAGCCAGTCACGGCTTGGGCCCTTAGAAGCATTAGATGTAATAATTTCAACAATATTACCATTTTGTGGTACTGAATCAATAGGAGCAATTCTACCGTTAATTTTACCACCAATCATCTTGTTTCCAACGCCAGTATGAATTTTGTATGCAAAATCTATAAGCGTTGAGCCAAGAGGCAACGCAATTACGTCGCCCTTTGGAGTAAATACAAAGGTTTCGTCATGGAAAATATCAATCTTGAAGGCATGCATAAAGTCTTCAGGATCAATCGCCTCTTCTTCTGTTGCAATCAGCTTAGAAATCCAGTCAAGCTTAGTATCAATATCAGCGCTTGACTTTTCTCCACTCTTATACTTCCAGTGCGCAGCAATACCATATTCAGCAACCTGATGCATTTCTTTGGTTCTAATTTGAACCTCAAAAGGAATACCGTCCTTACCAATAACAGTGGTATGAAGCGACTGATACATATTTGGCTTCGGTGTAGAAATATAGTCCTTGAATCTACCTGGAACAGATTTGTACAGCTCATGAATCAAGCCGAGTACTGTATAACACTCAAGCTCTGTATTTACAATAATTCTAAGAGCATAAAAGTCGTAAATTTCGTCAAATGTTTTGTTTTGGTTGTACATCTTACGATATACGCTATATACGGTTTTAACACGGCCTCCAAGGGTAAAGCTAATATTAATTTTTTCAAGCTCTTCCTTAACATTTGCCTTTATAGTTTCGATAAAGTTAACGTTTCTACCATATTTTTCTTCAATATGTGCCTTAATTTCATTGTATCCAATTGGGTCAAGATACTGAAGGGCATATGTTTCAAGCTCTTGCTTGATTTTTTGCATACCAAGGCGGTGTGCAAGAGGTGCATATACGTGCATTGTTTCAAGGGCGGTTGCGCGACGCTTGGCATCCTTTTTTACATACAAGGTACGCATATTGTGAACTCTGTCACATAGCTTGATGAAAATAACTCGAATGTCCTTGGACATAGCAAGAAGCATTTTTCTAATGCTCTCAATTTGTGCCTCTTCTTTTTCCTCAACGTTAATAGACTTAATCTTAGTAACTCCGTCTACTAAAAGAGCAACGTCTGAACCAAAAAGTCTGGTAATTTCGTCTAAATTAGTCTTATCAGGACAGTCCTCTACTGTATCATGCAAAAAGGCAGCACAAACAGAATCGGTATCAAGACCGAGATTTGCAACAATCTCTGCTACCGATATAGGGTGCATTATATACGGCTCTCCACTTAGACGCATTTGTCCCTCGTGAAGCTCCTTTGCATAAAGGAACGCCGATTTTATTTTTTCATAATCATAGCTTCTGCCGTTTGAATGTAACAGCTCTAAAAGCGGCGCTATTTCCTGATATTTTTCCTCTGTCATATTATGTCCTCTTATTTATTTGCGTAAGTATACTTAAGCTTCTTTAAAATATTTGATTTATCAAGGCACGTTTTGTTCTTGCTTGGTAAAAACTTAAAGGTAAATGAAAAATCATCAAGCTCCTCAATTGAAACAATGTTTAATTCTATAAATACCTTAACAATCGTTTTCAATTGAACATAATTTACCTTACAGTCTTCAGTAGCATTTAAGTTTGCATCGCTCAAAAGCTTACTGTATCGATATTGGTTTCTACCCATTCTTGCACAGCTACGTAGGTATTTAAAAACGTGCTCAAACTGCTTGTGCGTTGGAATAATAAAATCCGCATCAAAGCTTGACTCACCTGCTTTTATAAGCTTATACTGCTCTTCACAATCGCTTTCGTAATCAAGTGTTTTTTGGCTAAGTCTTATATCCTTTAGATTAAGTTGAATGGTTTCTGTTCCATTAAATTCATTAATCTCGAGATTATAAGCAATATCAACCTCATCACCATATGTAAATTCAAAATCCTGTAAAGACTTAGAAAATAACATAGCTGTAATGCGTTTTTTATAATTACCGAGTGTAAGCTTTATATGTCTATTCATACCGACTGGTGTAATTCCATTTATGACTAACCCTTCGGAATAAAAGACTGGTGTTGGATTTGCAACGCCATATGGCTCCAAAACTGAAATTTCTTTAACCAATTCAGTGGATAACGCGTTAACATCAAGCTCACAATCTATTTCAAGATGGTGTACAGGTGGATTTTCCTTAAAGCATTCATCTGCGTATTTTTCTATTCTTTCTTTGAAAAGCTGAAGGTTCTTACGCTTGATACTAAGCCCAGCAGCAAGCTCATGTCCACCATATTTTTCAAGCAAATCAGCACATGAATTAAGCGCGTTTACTAAGTTCATTCCACCAACGCTTCTTCCTGAGCCCTTGCCTATTGCCTCTGGGTCAAAAGGGTCCGAATTTCCCTCAAATGAAATCAAAATTGAAGGCACACCAAATCGATCAGACACACGAGAAGAAACAATTCCAACAACGCCATGATGCCAATCTGTGCTGTCAAGCACCATAATGCTTTTCCCAAGATACCCTTTAGATTCAACCTGGTTAAATGCACTTTCTGCTATATTGTTTTCTTGTGTTTGTCTTTCCTTGTTGATATCGCATAGCTTCTCTGCTAAAGCTTCAGCTTGTGACTTATTATTTGCCAAAAAGAGCTCAACAGACGTATTTGCTGAATAAAGTCTTCCAGCAGCATTAATACGAGGTGCTAATGTAAAACCAACAAAACCAGAGCTGATTTTTTTAGCCTTCGTTGTTTTTTGCGCTTTTCCCTCACCGCTTCTGCAATATTGAATTAAAGAATTTAGGCCTATTCTATTAGTTTTTTCAGCCTTGTGCAAGCCAAGTGCTGTAATTATTCTGTTTTCATCAATAACTGGCATAACATCGGCAATTGTACCTATAGCTGTTAAATCAGAATATTCGTATGCAATTTTTCTCGTTGCTTCAGTTATCGTAGAATTAGATGATATCTTTTCAAGAGCACACAGTAGCTTAAAAACTACACCAACTCCTGCAAGTGACTGGAATGGATATGTAGAATCCTTTCTTTTTGGGTTGATAACAGCTACGCCTGATGGTAAAGTATCAGCACACTCGTGATGGTCGGTGACGACAACGTCTATGCCTAACTCACGCGCGTATTTTATTTCTTCAACTGCAGTAACCCCAGTGTCAACAGTGATAATTAGCTGTGTGCCATCATTTTTTAGCGCTTCAATTGCGCCCATGGACATACCGTAACCATCTGACATTCTTGATGGAATATAATAGCTTACATTACCACCTAAGCCTTTTAGGTATAGGTAAAGAATGCTCACGGATGTTACACCGTCAACGTCGTAGTCGCCATATATTGTAATCCTTTTGCCGTTTTCAACTGCGCTTAAAATAGTTTCGACGGCAACGCCCATATCATTTAAGAGAAATGGGTCATGTAAAATCTCTTGGCTTTTTTCAATAAAAGCCATAGCTGACGCCTTGTCCTTATAACCTCTGTTATAAATCAAGGTCGCAAGGGTTTTACTACAGCCAATGGCGACAGCGATATTCTCTATTGCATCTCTATCGCCTGCACCAGCCTTTATAACCCACTGTTTCTTTTTAATCTTTTCCATACTATCCTTTATTTATAATTGCTAATGCAACGTTGATTCCATCAACCGCCGCACTCATTATTCCGCCTGCATATCCTGCACCTTCTCCACACGGATATACAGATCCATTGTTTAACATATTATAGCTTTCAGTACGTAAAATACGAACTGGCGCACTTGTACGCGTTTCAACACCAGTTAATATTACGTCGCTTGCGTCATATCCGCTGATTTTTTTGCCAAATTTTTTAAAGCCAAGCTTCAAATAATCACAAACCACCTTTGGCAATGCCTTGTTTAAATCACAAACTTGAGTAAAGCCATTCATATATGATGGTTGAATTCTCTTTGGCTCACTCTTTGCAACACCATCAAAAAAGTCACCCATTGTTTGAATTGGTGCTTTATAGCTTGAGCCAGCAAGAATAAAGGCATTTTTCTCAAGATTTCTTTGAAATTCTATAGCCTTTATAGGTGTGTTTCCATAATCATCTCTATTAATTTGTACAGCAATAGCTGAATTTGCATTTACACCGTCTCTTTTATAATTGCTCATACCATTAACGACTATGCTGTCTTCTTCACTCTGCGCTCCTACTACCTCTCCACCGGGACACATACAGAAGGAATAAACTCCGCGGTCATTTTCTCGGTGAGAAATTTTGTAAGAAGCTGGTCCCAACGCCTCGGCATATTTACCAAACATTGCATCATTAATATCACTTTGCAAATGTTCCACCCTTACGCCAACCGAAAACGGCTTAGGCTCAATAGCAACGCCTTTTGAAAGCAAATATGCATACGTATCCCTTGCACTGTGCCCAATTGCAAGTACCAGCGATGAATATGCAAAATCGCCCTTTGTAGTGTGAGCAACTCCATTATCATAAGAAACAAGCTTGGTGCCATAATGAATTTCGCCACCAAGTGAGATAATTTGTGATGCTAAATTTTTAACAACGTCTCTTAATACATCGGTACCAATATGAGGCTTTGCTTCATAACATATTTCCTTTGGCGCACCCATTTCAACAAATGTTTTCAGCACGAATTCACACTTTGGATCGTTGATTAAGGTATTAAGCTTGCCATCAGAAAATGTGCCTGCTCCACCTGCACCAAATTGAATATTTGACTCAACGTCGAGTTTCTTAGTATTATAAAAGGCTTCAACACATTTGACTCTCGTGTCAACATCTGCACCACGCTCAATAACAACAGGGCTTAATCCTGCTTTAGCTAATGCAAGCGCGCAAAACATACCACCAGGACCAAATCCAACAACGAGTGGTCGTGCGCTTGGCTTTTCGCCCGTAAAGGTAAAATCAAGCTCATAAGCTGGTAATTGCTTTATTCCTTGATTTGCAAGGGCATTAAAGTCTAATGTCTTTGCTACATCGGCTTCTAATGAAACCGAGTATACAAGTTTAACGTTTTCTTTATTTCTTGCATCAATTGAACGCTTATAGATACAAAAATCCTTAAAATTTGAAAAGGCACGCGTTTTTTTAAGTCGTGCCTTTGCAATATCAAATAGCTCATTTTGGGTTGTTGCGACCGATGCTTTAATTTGCTCTACTAAAATTCTCATTTTTCTGGAGAAATAATAGTAACGGTAAGTGCGTTTTCGGGCGCATCGCTCTTGATTTTAACAATATACTTCTCGCCAGCAACGCTTATATCAAAATGATCTCTTTCGAGGTCGGCAAGTGCACGATAAGTACCCTTAACCGTAATATCAATAGTATCCTCGGTTCCAGGCACGCTAACGTCATTAAATGTCTTTTCATGCAAATCATTGCTTGTTTCAATTACGTATAGCCAAACAACGAAAGCAACGATTATAGCAACAATTATTGAAATAACCCAGCCAAGTCGATTCTTTTTAGGAGTTTCCTCTTCAACCACCTCGTGCATGGCGGAAATATCTATTTCTGTTGTTTTAGTAAACTTTGCCATAATATTTCCTCCTTACTCCTCTGGATTAACTGTTACCTTTGATGAAATCTTTTTCTTTTGCTCATGTGAGCTTTTCACAAGATATTCTTGAAGCTTCTTTTTTAGTGTTGTCTTTGTAAAGTTTCTATATAGCTTACCCTCATGCGCAAGCGAAATTGTGCCGGTTTCCTCTGAAACTACAACTGAAATACAGTCACTAACCTCACTAACGCCAATTGCTGCGCGATGTCTTGTACCAAGCTCAGTATAAATTTCTCTATCAGATTCAAGTGGCAATAGACAGCCCGCTGAGTGAATTCTATTTGAACGAATCACAACTGCTCCATCATGGAGTGGAGCCTTGTCAAAGAACAAGCTTTTCATAAGTGTGCCACTAAATTGCGCGTTGATAATTGTACCAGTCAAAATAATGTCGCCAAGCTTAGTATTTCTTTCAAATACTACAAGCGCACCGGTTTTAGACCTTGACAAATCGCCAATTGCCTCACAGAACTCATCAATAAGAGCAACTGTTGTTGAGTTGTTCTTTTGCTCGCCAATTTGCTTAATGCCCTTAATTGAGGTGTCACCAAGCTTTTCAAGAACTGAGCGTAGCTCTGGCTGGAACACGATTGCAATGAAGACAATACCATTAGCAAATATACTTGAAAGTGCAAATTGCATAGCATTTAATTTAAGGATTGAGCAGAATAATAGGAATAGCGCAAAGATACATACACCCCACGCAAGCTTTCCCGCACGTCTTTCCTTAATAAAGTGATAAATTGCAAAAATTACCACAGACAAAATAAGTATATCTAATATGTTTCTGAAAATGTTAAAGCCCGTCATTGCCTCACCGATAAGACGGACGAAATGCATTACATAATTCTTAACCGCTTCCATTTGCTGCCTCCAAATACTTTTACATAATAATTATAACATAATATTTTATAATGCACAAGTATTTTTTTAATAAAAAGCACTGTTTTTTTAATAACAGTGCCTATTTTTAAGTTTTTTTGAATTTTAGTTGTTAATTTATAAGCTTTACGCCACCAAAATCGCACACTCCCCCAGGCAAAACCGCTTCTATTTTGCAATTTTCGCGTGATAAAAACTCTAACATTTTAGAGCAATCAGGGTGTAATTTTATGTCGCCAAAAAAGTATGCTGTATTATCAATAGTTACTCCTGCTCCACCTATAAAGCCACAGCTATATCCATTTAATTTTATGCCATTTGTGCTTACTAAAAGTGCTCGCTTCCCTTCTTGAATTAACACATCATAAATACCTTTGTCAGTAGTTATTGCAGATGAATCATTTATAACAAGAGTTGAGCAAGCTGTGTATCCTTGATTAACACTAATAATTTTGTAATCATTTTCATGTGCAAAATCAAGTATTTCCTTTGCTGTTGCCTCGTTTTTAGAGATTAACAAATTACCTATAACAAGACAGTTAAGCCCAACATCTTTGGGGTATTCTTTTTGACAAATCTTATCAACCTTTACTATAGTATAATCTTTAGATATTTTGTCAAAAAGTCTTTTGTTTTTTTCATAGTATTCTCTGTAGCAAAATATGTGATCATTGATTATGGAAATCAGCATATCAGCGTGAGATGCAACTGGCATATCAAGCTTTTCAAAGTGTTGTAATGAAAGTACATTTAGCCCTGTTTTTTTGCTGAAATCTTGTGAAATTTCCGAGCTTAATATTGCAAGCATAAGACCTCCTTGAATGAAAAAAGACCGTAATAAATACGGTCTTAGCTTTCTTAATTAGATAGCGCGAGTAACCTTGCCGGAACGAAGACAACGAGAACATACGTTAACTGTCTTGTTAGTACCGTCAACAACTGCCTTTACTTTTCTGATATTTGGTTTCCAAACTCTATTTGTTTTGCGGTTAGAGTGAGAAACGTTGTGTCCAAAAGAAACACCTTTTCCGCATACAGAACAGATAGCCATTTTTACACCTCCGTTTACGTAGATAAGACTAATTTTCAAAATTACGCTATGTAGTATAGCACAAACTTTTTGCAATTGCAATAGTAAATTTTAAAAATTATTTATTTTTTTCGATTTTTTCAATTATTTTTTCAAGAGATATACCATATTTAGATGCAATATCACTTGCATAGCTCTTTCCATCGGGCTTTTTACGAGTGATTTTGAAGCTTCTTTCGCCATCCTCCATACCTGCAACAAGGGTATCTATTCTCTCTCCACCCTGCTTTTGGCATCTTTCATTGATTTCATCTATCATCATGCCAAGCTCATGAAGGTGAGTTGAGAATATGCCACGACAACCAGCAACGGACAAGCCAGAAAGAACCTCTGAGGCTATATAAGATGCCTCGTATGAGCCAGTTGAAGACAATGACTCATCAAGTAAGATAAGGCTATACTGAGTTATATCCTCGAATATTTCATCAAGCCTTGCGCATTCCTCGCCGAGACGTCCTTTATCTATTGTGTCCTCTGCATCCGTTGGGAAGTGAGTAAAAATACCGTCTGCTGGGCTTATTCTTGCAGACTGTGCAGGCACTGGCAAGCCAAGCTGTGCAAGTGCAAATGTATGGCCTACTGCACAGGTAATAACGCTTTTACCACCCCTGTTTGGACCAGAAAGAACGTAAAACATACCGTTTTTATCAAATGAAAAGTCGTTTTCAACCATCTTTTCACTAATTTTTAGTGCAACAATGGGGTTATAAATTCCTTTTACCTCGAACACCTTCTCTTCCATTTCACAAATTTCTGGGAAAACAAGGGAATTTTTAGTGTTTTGAAGAGATTTTACAAGCTCGGTTGCCTTAGTAACGAACTCAATTTCAGGTGCAAGCTTGATTAAAAAGTCTGCATTTTCAAGCACGTAAGTGCTTACAACCTTTTTCCAAGAGCGCATTGATGATTTAAATACATCGTTTAAGGCACCATTGAATGCATTTGAAAGTGCCGTTTGCTGATTATCGCTTTGACCCTTTTTAAATGGCTGTAATGCTGCAATGCAGGTGTATTCGTCGTTTTTAAAATCAAGACGTAAAATCTTTTGAAGTAATTCGCCAGACTTAAAATGCTCGTTATTAACGCTTAAAACGCCTGCACTTTCAGGACGAAGACGCGAATCAAGGTTTACGCCTATTGTTACGCTTTTTATCTCTCTTACACGCTTTGTAAGCTCCTTTAAACGTACGTTTAGGTCTTTATAATAATCACTACTCGTTAGCTCATCGACACGTGAATAAAGCGCCTTAAATGCCTCGCTTTTAAAGCTATCCTTCATTGGTGTTAAGCCATCATATAAAAGCTCCATTGCTGAAATGTAAAGCTCAATTTCAGTAATGCTGTATAGATATGAGTCGGTAGAGGTTGATTCCTCAGAAAGACGGCGAACATCATTAATATCACTAACAATAGGTAAAAGCTTATTCAAAAGCTCGCAAAGTGAGTCGTTTTCCAAAATATCAGCAAAAACGCCTTGTCTATATTCAATTACGCTCTTCTCCTTTGTGAACATATCACAAAGACGGCTATTTTGCAAATCAATTGCATAATCAAGCTCTAATGAAGCTAAAGCCTCACTTGAAATTTTAGGAGAGTCGAGCCCATTTTCATTTTTCTCAATTGCTTCCTTATTTGGATAAAGCAAGCTTATTTCGTACGATGGCATTTTTGCACCTCTTTAGTTAAAATTCACATATATTATACAACACACATTTATATTTGTCAAGAAAACACCCCAAACTCAAAAGAATTTGGAGTGTTTTCATTAAATATTGCTTTGAAAGGATTTTAAAGCATTATTGTCCCCATTTAACTGTGCAATCGTTGTAATTCCAATTTGCATTCCAGTTTGCTGGCTGTGACGTTGCTTTACAGCTTATTGTTAGGTTATCACAGTAGTTAAACGCGTATGCTTCAATTGTTGTTACGCTTGCAGGAATTAATATTGATGTTAACGCCTCACAGTTTGTAAATGCATTCTGTCCAATAGTTGTAAGTCCTTCATTTAATGTAACAGATGATAATGCACTGCAATTATAGAAGGCCTGCTCTCCAATTGTTTTAACACTACTTGGAATCTCAATGCTTTCAAGAGAAGTGCAACCACTAAACGCATTTGCACCTATTGTAGTAATGGTGTCAGCAATTGTAATGCTTGCAAGCTTTGTGCAATCCTTAAAGGTTTCAGATGCAATTTCTGTACCTGAGTTTATTGATACCTCTACCAAATTGTCAGTCCACATTTTAGTGAATATGTATGCTGGCGCCTCAGCAAATTTTATTGGTTCAGATTGAGCATAGAAAATGCTGTTAGCGGTAGTGCAGGTTGTAGGTATTACTATTTTTTCAAGAGATGTGCACAACCAAAATGCTCCTTCGCCGATTGAAACAACTCCTTCGGGAAGTTCAATACTTTTAATCGAAGAAGCTTGATAAAAGGCATGTGTGCCTACGTATTTCAAATTATCATTAAATGTTACAGAAAGTAGGTTTTCACTAGCTAATCCATAGCCCACAATACCTATGGTATTGCTCTTCAAAACAACATTTTCAACTGTAGTATCTATAGCAACAAGCCACTTATCTACATAGTAAACACCGTTTTCCGCCTTAAGCAACTTATCACAGCCAGAAAATGGATTTCCACCGCATTCTTTCAAACCGCTACCAATAACAACGCTTGAAAGATTGGTGCAGCCACCGAAGGCTCCGCCTCCAATGTATTCAACGCTATCTGGTATTACAACATTTTCTAGTGAAGTACACTCGGCAAAGCCCCATGATGGTATCACTTTTAAACTGTTACCGAGCTTAAGATTTTTTAGGCGTGTACATTGATAAAATGCAGCTTCTATGACTTCTCCGCCTATAATCTCAACGCCGTTTCCAATATCAGCGGTTTCTAAATATGAGCATTCGCGAAATGCGTTCATTTCGATTACCTTTACATTGTCAGGTATTATTACGCTTTTAATGGAAGTTTCGCCTATAAATGCGCCATTAGCAATTGATGTTACAGGCAAGCCTTTATACGTTGCAGGTATAACCAAATCGGTGTCCTTACAAGTACCAATTCCTGATACAGCATATTCAGTACCTTCACTATTAGGAGTGAATGAAAGTCCACTGCTTTCACTTAAATAAGCAGTACAGCCTGTGCATTTGTTGTTATAGTATGTATGGTCAGTTTTTAGAAGTGTTTCTTGTGCTTTGATTACAGTATTACATACTGAGCAAGAAATACCATCAGTTAAGCCTGTTTTTGAACAGGTTGGCGCTGTGCCTTGAATTGTTTTTTCAGTGTGACCCTTAGCAGGGATAGTTTCTTGAGCTAAAAGTGTTATACCACAAGTGCTACATATTTTTCCTTCAGTTAATCCTGTTTCGGTACAAGTGGCAGCTTTTTCTGCAACTATTTTTTCACTATGACCAGTTGCTGGAATTTCTGAATATGAAGTATATTCACATCTTGAGCATGTTTGGTACTTATTCCAACCCTTTTCCGTACAGGTTTCAGCCTTTGCTGAATGGTCTATATAATCGTGTCCCTTAGCATTAATCACGGTCTGCTTTACTAACTCCTCGCCACATACTGAGCAGATTTTACCCTCTGTTAAGCCTGCCTCGGTACAAGTGGCTGATTTTCCTGCAACCACTTTTTCAGTGTGCTCCTTTGTAGGAATAGTTTCTTGAGCTAAAAGTGTTGTACCACAAGTGTTACATATTTTTCCTTCAGTTAATCCAGTTTCAGTGCAGGTCGCTTCTTTACCTGGCAATACAACCTCATTATGGCCTAATGCTGGAATTTCCTCTTGAGGAATTAAGATCTTTTTGCAAACATCACACTTACTTCCGTCTGTAAGTCCCGCCTCTGTGCAAGTAGCATCCTTACCCTTTAACGTAATTTCAGTGTGCCCCTTGGCGGGAATTTGTTCTTGTTTAATAATAATAGCTTGACACGCTGAGCATTTTAATCCGTCAGTAAGTCCTGTTTCAGTGCAGGTTGGCTCTTTTCCATTTACAGTAACAGACGCATGAGCGTCTTTGTTTATTGGAATAACCTCTTGTTTAACCAAGATTTCTTCGCATTTTATGCACTTTTCGCCCTGAGTTAAGCCATTTTTTATGCACGTAGGGGCAAAGCCCTCAAGCGTAACAGTTTCTTCGTGACTGCAATTAATGTCTCTTTCAAATCCACAAACATTACATTTTGAATCAGTATCATTATCATATGTATGTGAAGCCATTGGAAGTTGCATTTGCTCTTCTATTGTAATACCACATACTGAGCATTCCTTGCCGTCAGTAAGACCAGCCTCTGTGCAGGTTGCCTCCTTGCCTTCTAAAACTTTTTCTGTGTGACCAGTGGCAGGGATTTCTTCTTGCTCAAGAATTATTTTTTCACATAATGAGCACCTTTTCCCTTCAGTAAGTCCAGCTTCAAGACATGTCGGTTCTTTTCCCTGAATAACAACTTCATTGTGCTTCAGCATAGGGATTTGAGTTGTTTCTCGCTCTCCACATTTCGAGCACTCACGATATTGGCTACCAACCGTTTCACACGTAGCACTTACAGTTGTTATATAGTCACCATATTCGTGACGATGTGGGCTAAAGATAATAATCAATGCAATGCCAACAGCAACGATTGCGACTGCAAAAATAATTAATGCAAAGGCTAAAAATACACTTTTATTTTTCTTCGGTGGAACGGGTGGTTCCTGTGGCCTTTCTTCATTTTTATTTTCCTTATTTTCAGTATCATCTACCTCTTCGTCTGGCTTAGCTTCCTCTAAGCTTTCTTCTAATCCTTCTACATTTTCTGATTCAATATCATTTGTCTCCTCTGGAATATCATCTACTGATTCTTGATTTAAAGAATCATCATTAGAATTTTCTATATGTAAATCATTTGGAATTGATATTTCATCATTTAATAATTCATCTAAAGATGTACCAAAAATATTTGACAGCTTTTTTATTTTTTCTATTTCGGGAACCGCCATTCCTGCTTCCCATTTGTAAATTGCTTGTCTTGAAACAGATAGCTTGTTTGCAAGCTGTTCTTGACTCCACCCTTTTTCCTTTCTTAGGAACGAGAGCTTCTCTGATAGTTTCATTGTTTTCTCCTTCTTTTGACCCGTATTGATTTCGTTGCTGTAATTCTATCACACAGGGATTTGTTTTTTCAAGATATCGGTGGTAGCATCTGACAACCAATGGTTTACATTTTTAACTTTTTCATCTAATTATAAGTATACAAGTGGCTGTAATTAATATAAAAAGGCTCGTTTTGAGCCTTTTTTATTCATCGCTCTCTGGTGTTTCTAAAAGGTTAGCCTTTTGTAGAATTTCCTTATCATGATCGGTAAGATTTTTAGGTCCCTTCTTTTTCTTCATTCCAAGGAAACCGAGTGCCGTTTTCCAAACTGTCTTTTTACTTTTATCATCGGCTTTAAACAAGGCAACAATAAACTTGAATTTGTTTGATAATATATCAGAAAGTGTGCCAGCATCATTTACTGCAATTAGCTTAAAAAGCGCCTCTACAAAATCTCTTTTTTCCTCATCTGAAAGTCCAGAAATCCATTGTTCAAGGGAATTATGGAACTGTGTTGAAGATTTAGCCAACGAGGAAACTGTGATAAAGTTAATTCTTTCCAAATGCCACGAAAATGTGTCATGCTGAAAAAGACCCTTACTTGAGCTTTTGACATAAATTCTTCTTCCTATTGTGTCAAAAATAGAGCCTATAATTGATGAATCAGGCAAAAAATTTGTAATTTTCTTCTCAATTTTTTTATTTTGACGTGCAAAATTCAAAAATTCATATCTAAAGCCTGGGCCATCAAAATTGTGAACTGAAACAATCTTATTTTGAACAGCCTCATCAGCCATAAATGAGGCGTAAATTGCAATGTTTCCGCCCTTTGAGTGTCCACCTAAGCAAAGCCTTCTTTCGGTTGCATTTCCTACTCTATTAAGGTATGCCACACCATCCTTTTGTGAAGGGACTGGTGTAAAAAGCGACATATTAAAGTCTTCCTTCCAGCCGACAAGGGTGTCGTCTGTTCCACGAAACACTACGTACGTAATATCACTATCGGGAATATCCAAGCACATAGCAGAAAACTGCTTTTCTGTAGATAATTCAATCTCATTTACATAAGCACGAATAACAACATCCTTAAAGCGTGCAGAATGAGAAAGCATTTCAAAAAGTGGCATAATCTTATCTGTTGGAATTATTGCACCTAAGCTGATTTTTTCATCTACTATATCAAAATAGTTGTCGTAAATATCCTCAATTGTTTTTCCCTTAGCATTTGGATCCTCTGAGACAATTCTATCAAACGGGACGTAGCAAAGCTGAGAAAAAATAACTGAGTCAACCTCGTTTAATGGATAAGCGTCGAATGTGACGTCTCCTCTCCATTTCAAATAATCAAATATATTTGTCAATTTTTTCTCCTAAAAATTTTCTTTCAATATTATTATACTATCAAAAACAACAAAGTCAACAATTTTTCTCACACCACAATATATTTTTTAGATAAATAATATATATTTTGCTTCATTTGCTTGACATTTTTTGTGAAAAGTGATAATATTAAAGGGTAAAGGAGGGGAGAAAATGGCTTTTGGTGTTTCGTTTAAGCGATATGAGAAAAAATATCTTTTAAATCCCGAACAATATGCCATTCTAAAGGCTGAAATTGATAAGCATTTCATCCCCGACGAATATGGTGAAACTAAGATATGTAATTTATACTATGATACGCCCGAGTATTTACTGATTACTCGTTCAATAGACAAGCCTATTTTTAAGGAAAAATTAAGGCTTAGGACCTATGGTGTACCAAAGGACAAAACAACTGCTTTTATTGAAATAAAACGTAAGTTCGACTCCGTTGTTTATAAGCGTAGAATTCACATGCCTTACGTCGATGCAATAAAGTATATTGAAGCCCCACCAGAACGTGATAAAAGTCAAATTGACAAGGAAATCGACTACGTTATTGGCATGTATAAGGGAATTGCCCCAATGTTTTACATATCATATGACAGATGTGCTTTCTTTTACAAGGAAACAAGTGATATTCGTGTTACGTTTGACTCAAATATTACATGGAGAGATTATGAGCTTGATTTAAGAAAGGGCTCATATGGTGAAAGTCTTTTGCCAGATGGATATAAGCTTATGGAAGTAAAGGTTCCTAACACTGCTCCACTTTGGCTTGCAGAGCTTTTGTCAAAGTTGAAAATTTATCCTACCTCATTTTCCAAGGTAGGAACAGCATATAAAACTATGCTGGCAAAGAAGATAAACGCAAGCGTTATTTCAACGGCTAACCCAAACCTTATGAAATATATGCATTTATCAACAATTGGAGAAATAAACGAAAACTCAATGTTAGAAACGGAGTAACCTATGTTATCTTTTGTGGTTGAAACTATTTTTAGAGATGAGTCTGGCGTTTTAGTTGGACTTACCAAGCCTTGGCAGTTTTTCCTTTGTGTTGGACTTGCCCTTGTTCTTGGAATTATAATTGCTCTTTCCTATATGGTTAAGAACGAATATTCTAAGAGCCTTGTATTTACTGTTGCACTATTCCCTGCTATTGTTGCAGTGCTTATTATGCTCGTTAGCGGAAGCATGGGTGCTGCTATCGCTGTCGGTGGTGTTTTTGGTCTTACAAGATTCCGTTCAGCAACTGGTACAGCAAGAGAAATTGTTCAAATCTTCCTTGCAATGGCAGCAGGCTTAACTATTGGTCTTGGATTTATTTACATTGCTATTATATTGGTTGTAGTTGTTGAGCTTGTAAGCATTATATTCACACTTACACACTTTGGCGATTCACCAAAGCTTCGCAGAACATTAAAAATTACAATTCCTGAAGAGCTTGATTATAATGACCTTTTTGATGACGTATTTGCAAAATACACATCTAAGGCTGTGTTAGTTAGAGTAAAGCTTAAAAACCTCGGTACGCTCTTCCAGCTTACATATGATATCGTTTTAAAGAACGAAAAGGAAGAAAAGGCATTTATTGATGAAATCAGAGTAAGAAACGCTAACCTTGACATCCTTTGCTCAAAGGTTGTTGCAAATCCTGACAATCTATAAAACCAAAGCCCGTTGCAAACGCAACGGGCTTTTTAAGTAAAAAATCCAACCACGAGGGTTGGACTTTTTATTAGTTAAATTATTTAACCTTGTTGTACTGTACGCCACCGATCTTGATGTACTCATCAGCCTTTTCATATGTGAAAGTGCTTGTTTTGTCATCAACAGTAAGAGCGATTTCGAGTGAACCGTCTTCAGCTTCGATAATTTCATATGTACCTTCAGTTACTTCTGTGTTAACTGTACCAAGAACTGTTGTCTTAGTTGTGCATGTGAAATCCTTGCCGCCAAAATCGTATGTTGTTTCAACTGATTGGCCAAATGCTTCAATCTTAGCTGTGTATTCGCCCTTTGGCTTGTTGCCACATGAAGCAAGTACAAATACAGTCATAACAAGAACGAGCATAAGAGCTGCAATTCTAACTGTCTTTTTCATTGTGTTTCTCTCCTTTATAAATTTGTTAATTAAATTTTAATACTTTTTTAAATAAATGTCAATACTATTTGTTGTTTTTTACAAAAAATTAATAATTAATTATTAATAGTTTGTGAAGCACTAAATTATTCACTTTTAGATAAAGAATATCGCCAATTTGAGTAAATTCAATGTTTTCATTTGTGTCTGCCACAAATACGTTTTTAACATTTTCACTCACCTTGAGCTCGATTTCAATACCATCAACCCTTGGGAAATCCTCAAGCAAGCACACATTTCCACGATTAACTGGAGGCGCATATAGCAAGTGAACAGCATAGAAATTATCTTTATCACTCTTTCTAACCCTTATTCTACCACAGGAATAGAAATTATTGACAACAAGCATTCTATCGTAATGACTTTCTATTGCACGCATAATGTATTTTTGCAAAATATAGTTTCCAGTTTTATTATATGATTCAAAAATAGGATGTGCGAAATAAAGCACGTTGCCATTCTTAACAAGCGCTGGATAGTCGGCATTTTCGTCCTTAAATGGTGTGTTTTTATGTCCACAATAATGGCCTGCTGTACGACTAAAGAATGGCTCTCTAATTTTTGCTAAAACCTCGCCCTCACACTTTGTTTTATATGCACTTGCATATGACAAAAATGGTGTAACTATCTCATCAATTTCGGTTTCAATATAGTCAATGTCATATTTTGAAGGCTCAAGCTTTTCAATTCCTAAGCCGTCAAATCCACTTTCATAGCTACATACAACTTTACCACCATTTTTAGCGAACTCAACAAGTGATGATTTATCCTCATCGCTGAGCTTTACCTTATCAGGTAAAATTACAAGGTTATACTTAGAAAGCTCATTTGCATTTTCTATAACGTCAAACTCAAGATGCATAATTTGAAGGAGCTTCGATGCACCGAGGTCAGCCTCGGTATGGCTCATCCAAAGTGCAATATCAGTGTATGCATGAGTGTCAAAGCAATATTTTTCAATATCTCTTACATACTTAAATGCATGACCTATGATTGCATACGTGCTTTTATCAATTTCCCCACTTGGATGTAGGTGGTCTCCTACTGAAATCGATGCACCTATACTAAGCATATCAGCACATTCGTATCTTAATGCTTCCTTATTCTTAAATCCACCGAATTCGCCCCATGCGTGATGAAACTTTCCTGTCATGCCCATATAAAACTTGCCAAATTTTTCAAAATACTTTGCGCGAATCGGCATAAAATCATAGCCACCCCACGCAGTTGGCAAATCCTCAAGCTCAAAGTGAGACTGAACCACACCATATTCAGGTCTGTTCATATCTGCCCCACCATTATAGAATATATGCGCATCCTTATTATATTTGTGAACTATTTCGTTTAACTCAGTAAAAAACTCTATACGCTTTTCTCTATAGTATTTGCGAGCATCCTCATAATTGTCTGGATCCAATCCTCGCTCTTTCATTCCTGCCTTACATGCATCGCAAACACAAGCATCCTTCATAAAGCATATATCGTAAAAAACACCATCAGAAATGTCAAAATTCTGACATACCTCCTCTGTAATTGCCTTTAAATGTTCACTATAGCCACCAACAGGACAAAGAGTAGCCCAACTACAGTCATAAAGTGGAGTTTCAGGGTCCATATCAGGAGTTGGTACAGTGCCAAATCTAACAGGTTTTTTAGTCCAAAAGTCAATGTGTTGCCATTCAGGATGGTCAATTGCATCCTTTTGTGACCAACCCATTGTAATATATATAGGCGCCTTGATTCCAGCACTATGGCAAGCGTCAACCTGCTCCTTTAATAAATTAAATTTAAGGTTTGGATGCATTGTTGAAACCTTTGTAGGATAATAAGTATAGCCGTGATGGCATTTAGCAAACACTGTAATTAAATCAACGTTTGCTTCCTTTAAGGTTTTTACAAATTCTTCTTTATTAAACTTTTCACCGATATTTTCAATTAATGGACTCGTATGAAAGTCTAGATGCACGCAATTCATATAACGTCTCCTTTTTGTTTGTTAGTTTTATTGTATCATAGATACAATTCTATTTCAACAAAAATTTCCTTGACTATATTATTTTTTAATGTTAAAATCTATTTAGAATGTTTTTTGGGAGATATTTATGGATATTTCAATAATTAGCGGTGCCTCATCTGGCATTGGATTTGAAATTGCAAAAGAAATAGACAGTCTTGGGCTTGACGAAATTTGGTTGATTTCTTCAAGTAAAGACAAGCTTATTCGTGCAAGCGAGGCCTTTAATACAAAAACGCGCATTTTTGCACTTGATTTGTCAAGCAAAGAGTCGTTTGATGTAATTGATGATGCTTTAAAATCATCAAATCCAAATGTAAAATATCTTGTTTGCTCTGCTGGCGTAGGCTACAATGGCAATTTTGAAGAGCTTAACTGTAATCAAATTTCTAAAATGACCGATATAAACGTTACTGCGCTAACAAAGCTTACTTCTATTGTCCTTCCATACATAAATGAATGTGGAAAAATCATAGAAATCGCTTCAAGTGCTGGGTTTATGCCACAACCAGGATTTTCAGTTTATGCAGCTACAAAGTCTTATGTTATAAGCTTTTCGCGCGCTTTAAGGCAAGAGCTTAAGCCTAAGAAAATATCTGTAACCGCTGTCTGCCCTGGACCTGTTGACACACCCTTTTTCTCTGGACTTGAAAATGTCAAGGAGTATAAGAAAAAATATGCAATCAGCCCTCAAAAGGTGGCAATTGGCGCACTAAAGGCTGCCAAAAGAAATAAAGCTCTTTTTGTTCCAACCTTTTCTATGAAAATGGTACATTTAGCATCAAAAATTGTACCCACTTCGATTATTCTAAGATTCTACAAGTAAAAAAGCACGGTCTAAACCGTGCTTTTTTCTTAATATTTAATAGATTTCATGTAATCAATAGATTTTTGCATACACTCCATTGGTGTAAGTCCCATAGATGGACTATCCATTTCAGCAACAATCCAAGAAGCGCCCGCATCCTTTGCGGCGTCAACTATGGATTGGATATTTTGCTTTCCATAGCCAAGAGGTCTAAATTCAAATGTGGATTTAACCTCTTTTTTCTCGCTTTCAATACCTATAAGCTCGTACATATTTTCATTTTTTGAGCCATAAAAGTCCTTAAGATGAACAACCGGCGCACGTCCTGTATATTTACGAACATAATCGCTTGGATTTTCGCCACCAACGTTTACCCAACAAGTATCAATCTCGGTTTGTAAAATGTCGGATGGAATTTCTCTATATAGCTCATCAAGAACATATTCGCCGTTTTCAGCCTTTTCAAACTCAAAATCATGGTTATGATATAGAAGTGTAATGCCATTCTCCTTACACTCTTTGCCAATTTCCTTCATATCAATCAAAAGCTGTGGATATTTTTCAGTGCCATAACGAAGATCCTCTGGTAAATATGGAATAACCATGTACTCACAACCTATTTCTTTATATGTAGCAACCGCTTTTTTGATATCAGGAATAATATCTTGATAAGCAACGTGTGCAGAAATTGGAGTTAATCCAAGCTTTTGACACTCCTCTTTTATCTTTGATGGTTCATTTCCAAAGAGTCCAGCAAATTCGCAACCATCATAGCCCATCTTCTTCACCTTTTCAAGTGTCCCGAAAAAGTCCTTTCCCATTTCGTCTCTGATTGAATATAGTTGTAATGCAAGTTTCATAATTTACCTCTTAATATATTTCAATAAATTTTTTAATTATTTCAATTGAATGCTTAGCAGCAAGTGGTGCAAAGGTTGAATAATCCATTTCTGCACCTTCTCCGTCGGAAATTGCACGCAAAACACCAAATTTAATGCCATTTACATAGCAAACTTGACCGATTGCAGCACCCTCCATTTCGCATGCGATGGCGCCAAAAGTATTTTTAATTCTTTCCTTGTCTAAATTATCAGATATGAATTTATCACCTGAAGCGATTGTTCCCTCTTGATGCCTATAATTAAGCTTGTCGCAGGCTGCTTTTAAAGCGTTCACTACACAATCATCTGTAAATATGTCCACAACATTTATCCCTGAAATTAAGCCAACTGGGTCGCCTATTGCGCTAGTATCCATATCATGCTGAACAACGCTTTTAGCAACAGCAACGTCTAAAATACCAAGCTGTTTAATAAGAGTACCGGCTACACCAGTGTTTATTATTACGCTTGGATTATAATTAAGTATCATTGCTTGTGCGCACATTGCTGCAAACACCTTGCCAATACCACATTTAGCAACAACAACGCTTTTATCAGAAATTTTTCCTTTATAAAAGGTTACTTGGCTAATTTTTTGACTTGAAACATCAGTCATAGAAGCCAAAATCCCCTCAATTTCAATATCCATTGCGCCAATAATCCCTATTAGATTATTCATATTTGAAATCCACCTTTTTAGAATTTAATACGCTTAGATAACGCTTGCTTTCAAGCTGTGCACATTCGAGATTTAAGTTTCTATAGTTGCCACACTCTTCTCTTGTGTTACCAAAGATTTCTCCATCGTGCTTAATAATGCTTTCAAGAACATTTTTTACTGTCTTTAAAACCTCTTCGTTGTTTGCATCTCGTACAAGCAAATAAAAGCCTGTTTGGCATCCCATAGGACCAAAATAAATAATATTTTGTCCTATTTCAGAGTTTCTTACATATGTTGCGAACATATGCTCAAGTGAATGCATTGTAATATTGTCAATGTAATCACCCATATTAGGTTTTCTAAATCTCATATCATAGGTGGTAATATCGCCATCAATGCGAGAAATATAAATTCCCTCACTGATTTTATCGTGATTTACCGAAAAGCTAGCAATTTTTCTCATAATTCACCTATTTTCCCAAGAGGAAGCTTTTTGTTTTTTCGTATTCTAATTTTAGTTTTTGTGCTTTGCTTTGATCAAAGCTTGATTTTTTAATTGCCCTGAGCATAATATTTTTGGGTGTATCCTCTGGGTCAATAAGCTCAAGTGCTGAAACGCTATAGCCCTCACTTTCAAGCTTCATAAGCCTTAAAGCATCAGTAAGCGCATCGCACATTTTTTGTCTTAGCATTGAGTGCTTTGCTACAAACTCAAGTGCTTCGCAATTAAGTGTATGATTGAGCTCGTGATGACAGCAAGGCGTTGATAAAATAACATCCGCACCATTCTCACTTGCCTTATTTAGCACAATGTCAGTTGCCACATCACAAGCATGCAAGGAGATTACTAAATTGGGCTTGTCCTTCATATCATACTTGATAATATCACCACAAACAAACTCCATTTTATCAAAGCCTATGCGACTTGCAAGCTCAGAGCAATACTCAATTACGTCCTCTTTTAAGTCTACGCACACCATTTTAATCTCCATTTTTAAAACGTTTTTAAAATAGTGATATACGGCAAAGCTGAGATAGCTCTTTCCACAGCACAAATCATAAACGTTGATTTTATCACTTGGAAGCTTGTCCTTTATAGCATCGATATGCTCGATAAATTTGTTGATTTGGCGAAATTTGGACTGCATTTTATCGCGTACTCTTCCATTTGCATCACTAACGCCAAGCTTCTTTAAAAAGTCCTCTTCTCCAGTTAGAATATAGTTCTTTTTGGAGTTGTTTGCTTGGGCATTTGTGGTGCTATATTCATTAGAATTAAGCTTGTTTTTTATCTTTTGAGCGCCTAACAAGGTCTCTTTACCACTCCTTGAACGCATAAACTGCGCATCCCCAACAGTTGTAACAACGTTAATTTGCGCATATTTTGATAAAACAGCAAGCAACTCATTTTCAAAATTATCGCGAATATTTACGTGATACGCCTTATTATCCTTAGAAAAGGTTTCAATTTGCAAAACATTGTTAGCTGATATTTCCTTAGGTGAAATTACACTTTTAATTTCGTCAGTTGCATCAGGCTTTGACAAAACGACCTTTTTTAAGGATTTTTTCGAAAATGCAAGCAAAATTAAGCTACAAAGCTCACCTTGAAGCTCACTCTTCACTGTCTTCATCGGTTTCCTTTTCTATAACTCGAGTTTTTTTCTCTTTTTTCTTAAATAATTCGATTCTTGGTTCCTCGTGGTTGAATATACGAATTATATTCTTCCTGTGCAAGAAAAGCACAAGGAATGAACAAGTAAGTGCGATTATAAAATTAATTCCTATTCCTTGTAGGCTCGACAAAAGAAGTGGGTATATCATTACTGACATGACCGAGGCAAATGATACCATTTTAAAGCCAAATAGCAAAACTAAATATATTATTAACATAACTAAGAAGCATACTGGTGAGGTAACAAGCACCATTGCAGCCATGCATGCAACGCCTTTTCCACCCTTAAACTTGAAAAACACTGGAAAAGCATGTCCAATTATGCAAAATAGTCCCGCTATAAAGCCACCATACTGAAATCCAACCAAAAGAATACCGATAATGCAAGCAATTAAGGATTTAATAATATCGGTAAGCAGGATTAAAATTCCAACCTTTTTGCCAAATTGCCTTGACATATTAGTAGCGCCAGCATTTCCACTGCCACTTTCACGTATATCTATGCCAAGCTTTTTTGACACAATTATGCTTACATTAATGCTACCTATCAAATATGCAACAACTGCAATTGCACAGAGTAACGTAACAAAAAGCGGAATGTTAGTAGCAAAGTAATCGCCCTCGATATTTTGGTTAATTACACCTTGCTCGTAAGTTCTTAGCAAGGTATGAAATACACTTTTCAAGGTTTCTATCATAGCTTGGTTTCATCTCCTTCTCCACGCTGTCTTATAACAAGCTTAATAGGAGTGCCCTTAAAGCCAAACGTGTCTCTTAAGCAGTTTTCAATATATCTTTGATACGAAAAATGGAAAAGAGGCGCACTGTTACAGAACAAAACAAATGTAGGTGGAGCAACGCTGGCTTGTGTCATATAGTAAACCTTTAGGCGTCTACCCTTATCTGATGGTGGTTGAACTCTTGTAATTGCATCGTTTAACACATCATTCAGCATACCAGTAGAAACTCTCATCTTTGATTGATTAAACACATAGTTAATTTGTTCAAAAAGCTTTACTACTCTTTGACCAGTGAGTGCTGATACATAAATGATTGGGGCGTAGGTAAGGTACGAAAGGGCGTTGTAAACCTTTTTTGAATATTCAACGGTGTTTTTATCCTCTGTATCAGGTAAATCCCACTTATTTACAACGATAATAACTGCCTTTCCAGCCTCGTGCGCAATACCAGCAATTTTTTCGTCCTGCTCAGTAACGCCCTCAGTGGCATCTATAACAAGCAAGCATACATCTGCCCTTTCAACCGCCATATGAGCTCTGAGAACACTGTATTTTTCAATTTTATCATCTATCTTGCTTTGTCGTCTTATGCCAGCAGTATCAATCAAATTATACTTGCCGTATTCATTATCAAAGCGTGTGTCAATTGCATCTCTTGTCGTTCCTGCCATTGAAGAAACAATTAAACGGTCTTTGCCCAGGATTTTATTGATTAAAGAGGATTTTCCTGCATTTGGCTTGCCTATTACGCAAACATTTATTACATCTTCCTCTTCTTCCTCTTCTTCCACAACTGGAATGTATCCAAGAACTGCCTCAAGCAAATCTCCACTACCAGTACCATGAATTGAGGAAACGGCAACTGGGTCACTATCAAAGCCAAGCTCATAAAACTCATAATAGGTTGGATCAACCACGCCAACCTTATCAGCCTTGTTTACACAAACAACCACTGGTTTTCCGCTTTTCTTAAGCATAAGTGCAATTTCTCTGTCATCTGCAACAAGTCCAGTATTTATATCGCACATAAATATGATAGCATCGGCAGTTTCAATTGCGATCTGTGCCTGTTCTCTCATTTTTTGCAAAATCATACTATCTGTTTTAGGCTCAATTCCACCAGTGTCGATAAGAATGAATTTTCTTCCACACCATTCACTCTCTGCATATATTCTGTCACGTGTTACGCCTGGTGTATCTTCAACTATAGATAGTCTTTCTCCGATTATTTTGTTAAAAAGAGTGCTTTTACCGACATTTGGTCTTCCAACTATTGCTATTACCGGTTTAGCCATTTTATACCTCCTT
>JAFVWS010000025.1 GCA_017501545.1 Clostridia bacterium | reverse complement strand
ACAAAAGCAAAGAATTTCAATTGCACGTGCATTCCTTAAAAACCCACCTATTTTGATTCTTGACGAGGCAACAAGCGCACTTGACAATGAAAGCGAGCGTATAGTGCAAGCCTCGCTTGAAAAGCTTGCAAAGGGACGCACTACGTTTACAATTGCACACCGTCTAACCACCATTAAGGGCGCCGACAGAATTTTAGTCCTTACCGAAAACGGAATTGAGGAGCAAGGCACCCACGCAGAGCTACTTAACAAGGGTGGCATTTACGCTGATTTATATAAGCTCTATTCAGCAGACTAAATAAGAAAAAACGGACACAGGGTGTCCGTTTTTTTATTGTTTTTCTATTAGCTTTAGCTTTTCTTGTCTTGTTAATTTTTTAATTCTGTATTCTCTTTTTTGTGCTTCAACAGGGCTATCAAATTCCTCGTAATATACAAGGGTGACTGGCAAGCGAGAGCGTGTGTATTTTGCGCCCTTGCCATCGTTGTGCGATTTCAGCCTTTTTTCAAGGTCGTTTGTCCAACCGCAGTAAAGCGTGCCGTCTGCGCATTTTAATATATATGTATAATTCATACTCCATTTTGGGATAGCGAAACAAATGCAGAAGGTGTGAACACAAAGTCGTCAGCGTACTTTGTACGGTAGTACGAGTGGTCGCACCTAAAAAACAGATATTATAACGAAGAGAACTTGCAAATATTTGCAAGTTCTCAACCTTATTTCAAAAAACCATCAATTTAATATTTGTCTGTTTTTGTTCTGCGTTGTTGCAGCAGCCCAACCCCTTTATTATTCCTCGGAAATTAATGCAATACCAAGCTCCTTTAGGTCGTCTGGGTTAGCAAACGATGGGCACTTAGACATAATTTCTGATGCGTTTTGTGCCTTAGGGAACGCAATAACGTCACGGATATCCTCAAGACCGAGCAAAAGTGTTACAAGACGGTCAAGACCGAATGCAAGTCCACCGTGTGGTGGTACACCATACTTAAATGCCTCAAGTAGGAAGCCAAACTTTTCATTTGCATCATCCTTGGAAATTCCAAGAACTGAGAACATATGCTCTTGCATTTCTGTGGTGTTAATTCTAATTGAGCCACCACCAAGCTCAGTACCATTAAGCACGATATCGTATGCTCTTGCCCTTACTCTGCCTGGGTCAGTGTCGATATACTGGTAGTCCTCAACCATAGGCTGTGTAAATGGATGGTGCATAGCATAGAAGCGCCCATCCTCCTCAATGTACTCAAATAGTGGGAACTCAGTAACCCATAAGAACTTAAAGTCAAATGGGTCGCATAGGCCAAGGCGCTTTGCGCACTCACAACGAAGTGCACCAAGGGTATCAAATACAACTTTATTCTTGTCGGCAACTACTAATACAAGGTCGCCTGATTCAACACCAAGTCGCTCGACAATTGCATTGTTTTCAGCCTCAGTTAGGAATTTTGCATATGATGAGGAAATTTCACCATTGGAATTTTTGAGCCAAGCAAGACCCTTTGCGTGGTAGTGCTTTGCCTTTTCTGTTAGCGAATCAATTTCTTTTCTTGAGAATTTAGCGCCACCCTTAACGTTGATTGCCCTTACTGAGCCACCGTTTGCAACTGCGCCACTAAACACCTTAAATTCGCTGTTTTCAACAATGTCAGAGATATTATTAAGCTCAAAGCCAAAGCGAACGTCTGGCTTATCTGAGCCGTATCTTTCCATAGCCTCATGCCATGTCATACGTGGAAATGGCGTCTTTAATTCCTTACCCATAAAGTTTTTAAAGATATAGGCAAGAAATCCCTCGTTAATTGTCATAATTTCCTCTTCATCAGTGAAGGAAATTTCCATATCTATTTGTGTAAACTCTGGCTGACGGTCGGCACGAAGGTCCTCGTCACGGAAGCAACGTGCAATTTGAATGTAGCGGTCAAAGCCTGAGTACATAAGTAATTGCTTGTAAATTTGTGGGGATTGTGGAAGCGCGTAGAAATTGCCCTTGTGAACACGGCTTGGAACTAAGTAGTCACGTGCGCCCTCTGGAGTTGGGCGAATGAGATTTGGTGTTTCTACGTCAATAAAGCCGTTTTCACTAAAGTAGTTTCTTGTAAGATTTGTAATTTTTGAACGCGCGATAATATTTTTTTGCATCTCAGGGCGACGAAGGTCAAGATATCTGTGCTTCATACGAAGCTCAGCCTTAACGTCTCCACCGTCAGTGATTTCAAATGGTGGGGTTTGTGCCTTATTTAAAATCTTAAACTCGTCAACAACGATTTCAATATCACCAGTTGGAATATTTTTGTTCTTTGTCGCTCTTTCACGAACCACGCCCTTTGCCATAAGAACAAATTCAGCACGCACTGTAAATGCCTTGTCAAAGATTGATTTTTCTGTGTTTTCGTCAAAGGCAAGCTGAACAATGCCTGTACGGTCACGTAAATCGATAAAGATAAGTGAGCCAAGGTCTCTTTGCTTTTGTGCCCAGCCAAGAACTGTAACTCTGTTTCCTATATTTTCCTTTGTAAGCGTGCCACAATAATGTGTGCGCTTATCATTCTTTTCAAAAATGTCCATTTTATATCCTTTCAAATGCTAATTTAGCATCTTATTTACTTAGAATAATTTCGCAAATTTGGCTAAGGTCAATTTCCTCTTGGGAGCTCTCTGCCATATTCTTTAGCTGTGCCTTGCCAACCTCAAGCTCACTATCGCCGAGGATTAGTGTATATTTTGCGCCGATTTTGTCAGCGTACTTCATCTGTGCCTTTAGGCTTCTTGCGCTGATATCACACTCAGCATAAACGCCGTTGTTTCTAAGGCTTGAAACGATTTCAAGTGCCTTCTTTCTTGCGTCCTTACCCATAGGAGCGATATAGAGCACAGGCACCTTTTCGCAAACGTCTGCTGCGCCTGATGCTTCCATTGCGAGGATAAGGCGTGTAATTCCCATGCCAAAGCCGATACCAGGAAGGCTTGGGCCACCTAACTGCTCCATAAGTCCGTCGTAGCGTCCACCACCACAAATGGTACTTTGCGCGCCTATATTATCGCAAATAAACTCAAATACCGTCTTTGTGTAGTAGTCAAGACCTCTTACAATCTTAGGGTCAACAGTGTAGTCAATGCCTTGAGCCTCAAGATATGATTTCAAGTCCTCAAAATGCTCACTACATTCAGGGCAAAGATGCTCAATTGTCTTTGGTGCGCCCTTTGCAAGCTCGGAGCAAATTGGGCTTTTGCAGTCAAGGACACGAAGAGGGTTGGTCTTTAGTCTTTCCTGACAGGTAGGACAAAGCTCACTCTCGTGTGATTTAAAGTATTCAACAAGCGCCTCTCTATACATAGGACGGCAGTTAGGACAGCCGATTGAGTTTATGTGCAAGGAAACGCCCTTAATTCCTAAGGAATTAATTAGTGTATTTGCAAGTGAGATTACGGTTGCATCTGCGCTTGCATCCTGAGTGCCAAACATTTCAGTGCCGAACTGGAAGAACTCACGGCTACGACCTGCTTGTGGCTTTTCGTAGCGGAAGCAGTTTATTAAATAGTAGTAGCGAAGTGGCATTGCATCACCTGCTTTGCCGTTTTCAATAATTGCGCGAACAACAGATGCAGTCCCCTCTGGACGGAGTGCAAACACACGACCTTCTCTATCCTCAAAGGTGTACATTTCCTT
Organism: Clostridia bacterium; assembly: GCA_017501545.1. Taxonomy (GTDB): domain Bacteria; phylum Bacillota; class Clostridia; order Oscillospirales; family CAG-272; genus RGIG2000. The sequence continues at coordinate 43,877 of JAFVWS010000025.1, read as the reverse complement.
TTGAACAACGTCTGTCACCTCACCAACGCCTCTTTTAAAAAGCGCAAGCTCCTCAAAGGTAGGGGTGCGAATTTCACCAAAGCCGTAAAGCTCAGACGTTTCACTTGCCTTTTTCTCTATTTTCTGCCAAAGAAGAGCTTCCTTTGAAAATATATCCATTGTGCCCCTTGGCTTTTGAATTTTAGATGCCATTTAGTCCTCACAATCCACACGTATGTGCATAGTATATAATAAAGATTTATTAGTATATTATAGCAATGTTTTAGCGACGTGTCAATATTTTAATAAAAAAATGTCGGCTTTTGCGCCGACATTTGAATTTGTTCTGTATTAACGAAGTGGTCGATTATGTCTTTTTATAATTATGCCTCGATAGCATCCTTTGCATCAGAAAATTCAGCAGTTTCAAGTCCGTCAAAATAAGCCTTGATTACTGCGCCCTCAAGCTCAGCCCTGAACTCTGCATTGATTGGGTGAACAATGTCCCTGTAGGTACCATCTGGATTTTTACGGCTTGGCATTACGATAAAATACTTATCCTTTGCATTGATAACCTTGATATCATGAACAGCAAGCGCGCCGTCGAATGTAACAGATACCACTGCCTTCATTGGTCCTTCGTTAAAAAACTTTCTAATTTTGATGTCTGAAATAATCATTTTTTAGTCCTCCGTTAATTTGGTAAAATCTTACTTTGCGTTTGACAATAAAAGTATAACAAGCAAATGTGAACAAATTTAGTACAATTTGAAATAATTATGTGAATTAAAATGGTTAATTTTATGAAATTATGTTATTTTATGTAAAATATAAAGGGGTTTTGTCTTATGGCTATCAAAAACACGAATTTTTCCTTCGAAAAAATTGATGATTTGTTCAAAAATTCGAAAAAAATATTCTTTGTGGGAATAGGAGGAATTAGTCTTTCAACAATTGCGACGTTTTGCTTACAATGTGGCAAGGAGATTTACGGCTACGACCAAAAAAGAAGCAAGGAAAGCGCCAAGCTTGAAGCGCATGCGAAAATTAAATACTACTCCACCCCCGACAGCGTTTATGGTATGGATTTGGTAATTTACTCAAATGCAATTAGCGAGGATAATTTTGAGTATCAAGGTGCAAAAAAGCTACAAATTCCGACACTTAGTCGCGCAAATTTCCTTGGATACGTTGCTTCGAGGTGCAAAAACAGCATCGTTATTTCTGGCACGCATGGCAAAAGCACCACAACCTCATTTCTTGCAAGAATTTTAGATTACGCAGGGTATTCCCCAAGCGTTTTTTGTGGTGCGAAAATGAAGGATTATGACAGCGCATATTTAAAAGGAAGCGGAGAGTGTGGTGTTTTCGAGGGGTGCGAATATATGGACTCGTTTTTATCATTTGAGCCGAGCATTTGTGGAATTTTGAATATTGAATATGACCACCCAGACTATTTTGAAAGCTATGAAGACGTGCTTTCATCGTTTACTAAATTTATCAGTCAATCAAAAAAAGCAGTTGTAAATATTGATGACAAGGGCGTAAATTCTATTCTTGGCTTGATAGGCAAAAATAGAATAGTGACCTTTTCACTAAGGGACAAGGGTGCTGACTACTATGCAAGCTTGAAAAATGACGGCTTTGTGTGCTATCACGATAAAAAGAGGGTGCTTGAGGCGCCACTCAACCTGCGTGGTGAGCATTTTGCACTTGATGCCATATGTGCCTCAGTAATAGCCCTTGAGCTTGGCGCATCACCTATTGCAATTTCATATGCTCTTTCAGAAGCAACCGGGGTGAAAAGGCGCTTGGAATTTATAAAGAAATTAGACACAGGGCTGAGTGTTTTTGAGGATTATGCCCATCATCCGACAGAAATCTTAGCAGCGTACTCCTCACTTAAGGAAATGGGCTTTAAAAAAATTCTTTGTGCCTTTCAAGCGCACACGTTTTCACGCACGCACTACCTATACGATGATTTTTTAAGCTCACTTTCAAAATTTGATGAGCTAATCATTTTGCCCACCTTTTGCGCCAGAGAAAATAATGAATTTGGCGTTAGCGAAAGTGAGCTTGCACGTGCCTTGGGTGGCACTTTTGTTGATACTCTTGAAAAAATGGTATCGCTTGTTAAGGAGTCAAAATGTGACTGTGGTGTCATAATGGGTGCTGGTGATATTACCGAGTTTAAAAAATATTTATAAGCTTCCTTTACTTTTATTTTTGTTTGTGCTATAATATAGAAAACTTCAATTAAGGAGGCTTTTATGGGCGAACAATATTCTAACCTTGCGTCAGTTTACGATGCCTTAAACGTTGGCTGTGACTATGATAAGCTTGCTATGCTTATCGACGCGACAATCAAAAAATATGAAAAAACCAAAACCTCCTTGGTTTTAGACCTTGCGTGTGGCACTGGCAAGCTTACGTTCCTTCTTCGTCTGCTTGGCTATGATATGACGGGCGTTGACTCGAGTGAGGCTATGCTGTCTTTAGCAAGGGACTACGCCGAAAATCACGATATAAGTGACGTTTTGTTTCTCTGTCAGGATATGAGAAGCTTTGAGCTTTACGGCACGGTTGATGCCTGCGTTTCTACCCTTGACAGCATAAATTATTTAACTAAGCTAAAGGACGTTGAATCTTGCTTTAAGCTTGTTCACAACTACCTTATCCCCGATGGAGTGTTTATTTTTGACGTAAATACGCCATACAGGTTTAACGAGGTTTATGGCACGCGTGACTACGTTTTAGAAAACGAGAGCGCACTGCTTGCTTGGCAAAACGACTATAACAAAAAAACAAAGCTTTGCAAATTCTATTTAAGCATTTTTGAGGAAAACAAAAACGGCACCTACTCTCGCTTTGACGAGGTGCAAACGGAAAAATGCTACGAGAGAAAGCAAATTGAGGCGCTACTTAAAAAATGTGGCTTTGAGCTTCTTTGCGTGTATGGCGACACCAATATGAAGGCGCCCGAGGATACTGACGAAAAGTGGTACTTTGTATCAAGATGCAAAAAATAATTTAAAACGAGGAAAATAAAATGGCAAAAATATTACGCGCAATGACAAGGGACGGAAGTGCCCGCGCATACGTAATAAATTCAACTGACATTGTAAACAAAGCAATTAGCTATCATAAAACAGCGCCTACTGCAACTGCGCTTCTTGGCAGACTTCTTACTGCATCAAGCGTAATGGGAACTATGCTTCCCGAGGACGGCTGCACCTTAACCGTTGCAATCCGTGGAAACGGCATTGCAGGCACTACCCTTGCGACCGCCGACTACTGGGGCAACGTAAAGGGCTATATTCAAAATCCTATGGCTGATTTACCACTTAAGCCAAACGGCAAGCTTGACGTAAGTGGGATTGTCGGTGGTGGTATTCTTTCCGTTTCCAAGGACGTTGGCGACGAGGTACCATTCAATGGTAATATTGAGCTTGTTTCTGGCGAGGTTGCCGAGGACATCACAAGCTACTACGCAACGAGTGAGCAAACGCCTACTCTTTGCGCCCTTGGTGTTTTGGTTGACACTGACTACACCTGCCTATCTGCTGGTGGAGTTATGATTCAGCTTCTCCCGTTTGCCGACGAGGAGGTTATTTCTCAGCTTGAGAAAAACGCACCACTTCTTAATAGCGTATCAAGAATGTTTGAAAAGGGTATGTCAAACGAGGACATTTTAAAGGTTGCCTTAACTGGCATTGAATACGATGTTTTTGATGAGCTTGATGCTGACTACCTATGCAACTGCTCAAGGGAGCGCACCGAAAAGGCGCTTATTTCCCTTGGCAAGAGCGAGGCTTATAAGATTTTGGACGAGCAAAGGGGTGAGGGGCTTGATTACATTGAGCTTTCCTGTCACTTCTGCGACAAAACATACAAATTTTACAAAAATGACATTGATAAGCTTTTTAATTGATTAAAAAGCAACAGTTTGAGAACGACAGATTTATCACGAGGCAAATACTATGAAAAAGGAAAAGAAATTTAGACAAGACAGAAAGCCATGGTTTAGATTTATTAAATGGATTATGCGTGTGCGCTATAAGCGTGTTAAATTTATTAACCTTGGCGAGGAATTAAAGGGTGGTAGCATTATACTAAGCAACCACGAGGGTACAGATGCCCCTCTCTCCCTTGAGCTTTATTCACAAATCCCCGTTCGCTTTTGGGGCGCTTATGAAATGAACTCAAGACTAATAGATTTATATAGGTATCAAACCAAAATCTATTATCACCAAAAAAAGCACTGGCCACTTTTTATTGCAAGAGTTTTTTGTCTTCTTGCATCCCCTCTTACCTACATTTTTTACAAGGGGCTAAACTTAATTTCTACATATCCTGACGCGCGTTTTGCTGTTACCATAAAGCAAAGCATAAAGGCGATTGAAAATGGTGAAAGCATTGTAATTTTCCCGGAGGATTCAAGTGAAGGATATCAAAAAGAGCTAAAGGGCTTCTTTCCTGGATTTGCGAAGCTTGCTGACGTTTTATACACCAAGCGTGGAATTGACGTGCCTATTTACGTAACCTATCTAAAAAAGAGCGAGCATAAATATATGATAGATGCGCCAATTTACTATTCAGAGCTTATTAAAAACGGCGAAACACCAGAGGAAATTGCAAGGGTGCTTGTTGAGCGATGCAACATAATTGGCAATACTCCTGAAAAAAAGCTTTTGAACGTCACCGACGAAGCCGATAGCAAGGAATCACAGATATCTAATATTTAATAAATATAAATGAGCGAAAAATTTCGCTCATTTTTTACTGAAAAATTGTAGATATTTCTTGTTTACATTTAAAAATATATATGTTAAAATAATATAGCAAGTTATTTAAATAGGAGGACGAAAAATGGACAAGTTTGTTTTGAAAAGCGCATACAAGCCAACTGGCGACCAGCCAAGCGCAATTGATTCCTTAACCGACGGCATTTTGCGTGGAGAAAGAATGCAAACTCTACTCGGTGTTACTGGCTCTGGTAAGACCTTTACAATGGCAAACGTAATTAAAAACGTTAATCGTCCGACTATTATTTTAGAGCCAAACAAGACCTTGGCTGCACAGGTTTGCTCCGAGATGAGAGAGCTTTTTCCTGATGCTGCAGTTGAGTATTTTGTGTCCTACTATGACTACTATCAGCCTGAGGCATATATTCCTGGAAAGGATATGTACATTGAAAAGGACGCAATGGTAAACGACGAAATTGATAAGCTACGCCACAGCGCGACAAGTGCACTTTTTGAAAGGCGCGACGTTATTATTGTAGCTTCGGTTTCTTGCATTTACTCTCTTGGTGACCCAAATGAATATCACAATATGCTAATAGATTTGCGCGAGGGAATGGCGCTTAGCCGTGACACCCTCGTGCGCAAGCTTATCTCCCTTAGTTACGAAAGAAACGACATAAATTTTGTGCGTAACAAGTTCAGAATACGCGGGGACGTGGTTGAAATCTTCCCTTCATCCTCTGGCGACAAGGCAATTAGAGTTGAGTTTTTTGGTGACGAGGTTGACAAGCTTTGCGAGATAAACACGCTAACTGGTGAGATACTAAGGCATCTTAGCTACACTGCAATTTTCCCAGCCAACCACTATGTTGTTTCCGACGAAAAGCGTGAGCGTGCGCTTAAGGAAATTTACGACGAAATGGTTGAAAGGGTTGAATTCTTCAAGTCACAAAACAAGCTTCTTGAGGCGCAAAGAATTGAGGAACGAACAAAGTACGATATTGAAATGCTTCGTGAAATTGGCTTTTGCTCTGGCGTTGAAAACTATTCTCGTATTTTATCGGGCAGGGCACCTGGCTCAACGCCCTATACTCTGCTTGACTACTTCCCAAACGACTACATTATGTTTATTGACGAAAGCCATGTATCAATCCCACAGGTAAGGGGTATGAGTGGTGGTGACCTTGCAAGAAAGAAAAACCTTGTTGAATATGGTTTTCGCTTGCCATCTGCCTACGACAACCGTCCACTATACTTTGAGGAATTTATTTCTAAGCTAAATCAAACAATTTTCGTTTCTGCAACGCCTGCCGAGTTTGAGAAAAAGAACTCAACAGCATTTGCTGAACAGCTGATAAGGCCGACTGGTCTTGTTGACCCGGAAATTGAAATTCGCCCTATCATTACGCAGGTTGACGACGTAATGGGCGAGGTTAAGCTACGTGCTGAAAAGGGTGAAAGGGTGCTTATTACCACTCTCACCACAAAAATGGCAGAGGACCTAACCGACTATTTATCTGCAAATGAGCTCAAGGCGAAATATATTCACCACAACGTTGACACAATTGAGCGTATGGAGATAATCCGCTCACTTCGCTTAGGTGAATTTGACGTTTTGGTTGGAATTAACCTACTTCGTGAGGGACTTGACATTCCCGAGGTGTCGCTTGTTGCAATTTTAGATGCTGATAAGGAAGGTCTTTTCCGTTCAGAAACCTCGTTAATTCAGACAATTGGCCGTGCGGCAAGAAACGCAAACGGCAAGGTAATTATGTACGCTGACACTATAACAAGGTCAATGAAAAGCGCAATTGACGAAACAAATCGTCGCCGTAAAATTCAAACTGAATATAACGAACAAAACGGAATTGTGCCAAAGACAATTATCAAGGGCGTGCACGATATTATTGACCTTGGCAAGAAGACTGAAAAGACTAAGAGAAAGCTTAGTGCACAGGATAAGGAAAAGCTAATAGCTGAGCTTACCAAGGAAATGCGCTCAGCCTCGGCGAAGCTGGAATTTGAAAAAGCAGCTTATCTAAGAGACCAAATCAAAGAATTAAAAGCAAAGAAATAGGTAAAAAATGAAGGATAAAATTGAAATAAAGGGTGCAAGAGTACACAATTTAAAAAATATTGACGTTTGCGTGCCACGTGACAAGCTTGTCATTTTGACAGGTCTTTCTGGCTCGGGCAAGTCTTCTCTTGCGTTTGATACAATATATGCAGAGGGTCACAGGCGCTTTGTTGAGTCACTTTCCTCATATGCAAGGCAGTTTTTAGGTCAGCTTGACAAGCCTGACGTTGACTCAATTGAGGGGCTTTCTCCTGCGATTTCAATTGACCAAAAGACAACCTCGAAAAACCCACGCTCAACTGTTGGCACGGTCACTGAAATTTACGACTATCTAAGGCTTCTCTACGCGCGCCTTGGAGCTGTACACTGCCCAATTTGTGGCAAGGAGATTAAGCAACAGAGCGTTGACCAAATTATTGATAAAATTCTCACCCTGCCAGAGGGCGAGAGGTTTTTGGTGCTTTCCCCTGCTGTACGTGGCAAAAAGGGACGCCACGAAAAGATTATTGCTGACGCACGTAAAAACGGCTATGCAAGAATGAGAATTGACGGCGTTGTTTACGACCTTAGCGAGGATATTGAGCTTGAGCTTACTAAAAAGCACGATATTGATATAGTAATTGACCGTCTTGTTATGAAGGACGGGCTTCGTCCACGTCTTGCTGACTCTGTTGAGAGCGCCTTACGTGCAAGTGAGGGCAAGGTTAATATTTACACTATGCCACGTGAGGGTGAGGGTACTCTTTATGAGTTTTCCACCAACTACGCCTGCGAGGAGCATGGAATCAGCTTTGGCGAGCTTGAGCCACGCTCATTCTCATTCAACAATCCCTTTGGTGCATGTCCACACTGTCTTGGAATTGGCGAGATGAGAAACATTTCACCAGAGAAAATCATCCCAGACAAATCCCTTTCACTTAGCGAGGGGGCTGTTCAGGTAAACGGATTTAAAACTATTGATAAAGAAAGCTGGACTGGACCACTTTTTGCAGCAGTTTGCGAAAGAATCGGCGCCTCTCTTGACACCCCTATTAAAGACTTTACCAAGGAACAGCTTGATGCGATTTTGTACGGCACAGGCGACGAATACTACACAGTTGACAGATATTTTGCAAAGCAACACAGACGCCAAACTGTAAAGTTTGAGGGCGTAATAAAAACCATCGAGCAAAGAATGGCAATGATGGGCAACGAATACTACGAGCAGTTTATTGAGGAGACCCCTTGTCCAGTTTGTAATGGTCAGAGGTTAAATAAGCAGGCTCTTTCAGTAACTATTGGTGGCAAAAACATTGACGAATTTTGCCGTATGTCAGTAACCACAGCGCTTGACTTTATAAATGCGCTTAATTTCGAGGGTGGTCAAGCTGAGATTGCAAAGGAAATTTTAAAGGAAATCAAGGCACGCCTTGGCTTTATGAAAAGCGTGGGTCTTGAATACCTTACCCTTGCAAGAAAAAGCGCTACTCTTTCTGGTGGTGAGGCGCAAAGAATTCGTCTTGCGACACAAATTGGCTCCTCGCTTGTTGGAGTTTTGTATATTCTTGATGAGCCATCAATTGGTCTTCATCAAAGGGACAATTCAAAGCTCATAAGCACGCTTAAAAAGCTTCGTGACGTGGGCAACAGCGTTATAGTTGTTGAGCATGACGAGGAAACAATGCTTGAGTCAGACTATATTATAGATATAGGACCTTATGCCGGCGTGCATGGTGGCGAGGTTGTCGCTTGTGGCACACCAAAGGAAATTATGGAAAATGAAAATTCAATTACCGGCGCTTACTTAAGCGGACGAAAGAGGATTGAAATTCCAGCTAAGAGGCGCAAGGGCAACGGCACATCGCTTAAGATTATCGGTGCGCGTGAAAACAACCTTAAGGGAATTGACGTTGAAATTCCACTTGGTTGCTTTGTGGCAGTAACTGGTGTTTCTGGCTCTGGCAAGTCCTCTCTTATAAACAGAATTCTACTTCAAAACCTTGCAAGAAAATTAAACCGCGCTATTACCTATCCTGGCAAGTGCGATAGAATTGAGGGCTATGAAAATCTTGACAAGGTAATTGCCATTGACCAGTCCCCAATAGGTCGCACTCCAAGGTCAAATCCAGCCACGTATACGGGTCTTTTTTCAGAAATTCGTGATTTATTTGCTAAAACCCCAGACGCAAAAATGCGTTCATTTGGTCCTGGTCGCTTCTCGTTCAACGTTAAGGGTGGCAGATGCGAATCCTGTGAGGGAGACGGCGTAAAGAAGATAGAAATGCACTTTTTGCCCGACGTTTACGTTAAGTGTGACGTTTGCAAGGGCAAGCGCTACAACAAGGACACCTTAGAGGTTAAATTCAAGGGCAAAAATATTTCCGACGTGCTTGATATGACCGCCGAGGAGGGTGCTCAATTTTTCAGCGAAATTCCTTCGATTGCAAAGAAGCTTCAAACCATTTGCGACGTTGGTCTTGGCTATATAAAAATTGGTCAATCCTCAACCACCCTGTCCGGTGGTGAGGCGCAAAGGGTTAAGCTTGCAACCGAGCTTTCAAAGCGCTCAACCGGCAGGACAATTTATATTCTTGATGAGCCAACAACGGGTCTTCACACGGACGACGTTAAGAAGCTACTTTACGTACTGCAAAGGCTTGTCGAGGCGGGCAATAGCATTATCGTTATTGAGCATAACCTTGACGTAATCAAGTCAGCCGACTATATTATCGACCTTGGCCCTGAGGGCGGTGACGGTGGTGGCTTGATTGTTGCAACTGGCACACCCGAGGAGGTTGCAAAAAATCCTAACTCCTATACTGGCAAATACGTCAAAAAAGCACTTAACAACTATAAGGATTAATTAAAAAAAGGAACGGGAAAGGGCGATGTTCTTAGCGGAGAATTTGAAAAACACTGCTAAGTGCGAGCATCGCGGTTGACCAGTCAAACGCACTATGGGCTAAGCCCAAACCCTTATACAATTAGAAAGAGCAAACACACAAGACCGATAAAATCTTGTATGTCTGCTCTTTTCTGTTTGTTTTAGTTTAGAGTTATGAGGCTCGCTTTCGCTCACCGTTATGAATTTGCTACGCAAATGTTATGATATGATCGCCCATCAAACCTTAAACTTGGCGAAGCCAATCATAACTATGCGAAGCATATCATCACTCATAACTTGCCCGCAGGGGCAATCATAGTTTTAGCGTGTTCTCCGTTAAGGATAACACGCTAAAGCCGTTCCTTTTTTCTTGACACGGGGTACCATATTATGGTAAACTACTAATATATTATTTAACTGTGAGGTAAACTATGTTTTGTAGAAAATGTGGCAAGGACATTGGTGAGCTTGAAAAGTGTCCGTTTTGCGATTTTGAGGAGTACGCAAAGGAAAACATCACCACTAATGCGCCAAAGGGTGCCAATGACAAAAAGAATAGTAGCAAGTCAAATGATGAATCAAGAGCTCCGTTCGTTTCCTCAACTGATGCTGTTAAGAAATGGCGCAAGCAAAGTGGCATAGGAACAGCATCGCACGTAATTGGAATCATTGTAACTGTGCAAATGCTTGTAGCAATTTTCCTACCTTTATTTATTATTACTTTTGGCCAATTGTTTCGTGGGTTTATGTCAAAACTACCGCAAATTTTAGGCTTTTATTCCGGCTCTGATCCTGCATTTTATGAATACCTTAGTGGTACGTTGATTCCTGGAATTATGTGGTTCCTTTTTGTTGTTTTTGCAATTCTTTGCGGTTGGACCTTGCTTGATAATTTTGCAAAGCTGAACCTTGGCAAGTGGCTAAATAAGAAAAAATACAACACCAAGGCAATTATAACAAGAGCCATAAAAAGAGATAGAAACAACGACGTTTATTTGACAGTTGCTAACTGGGTCGGCAAAGAAACCTCGGGTAAGGTTTTAATGTTCGTACACACTGGAGTAAACTTTTTATTCCTTTGCTTATTATTTTTATCAATGGGCAACTTCTTCTCAAAGATGTGTTATGACTTCTATTACGGGATGGAGGTTTTAAACCGTCCAGACCTTGAGGTTCTTAAGGAAACAGTTCTTTCGGTTGATTTCTTCGCCTTTGTATTCATTTTAATTTCATTTGGTATATTTAATATAGTAACCAGAACAATTATTACTAAAAAATCAGAGGCCTCACTTGGATAGAAAGCAAAATAGTTAAAAGGCAACAAAATGGTTGCCTTTTTCTTATATTATCAAGCTTTGCACACTTCTCAAATCCTCGTTTTCGATGTCATTTTGCTCCTTGATTTTTGATTTTGTTGTGTGGTATCTTTTCGCTATATCCCAAAGCGTTTCGCCCTCGCGAGGGAAGCAAACTCTAACACAGGATGAATCCTTTATTACCTCCTTGTCGGTTTTTATTATCGCTTGGTCAAGCACAAGAGCCTCACATTTTTCATAAACACTGTGAGAAACGAAAATTTCAGCAGTTAAATAAAAGCTTTCATCATCATATCTTGCACTTTGCTTGCCTATAGAAAAGTCGCACTGCGCCATTATGCTCTTTGTCGCCTTACCCATATCAGCCTCGTATTTTATAGGTAGCTCGTAGTAATCGTGCATATACTGCACTTCTCCATCCGTATCACTTATTTTTTTGCCTATCACATCAACTAAAAGCTTGCCGTGGTGGTAGATTTTTGCGCCCTTAGTCTCGCTCTTTTCGTACACAGGGTCGGCTAAAACTGCAATTATCTCACTTATCTCCTTGTTTTCACGCTTTTTTGACTCACTAAGAGTAAACGAGCCGTTTTGAGCCTTTAGCCCCTTGAAATATTCCATTGATTTATAGGTTGCTTCCGTTTCGTTTTTAGTTGAATATGCGTCGGTTGTAACTGATATTTCACCATTTCTTATTGTGGTTGCCTCAATTTCGCAGGTAAGGTCGAAAAACAACGCATTTTCGCCGTCCTTTTCCTCGCTTGAAATAGAAAGGGATACGCATCTTGCGTGCGCCCTTGCCATATCGCCTGCTAATGTACCCTCAGACTCAATCTCCTCAGAAAGAGGCACTGTTTTATATATTACATCCTCACAGCCATCTCCGCTTAAAAGGCATCTTATGCTAACCTCACCACGCACGCAAACTAAATCCTTTTGTGTTTTCACGTCAGTTAAAATTATATGTGCGTCGCACCATATAGGATGCATCTGTTGCTCCTTTATGCTCTCAAGCCTTTCGCTGATTCTTATATTTTGAAGTGACGCCTCCTTAATTTCCAAAGCACTTATTTCCTTTTGACATCTTTCAAGATAAATCTCCTCAGCACCTGAGCGTGGGGTTATATTCTCCTTTATCTCCTTGTTTTCAAATGCAATTACTCTGCTTTTCAGCTTTGATTTCATTGTCAGCTTTCTTGGTGCAATTACACGATAGGTTACACCCTCAACGCTTGTTTTGATATTTGAAATGTGTGGCGCGCGTGCAAGATTTACACCAAATTCATAGCCTGTCGTTAGTGGCACGGCGCAAAGCTTACCCTCATCATCTGTATAGATTACTGAATAGGTCACGGTTCCTGTTAGCTCAAGCCTTGGCTCACTACCTGTGTCGTTTAAATATTTCCCCTCGGGAAGTGCCTCTGAGGTGACCTTAATAATTTTTCTTACCTCTGGCACGTAGTCTGGTAAGGAAAACTCCTCGCTTACCTCATGCGACACGTCAGTATCCAAAATAAGGGAAAGGGCTCTGTCCTCCTCATTTACCTTTTCTATTTCGTTATTTTCAAGCTGTTCCATATCATATCTCCATTTTTTGTTTTTAGTAAAGCATATTCAAGCTTGGGCATAATTATTACTTGACACTATGATTTTTTAGTGCTATAATTTATATATTAAATTACACGCGTTTTTTTGCGCGAGATATTGGTGAGGAAACACACTTATGTTAGACATTAAATTTCTAAGAGAAAATCCTGACGTTGTAAAGCAAAATATCAAAAACAAATTTCAGGATTCAAAGCTACCACTTGTTGACGAGGTAATCAAGCTTGACTCTGAATATCGTGCCTTTAAAAACGAGGCTGACTCTCTTCGTGGTGGAAGAAATAAGCTTTCTAAGGAAATTGGTATGCTTATGGCTCAAGGCAAGCGTGAGGAGGTAGAGGCAGTAAAAAAGCAAGTTACTGAAAATGCGCGCCGTTTAGCTGAGCTTGAGGTTTTAGAGGGCGAATATCAAGAAAAAATTAAAAATATTATGATGGTTATACCAAATATCATTGACCCATCCGTGCCTATTGGTAAGGACGACTCAGAAAACGTTGAGGTTCAAAGATATGGTGAGCCAGCAGTTCCTAATTTTGACATTCCATATCACACAGAAATTATGGAGGGACTTAGTGGCCTTGACCTTGAAAGTGCAAGAAAGGTTGCAGGCAACGGCTTTTACTATCTAATGGGCGATATAGCAAGGCTACATTCTGCTATTATTTCCTACGCACGCGATTTTATGATTGACCGTGGCTTTACCTACTGCATTCCTCCTTTTATGATCAGAAGCGAGGTTGTAACTGGCGTTATGTCCTTTGCTGAAATGGACGCAATGATGTACAAAATAGAGGGTGAGGACCTTTTCCTAATTGGTACAAGTGAGCACTCTATGATTGGTAAGTTTATTGATACCATTATCCCAGAAAATGAGCTTCCTTACACCTTAACCTCATACTCCCCATGCTTCCGTAAGGAAAAGGGCGCACATGGTATTGAGGAGCGTGGCGTTTATAGAATTCACCAGTTTGAAAAGCAGGAAATGATTGTTGTTTGTAAGCCTGAGGAAAGCCCAGTTTGGTTTGACAAGCTATGGCAAAACACAGTTGACCTCTTTAGAACTCTTGATATTCCTGTAAGAACTCTTGAGTGTTGCTCTGGCGACCTTGCAGACCTTAAGGTTAAGTCAATTGACGTTGAGGCGTGGTCACCAAGACAAAAGAAATACTTTGAGGTTGGCTCATGCTCTAACCTTGGTGATGCACAAGCAAGAAGACTTAGAATCAGAGTTAACGGCAAGGACGGCAAATACTTTGCGCATACCCTTAATAACACAGTTGTTGCTCCACCACGTATGCTTATTGCATTCCTTGAAAACAACCTAAACGAGGATGGTAGTGTTAATATTCCAGTTGCACTTCGTCCATATATGGGTGGAAAAGAAAAAATCGAAAAGAAATAAGGGCTTTTATTATGAAATATTATAAAATGAATATTGCAGGGCTTGAAAGATACCTTCCTATCTGCCCTGTTACAGAGGACTTATATATTGCGGGATTTGTTATTTTTGGCGATCCAGAATTGACTACTGCTTGCGCAAAAAAGCTTCTTGAAAACGCACCTGAATACGATTATATGATTACTGCCGAGGCTAAGGGTATTCCACTTATCCACGAAATGGCAAGGCTTAATGGCAACCAAAAATATATGCTTGCAAGAAAGGGCGCTAAGCTTTATATGACAAACGTCATTTCATCAACAGTTAAGTCAATCACCACCGCTAAGGAGCAAACGCTTTATCTTGACGGTGCTGATGCCGAGCTTATGAAGGGCAAAAGAATTCTCATCATCGACGACGTTATCTCAACTGGCGAGTCACTAAAGGCGCTTGAGGCGCTTGTTGAGCGTGCAGGTGGCAACGTTGTTGGCAAAATGTGTATTCTTGCCGAGGGCGATGCTATCACTCGCGATGACCTATACTATATCGAGGAGCTTCCTCTCTTTAACGCAGACGGAACAATTAAGGCATAGAAATTTATAAAACAAAAAGAGCGACAAATAGTCGCTCTTTTTTAATAAAGTGGGAAAAGCCCCTTTTCTTCATTTTTATTTTTCATAGCGCATAGGAGTAAATATTATACCATCTACATTTTTTTCGCCCTCAGTTGGTAAAAAGCCAAGGTGGGTATACACCGGCACTCCATACGGCATTGCGTTTACTGTGATACTGCCCTTATGCTCCTTTTTAAGAAGGGTAAATAAATCCCTTGCTATACCAAGACCATGATACTCCTTATCTATATAAAAGTATCCGATATGATTATTTTCGTAGATGCCAAGCACTCCAATCACCTTATCATTATGTAATGCGCCATAAAAGGTAATATCTTTATCTATTCTTGTTTTTTCTATTCTTTCTTTATATGTTACAGCGCCCTCAGGTGGAAAAATAGGCACCTCAAACGCTGAGAAAACGCGCCAAACCGTGTCAAGACATTCATCAAGGCGCTCAATACCGAGCTTCTTAATTTCAATCTCGTCCTTACATATTATTTTGAGTGGGCATTCACTACATTTTGGGCTTTTTGCTGTGCAAAATTCTCTGCCAAAAAGCACAAGACGGTGACAAAGGTCACTTTGCTCACTTGGCGCAACTAATTCTGACATAATTTTCTCGGTTTTAAGTGGATTTTTCTCACCATTTTTATACATACCAAGCCTGCCACAAATGCGCATACAATGCGTGTCAGCAACAATTGCAGGCATTTTGTATAAGTCGCCTAAAAGCAAATTAGCAATTTTTCTGCCAACCCCCGGGAATGTAAGCAACGTATCCATATCGCACGGCACTACGTCATTATATTTATAGTGAAGAAGATATGCTGAATCCTTTATATTTTGCGCCTTCATTTTATATAAGCCACAGGGCTTAATTATCTCTTCTATTTTCTCTATCTCAGCATCAGCTAAGCTTTTTGCGCTTGGGAATTTTTTAAACAGCTCACGACACACGATATTAACTCTTTCGTCAGTGCATTGTGCGCTTAAACGTCCCATAACAAGTAGCTTGTAGCCACTGCCCTCATATTCAAGCGAGCATATAGCCTCGGGGTATTGCTTTTTAAGGAGCCTTACAACCTTGGCTATTTTATTTTTCTTTTCATTTTTAGTCAAAATCGTACACTCCCCTCGATTTTTTAGATTAATTCTACGTTGAATTCTCTTTTAAGCGCGCTTACAAGCTCACAAAGTGGCAAGCCTACAACGTTATAAAAATCACCATCGATTTTCTCAACAAACGCCCCTGCCATTTCTTGAATTCCATAAGCACCAGCCTTGTCAAGTGGTGGGAATTTAGTTACGTAGGTTAAAATTTCCTTCTTTGCAATTTCTCTCATCTTAACTAAGGTAGTCACTCCAAAGGAATAGGTTTTTTCCTTAGTCCTTATGGCAACGCCACTAACAACGTAATGCGCCTTGCCTGAAAGGGCGCTTAACATTCTTATAGCGTCGTCTTTATCCCTTGGCTTACCAAGAATCTCGTTTTCATAAATTACAACTGTATCACAGCCGATAATTACCTCGTCCTCATAAAGCGCAACAGCCTCTGCCTTGATTTTAGCAAGCTGGACTGGAACCTCAAATAGGTCTATATCGCTTGAAACATTTTCATCAGCACCACTGACTCTAACCAAAAAGTCACTTGTGACCATAGAGAGAATTTCTTTTCTGCGTGGCGACTTTGATGCCAAAACTAATTTCATTTTATCCTTCTAAAGCTACCATTTGGCGCTTTTCCTTCCTTGTATGCTTTTATAGTCTCGTATGCTTCATTTTGTGTTTCATCGCTGAAAATAAAATGTAGCGAATGGTTTTTCAAATCACTTAGCTTGTCTGCCATATAGGTAGGCACGCTATTAAAAATAACGTTTCTGTGGTGGCTTATACCTATAACAAAAAGCCTTGCCCCTTGCCTGTCGGTTATGTAGCCCTTGCATTTATCACAGCCAACCGTGTCCTTTAAAACGCACTTATGGGTTGTCATAAGTGGAAGCTTACCATATGCGACAAGTGAGTAGGCACTAAAATCCCTTGCCTGTGCAAGCATAAGCTCGGGCGAGAGAATAACGTTTTGAGCCCCCTGCTTCATCAAAAACTCGACACAGGGTCTATTAAATGCGTTAAATCGGTAGTCAAAAAGCATCTTAAAGCCAAGGCTTTTCACACGCTCAATTTGACCGATGTTTGAAACAAGCGCCCACTCAGCGCCACGCCCCCTTGCATCCTTTAATTTTTTCTCTACCTCATCCCACTCGCTATCAAAGATAACAGGTGGCATCATAACACCATTTGCCAAGCTGTCGTAATTATCAAGTGGTAAAAATACAACGTCAAAATAATCGCTATTTTTAGGAATTTGACCTGCATCTAAGAAGACGGCTGTTTTAATCTTCTCGGGAATAGGCAGGCTTGGTGGGTCATACTCTGCCACCTCTGCCTTTTCTTCCACCTCAAAAAGCTTTTCGATTGCACTGCGTCTTAATGCGTTCAGGCTTGAAATTCTTAAGATTATATTCTCTGACATTGATACGTCAATTTTGCCAAGCTTAAACGGGGTTGAGCCAAGCTTTGATAAGCACCTTACTACGTCAGCCTTGCTTATCGGTGCGTTGATTGCTTCTTCTATGGTGTCACCCTCGACACACACCTTTTTTTCGCCCAAGCTGACCGTCAGCCTTGCTTTTTTGCCAAGAATAAGCTCAGCTTGCATATCTACCATCGGACGCTCAAGCTCTATTGGTTTGCTTTCAAGCTCACGAGAGCGCTCCTTATCCTTATCGGTGCGTATGCCAAGCATACTCTTATTTATGCTTGCTTGAAAGTAGCCGTCTGTAAAGCCTTGACGAGAAAAAAGTCCACCCAGTGTCTTAATTTCCTCTGCTTTTGCGTTTCTTTTTTCATCAATAAGACGTCTATATATCTTAGTTACGCCACTTACGTATTCCTCATTTTTCATTCTGCCCTCAATTTTCAGCGAGGTAACGCCAGAATTTAAAATTTCGCTTATATGGCTTGCAAGTGACATATCCTTAAGGCTGAGAAAAAATGCACTGCTTGAGTTAATCGCATACGGCAAGCGGCATGGCTGTGCGCACTCACCACGATTACCACTTCTGCCACCCATTGCATAGCTCATTAAGCATTGACCTGACACTGACATACAGTGTGCGCCGTGGATAAAAATTTCCGTCTCGCAGTCACAATTTTTTGAGATAAATTCTATATTATTTTTATCGAGCTCACGCGCTAAAACCACACGGGTAGCCCCTAAGGCTTTTGCCAAAAAATTAGCGCCGTCAAGGTTATGCACGCTTGCTTGCGTTGAAATATGAAGCTCAATTTGTGGGTAGTGCTTTTTAATAAGTGAGGCAACGCCAAAATCAGCCACTATAAAGGCATCAGCACCCATATTATGTAGCTTACTTACGTATTCAAGCATAGTGCCCAGCTCCTTGTCAAAAAGCTGAGTATTAAGTGTGATATAGACCTTTTTTGAATGCGCGTGTGCAAGAGCTATTGCCTTTTGCGCCTCGTTTAGAGAAAAGTTTGTTGCCCTTATTCTGGCATTAAAAATATCTGTGCCAAAATATATCGCGTCACACCCACCGTAAATTGCACCCACAAGCGCACTATAATCGCCCGCAGGTGCAAGGATTTCAAGCTTACTGTTCTTCATTGTTTAGCTTAGCGCGAAGCTCCTCTATTTCTTTTCTTGTTCTGTTTAAATTTGCTTGGTACAATGCAACCTGAGTTTCAAGGTTCTTAACCTTCATTGAGTCCTCTCCGCCCTGACTGCAGTAGTTCATTGCGCAAAAGAGTGCTGCCTCAATTAGTGAGCAGCTTCTTTGTGCCTTCATAAGTGACTTAATGTCGTCATTTACACGAGAGGCAATTTGATTTACGTATTCTGCGCCATCTTCCGTAACAATTCCAAGCTTTACTCCTGCTATTTCTACATAAATCTTTTCTTTCATACCCTTTTCCTTCCTAAACCTCTTGCAATTTTATGACTAAGAGGCTATAATAATAAATAACTTACTATTTTATTATATAATACTTACTTTGTTTTATCAAGTCAAATTTTGATTTTTTTGGAGGAAAGGGCTATGATTAAAAACTGCAAAAGAATTGTTATAAAGATTGGTACATCTACCTTGACATATCCTAATGGGGCTCTCAATTTACGCAGAATTGAAATTTTGGTGCAAACCATCGCCGATTTTAAAAACGCAGGACACGAGGTTGTTGTGGTAAGCTCTGGCGCGGTTGGTGCAGGATACGCTAAGCTGGCACTTTCCGAATACCCAAAAACGCTTGAGGAAAAGCAAGCGTGTGCAGCTGTTGGCCAAAGCCAGCTTATGAAGATTTACGAAAACTTTTTTGCTAATTACACACACACAGTGGCGCAAATTTTGATGACAAAGGACGTAGTCGATGACGAGCACAGGCTGTCCCTTGTTAAAAATACCTTTAATACTCTGCTTAAAATGAACTGTATTCCTATCGTAAACGAAAACGACTCCGTTTCCTGTGACGGTATTCGCTTTGGTGGAAACGACACCCTATCTGCTTACGTTGCAATTGCGTGCGATGCAGACATTATAATCAACCTATCTGACATTGACGGCCTTTACGATAAGGACCCAAGAAAAAATAACGATGCTAAGCTAATTAGCCGTGTTGAAAAAATTACAGACGAGGTTGTATCCTATGCTGGTGGCGCCGGTACTGAGCGTGGCACGGGTGGTATGCTAACTAAGATTAACGCAGCAAAGATTGCCACCGAAAATGGTATTCCTATGATTATTCTAAACGGCGAAAATCCACGTATTCTTTATGATATTTTAGACGGCAAGCATACAGGCACATATTTTGCCGCAAAAAGGAGATAAAATGGCTCTTTACGACGATATTAAAGCCCTTTGCCAAGGCGCAAAGGAGGCTTCTCTTAAAATCGGTCTTGCCACCGAGGAGGAGCGCAATAGCTTACTTATAATAATTGCCGAAAAAATCAAGGCAAATTACGAAGAAATTATTGAATCAAACAAGCTTGACCTACAAAAGGCTAAGGAAAACGGTATAGCTGATGCTATGCTTGATAGACTTATGCTAAACAAGGACAGAATCTATGCAATTGCCGATGCAATAGTTGAGGTTTCCAAGCTTCCCGACCCACTCAAAAAGTGCGAAATATCGACACGTCCTAACGGATTAGTGATTGAAAAGCACGCTGTTCCACTTGGTGTTGTCGCAATGATTTATGAGGCGCGCCCTAACGTAACCCCTGATGCTGCCACCCTTTCCTTAAAGAGTGGTAATGCGTCCGTTTTGCGTGGTGGCAAGGAGGCAATTAACTCAAATAAGTGTATTGTTAAAATTATCGGCGATGCACTTACAGAATGTGGCTACGACAGACGCACAGTTTCCTTAATTGAGGACACAACAAGAGAAAGCGCCAATATCCTTATGGGCATGCGTGGCTATATTGACGTGCTTATTCCACGTGGTGGCAAGGGTCTTATTAAAAACGTTGTTGAGAATTCAACTGTGCCGGTTATTGAAACTGGTGCTGGTAACTGTCACCTTTACGTTGACAAGAGTGCTGATATTCAAATGGCACTTAAGGTTGCACTCAATGCAAAGTGTCAACGCCCTTCAGTTTGTAACGCGATTGAGACAATTTTGGTTCACAAGGACGTTGCAAATGAATTTTTACCAAAATTCTATGAAATGACACGCAAATTCAGCCTTGAATTTAGAGGATGTGCCGACACGTGTCTGATTTTAGGGGGTATTACACCTGCCACAGACGATGATTTTAACACTGAATATGACGACTATATTGTTAGCGTTAAGGTGGTAAATGACGTTTACGAGGCGGTTTCCCATATAAGAAAATATTCAACAGGTCACAGTGAGTCTATAATCACGCGCGACGAAGAAAATGCAACCTATTTTACAAGGGCGATTGACTCATGCGCGCTTTATGTAAACGCATCTACACGCTTTACTGACGGTGGTGAGTTTGGTCTTGGTGCAGAAATAGGCATTTCAACACAAAAGCTACACGCAAGAGGACCTATGGGTCTTGAGGCGCTTACAACCCACAAGTATATTATAAAGGGCGAGGGGCAAATTAGATGAAGGAAGTAATTCTTTGCAAGTACGGTGAGCTTATTTTAAAGGGCGCAAACCGTTCTGATTTTGAAATGAAGATGCTAAAGGGACTACGTCAAAGGGCGCGTCGCATTGGCAACTACAAAATTTTCTATTCACAAAGCACAGTTTACATTGAGCCTCTTGACGAACAAAGCCTTGATGCAATTGATGAAATGACATATCAAGCAAAGCACGTTTTTGGCTTTGTTGGCGTTTCTCGCGCATTTGCTTGCGAGAAGAATATGGACACAATTGCCAAGGTGGTAAGAGAAAATTTAGTGCCAAGGCTTAAGGGCTATAAAACCTTCAAGGTTGAGTCAAAGCGCTCTGATAAGAAGTTTCCTATGACCTCTCCTGATATTTCAGCCGAAATCGGTGGCGTTATCCTTTCAGCCATTCCAGGCATTAAGGTTGATGTGAAAAGCCCTGAGATTGTAGTCAGAATTGAAATTCGTGACACTGATGCATACGTGCATGCAGGACAAGAAAAGGGCGCTGGCGGTATTCCTTATGGCTCAAGTGGACGTGGACTTTTGCTTCTCTCTGGTGGTATTGACTCCCCTGTTGCCGGCTTTATGATGGCTAAGCGTGGTGTTCAGCTTGAGGCAATTCACTTTGAGTCCTTTCCTTACACCTCTGAAAGAGCAAAGGAAAAGGTTTTGGAGCTTGCAAAGCACCTAACAAGATACACAATGCGCCTACGTGTGCACGTATTCTCACTTACTAAAATTCAAGAATTGCTACGCGACAACTGCGAGGAGGAGTATTTTACTCTTATGCTAAGGCGCTATATGATGGCAATTTCGCTTAAGCTTGCGCACGACTACGACTGTGAGGCAATTATCACGGGTGAAAGCCTTGGTCAGGTTGCAAGCCAGACTATGAAGGCAATTAACGTGACCAACTCAATGACTGATATTCCTATTTTCCGTCCTCTTATTGGTATGGATAAGGAGGAAATAATTAGAGTTGCACGCCAAATTGGCACCTTTGAAACCTCTACCCTTCCTTATGAGGACTGCTGTACTGTCTTTACCCCAAGACATCCACGCACCCGTCCTGAGCTTGAAAAGGTAATTGAACAACAAAATCGCTTACCATTTGATGAGCTTGTTGAGGAAGCATATAAAACAAGAGAAACTATTGTTGTAAAGCAGTTTGGCGACAACAAGACCGAGGAATAATTTAGTATTTGACATAAAAACGATAATATGTTAGAATAATCTTAGAAAAGGAGCATATAATGAACAAGGACAAAAGGTTTTTAACCTTCACAAATGACGACGGCTCAGAAAGCGTTTATGAGCTAATTGATGAGTGCGTAATTAATGGTGACAGCTACGTGGCTGTTGCACCAACTGAATTTTATGTTCTTAAGAAGATTAAATCTGACAAAAAAGAGGATTTATATATCCCTGTCGAGGGCACAGAGCTTGATAAGGTTCTACCCATAATCGACTCAAGAATTAACAAGGTCATTGACCACGATAATTGATATTTACCTGCTGTGTGCGTGATATGGCGATGTATTCGAGCTACACTTACAAAACGGAGTCTTATATCCTATGTCTGTTTGCAGGCCTCCCAAGGTAATCCTCTTAATGAGGCTTTTGCCGGACGATTACTACTTGGACGTTGGAAGCAATAAAGGCATTATGCGGACACCACCTTGGATACCAAGGTTCAAATGGTTGCTTTACACGGCATGGTGGGCATTATATTAAAAGAATAAGCTCTCATTTTTGAGGGCTTTTTTCTTTGTTTCCTCATTATATTATTATATGGTAATATGTTCATATATTTATTTATAGTGTTTTTTTACAAAGACTTGACACATAAAATATTGATTTTACTCCCCTTGCGTGGTAAAATTATAATATATAATTATAAGGAGAACATATGGAACCACTTATTTATATAGTTGAGGATGACGAGGGTATTTCCGAGGTTTACGAGGGCGCCTTCGAGGCTGATTATAAAACTGAGTTTTTTGAAAACGGAGCCTCTTTTTTTGAAGCTTCTTATTACCCGTGCTGGAATGACAATCGAGCGTGAGGAGCTTTTCCGTGAGGTTTGGGGCGAAAGCTTTGTTGGCGAAAGCAGAACCATTGATATGCACATCGCCTCGCTTCGTGAAAAAATCAAGCAAGCTGGTGGAGAGGATAGCATATGGTTTATTATTTGTCAAGAAAAACTATTGCAATGCTAATTTTTTTGTGTTATACTGTTTAGGCTAATTAAATATTTGTATGGAGAAGTACTCAAGTGGGGACGTTTGCGAGCGCTGTCGGCGACAGATTGAGCGAGCAATAAGGAGTGGCAGTCGCCCAAGAAAGCAAGCAATTTCCTTTGCGACGCTTGATTGGCTAACGACAACAGGACGAAGAGGCGTGACGCCGTAGCTGTTTGTTCTCATTTGATAAAACAACCTTTAAATTAAATATTTGCATGGAGAAGTACTCAAGTGGTTGAAGAGGCGTGACTCGAAATCTCGTAGGCCGGTAATCCCGTCGCGTGGGTTCAAATCCCACCTTCTCCGCCAAAAAATTCGACAAGTTTCGGCTTGTCGAATTTTTTTATCCATTGCGAAAGCAATGGCATATCATCACGCTTTAGCGTGTATCTCATCACCGAAGGTGTATATCATTAGCCGCAGGCTGCATCCTCTTTCGCAATGATGATATACAAGGCTTTCGCCTTGGTGATATACAAAACTTCGTTTTGATGATATACACGCCTACGGCGTGATTTGGTACGTGAGTTCAAGTCCGTACAAAAACACTTAAAAATATCTTTTTTATCGCCCCTTCACATAAAGACAAAACCACCCATTTGGGTGGTTTTTGTTTTTTACTAAATTCATATTGATAAATTTAATCATGTATGATAGAATTTATATGTAACAAGTTACATATTTTGCCGTGTGTGGCACTAAAGCGAGGATAATTATGAAAATATCTACTGAAATTCAATCAACGTCAAGGCACGTGGGCGAGGAAAAGGCGATTGAGCTTCTTGCCAAGGCAGGCTTTGACTGCTGGGACTTTTCAATGTTCGAAATGGTAAGACTTAACTGGAGCACTATGAAAATCATTGAAAACGATCACCCGTTAAATGGCAACCAGTGGCGCGATTTTGCCAAAAAGCTACGTCATATAGCTGACGAATGTGGCATTGAGTGCAACCAATCCCACGCTCCATTTCCATCTCGTATAGTAGGCATGGACTACCTAAAGCGCGCGATTGAATGTACAGCTATTGCAGGGGGCAAAATATGCGTTATCCACCCTGATAATAACGACAGTGCCGAGGGAAATGCAAAAATGTACGGTGAGCTGCTTCCATTTGCTAAGGAGCATGGCGTGAAAATTGCAACTGAAAATATGTGGAACTGGGAAAAGGATGCAGCTACAAGCTCCCCTGCCGCTTGCTCACTTTCTGAGGACTTTGTAAGACACATTGACGTAGTAAACGACCCATATCTCGTTGCGTGTCTTGACCTTGGCCATGCCGAAATGCGTGGCTCAGGCGATGGCGCACCAAATATGATACGCGCCCTCGGCTCAAGGCTTCAAGCACTACACATTCACGATAACGACTGCCTACACGACAGCCATCAAATTCCATTTTCAATGAATATAGACTTCGGCGCAATCGCAAAAGCATTAAAGGACATAGACTACAAGGGAGAATTAACCCTTGAGGCAGACAGACACTTAAATTCCTTCAGTAAGGAAAACGTTTTCGAAGGCGTTTGTGAGCTTGCAAGAAGTGCAAGAAGATTTGAAAAATTAATAAAGGAAGCGTAACCTTTTCGTGCCAAATTTCGTCATTATTAGTGACGGAAGCAATTCTTGTTTTTAAAAAGGAGGTCACTATGAAGGTGAAATCAATATTACTTGTACTAATTATATCGCTTTCATTAATATTAAGTGCCTGTGGCAATACTTTTGAAAGCACAGACCCCCAATCAGAAACAACCACTGACGATTCAAGCACGACAACAAGCACAGACACCAAATCGGAAACAACTACAGATGATTCAAACACGACAAATACAGAAACAAACACGAACCCGTCATATACTAAATTAGACAATGCAATACAGCCTGTAATCACATATAAAACCGAGGAAAAGAGATATTATAAAAAGGTTCTTGAGTATTATGGACAATACGAATATGTTGCAAAAGATTTACCAACTGATTTTGGCGATTATTACAAGGTAGTTAAAACCTATGATGATTTTTCTGAGCTTGTAAAGTCCAATTATCTAGACAAAAGCGTATTTGACAATAGCTATATTCTTGTTATACATAGAAATTACGGTGGCAGATATATAACTGATATGGGCTTTTCTAATTTTAAGATTGAAAATGGTGAGGCATCAATTGACCTATACGAATATACGGGAAATATAGATTATCCCGATTTTGAATTCAATCAAACAGAGTATTATTTAATCCCTAATACTATTGAGTGCGAATCAACATCCTTTAAGCCCTTGACTGTCAATAAGACAAGTGTTTATAGCTATGATATAGATCTTGTAGAAATAGAAGATATAGACCTTGGTGGGCGCGCAATTATATTTGACGAATATAGTAATTTCAAGGATTTTAAAAATCTTTTGGACATTAAAGGGCTTTATAGCTATTATGGTAAGGACTCATATATAATCATTTTAGAAGCACCATTTTTCGATATTGCCTCTGTTGGACCTCTCACCATTGAGGGAAGCAAGCTCACGCTTACAATAGATGATAGTGCGCTTTACGACAGAGAACAAAATAAATATTTGGTAATTGAGGTGCCTGCAAAGGAATATGGCATTGGAATTGATTATTTCAAGGGCGAAATTCCAAGTGACTGCACGCTTGAAATAATTTTAAACGAAAACAATCAGCCAAGCTATGACGAAATAGATTACGCACAGAAAAACCGCCCCGAAACACCATATGATAAGTTTCTTGAAGCGTTACTTTTTAACCACAACAGCGACAATTTAACATCAAGAATAGACAAGGTTATCATAAAAGAAGACGGCACGATTGGCTACGGTAGCGAAATAAACAAGGAAAGTGATAAAATTGGCTCAACAGAAAGCACAATCACGTATCTATATCCAAACGGCGAAATATCCAATTGGAGCAACGCATATTTCACTAACTATCAAGATAGATATAACGAATATAGCTTGCAAATAGAAAACGGCATTTGGGTTAAGTATGACGGAGTGTTAAAGACAGAAAGCATATATTCTCATTTTAACGTGCCTAACCTGCAAAACCATTTTAAAGAGCTTAGCTATGACGAGGAAACGGGAATTTACTCTGCCGACATTATAGCTTCCTATACTACAATTTATGATTTAAGGCTGAAAATCGAAAATGGGTATGTTTCATATGTTACCTTCCGTCAAGGCGGCAGCTGGGAGGGTGTCTCGGAGGAGCTTGTTATTATAACAACCTACGATGTTGGTACAACGGTGGTAGAAGAGCCGTCTGTTGGCGAGGAAGCTGAGCTTACCACAATAGAGCCAAACGATGAAATATTAGCCGAGCTTGAGAATTATCTAAAATAAGGGGATGATTTTATCCCCTTTTTCTTTTGTTAATAGGCATTGACAAGACATAAAAAGTTAGTTATAATTAAACTAACAATATTTAAAGGAGAAATAATATGAAAAGAATTATATCAGTAATTTTATCGCTTGCTATGACTTTTGCAATGGTGCTTACTTTTTCATCCTGTGATTTTTCTAGCGTGCTTGGTGACAAGGAAAATGCAGAGGAAAAAACAGGATATGAGCTATATCAATCTGCACAAGAATGCTACAAGCAGGTTGATGCGTGTAAGATAAATCAGCATCTAGTTGCTAAGACTGTTGAAAATGGAAAGGAAATGTTTGCAGCCGAGTTTGATATCGACAATTACATCGGTAAAGATACATTTTGTGGTCGCACAAATTGGCAAGGCATAGAAATGAATGCGTTCTATGTTGATGGATGGCTTTATGTAAATGGAACCGTCTCAGGTCCCTATGGCGTTGAAATTTATATGAAGGATGAGCTTACCTATGAGGAAGCATTGAATGGTTCACTTGGCCTTTTTGTCGACATAAAAGAAAATCAAATTAATAATGCAAAAATAGAAAATAACGACGATGGTGGACAAATACTTACCTTTACTGTAAGTGCTAAATATATGGAGGAAATGTATGAACAATACTATCAAAGCATATCAAGCGATGTTGCATATTTGCCTGAAGGCTATGAGGGCAAGGACGTTGATGTTGTTGTTACCTTTGATGAAAATATGCTATTTAAGACCCTAATCTATGAATATGAAATAGCATTAATCTATGAGGATTCCGAAATAGTTTATACAATATTGAATGAGCTTACATTTGAAGAAATTTCTCCATTGGAAATACCAGAAATTGTAACACCAGATAATGCAGACGAATATATGGAAATGGATCTTATAATGTAATTTGCATAAAAATAGCAGACAAAACAGTCTGCTATTTTTATTTACCCCCTTTTAAAAGCTATGCTTTTATGCTACAATGAAATAAATATAGCTTTTTGGAGGCAATTATGATAATTTCAACAACAAAAGAAAATAGGTGGCAAAACGGCAAGGAAGCAAAGGGCGGAATAAAGCTTAGCTTCGGCGACAAGGTGCAAACGATCCGTGGCTTTGGCACTTGCTTTAGCGAGCTTGGCGCTGTGGCACTAAACAAGCTTGACCCGAAGGAAAAGGAAAGGTTTTTAGACGAGCTTTTTGATAGCGATAAGTGTAACTTTAACTACTGTCGCACTCCTATAGGTGCAAGTGACTTTTCACTTGACTTTTATTCATACAATGAAACTGATGGCGACTATGAGATGAAAAATTTCTCAATAGAGCGCGACAAAAAGCTACTTTTACCACTCATTTTAGAGGGCGTAAAGCGCCAGAGTGATATGCAAATGTTTGCATCTCCTTGGTGCCCACCACTATGGCTTAAGACAAAGCACACATATTCAAACGGAGTATTTAATCCAACACCAGAAAATTATCGTGCATATGCGCTTTACTTTAAAAAATACGTAGAGGCTTATCACGAAAACGGTGTACCCCTTGTCCATATTCACCCACAAAATGAGCCTTGCTCAAATCAAGTTTTCCCATCCTGCATATGGACTGGAGAGAAAATGGCAGACTTTATCGGTGAATATTTAGGTCCTATGCTTGAGGGATGTGGCGTTGATATTTTCTTTGGCACAATAAACGGCCCCGAGGGTGACCACCGCAGGTTTTATACAAGATACCACAACTATCTTGGCTATGCAATGCAAGACGAAAAAGCAAGAAAATATATTAAGGGCGTTGGCTATCAATGGGCAGGAAAGTATGCGCTTGACCAAACGCGTGACGACTATCCAGAGCTTGAAATTATCCAAACTGAAAGCGAGTGCGGTGGTGGCGAGAACTCTTGGGAGCATATGATGTACATTTTCGAGCTTATGCGTCAATACTTCAGACACGGAGCAAGTGCCTACGTGTATTGGAATATTGCACTTGAGGGGGATTCCTCAAGCACATGGGGCTGGTGTCAAAACTCACTTATGCACGTGGTAGATGGAAAGCCAAACTACACGCCAGAGTTTTACCTAATGAAGCATTTTTCACACTTTGTAAAGCGTGGTGCGCGCTACGTACGCATAAATGGTGAGTTTAGCAGTATGTGCGTAGGCTTTGAAAACCCAAATGGCGAAAAAATTGTAGTGGTAGCCAACCCATACAAGACGGAAAAGATAATTGAGCTTGAGGGCAAGAGCTACACCTTGCCAGCTAACTCTATAAACACAATTGTAATAGACTAAATTGCGCACCCTGTGGCTAAAAACAGGGATTTAAGGAGAAAATATGAACAACAGGACAGACTGGTTTTATGAGGCAGGGTTTGGTATGTTTTGCCACTGGACAACTACCACCTTACCCCAAAACGGAGAAAAAAAGGACTACCATAGGGCAGTAGAGGATTTTGACCTTGACACCTTTGTTAGTCAGGTTGTAGCAAGTGGCGCAAAATTCTTGTTTTTCACAGCATCACACTCCCAAATGCATTTGCCATTTCCACTACCTGAGCTTGATGAAATTTTGCTAAATCATACATCAAGACGTGACCTTATTATGGAGCTTGCCGATGCACTTGAGCCTCACGGCATAAAGCTTATGCTTTATTTCAACGGTGATGGCTGTACGGACATTCCTTGGCAAGAGGCGACATACACCTATACAAATAGAGAAAAGCACGCAGAGTATTGCTACCAAATTGCAGAGGCAATTTCTAAAAGATATGGAAAGAAAATTCACGGCTGGTGGATTGACTGCTGTTATGTTGAGGGGCTTTGCTCAGGCTATGGCACAAGCTATGATTTTAAGCGCTATGCGGAGGCGCTTCGTGCTGGTAACCCCGACTCAATAGTTGCCTTTAACTTCAAGGGAATTGAGGAATGGGACTGTGACTGGGGCAAGGGCATTTCCGACTACCAAGCAGGTGAGGAAAACTATATCACAAGATATCCAAATGGACGCTTCTCGGGCGAGGGTGGGCTACAATGGTTCTCTCTTTGCTGGATGGACGACTTTTGGGTGCACGAAAAGGAGGGTGAGCCTTCCCCTCGATATACAAACGAAGAGGTGCTTGACTATATAAATAAGGTTAGAAAAAACGGTGGTGTCTTTGCATATAACGTAGCCCCCTACCAAGAGGGACACATCGCACCAAAAACTGCCGACCAGCTTAAATGGATAGGCGAGCATTTAGGCTAAAAATGGAAAGCAATCTGCCCAAAAGAAAGAAAAACAGGCTTGAAAATTTTGACTATGGTGCTGGCTACTCGTATTTTATAACCATATGCACAAATAATAGAGAAAAAATTTTATCAAGCATTGTAGGGGAGGGGTCATCCCTCCCGCAATTAACAAGGTCAGGCGAAATTATTAAAAGCTTAATTGAAAATGTCCCTACGAAATATTCAAATTTTTCAGTTGATTATTACGTGATTATGCCTAATCATATTCATTTATTGATAACCGTGCATAACGACGGGAGGGAAAACCCCTCCCCTACGGTGTCGTCCTTTGTCGGGTGGTTTAAATACCAAGCAACAAAGCAAATTAATGATTTGATAGACAAAAAGGGCACAAAGCTGTTTCAGCGCTCCTATTACGACCACGTAATAAGGAACAGAAGTGACTATGACCAAGTATCAAAATACATTTGGGAAAATCCTATAAATTGGGAAAACGACGAGCTTTATAAAGAGGATTAGATATGATAAAGATATTTGACGGGGGGCTTCTTGACTCCAACACATACGTATATTCAACTGACACAGGTCATGCTATGATAATTGATTTTGGTGTGACAGCTGACGAGGTAAAAAAATACGTAGAAATGAGTGGCTTAGCAGTTGAGTATTTAGTCCTTACCCACGGTCACTACGACCACATAAATTATATAGGCGACTATCAAAAGGCTTTTCCGAGTGCAAGGGTGCTTTGCCACGAAAATGAAATAGAGCTAATACGTGACCCCGAGGGCAACCTTTCTTTGTTTTTTGGGCTTCGTAATTCCTACGACATAGGCTATCAGCTATTAAAGGATGGCGACACTATTTCTTTAGAAAACAGTGGGGGACGTGTCGATTTTACGGTGATTTTAGCACCTGGACACACAAGAGGCTGTATGTGCCTATATAACGAGGACGAAAAGATAATGTTCACAGGTGATGTTTTGTTTGCAAACGGCTATGGACGCGTTGATTTAAAGTACGCAAGCCCAAGCGATATGGCGACTTCACTTCGCAAGCTATACACCTACGAAGGGGTTAAAATCTACCCTGGCCACGGTGGTAGCGCCATAATATAAAAAAAGGCACCCAAATGGGTGCTTTTTATTTTTGCTTTAGGCCCTTTCTGTATTTCGTTGGCGCCACGCCAAGCTCACCTCTAAACAGCTTTGTAAACAGGTTATAGTCGTTGTAGCCACAGCGTGATGCAATTTCCCCAATTGAAAGCTCACTGTTTAAAAGTAATTCAACTGCAAGCTGCATACGTAACCTTATTATGTATTTTGTAGGAGTCGTGGCCATATACCTTTTAAAGTGTAGATTGTAGGTTGTCATACACATATTTTCCATTTTGGCAAGGGTGGTGATTTTTATTTGTTCACTAAAATGCTCATTGATATAACGCACCGATTTATGTAGTCTTCCACTTCCATTTCCCTTGACGGATAAAACCCTGCCAATTTCTATAAGCAGGCGAGATAAATGTGCACTAAGCTCATCGTTTCTAAACTTGTCATTTATAGCAAACGCGTCAAAAATTGATTTAAAGCGCGCATCAATGTGGTTGTTAACGGTGATTTTATGCACTGTTGGGAAAAGTGAAATGCCGTATTTTTCAAGATGCTTAGCTACCTCACTGCCCGTAAAATGCGCCCAGAAAAACTGCACATTTTCGCCACCTGCATCACAGGAATACTTATATGGCTTCTTTGGTGGATACACCAAAAGAGAGCCAGGGGAAAGGGACACCTCACCCCCATCAATAAGAAATCTTATTTTACCAGAAACCAAGTAAATAAGGTAATAATCAAGCCTGCCACTTACATTTACGTTTGTGTGGTCATAGTTTGCATTTACGTAGCCAGCGCAGTTAAGAATAAGTGGGGATGAGGTGTCCTGCCTACTGCCGAAATTTAAGTCTAAATAGTCATATATCTCATTTTTAGGATTTAAATAGTATGAAACAGTTTTCATCTTTTTCTCCAATGCGTCAAATAATACTAATTTTGCGTTAAATTAATCTATAAATCACTATATGATTATTGTATCATATAATTGTATAAATGTCAAATACTTATCAAAAAGGAGAAAAACTATGAAAAAGAAAATTTTACTAACGCTTACTCTTCTTGCAATATTTGTTTGCTTGTTTGCAGTAGCAGTTAGCGCTGCACAAATTGCCGGTTATCAGCAGTTTGAGGTTGAGCTTGTTGATGGCTCAAAAATTACAGTATATGAATCAGCCGACTGGGACCAATGGCAAGGACGTCTTAATTTTACTGACGCAACATATACAGAGCCACCTCTTGATACAGAATCAACTTATCCGTTTCTTGACTGGTCACAGGTAGCTGTTGTTGATTTTACTAATGGTCACAGAATGCAGCTTGATGCAAATACCGGTGAGTATGTTGAAACCTATGGTACAAACGGCTCAATGCACTTATCTAAAACTAACTTTACACCGGCTAACGCAACAAGCCTAAAAAAGATAATTACAGGTAACGTAAACATTATTAGAGGAGCTACAATTGCTGGCTTTCCTGCACTTGAAGAAATTGTTTGCAGTGAAAAATTGGTGGAAATTCAGTGGAACGGCTGCCAAAATAACTACAAATTAAAAACTGTAGACTTTTCAGCTTGCACCAATTTCACTACCTTTGGTCAGCAAGCATTTATAGGCTGCACAGGTCTTGAAACCATTACCCTACCAAACACAATCACATCAATGGGAAGTAGCGTTTTCCAAAATTGCACGTCATTAAAATCAATTAACTGGCCAACAAATATGACCACAATTCCAAGTTCAACGTTTAACGGCTGTACATCTTTGTCAGAGTTTACAATTCCTGACAATATTACCACTCTTGGTAACTTCTCTTTCCAAGGTTGTTCGGCACTTAAAAATGTAAACATTTCTGCAAATTCTCAAATTAGCAACAAATGGATAAGCATTTTTAGAGGCTGTACTAATCTTGAAAGCATTTTTATTCCACCACTTGTTACGGAAATTGGATACGACAATTTCTGGGATTGCAACTCTTTGAAGCAAATAACCTTCTCAGAGGGACTTGAAAGTATTTCAGGCGGCAACAACTTTGCTGCATGCTCTTCGTTAGAAAAAATAGTATTCCCTAATAGTATGACAACCCTTGCAGCAGGCAACTTTTCCAGTTGCACAGCGCTTAAAGAGATTAGATTTGGTAACAGCCTTACAAAATTAAGTGACGGAACCCTTGCATATCTTCATGCACTTGAAAGAGTATATATTCCTGCTTCAGTAGAAAGCATAGGCGACCATATTCTTGGATATTCAAATTCAGCTGACTCCGCTGATAACGTTACATTAATTTTTACAGGCACAATGGAACAGGCAGCCGCACTTCAATTGGCACTCAAAACATATACTGAGGAAAATGCACCCGGTCACATACCAAACAGCTCGAAATTCTATAATGCTGAGTTAGTTTCCGCAAAGGAGTATGACGCAGATACAACAGCGCCAAGTGGCTACCACCTTGTTTACGGTTATAGCGCGTGCAAGGCATTCTATAATGACGAGCATAGACATGGCGCAGAGCAAGAGAAGTTTCTTGGCGCTGAATACCTAACAGACTACGTTATTGCAACAACATGCCAAAGATGCAATGAAAACGTAATCAAAGAAACAATTGCAACAGCAATCTTCACAAACAAGGGCTATTCATACGCAAACTATGGTACAGGTAAGAGCTTTACGTTTGGAATTTCACTAAATGAGCAATCATACAGCGACTATATTGCACACAATCCAGATGCAAACATTCAATTTGGATTTATTATTGGAAGCGTAGAGAGCGATGACAACCAAATTCTAAATGCCAACGGCACATCAAAGCTTTCAAACTACATAATCACTGATTTTACAGATACAAATTACCAAAATCTAAATAGATATGATTTGATAATGCACGGAATTGGTGATGATGACGTTGAAATGCAATTCTACTGTAGTGCTTACATAATTGAGGACAGCTCGATTTACTATATAGGTAACACCACAACCGATGTGGCAGTGCCGATAACCTATGACAAGCTTCCAGTTGTAAATAGCTAAAATTAAAAAAAGAGCCATATATGTGGCTCTTTTTTATTTGTTTGCAAACCAAGAATCAAGGTCTATTTTTCTTTTTGTCATCCTGGAGCGCCAGCGATAATGACACTCGAAAACTTGTTTTCGTTAGTGGGAATTATGCAAGCGAGTCGTATAGGATCTACTAATTAAAGATTCTATCACTTCGCCATGCTTCGTTCCAGAATGACACTCGAAATTTTCAGCCTGTCATCCTGGAGCGCCAGCGATAATGACACTCGAAAACTTGTTTTCGTTAGTGGGAATTATGCAAGCGAGTGAAGCGAGTCGTATAGGATCTAGGAATTAGAGATTCTATCACTCCACTACGTTTCGTTCCAGAATGACACTCGAAATTTTAATTTCGTTAGTAGAATTTATGCAAGCGAGGGAAAGCGAGTCGTATAGAATCTACTAATTAAAGATTCTATCACTTCGCCATGCTCCGTTCCAGAATGACAGTAAAAATTTTCAGCCTGTCATCCTGGAGCGCCAGCGATAGGATCTCATATCATTAAATCATCCCAGTTGGGATTGACCTTGTTGATTAAATCCTCTTTTTTTGAGCGCAACAAATTCTTAATTTGTTTTTCTCGCATAATTGCACTTTTTACATCTGGCGTAGCTTCATAATATACCAAGCAATCAACGTTATACCTTTTGGTAAATCCATCAATCAGCTTGTTTTTATGCTCATATATTCGGCGCTGTAAATTGTTAGTCACACCTGTATATAAAACGGTTTTTGTCTTGTTTGTAAGTATATAAACGTAATACATTATATGTGTTTTCTCCTTGAGATTCTATCACTCCACTACGTTTCGTTCCAGAATGACAGGGTGTTATTCCCAAACCAAGAATCAAGGTCGATTTTCATAATTGCTGGGCGCTCGTTTGGTGTTTCATTAGGCGTGTGGTAAATAAAGCAATCGTTGCCTTGTAGGTCCTTAAAGACCATACCGTGCCCACCATTTTTCTCGAAAACAAGCTTATTATCAATTGACCAGTTGCCGTCTATTTTTCCATTGTCGCTTCTTGCAATTGCCTCACAGTATTCACCCTTATAAAAGCTTGACCAAATGGAAATCAGCTTACCCCCACGCTTTAGCAAAAATGGCCCGTCGGTTACATAAGCACCATAGCCTCTTATATCGTGTCGCCAACTGGCATCACCCGCTGACCATAAAAGCCTTGGTGCGCCTACTGCACGCTTCAAATCCTTTGATAATTCTACTGCGCAAACTGTGCCATTATTTACTTGTGTCCACTCGTGGCAAAATACCATATAAGGGGTATCGCCCTCAAGGTAAAACGTGCCGTCAAGTGACGACCAGTCATCAGGGGTGATAAGCCCGTCTGAGTGCAATTTGAAGGTGCCGTCTGGGGTGCTTGACTCCAAAATTGCCGTACCACGTGTCGCATTTTCACGCTTAAAGGTGGCAAACATATAAAATTTTCCGTTGTATTTATGTACCTCGGGCGCCCAAAAATCACGTGTGCCTAAAAAGCCATCATAGTATTCAAAAATGCTTTTTGGCTCACTCCAGTTTTCAAGGTCACAGCTTACGTAAACGTCAAAGCCGTAGTTGTATTTTGTGCCAGTATCACCCCACGTGTACCTCGCGCGTGTGCCATACATATAGTATTTTCCACCCTCAACTAAAATAAAGGGGTCGCGTATGTTTATCTCATTTAATTTCATAATATCACCTCGTATAAATTCTACCATATGGATAAGCGATTTTCAAGAAATGGACTTGTTTTTGGTTAAAATGGTAAAATATAATAGTCAAAAATTGTATAATGTGCGAATTGAATATACCAAATCTTAGTGATATACTGATTATATACGCGCATTTTAGCGCAATAAATAAGGAGAGAAGCAATGAAAAGAAAGCTTATAATTTCACTTTTAGTATGTGTTCTTTTGCTATTTGCATTTACAGCTGTTGTAAGCGCACAGGATAGCGAATGTGACCATAGCTATAAGTGGACTGTTGACCTCGGCACAGACGGCTTCCTTGGTGACGTTACAGCAAGCGCAAAATGCGAAGCCTGTGGTGCGACCAACACAGAGGTAATACCTAAAATCTTTATTACTCTTGGCTATTCATACTCGGATAGTGGCGTGATGCAAAGCTACGGCGTAAATAGAGATGCCCTCAAAAGATACGAGGAATTATCGGGTGAGACGGTGAAATTTGGTGCAGTTGTTGCGCTAAGTGACACAATTGGTGACAAAAACCCACTTGATAGTGAGGCTAACCCTATTAGTGACAAGGTAAAAAGCCAAGACTACACAAATAGCGAATATAGCATTATAAAGGTTAGCGTAAAAGCTATTCCAGATTCGAATAAGGATAGCTCTGGCGTTATTTGCGCGCTATACATAAACGCAGGTGGCAGAAACACATATATTGACAACTGCGCTGAAAAGGTAAATTGTGGCAAAAAGACCTATAACGAGGTTAAAAGCGTACCCGAAAAGGACACAACAAGCCTAAGTAAATATAAGGTAATCAAGGGTCAAAGATATCACGAAATGACCGCCACTGAGCTTGGCTTGGTTGAGGGCGCATACTGGAACAATAGACAAAGCTACTCTGGTGATGATACGGCTAAAAAGTTCTGGGCAACTAAAGGACTTACAAGTGAGGATTTGCCAAACGGAACAATAATCTATCTTGAAAAAAATGAGTGGCAATATCGTCCACATAAGTTCCACTCAGGCACTTTCAAAAGACCAGATACAATTAAGACTGAGTATGTGACGATAGATGATAGCTGGTGGGCTGACCTTGACGAGAACGGAACATATACAACCGTTGGCTTTAATATCAGCTATTATGAAAGCACAAGCGCAACTAATGACGTAGGTAAAATTTCAAAAATTAATGGTCAATACACTGCCGATGATATTTTAGAAATATTTAAGGTTTTTGTACCAGTTGATTTAACAGAGGACACAACCGAGGACGATACAACTGGTGGTGAGACTGGCGGAGGCACAACTGGTGGTGAAACTGGCGGAGGCACAACCGGTGGTGAAACTGGCGGAGGTACAACTGGTGGTGACACAGGTGAAGATGAGGAGGACGACATCGTTATTCCACCATCACCTGACTACTCAGCAGTTAAGCAAAACTGGGATGACGATGGTGAATTAAAGATTCTTGCTATTGGCAACAGCTTCTCAGATGATGCATTAGAATACGTATATCAGGTTGCAACTGACGCAGGTATTGAAAAGATAACCGTTGGTAAGCTATATATCGGTGGATGTACTCTTGCAACTCACCTTGCAAATGCAAAAAGTGGTAATAGCGCATATGATTACAAGATAAATACAGCCGGCTCATGGGTGGCACAGGGCAACAAGTCTATTCAATTCGCTGTTGAAAGCGACGACTGGGACTTTATCACATTCCAGCAGGCAAGCGGATATAGTGGAATTGCTGATACGTACGATGATTTGGTTGACCTAATTAATATAGTTGAGCCATTAAATCCAAGCGCACGTCTTGCTTGGCATATGACTTGGGCTTACAAGGTAGGCTCCGGACACGCTGACTTCCCTAAATACAACAATGACCAAATGACTATGTACAATGCAATAGTTAATGCGGTTAATACAAAGATTTTAACAAATGACAAAATTGAAATTGTAATTCCATCAGGAACTGCAGTTCAAAACGTAAGAACGTCATTTATCGGTGACACGACTCGTGATGGCTACCACCTTTCATATGGAATTGGTAGATATATTGCATCAATGACGTTTGTTAAGGCACTTACAGGACTTTCAATTGATAACTCTGTAACTCGTCCAGACGACGTTGACAGCTATGAATTAAAGGCAATTATTGAAAGCGTAAATAACGCAATTAATACACCATACGCAGTAACCAACTCATCCTACCCAACAACACAGGGTGGCACAGGTGGCGACGACTCAGAAAACGTTGGTGTAATTCCAGAGGGCTACGTACAGTTAACAGCAACTCAAATGGGACTTACCTTTGCAAGCTTCTATAACACATCGGGCACGGGCTCTTGGGAGGCAACAGACAATTCCTTTGCAAGAGGCTTTATGGCAACAAAGAAGTTCACACGTGAGGAATTACCGGCTGGCTCAATTATTGAAATTGCAAGTGGCTGGCAATACCGTCCTGAGGGCTGGACCTACACAGGCACAAGACCAGGTAACGTAACCACACTACGTATTGTAATTGACGAGGACTGGTGGGGCTCATACACTGAAAGGGCGTTTAATATTTCACAGGTTGCACACACAACAAGTAATAACGTTGCAATTACACTTTCAACCGACGAGGTTGCAAGCACTATCTTTAAAATTATAGTGCCTGCCGAGGTAGCACCAGACGTTGACGAGCCAGAAATTGACCCGGATACGCCAAGCGTTGACCCAGACACCCCAGAGGTTGATGACACAACCGTTTACGTAAAGTCAAGTGATTGCGATAGCGAGGTTGTAGTAATCAACGGTAAGGAGTATAGAGCCTTAAGCGCTAGCGCTATGGGCTATCAAAAGAACGCATACTACTATTCCTCAAACAAGGGCGCTGAAATTTACGAGAGTGGCACATCAGGCACCCCTGCAAAGTTCTTTGCAACAAAGATATTTACAAAGAGTGACCTGCCAATAGGCGCAGTAATTTGGGTAAACAGTGGCTGGCAATATCGTCCTGAGGGCTGGGCCTACACAGGCACAAGACCTGGCAACGTAACTACAACCTACGTAACAGCTGACGAAAGCTGGTGGGGCACACATACGCAAAAGGGCTTTAATATCTCAAAAACTAATGGCTCTGCACTAACAAGTGCTGATTACACAGCCGAAACAATACACGAAAACTTTAAAATCTACATTCCAGTAGAGAATATCGCTGAATAAGGAGGAGGGTAAAATGAAATACGTAACACCGACAATTGAAATTGTCAAGCTTGAAACAAACGACATTATGACTGGCTCCTCCGAGGGCTCAATTACCGCAAATGGCACAACCATTACCGGTAAGGAAAATGAGTTTTCTGCATTCTTTGATGAGCTATTAGGTTAATAAAAAAGCCCCTTGGTCAGCCAAGGGGCTTTTAATTTAATTGTCAATCAGCTCAATTATATTGTCTTGCACTAATATATGTATGCTTGGATTTTCAACTATTGTGTTGCATATTAAGCTGTTAGGTATTGAAATGCATAAAATTTCATTTTCATTTTTGTTGCCATAATCAGTATTTACAATGCTTCTTTCAAGAGTGATATATATATCGTTACCATTTGTGTTGAAATCTTTAAATCCTAAATAACAGCTTTTTTCGGACGATTCGTAGCCTTCAAGCTGAAAATTAACGCATAGCAACAAAATACTTGTATCATTTAAGCCGTAATTGATTATTTCATTATATCCTTTGCTCGCCAGATAGACGTTTGCCGACTCTAAATCCTTAAAGAATAGTCCTAATTTGGCTTCATTGTTTATAGCTTTCTGCATGGAAGAAATCCCATAATAATTTTTAATACTCTCTTTAATGGTTAAATCTCCTAACTTGCAGTTGTCCTCGTCCATTTGAGCCTTGTATTTTGAAAGAATTATGTAGTCAAACTTGGTTTTTACATCATCTGTTCCTTCTGAAATAGGAAAGCTGTCTAACTCTATTTCCTTTAGATGGAAATCATAATTTTTAAATCCGATGTCGGAAAAATACCCTCCAGTGACACGCTTTATAACTAAAATGAAGTTATCTTGAAATATTGCCTCATCAATTACATTCGGGTGCTCAACAAGTGCACTAAAATCGTCAAATGACGTTATTTCTTTGTAATAGCATCCAATATCATTTGGCAAATCTGTTCCTAAATAGCTTCCTGCTTGAAGTGTAGAATAATATTTTTCATTCGTACTTGTAGTATTTAGTTCGATATTCTTTACCGAAGGCTCATCTGTTGTATCAAGCTTGTCATTTGAATTTTCTAATGATGTGTCAGTGTTTGTCGACGTGCTGTTTTTGCTGGATGTATCTATGTTGCCTTTGCAAGAAGCAAGACACAGCATTGTTACAAAAACTAAAATTAACGATATGATTTTTTTCATCTTTACCCCTCAATCATATATTGGTTTATTTTCTCCTCGCAACAAAATCGCTCATTATTTCTGGGATTTTTATTCCTTGTGGGCACACGGCTTGGCACGCGCCACAGCCTATGCACGCGCTTGGGCGCTTGTCCTCGGGCAAGGAATTTAAATTCATCGACACAATAAAGCCACCACCCGAGAAAACCTGCTCGTTATAAAGCGAGATTAGCTTTGGTATATCAAGCCCCTGTGGGCAGTATTCCGTGCAGTAACGACACGACGTGCAAGGGACGCACTCGGTCATTTTTTTGCCAAGAGCGAGGATTTTTTGCATCTCGTCGCTATTTAGTGGCGCTTCCTTTTCAAAGGTTTTTATGTTTTCCTTAACCTGCGCCTCGTCGGACATACCAGAAAGAGTCACGACCACCTCGGGAATTGACTGCACAAACCTAAAGGCAAGTGCCGGGGCGCTTTCGTTTTCTCTTATTTTCTTAAGCTCGCACGCTTCGCTTTCGCTTAGCTTAGCAAGACGTCCACCTCTCACCGGCTCCATAACCCAAACAGGGATATTAAGCTTTCTTAGATATTCAATTTTACGCTTAGCATCTTGAAACTCATAGTCGAGGTAGTTTAGCTGAATTTGGCAAAACTCCATATGCTCACCATACTTATCAGTAAAGCGCTTGAAGTTGTCAAAATCAGCGTGGGTGGAAAAGCCAAGGTGCTTAATTCTGCCCCTCTTTTTCTCCTCTAAAAGGTATTCAACGGTTTTATATTTTGGGTCAAGATAATATTCTATATTTGCCTCGCAAACGTTGTGCACAAGGTAGAAATCGAACCACGTCACCCCACATTTTTCAAGCTGACGCTCAAAAATCTCTGGTGCCTTGCCCATATTATTCACATCGTAACCAGGGAATTTTGTGGCAAGGAAGTAGCTCTTTCTTGGGTGGCGACTAAGCGCCTTGCCAACGGCAATTTCACTTTGCCCCATATGGTAGCCCCAGGCAGTGTCAAAATAGTTTACGCCCTTGGAAATTGCATAGTCAAAAAGCGCATTTACCCTCTCTTGGTCAATTTTTGCGTTGTCGCCGTCTATGGTTGGCAAGCGCATTGTGCCAAAGCCAAGGGCTGACAATTTAAGCTCCTTAAAATTTTTGTAAATCATATAAAGCCCCTCCGTTTCTAATTACATTTTATCATTAAACGTGCGCTTTTGCAATAATTATAAAAATAAAGAGGGCAAGGGACTTAAAATGATTGTTTTTTTCAGAAAAATGTGGTAAAATAACAATATAA
The DNA here is from genome assembly GCA_017501545.1 of Clostridia bacterium. Classification (GTDB taxonomy): domain Bacteria; phylum Bacillota; class Clostridia; order Oscillospirales; family CAG-272; genus RGIG2000. The sequence continues at coordinate 2,778 of JAFVWS010000025.1, read as the reverse complement.
AAGCATCTTATGGCGAGGTTTTATATGAGTAACGAGAAGAAAACCAAAAAGGACATTATTATTACTGAAAAGGACGCTGAAAGGGCGGTTAAAAAGGAGCTTAAGGCTACCGAAAAGGAAGAAAAAAAGGAGCTTAAGACTGAGAAAAAGACAGTTAAAAAGGAAGCAAAGGAAGCTGAAAAATTAGAAAAGAAGGACGAAAAATCCATAAAAAAGGCTAAAAAGGACGAGGAAAAGTCGCTTGAAAGAGCTAAAAAGGATGAGTATAATAGCAAGCCCGAGGTAATTGCAGAGAAAAAAAGGACAAAGGGCAGGGTTGCCAAGGCGGCAGTGCTTTCAGGCGTTGGTACGCTTTTTGGCATGCCACTTATCGCTATGCCTCTTTCCACGCTTCTTATTTATGAGGGCATATACGGCAGACGCCACAAAACAAAAAAGAGCCTTGAGTTTAAGGCAAGCGAGTTTGAGGGACTAAAAACCGAAAGAAGTGACTTTTTTGAAAAGGACGGGGCGCGCATTGCTGGCTATAAATACTGGAAGGACGACGGCAAGGAAAAAAAGGGCGTGGTTATAGTTTCTCACGGTCTTGGACATGGCGGACACAATAGCTATATGCCGTTTGTAAACGAGTTTGCCTCAAACGGTTACTACGTTTTCACCTACGACACGCGTGGAAACGACAATAGCCAAGGCATCACGCTAAAGGGCTTGCCACAGGGTATAATCTCCCTTAGCTACGCAATTGAGCATCTTGCTGATATTGAGGAGTACAAAAACCTCCCAATTATGCTCTTTGGCCATAGCTGGGGCGCGTTTTCAGTTGGTAACGTCTTAAACGTCCACCCAGAGGTAAGTGCGGCGGTGATTGTTGCTGGCTTTAACGAGAGCGAGGACGTTATGCTAAACTTCAGCGGTAAGGTTTTTGGACCTCTTGCTGACGGACTTATGACCTACGTTGATCTCTACGAAAAATTAAAGTTTGGCAAGCAGGTTGCGAAGTTCAGCGCTATTAATGGTATGAAAAGCACAAACGCCTTGATTATGATTACACACAGCAAGGATGACAAGGTCGTGCCATATCGCTTTGGCTATGCTAAATTCTATAAGGAATTTAAGGAAAACGAAAGATTTACCTTTATCTCCCACGAAAAAAGAGGCCACACGGGAATTTTATACGCCCCCGAGGCAAAAAAATACGAGGAAGAGTTTGAAAAAGATTATAAAGCTTACCTTAAGCGCACCGGCAGAAAAAACAACGAAAAAACCAAGTCAGAGTACACCAAATTTCACTTTGATAAGCTACGGGCATTTAAGCCAGACCCTAAGCTAATTAAATCAGCGCTTGAGCTTTACGAAAAAGCTCTTACCAGAGAAACAAGCAAGCCTCTTATGCTAACCGAATGATAAAAAGAGCCACAGACGTGGCTCTTTTTTGATTAGTAACAGGTAGTGTTATTCTATTTGTCACTCTGGAGCTTCGCGATAGAGTCTATTTATGTATTGAGATTCTATCGCTCCACTGCGTTTCGTTCCAGAATGACACTTGAAAGCTCTGCCTCCTTTGAAAAGGTGACCCTTGTGGGTATGCCTTGTGCGAAGGTGCCCCATAGGTGGCGGATGAGGTGTTTTCTCCTGTCGCTTTTGGCTTTCTCGCCCACGCGCGCCCTAAAAAATATATTTAAATATATAGGGTATTGAAATAAGGAACCATTTATGATAAAATATTATATAATATTAAGATAGGAGGTAAGCCTATGACAGTTGCATATGGAGTTACACTTTTTCTCGCAGTAGGCTTGCTAATTGCCTACTTAATAATGGTGAAAAGCAAGCAATTTTGGCTAACCATGCTTTATATTTCGGTGTCAATAGTCAACCTTGGCTATTTGCTTCTTTCACTTGCAAAAAATGTTCAGTTTGCCATTTTTGGAAACGACGTTGCATATTTTGGTAGCGTGTTTCTTTCAATGTTTATGCTATTTACCATTGCCAAGCTTTGTGGCTTCAAAATCAAAAAGCTATATATAATTATTTGCTTAGCCGTTGGCATAATAATGTTTGGCATAGTCGCCACCTCTGGCATTTTGCCTTGGTACTATGAAAGCGTTAGCCTTGAGGTGGTTGACGGGGCAACAAAGCTAATTAAGGAGTATGGCCCACTTCACCCAGTATATCTTGTTTACTTGCTTAGCTATTTTATTTTAATGATAGTGACTATTATATTGTCAGTTGCAAAAAAGAAGATAGGCAAGCCAAAGTTTGCTGGCTTAATTGCAGGAATAGTTTGTGGCAACCTAATAGTTTGGATTTTTGAAAAATTTATAAGCTGGGATTTTGAGTTTTTGTCAGTTACCTATATAATTTCGGAGCTACTTTTGCTTCTTGTCTTTTGGATGATGCAGGACTATATTCCTATAAAGGACGTGCCAAAGCACAAACCAGAGTCAAGGGGACTTACACTACAGGTGGCAACAATGCCAATGGAGGAAAAGGTAGAAAAATCACTTGCTAATTTAAAAGAGGGAGAATCGCTTTCTGAAAGAGAATACGAAATTTTAAAACTGATTTTGGAAAACAAAAAAAGAAAGGACATTGCCGAAAGCATGCACCTTTCTGAAAACACCATAAAGACCTACACAAGAAATTTATATAATAAGCTTGGTGTTTCTTCACGTGATGAGCTTTATGGGCTACTTTTGAAAAATTAGTCACCCTGTGTACGATTTTAATAAAAGGACGAAGTAAAAAAACTTCGTCTTTTTTTATTTTCACCCCTTT
>JAFVWS010000024.1 GCA_017501545.1 Clostridia bacterium | reverse complement strand
GGTGGATGAGGTGGTGTAATGAACGAAAAAGCTAATATCTGCCTTCCCCTTGAGGGGAAGGGGGACCACCCTCGTGGTGGATGAGGTGGTGTAATGAACGAAAAAGATAGTATCTGCCTTCCCCTTGAGGGGAAGGGGGACCACCCAGTGGTGGATGAGGTGGTGTAATGAACGGAAAAGCTAACAAATATTTGACCAACATTTCCCAATCCCTTCGGAAAGATATGACCCTCGAAGAAAAAAGACTTTGGTATGATTTCTTCAAAAAGCTTCCCATTACTATAAACAGACAAAAGGTTATCGGTAAATACGTTGTTGACTTTTATTGCGCAAGTGCAAAAATTGTTGTCGAGCTTGATGGCTCACAGCACTACGAAGAAAAAGCGCAAATTAAAGACAAAGAAAGAGATGCTTTCTTAAGTAGCCTTGGTCTTAAGGTTCTGCGTTATTCAAATTATGATATTGATAAGAACTTTGATGGTGTTTGCAAAGACATTTTAAAACACATTAACACCTCATCCGTCATCAAAGGATGACACCTTCCCCTCAAGGGGAAGGCATGTTTGCAAAGACATTTTAAAGCACATTAACACCTCATCCGTCACCAAAGGATGACACCTTCCCCTCAAGGGGAAGGCATGCTTGCAAAGACATATTAAAGCATATCAACACCTCATCCGTCATCAAAGGATGACACCTTCCCCTCAAGGGGAAGGCTTTTATTACGAAAAATACAACCAAAGCCTTGACTAAAGGTTTTAATTGTTATATAATTTTATTGACAAATTTTATTATACGAGGTTTATATTATGAAAACGGTTTGCTTTGGCGAGATTATGCTTAGACTTAATCCAGCTGGCTACACAAGATTTATTCAAACAGATACATTCGGCGCTACATACGGTGGTGGTGAGGCTAACGTTGCTGTATCACTTGCTAACTATGGCATTGATGCTTCCTATGTTACAAAGCTCCCAAGCCACGAAATCGGTCAAAGCGCAGTAAACTCACTTCGTCGCTATGGTGTTGACACAAGCGATATTGTAAGAGGTGGCGATAGAGTTGGTATTTACTACCTTGAAACAGGCGCATCACAAAGACCATCAAAGGTTATTTATGACCGTGCTTATTCTGCCATTGCTCTTGCAAAGAGAAGCGACTTTGACTGGGAGAAAATCCTTGACGGCGCTAACTGGTTCCACTTTACAGGAATTACTCCAGCACTCGGTGGTGAGCTTCCTGAAATTTGCATGGACGCACTTAAGGTATGCCGTAAGAAGGGCATTACCACAAGCTGTGACCTTAACTATCGTAAAAACCTCTGGTCAACTGAGGAGGCTGGCCGTGTAATGGGCGAGCTTATGAAGCTTGTTGACGTTTGCATTGCAAACGAAGAGGATGCTGAAAAGGTATTCGGCATCAAGGCTGAAAACACCGACGTTGATGCTGGCGTTGTTAACCACGAGGGATATAAGAGCGTTGCAAGCCAGCTTTCAGAACGCTTTGGCTTTAAGCGTGTTGCAATCACACTTAGAACAAGCATTTCAGCAAATGACAACATTTGGGCTGCTATGCTTTATGACAAGACGGAGAATGAATACTACTTCTCACGCTCCTACAACATTCACATCGTTGACCGTGTTGGCGGTGGCGACTCATTTGGTGGCGGACTTATCTACGCTTCACTTATGCAGAAGTCCAGCCAAGACGTAATTGAATTTGCAGTTGCTGCATCCTGCCTAAAGCACACAATCATCGGTGACTATAACTTAGTCAGCGTAAAAGAGGTTGAGGGTCTTATCAAGGGCGGCGGAAGCGGTAGAGTACAAAGATAAATATAAATTTACACAAAAAAAATCCACCTATCAAAGAAGGATTAACATTATGAAAACAGTTATTTGTGACAAATGCGGTTGCACCGTGACCAACGATATGTGTCCGGGCTGTGGCGCTATATGTGAGCCTGTTAATGCTGAAAAAAAGTCGTTTGACGATATGCAAGGTGAGGATTTAAACGACCCTGTTGTTGCTTACAGAAAATGGAGGACTGAAACCAAGGCAGGCAGACTTGTTGCTCCGTTCAACAAAATAAGCGCGGTTCTTTTGATTTCGTTTTGCGTTTCAATTGCTTTATCGCTAATTGCAGAGGTGATTATTCTTTTCATCACCGCAAACAGCGACAACGTTTTAATACTGTCACTCGTATCCTCGGCAATTTCGCTTATATTGGCGTGCGTTGCATTTCCGTTTGTTATTTATAATGAATTTACGCTTATATTCAGCGCAAAGCCGTTTTGCGAAAAGCACGGACTTGATTTGACCGCAAGCGAAAGCCTTTCATTTCTCGTAAACGCCTGCCACTTTGCAAAAAGCAAAAAATGCTTTAAATTGCATTGCGCGTTTTTAGTGCCAACGCTAATTTGGTTTTTTATCGCATTTTGTCAAGCCGCACTTTGGCCCTTGTACGCTTACCTTATTTCCTTATCATATGGTGAAGGAATACAGTTAGGACTTATGATTTTCCTCTTGGAATGCGTGTTCAAATTAGTGCTTTCCGTTGCAATCCCTGCCATACTCGGCGGAGTGCTTGCAGTAATTGAAAAGGCTGTAATCAAAAAAGCTCTTAATCCAAAAATATAATATGACAGTGAAGCAATCAAATGAAATTAAAATGATGGCGCACAAGCAGCTGTTTATTTATACCTTAATATTTGTTTGCGCCTTTAGAATATTTTTTCTAATCCCTGTTTTCTTTTCTGACAGCCCCATTCTTTTCCTTATTTTTGGTGAGTTTCCTTGCATAGCATTTTTCTTTATTTTTTATGGAATTTATCATCGCGCGTTTTATACTATTAAAATGGATGAAAATAAAATTAGCACAAGGAAGCTGGAAATTAAGTGGGAGGATGTTGACCTTGTAGAATTAAAGGAAACCAAGGTTAAATGGCGCCGTAGCGCCATCTCTATTAGCAATAGATATATTGTCCTTAATTCGTATATACATATTTACAATTCCAAAGGAGAAAAAATTCAACTCGCCATAAACAAAAAAAGCTACTCAGCGCTTGAAATGTACGCAAAGGACAAATCCCCAAAAATAAAAGAGCTTTTAGACAAAACATCGGTATAAAAATCAAAAAACGGACACAGGTGTGTCCGTTTTCTTTATTTTTTTAGTCCCTTTGCGACCGATATTAAAAGCTCAAGCTCTTCGTTTTTCATTCCCTTGGTGGCGCTTATTAGCTCCTTGGTTTTTTGAGGGTTTTTGTCATCTATGTCAAAAAATTCCTTTGGTGTAATTTTAAAATACTCACAAATATAAAAAAAGACAGTCATTGAAGGGAGATTCACACCATTTTCTATATTGTTTATATAGCTTGGGCTTTGCCCAAGAGACAAGCTCATATCTCTGGCTGAGGCGCCCTTGTTCATTCTTAATTCAACCAAGCGCCTTATAAAGGCTTCCTTTTCCATTTCAATCCCTCCTTCTTTTATAATTGTACTATACACAAGCATTAATAATAACTAATTATTTCATTAAAAAGTGTTGACATATCTATTTTGAATAGATTATAATATAAATATAAACATTTTGATTAGTCAAGGAGTATTTTTATGATCTGTAATCACTGTGGTCGTCAAATACGCGACAATTTAAAGCAATGTCCTGAGTGTGGTATGCCTACCCAAAACTTCAATGTTCCAACCTATAGCTACCGAGATGAAAGCCAAGGCTATCAACGCAGTAGCTCGGGAAATCAAGCCCCTTCTATTAACAAAGGCAACGGCGTTGGTGGTATGGTGATGGGAATTATCGCTTGCACGAGTGGTGTTTTGGGCGCAATATTTGGGATTATAGGATTTATTCTTTCTATCGTAGCACTTACTAAGAGTGGTCAACCCAAGGGCAAGGCAACTGCAGGGCTTATCCTATCAACTTTATCAATTCCAATCTGCATTGTTTATTCAGCATTTTATTTCACAGTAATTTTGCCTATGATAATATAAATGATTGAAACAGGAACCAGTATGATGAATGGGTTGTACTACTATTACTAAAATAGAAATCAGGAGTAATTATTATGTTTTGTAGAAATTGTGGAAAAGAAATAGGCGAAGGAAGATTTTGCTCATGGTGCGGAACAGCATACGAAATTAGTACGGATGCAACGCCTATATCGCATAACGATAAGGAAAATCAAGCGTTCAACACAGAATCAACAGAGAATGAGCAAGGAAAGGCAAGCGTCCCTTCGTATAAAACAGCCGATGAAGCATTGTCAGCATTTAACAAAAGCTGTTTGTATAATAAGCTTAGGATTGCTTCTATTTTTCCAGTAATGCTTTCACTGTTACTTAGCATTGGCATATGGGCAATAAGCTTTTTCACCTTGTACGACGAGGAATACTCATTTATCACCATTGCCTTAATTGCATTATCTCTTTTATTTATGTGGCTGACAAGCGCTTTATTTATTCCCGGAAGCATTTTTGAACTCATTTCTTTAAAAGAGCTTCGCGCTTGGATAACAAAAAACAATGTCAACTGTAGAGCCATAGTAAAAAATGAAAGAGCCGAGCCTGACAAAGCATTGATACTGGCGACCTATATAATAGAGCATCCTGAAAAAGAAAAGAAATTAAACACAAGTAATATTTTAGCGACTATATTCTATCCGCTATGCTTCCAATTCTTTGGCGTGTGGCTTGCAGTGTTGTCGTTTCTTTCGTATATAATATCCATTCCGCTTATTGAATCGGGGCTTTTCACTTCCGCTGAAGAGGGCTACATCCTCCTTTTCCCTTGCGCCTTTATTGCCGTTATAATTTTTATAATTCTCATATTGATATTTAATATTCCAAAAGCTATTGCAGGCGCAGGCCTTAAAAAGAAGGCAAGGAACAATTTCTATCAAAACCACGCTTGACCGTTAAGGAGAAATCTTATGTATGGATATAATGATGCATATGAATATCTTGATCCGCAAACAAGCTTTAAATCTGCAAATCAAATAATAAAGTTTTGGAAGCAAGAAAAGAAAATAGGGAAAGCACATAAGGCTTTAACCGTTGTATTTATTGTTACCACCTTAGTGTTTTATATAGGCAATTTTCTAACCTGTATGTTTAGCTTGTTTGGTGTATATCTAAACGAAGCCGATTATAGCTACGTCTTAGATTATACTATTATTATATATGCTTGCATTTTTTTGGCTTTTTTAATATTTACAATTGGCTATGCATATGTGCTTTCGCTTATAAAAAGCTTTTGCATTATAAGCCTGTCAGATTGGATTAATAATTATAATATTAATTGTAGAACTGTTGCTTTGCGTGCCCGCAAGGACGGCCTTGACAAGGAAAGCGCCCTCGTTATAGACTCTCTATCCGTTGCTGTAAAGCCTATATGGTCTATATATCAATTTATACACGGATTGGTACTATCCTTATTAGGCGTTGTCACTGATATATCTTTAATTTGGTTAATTGTTGAATTTTCTATATACTATAACGATTTAAAATATAGCGATGAAAATACGATGTTTGTGCCATCCTTTCCGTGGCTTGCGCTAATCGTTTTCCTTTCTCTTTCATTTCTTACATTAGCATGCTTTATAGCATCAACTATAATAAAAAAAGTAAGAAGAAAAAGAATAATTAATCAATTCATATCGGATTATAATGAATAGCAAAAAACGGACACTTCATTTTTGAAGTGTCCGTTTTTCTTTTTATTTTAGCTCAAAGCTTGCGAATTTGTGGCAAGCGGAGTTCTTTCCGATAAAGACATCAAAGGTGCCGTTTTCAGCCTCAAACTTCATATCCTTTGTCCAGAACTTAAGCATCTCCTCGTTGATTTCAAACTTAACTTCCTTTTCTTCACCTATATCAAGCTCTATCTTTTCCCAGCCCTTAAGCTCCTTAACTGGGCGCACAACTGAGCCAACAAGGTCACGAATGTAAAGCTGTACAACCTCTTTTGCCTTGTATTTACCCGTGTTTTTAACCTTAACTGATGCAGTAAGGACATCTCCCCTTTGCATTGTGTCAGCGCTTAGCTTGAAGTCGCTATACTCAAAATCAGTATAGCTTAGACCATAGCCAAATGGGTAAAGTGGGCTATTTGCCATATCAAGATAGGATGAGGTAAAGCGCACACGGTTGAAGTCGTCTTCCTCAAGTTTTGGTCTGCCTGTCATATATGCGTTATAGTAAATTGGCACCTGACCAAGCACGCGTGGGAAGGTCATTGTAATCTTACCAGATGGAACTGCGTTACCAAAGATAAGGTTAGCACACGCGTTACCACCCTCAGTACCGGGCATCCACATATCAAGAATTGCTGGTGCTTTTTCATCAAGCCTTGAAATTGTGAGAGGTCTACCTGCAAGAAGTGCAACGGCAGTATTTTTGTTTACCTCTAAGATTTTGTCAAGTAGCTTGTATTGTACATCTGGAATATCAATATATGTACGGCTGTCGCCCTCTCCTGAGTAGTCTTGATGCTCACCCAAGCAGAGAATAACTGCATCAACACGAGATGCAAGCTCTACAGCCTCATCAATCATAGATTCATCAGTTGAATCATATTCAATATTACAGCCCTTAGCGTAAGACACTCTGTCACCGACGATATTTTTTACACCCTCTAAAACTGTAATTGTTTCTTCTATCTTACCACCACAAGGCCAGTTGCCGTGGATAGCGCCTGTATTAGCATTTGGACCTATTACAGCCACGCTCTTTATATCCTTGCTAAGAGGCAAAATGCCATCATTTTTAAGTAAAACTGCACTTTGCTCAGCTGCGTATCTGGCAATTGCCCTGTGCTCAGGACCAACCTGAACGCGCTTAGACTCCTCTAAGTTAACGGAGCGATATGGGTTGTCGAGCACACCAAGGTCGTTTTTCAAGTCAAGTATACGCAAAACAGCCTTGTCAATTTGCTCCTCTGTAATTTTGCCCTCGCTAACTAACTCCTTTAGGTGGTTTGCATAGCAAGGTGACATCATTTCAATATCAGAGGTTGCGTCCATAGCAAGATATGCACATTCCTTACGGTCAGCGCAGTAGCCGTGGTCTCTCATTTCCTCATATGCGCTATAGTCACTGATAACTACGCCGTTAAAGCCCCATTCCTCACGAAGAATTTCCTTGATTAGGTGCTTGTTAGCAGAGCAAGGCACACCGTCAACAATATTAAATGCTGTCATAACCATCTTTACACCAGCATCAACAGCACCCTTATATGGTGGGAGATAGAACTGGCGAAGCGTACGCTCACTCATATCAACGGTATTATAGTCACGTCCTGCCTCGGCTGCACCATAAGCAGCGTAGTGCTTTACACAGGCAGCTACATTATGTGGTCCCATATCACCTTGGAAGCCCTTAACGGTTGCATATGCCATTTCTGAGTTTAGGTATGGGTCCTCACCGCTTGACTCCATAACGCGTCCCCAACGAGGGTCACGCACAAGGTCAACCATTGGTGCAAACGCAACGCTAACACCGTCAAGGCTTGCCTCATATGCCGCCATTTTTGCAACGTCGTGCGCAAGCTGTCTATCAAAGGATGCGGCAATACCTAAGTTGACAGGGTAAAGAGTACGATGTCCGTGGATTACGTCCTGCATAAAAATAGGTGGGATTTTCTTTTTGCTGTGATTTAAGAAGTTTGTTTGCGCGTCAATCATTGTTTGTGCGCCAACAAGGTTTAAAAGCGTACCTACGTCGTAGATATACTCCTTATCAAGCTTCATTGTGCTGTTTGGCCCAGTTACGATATCCGTGCCGTCAGCCTTAAGATAGGTCATTGTTGTCATTTGCACAAGGTGATAAATTTTATCATCAAGTGTCATTTTTTTAAGAATTTCTTTTGTGTCCATTTTTATTCATCCTTTTCATCGTATTCTTTTCTAAATTTGCGCCATCTCTTAACTGCAAAGAGACAAATTATCGTTGCTAAAATTGAAATAAATGCCCAAATTAATATTGTCGCGCCCCAATCGCTAAGTGCAGAGAAGCCGTATATTGAAATTGATGCGCCAACGTACGTGCACGCGTTCATAATTCCCGAATAGGTTGATACCTTGCCTGTATTTTTAAAGCGCTTTGGCGCTATTGCAATCAGCATTAGGTTGGTGCCGTGCATACAAGCAACCAAAAGCGACATAAACAGAATTGAAAGCGTTGCTATTCCGAAAATATTTGTTAGATACAGTGCCACGCCACATACTGCGGCTATGGTAAATATAACACTTGCGGTTAAAACCTCGTCCTTAAAGAAGCGACGGTTTATAAAGTCAAACACCGTAAAGCTAATCATACTGAAGATTGCTAAAATTACTGTAATGAAGATTGAAAACTCCTCGCCAAGGTTAAATACCTCGTTTAGGTAAGAAGGCATCCAGGTTGTAACCCCGTCACGAAGTGAGCCTTGAATTACTATGCCAAGCATAATAAGCGCAAGTGGAAGTATTACGTATTTCGGTAGAGGCACACCCTCTTTTTTATTTTTCTCGTTAGATTTTGGCAAAGGAGTGTTGATATTTGGCGTTTTTTCAAAAAGCTTAGGTGCCAAAATCACCCAGGCAACCATTATAATTAGCCCAAGCACAGCGCAAAGGAGCATTATGTGTCGCCAGCTCATAAATAAGAGTAGCACAGGGCACAAAAGATAGAGTAGAATCGTCGCAAGGGATGAGCCCCACGTTACCCTAACTGATGCGTATGAATACTCAGCCTCAGTAAGGCTTTGTGCCATCAGCCTTACAATAGGTGGCCAAAACATTGCGTGCGCAAGGCCGTTTATGCCCCAAATTACGGTCATTAAAATTATATTGCTTGTAAATATAAATGATATGTTGCATACAGCAGCAAGCACTATTCCAGATAAAATCATTGTTTTAGGCTTTATTTTATCGCCCACAATGCCACAAATTATCTGCCCAAGACCATACGTAATTGTAAGCGCGGTAACTATTATTGCAAGCTCGCTTTTTTCGCGCCCAAGCTCGCCACACACCTTTACAATCAAGACTGTAAAGTTTATTCGCATTATGTAGCTTGCAAAATATACAAGCGATAAGAGCCAAGCAATTGCCCTTACCTTACCTTTTACCTTTGCCATTTTTTCTCCTTAGTAAAGCTCATCCGCTTCCCAGTTTAAAGGGTTATTATAAATGTATTTTGACACCTCTTCATAGTCCTCTTTGTTTCTTATTATGTGGTCGTGAAACCGACCTTGCCAAGGGTTAAAGCCAAGCTCCTTATTGCAAAATCTTTTAAATGTGGAAACAAATCTTGATAAAGCGGTGCTTTGCCTTGTAGGGACAGGCGTCCCCGACTGTCCGCTTTCATCATAAATTGAAATCAACATATGAATGTGATTCGGCATTATAACATAATAATCTACAGAAATGCTTTCATAGAAATTATCTAATTGCTTTATGTATTTTTCTGCAATTTCGCCAAAACAGGTAAGCTCCACTTTCGGACAGTCGAGGACGCCTGTCCCTACGGTGATATTTGATAAAATCTTCTCTCTATTCTTTGCGCAAATGGTTATAAAATATGAATAAGTAGCGCCATAGTCAAAGTCCTTTAATCTATTTGGCTTTCTTTTAAGCAACTCGTTCATTTTTCTGCCAGCGCCTTTATTATCACCGGCTCAATTTTTTCTGCCATTTTGTAAAATCCAAGGTCGGTTGGATGCACTGTATCAGTAAAGCACACCTCTCTATCCTCAAAATCCTTGAAAAATTCCTCGCCATCTACAAAATAAACGTTTTTATCGCCATTTTTAAGTGCATTTTCATATGTTTTTTTGACTATGTCGCGTCTTCTTTTTTCATCCTCACCAAAGGTGGCAGTTGGACGCGAAATCATAATCACTGGCACAAATGGATTTTTCTCTCTGATTTTTTTGAAAAATCTCTCGTGTGTTTTTTCAAGATGCTCAGGCGTTGGTGCGTTATGGTCATAATCATAAACAAAAAGAGAAAATTCAAGCGTGTTTATGTAGTCTGCCATTTCGTCCTCGCCCTTACAGCTTCCCGAAAAGCCGAAATTATAATAGTCAAGGTCAAGATGCCTTGAAATTAATGCATTATATGATGCGCAAGGATTTGAGGCAAGCGCACATTCAGTAATTGACGAGCCATAATAAATTGCAGGCACGCTGTATTTATACTCGGTTGGTGGGTAGATTTTATACTCATCAGCCATTAAAATTTCTACGTTTTTTATAACCTCATTACGTGGTAGCCAAATAGTAATTTCGTCCACGCCCTCGCCCTTTTCTATAACGCCCTCAAACGAGGTAACGCCATAATTTGGCGGGTTTACAATGCGTAAAAGCTTGGAATTTTGCCGTTTTCCAAGATAAACGTACGCGCTTTGGCAGGAGTAAATTGACATGCCTATGTCAACTGAAACGCTTTCAAGCTCTATTTTTAAGGTAAAGCGTGGCGCGTCAGTTTTAAAGCAAACGCGCGCACCAGGTGTGCGCCTTCCAAGAAATTCAAGAGAAGGTAGCTTCTTTCGCACGTCGCTTGGCACTCTTTCAAAAACGCCAGTCTTTTCAATATTAGGCACTCCAAAAACCTTAATAGGCGCATCCTTGTATGAATATAGCATAAAGTCCTCCTCGAAAATCATTCACTAAGAGTATAGCACAAACGCGCGCGTGTGTAAAGTGTAAAATTCAATTTCAGTATTGACAATTGTGCTTAGTATATTATATAATAATTGTGTACAAACCCTTTTATTATACAAGGAGATTTTATGAAAAAGAAAGTTCTTATTTTCGCGCTTATCCTTTCTGCACTTTTGTGTGTTTTTGCAATTTCTGTTTTTGCCGGTGATATCATAACAGTTGATAATATCAAGTATGAAATCACAAGCAGCTCAACAGTAAACTTTAATGCAAATGATCCAACAGATGACACGGCCCTTGGCACTCTAAAAATTCCAGAAACAATTACCTACAATGGCACAACTTACACAGTTGCAGGCGTAACAAGAGGCAGAAGCTGGCCAGACAACAATGAATATATCAATTCTGTTATTAAGGTTGAGCTCCCTGCAACAGTTAACAGTGTGCCAGAACATCTTTTTAGAAATTATAAGGGACTTCAAGAGGTTAAATTCCTTGGCAATATTTCAAGCTTTAACAATGCAGAGTTTTATCAATGCACAGCTCTTACAAAGGTTGAGCTTGCAAATCCAACCGCACTTACAAAGATAGGTGGAAATGTATTTTATTACTGCTCTAATCTTGTAACATTTGAGATACCAGAAACAGTTACCGTTGTTGATGGTGATGCTTTTCGTGAGTGTAAAAAATTAACAGGAGCTATAAATCTTCCAAATCTTAAAACACTTGGCGGCTCTGCATTTAGAGGATGTGCATCTATTTCAGCTGTTAAGATAGGCGGAACAATTAGCGGTGTATCAAATCACTCTTTCTATGGTGCAAAATCAGCAACATCAATTGATTTTTCTGCTTGTACAAATCTAACATATATTGGCGAAAATGCTTTCCGTGAATGTGAAAAGGCAACTTCAATTATAGTTCCAAGTGGATACACCTCAATAGGAAATTACGCGTACCAAAACTGCTATGCGCTTGAATCTGTTGTGATTCACAATGGAGTATCGACTATTGGACAATATGCTTTCCAAAGCGATTCTAAAATAAAATCTATTATAATTCCCGATTCAGTTACTTCAATAGGTTATATGGCTTTCCAAGGTTGTGGTCTTACAAGTGTTAAAATGTCTAACGCAGTAACAACATTTGGGGGCAACTGTTTCCAAGGCACAAAGATTTCAAGTATTATTTTACCTGCAACACTTACCACAACAGAAAAGGATATTTTTAATAGCGTATCTACACTCAATACAGTAGTATTTGCAAACAGCGATGTTTCAGCATACACCAACACTCTCTTCAGCAACTGTGGCAACATCAAGCTTGTATTTTATGCAGGAAAAGATCCAACCACTTTAACAACAAGATTTTCTCAGCTTTCAAGCTTTACAAATTTTGTATCATATGAACAGCATTTAGCAAACTTAAAAAATGTTGAATTCTCAGGCTATGAAACAAAAACCATTGTTTATGGAACAAGCAACTGCGGTGGTTGTAGCGACGTTGACACAGCAAGCTTCGAATTTGATTTCTTCGGCTTCACAAGCAAAATGTACGACCAAAAAACATGTGCAAGCTGTGGTTATACCGATGTGGCTAAGGAATATGCTCCTATTATAAAAATTCTCGGCTACTCTAAAGAGGAGGCTACTGGTGGCTCGTTCTTTGCTTATGGATATTCACTTGATAGTGAATCTCTTCGTGTATATACCGAAAAGACAGGTGAGGATGTAAGCTATGGCGTTATCGTTGGTACATATCTTGCAGACTCAAATGGCGATATTATTGACAAGGACGCAAACTCATTAATTGAAAATTTTGTAAATATCAATTTCTCAAAAATGGATCTTGACAAATTCTCGCTTTATAATATTAAGGTAACAGGCATTAAAAACGATGCCCAAAAGGCCCTTTTAGTTTACTGCTCTGGCTATGCAATCGCAGGGAACAATATTTCTTATCTTGGCGAAGCCGAAACGAAAAAGGCAGTTGCAGTTAGCTATAACTCCATATAAATTATAATAGTAAAAAGCCGACAAATGGTCGGCTTTTTCTTTTGCTTTGTATTCTCAATTTGGCTGAGGTTATTCAAGCTCGAAGGTAACCCAATTTGGTATTTCGTGTTCGAATACAATTTTTAGTCTATATGCACCATCGGATGGGGTATCAAGCTTGCATTTGAAAAAGCCCCTTGTTTTTCCTTCCTTGACAAGGTCATAATCTGTGCCGTTGAATAGGTAAAGCTTGTAGCCCTGCTCCCCAAGGTTTTCTCCAGATATTAAATCAAAGGTGAATATGCCTCCCAAGTCAATTTCAACCACTCCCCCGTCTATTTTTGTTGAAACAGGGGTGATTTTCACTAGCCTTTTTTCCGTCTGTGCGCCACCTTTAATAAAGTACGCACCAACGCCTTTTATCACGGGTGTGTCAAGGCATTTTGTTAGCTCTATTTTAATTTCATCTGTATAGACAGCATCAAAGCGCATTATTTGCTTGTAGCCAACGACCTCCACCTCACAAAGCGTGCGCCAAGCGCCGTTTTCCTTACAGCTTACCCTTGCGCCAACTATTTTGTGTCCAAGCTCGATTGCCTCCGAGAGCACAAGTGCATTTATTTTTTCTTGATTTGGTAGCTTAAAGCACAGTGTAGGACAAGTATCGTTTTCCTTTGGCATATAAAAGCCACCGTCAAGCAAAGCGCCCGCTTGCGTTATCTCAGAGCTAACGCTTAGGGTAGCCCCTTTTAAAAGATTTTTTTCAAATGCTTTTTTTAGCATTTTGTCAAACTCAAAAATTGCGCGCTTGTCACTATCGCTTAGCTGTCCCTTTCTGTTTGGTGGAATATTAAGCAGCAGCCCAGAGCCACGGCCAACCGACTGAAAGTACAGCTCCATTAAATTTGATGGTGAGCGTACAAGGTCATTTTGGTCATCGTGGTGGAACCAGCCCGGCCTTATTGAAACGTCTGTTTCTGCCGGAATAAATCGATTTCCGCCGATTTTTCCGTGATTTAATTCATCTAAAGTTTCAACCTCAAGAGAGCGCGCATCAATTGTTGCATAGCAGGGCACACCTGCATCGCCCTTTTCGTTTCCAACCCATCTTATATCAACCCAAGGTGTTGCCCCAAGAGAGCCAAATATTACTGCGTTTGGCTGTAGAGTGCGGACTATACCTGCCCAGCGCTCCCAATCATAGCTTGCCTCTGTGCTACCTGCGCCGTCCCACCAGCATTCCCATATTTCGCCATAATTACTCATAAGCTCAGTTAGCTGGTTGGCATAGTAATCATTATAGTCAGGCGTGCCCCAGCTTGGCTCGTGTCTGTCCCATGGTGAGAGGTAAATACCTGCCTTTACGCCATATTTTTTACAAGCATCGGTAAACTCCCTTACAATATCGCCCTTGCCGTTTTTATATGGTGAATTTTTGATTGAATGCTCCGTATATTTAGTTTGCCAAAGGCAAAAGCCATCGTGGTGCTTGGCAGTTAAAATCGCACAGGCAAAGCCTGCCTTGGAAATTGCTTCAACCCAGCTATCAACATCACATTCCGTAGGATTGAAAAGAGAAGGACTTTCACTGCCATCTCCCCACTCCTTGCCTGTAAAGGTGTTCATTCCAAAATGGAAAAATATGCTTCTTTCTCGCTCATACCACTCCATTTGTCTTTTGTTTGGCACTTGCGCCTCGCGCTTAGCACCAAGCTTTTCATAAATAGTCATTTTAGTTCCTCACCGTCAAGCGTAATTTCTAATATTATTATAGGTTGTTCCCGAATAAAAAGCAAGTTTTTGTGGTATATTTAAGCTGATGCTTACGCATTTTTTTGTAAAAAATAAATTTTTTAATAAAGTGCTTGACAACTAAAATAAAATATGATAGAATACTAAAGCAATATTGGGATGTAGCCAAGCGGTAAGGCACCAGACTTTGACTCTGGCATTTCGATGGTTCGAACCCATCCATCCCAGCCAAAGAAAAACAGACCATCAATCGATGGTCTGTTTTTCTTTCTTTTGGTGGGATGGTGCGTTCGAACTATATTTGTGTTTGCCTTTGCAAACACAAATGTGGTTCGCAAACGAGGCAAGAGCCGAAGTCTGCTTGCAAGCGAGAGGCTCGCCGAAGTTCTTTTTGCCTTGGCAAAAAGCCTCCATCCATCTAAGATGCGTTCGCGCCTTGCTATGTTGGGAGATTTGCTCTCGCCTGTGGCAAGAAGCCATCCACAGGCTTTTTTAACAGCTAAAGAGGACACCAAATCGGTGTCCTTTTTGTTTTGTTTTGGCTTGAAATAGCTATTGTGTTGTGTTATTATTATATTAGACGATGCCCTATTTTTACATTTTTCTATGTCAAGGAGTATCTTATATGAAAAAAGTATTATCTATTTCTGTTCTCATTGTAATGTTGCTTTCTCTTTCCTCTTGCACAAGGAGAAAGCAAAAAACAACCGATGAAGCTGAATATGAAAATTATTTATCTAAGGTTGAATACTCTGAAGATTACATGCCAAGCATGGCGTGGTGTGGGAATTATTCCTCAGCGACTGCCACTTATAAGCACGAATACCTAATATTCTTTGACGTATATACCGTTGGCTTGTTTTTATCGTATAATGAATACGAATATAATTCTCAAAAAAACGCTATTCTTTCTGATTACAAGTTCTTTTCAGTTGGTGATGAGAGCTTGGACTCCGACTGTGATGCTACTATTGAAGATTACAATATCCAATTAGTAAAGGATGAATATGAATACTCTACAATGAAAATGGGACTGCTGATAGGCTTGGACGACACTAACTATAAAATTTGTTATTTGTTTTATTACGATTTTGACTTGGATTCCTTAGACGATTTAGACTCCTACATTGAAGACTTCTTTTATTTCCCATAACTTATAAACAAAAAGACAGGTTTCAATCCTGTCTTTTGTTTTTTGCGTAAGTAATATGAACTATATTAGATTTGTCGTTATTACTGATAAAACGAATTTGAGGTAATAAAATTGAGCTTATCAGTAATAACTAATAAAATAATTAGTAATGATTTTGCGTTTTTAAGGAATATTTCTTGACAAATAGATAAAACTACATTATAATAAATTAAAAGAGGAGGCTTTTATATGAAACTTTCAAAAGAAAAAAAGCAAACCATAATTTTATATATACTAGATAAAATATCAGCTGGCTCTAAAAGTGTTTCGAAAGAAGTGTCAGAAGCTTTTGGTATGAGCCCAAACACGGTTCACACATATTTAAATGAGCTAATCGATGATAACATAATTACTAAACAAAAGCGTGGCGAATATAAGCTTGTTACAATCCAAGAAACATACGATTTCAAACGTAGCCAAGGGGAACTTTCTTCCGATACGATTGTATATGAATCGTGTCTTGACAAAAAGATATCACATTTATCTGAAAATATTAAACATATATGGGCATATGCAGTAAGCGAAATGGTTAACAACGTTATAGACCACTCTACAGCTGAAAACATGCAGGTTATTATAACACAAAACTATTTAAGAACAGGCGTTATTATATCGGATAATGGTGTAGGGATTTTTGAAAAAATTAAAAATCACTTTGCCCTTGCAAGCTTGGATGAAGCAATTTGTGAGCTTTTTAAAGGTAAGTTGACTACAGATAAAGAAAATCACTCTGGAGAGGGTATTTTCTTTACATCCAAAATGATGGATACCTTTTTGATTGCATCGAGCGGAAAAGTGTTCGCGACAACTAAATACAATAACGAACAGGTGTTTGACTTAAATGATTCCTCGTCGGGAACTTGTGTCGTGATGTCGCTTTCAAATTTTACTAACAGAACTGCAAAAGAGGTATTCGACTCTTTTTCCGATACTGACGGAGCGTTTACAACTACGAAAATTCCTATTAAAAGTATTTTTGATTCTGCCCCTATATCTCGTTCACAAGCGAAAAGAGTTTGTTACAGATTAGACAACTTTGAGGAAGTTATTTTTGATTTTGATAATGTTAGCTGGATGGGACAAGGTTTTGCACATCAAATATTTGTCGTTTATCAAAACGCACACCCTAATGTTAAACTTATACCCATAAATATGAACGATAGCGTTGCAAGTATGTACAACCACGTTGTTAATTCAGACTAGTTAATGTTATATACAATTGTCTAAAATGCGTAAAAATTTGGATAAATAATTTTGAAAGGTGAACTAAATACCAAGTAATCCCATAACATATAGAACGTTTGTAGCCAAACCTCCAAAATATCTATATAAGTATTTTAGAAACTTAGATTTTGCTTATGATGCCCTTACAAATAAGAGAGTTCATTTTGAACTTCCCTCCGAATACAACGACATTTTTGATAGCGCAATGATTGCTGATGATAAAATTTTGAACAGAGCCCCTTATCACAAAGGCTTGTTGAGTCAAATTGTTTTTGTTTTCCATATAGATTTTAAGGAACAAGTTAGAAACATACTTGAAAGCGTTGAAGATGATAAATATACTATTTTAACGCTTTTTAATCATTTGACAGAAAATGGAATTCCAAGTGACATTTCAAATCAAGCAAAAAAAGTACTTCTTAAACAAATAAAAAATGCTCGTGCTTTCAACAACAAAATAACTTGTTTTTCGGAGTGTAATGACTCTTTGTTAATGTGGGCTCATTATACTGATAATCTTAGAGGTGTTTGCTTGTGTTTTGATACAGAAAAAGACCCCGCGTTTTTTTCTAAAGCGTATAAAGTGAATTATTCAAAATACAGAACAGATAGTGGAAATTTTGAATGCTATTTCACTAAAGCTCTCGATTGGAGTTATGAACAAGAGTGGCGAATAGTGGTTGATATGGAAGGTGATTACATACCTACTAATTCGTGTGTTGGTATTATTTTCGGCGAACAAATAGACCTTTTTAGTGAAGATAAAATTAACAAAGGTCACTTGATGCTGTATGCTCTTAAAAATAACATACAAATTTTTGATGCCAACTCAAACCCAACCGAATATAAAATTGACATTGTCAAAAAAGACCCGATAAACATTCCATAAAACATTTAAAAGTACAATTATCGGTTCAAATTACAAACAAAACGCTCTGCCAAGAAAGACCTAATCCGAACGGAGTGAGGATTTCATCGTGCGAAGCACGATTTCATTTTTTCGACTCTGAAGTTTTTCAAAATTTTGTAGATGCATTTCTAGGGTTTCGGATCCCTCGACAGATTCGAACCAGCGAAACGGTTGAAATGTTTACAAAGTTGTGGTATAATAAAGAAACTAAAGGAGATGATCTATATGAAATTATTTAAAGTAGGAACAATATTACAACTAATTTACTGCTTCTGTTGTTTGTTAGTTGTGATATGTATGCCTTTGTACACTGCATTTTATACGACAACATTCGGAGAAATATGCTTTAGAATAGGAGAGATTCTTACTTTCGTTTCCACATTTAACCCAATGGGGCTGATTGGAACAATCATCATATTTATTGCTTGCTTTTCCTCTGATTTAAAAAAATCAAAGAAAATTTTAATATGGACGATTATTTCTCCTGCTTTGATAGTGCTATTTTGGTTTTTAGCTGTATGCTTTTTTGTTCACCACAGTGGCGGTGTTTAATTTACATAGGACTCGTTACAAGCATGGCGTTAAAAGTCCGGTAGAACGCGAAACCTTTTAACTCCCATCATCACCAATGGGGGAGTCTACCCTCTGCAAAATCTGTGTGCATCTAAATTGGCCACACAACACAAAACAAGAGGACACCAAATCGGTGTCCTTTTTATTATTTAAACACTATCTCGTTTACGATATCGCAGATTTTTGCGCACAGTGCTTCATCTAAGTCACTAAATGGTGTTGGGGCGACTGGCTTTTTTGTCAAGGTGGCAAGCCAAGTAAGGGCTACGGCGTATCTGCCGTAGGTGCGCGACATATGAAAGCCGTCATCAAGGCACAGTGTCATGCCTCCATTTTTATAGTCGAATTCGGGTAGGCGTGTGCGCATTGCTTGTATTACGTCGCCTGACAAAATTGGAGAAAGACCTGTTTCATCGCACACCCTCTTGCTAACACTGCAAATTGAAGCGTACATTTTTTCTTGGTCACAGTCGTATATTGGATACTCGCTATGCTTTGAGTCTATTTCATACGCCCAGGTTTTGTGGAAATATAGCTTAGCCTCTGGCTGATGCTTTTTTACATAGTCAATTAAGTTATTTAAGTATGGCTGATACGTTTCATACTGACCAGAAAAATGGCTTACCTGCTGAAGCGTTACCACGTCAAATTTCTCACCCTTTATTATTTCATCTACGGTGACAAGTGGGTCGCCCCAGCCGTTGTCGTTTATTAGGTGGAGATATTTCTTACCGTTTGACTCTATGTTTTCCCAGTGCGTTTTCAAGCTACAGCCACCTATTGCGAGATTAACCGCAGTTATATCTTCGCCTGCGTCCTTGGCAAGGGTGCTTAAATACGCGTGTGCATCAACTGAAAAGCTGTTTCCTATAGATAAAATCTTCATTTTAATCACCTCTTGCTTAATTATATCACTTATCCTTGCTTTTAGCAAGAATTAGTCTTTTCTTTTTAATTTTTTTGTGATATAATTTTTAAAAAGGTGGTGTTTTTATGGAAAAATACGCATGGAAGGCAAAAATTGTTGACGGTGCAATTGACGAATACGTAAGACGTCATAATGAAATTTGGGACGAGATGAAAAACGTGCTTACTCGCGCTGGCATTGTAAATTATACCATTTGGAACGTAGGTAATGAGCTTTTTGGCTATTACGAATGTGAAAAGGGCATTGAATACGCCACAAGGGTGCAAAGAGAAAGCCCTGTGGTTGACAAATGGAACGAATATATGAAGGACATTTTAATTATGGAAATGGATCCCCAAACCGGCGCACAGCCACAGCTTAAAAGGGTCTTTTCCTTTAGATAAATTGACATTATTTTAAGCTTTTGCTATAATGTTAATATATTAGATATATTAAACGGAGGCTATTTTGGAGAATTTTCTTGAATTTCTAAGGGTCTATATTTTAGACCTTAGCTGGGTATCCATAATTCTAAGATTAGTTCTTGCCGTTTTGGTTGGTGGATTAATCGGTAGCGAAAGAGGCAGAAGTGGTAGCCCTGCTGGTCTTAGGACGCACATTCTTGTTTGTCTTGGCTCTGCTATGACTGCGCTTATTAGTGTTTATGCTGCCAAGGCTGGTGGCTTTGACGATATTACAAGAATTCCTGCACAGGTAATTTCTGGCATAGGCTTTCTTGGCGCTGGTATGATTATTGTTAAAAAGAACAACGTAATTACCGGTCTTACCACGGCTGCTGGTATGTGGGCAACTGCAACTATCGGAATTGCGCTTGGCTACGGCTTTTATCTTGGCGCACTTGTTGGCACCGGCGCATGCATCTTTACCGCCGCTGTGCTTACCAGACTTGAAAGACGCAGAAAAAAGTCTATGCATATTTATGCCGAGATTAACAAATCAAGCGAGGCTGGAAATATTACTGACCAAATACGTGATTTGCTTGGGCACGAGGCACTAATTGAGGTGTCAAGGCCAAGAAGCGGCACTGTGGGAAACATTGGTCTATACATCACTGCAAGCACGCAAAGCACCGACGCCGACCGCAAAAAAATCGAAGCAATAGACGGAATTGCATTTGCAGTGCAGGAGTAGCTTTAACTTCAAGCTTTCTTATAAAAAAGCACCCTTTTTGGTGCTTTTAAGCTACAATTGACATTTATTATTAGCTATGCTAAAATTAATTTAAGAGATATTTTCCCAAAAGGAGCATAATATGAAGCAGGTGGAAAAGAATGAGCGTGCGCGTTTCAACTGGCGAGGTGGACTTTTATACACTCTCTTTATCGAAATAGAGGTGCTTGTCACAGCGTTTGTTTTGACCTTTGCCGTTTATCCTGTTCGCTTCATTTTTGACGAGGGATTTATTCGAGATTCTTTAGAAGCTATAATCCTTGTTTTTATTGAGCTTTTATTTAGGTTTATAATCTTTTTCGTGCTTTTTAAAAACAACAAACGACTATCTTTTGCTTATTTTGCCGGTGGCTTTGCAATGTCGTTTGGAATAAGGCTGATTTTCTCCTTTGTTACAAGCTTTGCTGCTTTCTCGGCGGGAATGGGAGTTTTAGAAGCTGGCGTTAAGCTGACAAAATACCTCATCAACCCAGAGGTTGAAAGCATGCGCGATGTGCCAAAGCTACTATTTATATTTGTCTACATCTTGTTTGAGGGTCTGACTCTTCTTATGGGATATTTAGCCTCAAGGCTTACAGAGGCACAAAGAGAAAAAGAAATAAAATCACTTAAGGGTGAGATTGGTGAGGGAAAATGAATACTATAAAATTTGACAAGAAAAACGTAAGAGTTGTCGCGCACAGAGGGCTTAGTGGCATAGAGGTTGAAAACACAAACTCTGCCTTTGTTGCAGCCGGAAACCGAAGCTACTGGGGAATTGAAACCGATATATATAAGACTGCCGACGGCAATTTCGTAATAGGTCACGACGACAACTACAAAAGAATATCCGGCGAGGAAATTTATCTTGAAAGGGAAACTCTTGAAGCTTTAGAAAAGGTAGTATTTTTTGACAAGGACGGAACTAAAATCAGAGCCGATTTACGCCCTGCACGCCTTGAAACCTATCTAAAAATAGTTAAAAAATACGAAAAGCATGCTATTATCGAGCTAAAATCCAATTTTTCAATCGAGGAAATTGCAAAAATTATCGAAATAGTAAAATCCTATGACTATTTGGAAAACACAACCTTTATTTCCTTCATATACGATAATTTAACAAAAATAAAATCTATCCTGCCAGAGCAAAGCTGTCAATACCTGTTTTGGAAGGTAACCGACGAGGAAATAAAGCGTCTTGTGCGTGATAAAATAGATGTAGACGTATGGGTGGTTGAGTTAACCAAGGAGCAAATTGAGGCGTGCCACAAGGCAGGCCTAAAGGTAAACTGCTGGACAGTTGATGACCCTAAAAAGGCAGAGGAGCTTGAAAGCTGGGGCATTGACATTATCACCTCAAATATACTTGAATAAAAAAAAAGACGCCAAACGGCGTCTTTTTTATTGTGTTGGTGCCTTTCCGAAGCGCTTTTTGTAAAGGCGATAAAACGAGGAATAGTCGCGAAAGCCACATTCGTGACAGGCTTCAATTACGCCCTTGCCGCGTGCGAGCTTTTTGTTAAACAAAATCAGTCGCTTTGCTATTATGTAGCTATGCACCGAGGCGCCAGTTGCGCTTTTGAAAATTCTCGACGCCTGCGTGGGGCTAACGTGCATATGGCTTGCTATTTTTTCTATTGTTATATCAGTTGTCAAATTCTCATTTACGTATGAAATTATTTCACGATATGGCTCTGACCTTTCAGTTCCCTCTCCCTTTTCGTTAAAGGCGCGCAAAATATCACAAAGCAACGAAAGAAGCGAGGACAAAATAGCATCTCTTGACTCTATATACTTACTATTCTCAAATGCCTTTTCAAGGCAAGCTATCGCGCTTGTGCCAAAAAGCTCCCCCTCCTTATACATATTTCTCTCTCCAAGCGCCCTTGCACGATATGGTGCAAGTATATCCTGTGAAACGCCAGCGCTTAGTATAACGGACGGTGAAAAATTAAGCACGTATCTTTCATACTCTGTGCTTTTATTTACGATAAGGCGATGCGTTTCGCTTGAGCGCATTAGCATAATGGCGCCCGAATGAAGCTTATATAAATTACCCTCAACAATATAATCAACGTCTCCACGCACAAGACAAAAAAGCTCATAATTATCGTGAATGTGTGACTCAAAATCGTCCTTTTTAGGCATCTTATCAAGCGAATGTGAAAGCCTTATGCCCTTACCGCTTATCTCTCTTAATACTCCCATTTTCTAAGCCCCCTTGCCCTTTTATAGCTATAATTTATCACATAATGACAAGAAATACAATATATTTTGATATAAAAAGCAATTGTATTGTAAAAATGTTTGTTATATAATATACGTATGAAGGCTTTTTATATGGAGGAAAAAATGAAGCTTACATTTCGTTGGTACGGTCAAAATGACCCTGTTACACTTGACAAAATTCGCCAAATTCCAAAAATGAGTGGAATTGTTTCAGCAGTTTACGACGTTAAGCCTGGCGAGGTTTGGTCAAATGAAAGCATTTTATCGCTAAAGAGCATGGCAAACGAAAACGGCCTTGAATTTGAGGTGGTTGAAAGCGTGCCAGTGCCTGAGGAAATAAAGCTTGGCACGAAAAATGCGCCAAGACTGATTGAAAACTACTGTGAAAACGTGCGTCGCTTAGGCAAGGCAGGGGTTAAGTGCATTTGCTATAACTTTATGCCTGTTTTCGACTGGCTAAGAAGTGAGCTTGAGATGAAGCATAAGGACGGCGCAAATTCTCTTGCCTACAACGAGGAAACCGTGCTTTCTCTAAACCCACTTACAAGCTCCCTTTCGTTGCCTGGTTGGGACGAAAGCTACTCTAAGGAGGAGCTTAGCGCGCTTATCGAGAAATACAAAAAAATCGGCAAGGAGGGGCTTTGGAAAAACCTTGAGGTGTTTTTAAAGGCTGTCATTCCTGTTGCCAACGAATGTGGCGTCAATATGGCTATCCACCCTGATGATCCACCGTGGGATATTTTTGGGCTTCCTCGAATTATTACAAACGAGGAAAACCTTGAAAGATTTTTAAATATCGTGCCTATGAAGGAAAATGGACTTACCTTCTGCACAGGCTCTCTTGGTGCAAGCCTTGATAATGACCTTGTTAAAATGGCAGGCAAATTTGCAAATAGAATTCATTTCTTACACCTACGCAATATAAAAATCACTGCCCCACGTGAGTTTTACGAGGTTGGACACCCAACTGAGTGTGGCTCAATAGATATGTTTGGAATCGTTAAGGCGCTTGTTGATAACGGCTTTGACGGCTACGTGCGCCCAGACCACGGACGTATGATTTGGGGTGAGCATGGTCGCTACGGCTACGGACTTTTTGACCGTGCGCTTGGTGCAACCTATATAGCTGGACTTTTCGAGGGAATTGAAAAGTCGCAAGGAGTCACCTATGAAAAATAGAGCTATACCAAATTTCTTTGGCGATAAGCTTTCCTCCACTGAAAAATGGGAGGAATATCGTTGCGAGCTTAAAAAATTCTTTCTTGATACCGAGTATGGCGCACTCCCCTGTGAGCTTACGTATAAAACCACTAAAGAGAGTCAGCCTGTAAATTTTGCAGGCAAGGCAGAGTGGGAGGCAGTATTTTTCGAGTTTACAAACGGCGAAAAAAGCCACACTGTAAGGACGGAATTGATTCTACCAAAGAACAAAGAAAATATACCCGTATTTGTCTATATTGACTTTTCCAAGGAGACCCCAAGCAAGTACCTGCCCGTTGAGGAAATTTTAGACGGTGGCTTTGGCATTTTCAAGGTTTACTACGAGGACGTAACCACTGACAATGGCGATTTTGAAAATGGTCTTTGCGCTCTTTTTGGCAAGGGCGATTATGGCAAAATCTCCGTTTGGTCCTATATGCTAAGACAAATGGCAAGCTATCTTGATACAATAGGTGGTCTTGGCAAATATGCAGTTATCGGTCACTCGCGTCTTGGAAAAACTGCAATGCTGACCTCAGCCCTTGACACTCGCTTCTTTTTTACCTGCATCAACAATAGTGGTTGCTGTGGCGCTTCTCTTTTCCACGGCAAGGGAGATGAGTGCGAAAAAATAAAGGAGATAACTGACGTTTTCCCATTTTGGTTTACTTCTGGCTTTAAAGGACTTGTCGGCAAGGAAAATTCTCTTTCATTTGACCAGCATATGCTTCTTGCATTAATCGCACCACGTGACGTTGCAATCGGCTGTGCTAAGGAGGATTTGTGGGCTGACAACGAGGGTGCTTATCTTTGCGCCGAGTACGCAAGGGGCGCTTGGGATTTGTATAACAAGAGTGGCGCTTACGTTTACACCCGCGAGGGCTCACACTTTTTATCAAGATACGACTGGAATATGTATATGACAAAATTTAAGGAGATTTTAAATGAAGCTAAATAATAAAATTGCTGTAATTTCAGGCGCTGGTGGCGTTTTATGCTCATCCTTTGCTAAATGTCTTGCAAGCGAGGGCGCGGTTGTAATTTTACTTGATATAAACAAGGACAGTGCCGAGGCTGTTGCAAATGAAATTATAAAGGACGGTGGCAAGGCAAAGGCATACGGCTGTAGCGTGCTTGATAAATCCTCACTTGAGGCTGTGCACGCAGAGATTTTACGTGACTTTGGCAAGTGCGACATTTTAATTAATGGCGCAGGTGGAAACAGCCCACGCGCAACCCTAAATAAGGAATACTACGAAGAGGGCGACGAGGTAGCAAACGATATAAAGACGTTTTTCAACCTCGACAAGGATGATTTTACCTTTGTGTTTGACCTGAATTTAATGGGCACTCTTCTTACCTCTCAGGTTTTCTCTCCTGATATGCTAAATCGTGACGGCGTTATTATAAACGTTTCGTCAATGAACGCATTTAGACCTCTTACAAAAATCCCTGCATACAGTGCAGCAAAGGGCGCAGTTTCTAACTTTACTGAGTGGCTTGCAGTTTACTTTGCTAAGGCTGGAATACGTGTAAACGCAATCGCACCTGGTTTTTTTGTAACTAAGCAAAATGAGTCCCTACTATTTAAGGACGGCGTGCCAACTGCACGTACTGAAAAAATTTTACGCGCTACCCCTATGGGTCGCTTCGGAAAGCCAGAGGAGCTTCTTGGTACGCTTTTATGGCTTGTTGACAATAACGCGTCGGGCTTTGTAACTGGAATTGTTGTTCCTGTTGACGGTGGCTTCAGCGCATATTCGGGGGTATAATATGAGACTTTGTGCATTTGCCGATGAGGCAAGCGAAAGCTTAGAGGGACAAATTGTCGCCCTTAAAAGAAACGGAATTTCTCACCTTGAAATAAGAGGCGTTGACGGCGAAAACATAAGCGTAATTTCCCACGCTAAGGTCAAGGAAATTAAAAAAATGCTTGATGAAAACGGAATAAAGGTTTGGTCTGTTGGCTCACCTATTGGAAAAAACGACCCTGAGAATAATTTCGACAAGCAAATTGAGGTTTTTAAGCACGTGTGCGAAAGTGCGCAGATTTTAGGTGCTGAAAAAATCAGAATGTTCAGCTTCTTCTCAAAAAATGAAGCGCTTGTTATGAAGCGCCTTGGGGAGCTACTTAAGAATACACCAAATGGAATTACCCTATGCCACGAAAACGAAAAGGGCATTTTTGGTGACGACGCACTCTCGTGCCTGAAAATTCACAAGGAATATAGTGAAATCAAGGCGGTTTTTGACCCTGCAAACTTTGTTCAATGTGGCGTTGATACTAAAAAGGCTTGGGCACTGCTTAGCCCTTACGTTGATTATATGCACGTAAAGGACGCCCTAAAAAGCAAGCACGTTGTGCGCGCAGGGTACGGAATTGGCAACCTTGAATACCTAATTAGCGAATATTCAAAAATAGGTGGAAAGGTATTAACCCTTGAGCCACACCTAATGGAGTTTAAGGGTCTTTCCGAGCTTGAAAATGGCGAAAGCCTTAGCCAAATTCCAGTATATGATGATACAAACGTAGCATTTGATGCTGGTACAGATGCACTCAAGGCAATACTTGATAAATTAAATTTGAAATATTGAGGCGTAATATGGAAATTGGAGCACAATTTTATACTTTAAGAGATAAATGCACTAATATTAAGGATTTTAGTGATGCACTTGCTCGCATTGCAGACATTGGCTTTCGCGAGGTGCAAATTTCTGGCGTTTGCCAGTACGAGCCAGAATGGCTAAGGGACGAGCTTAAGAAAAACGGTCTTAAGTGCGTTTTGACACACTGGGGCGCTGAGGACGTAAGAGATAACACTGCCGAGGTTATTAAAAAGCATAAGATTTTCGGCTGTGACAACATTGGAATTGGCGTTATGCCAGGCTGGGTTAGCTGGGAAAACTACGTTGCCTTTGCTCGTGATTTTAAGGAGCCGGCTAAGCTAATTAAGGATAGTGGCGCAAAGTTCTTTTACCACAACCACGCATTTGAATTCAGTCGCTGTCCTGATGGCGAATACTACTTTGATAAAATTTTAAACGCCTTTACTCCTGAGGAATTAAGTATTACTCTTGACACCTACTGGGCTGCACTTGCAGGAATGGAGCTTTCCGACCTGATTCCAAGGCTGAAGGGACGTCTTGAATGCGTGCACCTTAAGGATTTGGCAGTCGTTGACAATGCCCCATCAATGGCAGTTGTCGGCGAGGGTAATATTAATTTTGAAAAGCTACTTCCTCTTTTTGAAAGTGCTGGCACTAAGCACCTTTTAATCGAGCAGGACGATACACACGGTGAGTGTCCGTTTGATTGCTTAAAGAGAAGCTATAAAAACTTGAAAGCGATGGGATTATAATATGGAAAAACTAAGACTTGGACTTATCGGCTGTGGCAACATCGGTGTTGTCCACACAGATAATATTGCAAATGGCAAATGCCCTGAGGTTATACTTGCTGCCGCATGCGATTTAAAGGACGAAAAGCTTGAGGCAATCAAGGAAAAGGTTAAGGACGTGGCGCTATTCCACGATGCCGAGGAGATGATGGACTCAGGTAAAATAGATGCTGTTTTGGTTGCAGTGCCTCACTATGACCACCCAAAATACGCTATTATGGCAATGAAAAAGGGGCTTCACGTTTTAATTGAAAAGCCTGCTGGCGTTTACACAAAGCAGGTTATTGAAATGAACGAGGTAGCAAAGGATGCTGGCGTTGTGTTTGGTATAATGATGAACCAACGTACAAACTGCATCTATCGCAAAATGCGAGAAATTGTAAAAAGCGGTGCTCTTGGTGAAATTAAGCGCACCAACCTAATTATTACCGACTGGTATAGACCTCAAATTTATTACGATTCAGGTGACTGGCGTGCAACCTGGTCCGGCGAGGGTGGTGGCGTTTTACTTAACCAATGCCCACACAACCTTGACCTTTGGCAATGGATTTGTGGTATGCCAACTAAAATCCACGCAAAACTACACTATGGCAAGTGGCATGACGTTGAAATCGAGGACGACGTTAGCGCATACTGCGAATATGCAAACGGCGCAACTGGCGTTTTTGTAACAACAACTGGTGACACCCCAGGCACAAACCGCTTTGAAATTACTCTTGAAAAGGGTAAGCTTGTTGCCGAGAATGGCAAGCTTCTTATGTGGGAAAACGAGGTTAGCGAAAAGGAATTTTCAAAGACAAACGACAACCCATTTGCGCGCCCTAACTTTACCTTTACCGAGGTTGAAACCGATGGTGAAAATCCACAGCATGCAGGCGTATTAAATCAGTTTGCTGATGCTATTTTACACGGTGGTGAGCTTGTTGCACGTGGTGAGGAGGGCATAAACGGCCTTACTATTTCAAACGCAATGCACCTTTCATCTTGGCTTGGCAAGGAGGTTGACCTAACCAACTTCGATAGCGAGCTATTTTACGAGGAATTAAAGAAGCGCATTGCCTCATCACGTCGTAAAACCACCACACGTGAGGTTGGCACAGTTGATATGAACGCATCCTTCGTTAAGGACCATTATCATATGAAATAATTGTTTATAAAAAGAGGCTGTTGCAAAAACAGCCTCTTTTTTTGCAAGCCCTTGAAATCCTTTTTCTGTAATGCTATAATATTATTATAAGAACTTTTGATAGGAGATTTTTTATGATTATTTGTCCTTCCTGCTCTTCAGAAATTGAAGACGGCGCATACGTGTGCCCAATTTGTGGTGCAAGCTTAAACGGTGAGCTTTACACTATCACAATTCTAAAAACTCAAAAAAACATTCCTTGGTCAATTCCTACAACCTACTCCGTTTCTGGCAATGGCGTTGA
This sequence comes from Clostridia bacterium, assembly GCA_017501545.1. Lineage (GTDB taxonomy): Bacteria > Bacillota > Clostridia > Oscillospirales > CAG-272 > RGIG2000. The sequence goes on along the minus strand of JAFVWS010000024.1, from coordinate 10,608 downwards.
GGAATCCATTTCCTTGCCAAACCGTGAGGGTGCTGTGTTTACTGTGCCTGCTGGTGTTTACACCGTTAGGGCTCGCTACGCAACTAAAAAGGCAGAGCTAACAATTACTGTTGACTCAAACGTTAACCTTTCCTTGCTATTAAAGCTTTCTGGCAAGCTTGTATTTGAAATGAACTAATTTAAAAGCACCTTTTAGGTGCTTTTTTTGTTGCATTATTTTATTCGTAATGATATAATAGCCTTAGTAGATTTTAAAAGGAGGCGGTTTTATGAAAAAGCTTCTTAACTCGCTTATTCTTATGCTTGTTATGATGAAAACTGGGCTTTTCACGTTTGGTGGTGGCTATGCAATGATAAGCATGCTACACACTGAGTTTGTTGAAAAGCGTAGATATCTTGAGCATGACGAGTTTATGAATATTGTTGCAATAGCTGAATCCACCCCTGGACCTATTGCAATTAATATGGCGACTTATATAGGCTACAAGCGCTGTGGCTTTTTAGGCGCACTTTTTTCAACCCTTGGTATGTGTCTGCCCTCCTTTATTATAATCTTTGTTATTTCACTATTCTTTGACCGCTTCCTTGAAATTACGTGGGTTGCAAACGCCTTTCGTGGAATTCAAATGTGCGTAATTTACTTAATTTTATCTGCGGGAATAAAGATGCTAAAGCAACTAAAAAAGACACCCTTTAATATCATTGTCCTTATTGTGACAAGCGTTTTAATGGTTGCCTTCAGCCTTCTTTCAGTCAGCTTCTCCGCCATTTTCTATATTGTTGTCAGTGGTGGACTTGCCCTTGTTATTTATCTTATTCAGAGTCTTAAGAATGGGGAGGGCAAGAAATGATTTATCTTGAGCTTTTTTGGTCCTTTCTAAAAATAGGCGCGCTTTCCTTTGGTGGTGGGCTTGGTATGATTTCGCTAATACGCGATGAGTGTATTGGCAACGGCTGGCTAACTGAGGAGGAGCTATTAAATCTTGTCGGCGTGGCAGAATCCACCCCTGGACCTATTGCAATTAACATTGCAACCTTTGTCGGCTCTGATGTCGGTGGCTTTTTCGGCGCACTGCTTGCCACAATTGGCGTTGTGCTTCCTTCATTTATAATTATTCTTATAATAGCCTCACTTCTTAAGGGCTTTTTAAAGCTAACAGCCGTAAATAAGACCCTTGAGGGTATGCGCCCGGCAATTGTCGGACTTATCCTTGGTATGAGCGTTATTTTGTCACTTAATCTTTTCTTCGGCATCGAAACCGTGTCCTCAAAATTCAGCCTTGACATCTTTGGCGTTATCATCTTAGCGCTTGTCGCCACGGTATCATTTGTTTATCAAAAAATAAGAAAAAAATCAATCTCCCCTATAATTTTAATTCTATTTTCAGGAGTGTTAGGAGCAATTTTTTATGGAATTTTTTAAAGCCTTAAGCATAAATGACGTAGAAATTACAGACGGATTTTGGCAAAAAAAGCAAGAAATGCTACGTAAAACCACCGTCTATGCTGTTTACAACAGGTTCAAGGAAACCGGACGCTTTGACGCATTTAAGTGCAACCCAAATGCCAAGATTGCGCCCCATATATTTTGGGACAGTGACGTTGCAAAGTGGATTGAGGGTGTTGCTTACCTCACCCAAAATGAAAAAGAGCCAGAGCTTGAAAAAATAGTTGACGAGGTAGTCTTAGACATTGAAAAAAATCAGCTACCCTGTGGATATTTTAACAGCTTTTATATAGCTAAGGAGCCACAAAATATCTTTAAATATCGCGACTGTCACGAGCTTTACTGTGCAGGGCACCTAATCGAGGCAGCAGTTGCCTACTATTTAGCAACTGGTAAGGACAAGCTACTTAAGCTTATGCTTAAATACGTTGACTACATTGAAAAGCGCTTTAAAATTGACCGTGACACATGCTTTGTTACCCCTGGGCACGAGGAAATTGAGCTTGCGCTTGTGCGCTTATATGACCTCACCAAGGACCCAAAGCACCTTGACCTTGCAAGATTCTTTGTCATCGAGCGTGGAAAATCGCTTGAGGACGGACATTTTCTTGACTGGGCTGATTCAAAATATAGCCAGTCACACGCAGAGCCGAAAAACCAGGACACTGCAGAGGGACATAGCGTGCGCGCGGTATATCTTTACAGTGCAATGGCTGACCTTGCCCTTCGCGACGGGGATAACGAGCTTAAGGTTGCTTGTGAGAAAATTTTTGACGATATAGTAAAGCATAAAATGTACATAACCGGTGGCATCGGCTCAACCCACATCGGCGAGGCGTTTACTAAGGAATATGACCTTCCAAGTGAGGGTGCGTATTCAGAAAGCTGTGCCGCAATTGGTCTTGTTTTCTTTGCGCAAAGAATGCTTATTTTAACTGGCGAGAAAAAATACGCTGACGTAATTGAAAGAGTTTTATATAACGGATTTTTGTCCTCGACCTCGCTTGATGGAAAATCCTATTTCTACGTAAACCCTCTTGAAATTGTAAAGGCTAATCACACAAGACACGCATCGGTTAAGAACAGCGACCCTCTCCCACCTATGCATCGCTTTGAGGTGTTTGAGTGCTCCTGCTGTCCACCTAACATTGTTAGATTTTTAGGCTCACTTGCGTCACTAATCTATACATATAACGAAAACGCAGTTTACGTACAGCAGTTTGCCTCATCAAGCGCAAAATTTAATATAGGTGGCAAGGAAATTACTCTTACTCAAAAAACCAGCTATCCAGACAGTGGCAAAATTTCCTTTGTTGCAAGTGATGATTTAACTATTTTTGTGCGTGTGCCAGAATACCTTGACTCAGGAAAAATATCGAAAAACGGATACATCCCCCTTAATTTAAAGGCAGGATGCGAAAAATCAATTGATTTTGAAATTCCAACCATGCTAATTGAAGCAAACGCACGCGTTTATGACTCTGCTGGCAAGGTGGCAGTTGTGCACGGCCCCGTTGTTTATTGCCTTGAACAAATTGACAACGACGAGGACATATTTAATATTCGCATTGATAAAAATACGTCCTTTGACCTTGGCTATAACGATGAGCTTGGTGTAAAAACCATAACAGTTGATGCATTTGCCAAGCCAGCCTCAAGCTCGCTATACTCACAATTTAGCACCGAGCGCAAAAGAATCAAGGCAACCTTGATTCCATACTACGCATTTGCTAATCGTGGCGAATCGTCTATGCAGGTTTGGTCCTTAGTTGAATAAAAAAAAGAGTGTCGCCAAGCGACACTCTTTTAGTTAGCAAACTGAATTAATAATATAATTGCCACAAAAAGCAAAATTATAAGTATTTCACTTATTACAATTAGTAAGCCAAGCACAGGAAACCAAATTTTTCCTTGTCTTTTTCCCTTAAGCTTCGTTTTTGTAAACGATAAGCAAAAGCCTGTTATACACAAAACGCCAGGAATTTGATAAAGCACAACAGCCACAGCCGTGACAATTACAGAAAGCACTATAACAAGCGCAAGACCTATTCCAACGCCAAGGCCATCCCAGCCCTCTGTTTCCCTTGAAACGTTAACAATTACATCTATCAGAAGGGAAATATTTATAGGAAAGGCTATGATAGTTATAAGTGCGTATAATATAGTGGCAGAAATCTTTAAGCCAAGCTGTTTTTTTGGTGCTGGCAGTGGCACGTAGTTCACACCCGAAAGGACCTGCGCATTTGCCTCGAGCTTTTCATAATCAAGCTCATCATTAATCTCGTATTTATTATCCATAATTTTTCCTCCCTTTCCCTTTAGTAATTATATTATATCACATCGTTTTTTATTTGTAAATGGTAATTTTTATAATAAAAACGCCCGTATAAAACGGGCATTTTTTTATTTTATTTTTTAAGCTGGGAGTCTTGCTCCTTCTTTTCCTCGCCTCTGCCGATTTGAATTTTCAAAGTAAATTCGGTTTCTCCCTCGTTTAGCTGATAGTCAAAGCAGTAGCAAATTTGGTCAAATGAGCCCTTTTCGTCTGGGAACTGTGCCGAATATGGAACCTCTGCAATTTTAAGGGTGGAATTGTCACTTCCTATTAAATATACGTCGTCAATATGCACGGTGTTGCCCTTAACTCTTGGCTTAACAGTTGAAACAAAGCGCTCAGTAATCTTTAAATTCTTGCTTAGCTTATAATTATCCTTTAGGATAATTTCATTTTCGCCAAAATAGAAGGTTCTTTCCGCCTTTAAAAGCCCCTCAACGCCGTAGCCACCCGTAAAGTCCATATAAGCTGCGTCGTTTTTCTTATTGTATTTTACAAATACAGGCGCGCGACGACAGCCGTCCTGACCCTTGCCATCAAAGTATGGCACGTTGTGTGAGAAGGATGATGGGTTAAAATACTCATATCTTCTGTGTCCGTGATAGCCTGGTGTTTTTGCCGTTGGTCCTGGGTAGCCAAAGTCGCAAAGTAGCTGTTTATTGTTTCTTGCGAAAATAAATGAGCCAACGTCGTTATGATTGTGGCTTTCGCCATTGTCTCCACCCTTACAGGTAAAGCCGTAGCTGTCGGTTCTCTTTGTAAAGTATGAGCAGTCCTTAGCATAATATGTGCCGTTTTCAAGCTTTTCGGTTACGTTTTTAGGGTCAAAGTACAAGAAAGCACGAAGACCAAAGGAAAAGTGAACGTAGCTGAGTAGGTTTACGTTTAGCATAGGAAGCTTTTCAACTGCCCTTGGATAAACCTTTCTTAATATATGCGCAAGACCATACCAGTAAACCTCCTTGAAGTTGCAATCACCATACGATGCAACAACGTTTGGCTGAAGGTACATTCTTTGAATGTAGGTTGCAATTGCCTTAACCTTATCGCGCTTAAACCAGTCAACCTCTCCATTTGTAAACTCACGCTCAAGCAATGCGTAGTTGCAGAAGAAGCCGAAGCCAAAGCCCCAATAAGCGCTTCCCTCAACGCACATACCGTCATCACGATAAGGCGCTAAGTAGCACTCCATAGAGTCGTGTAGTCTCTTTTGATATTTGTAGTATAAATCTGGTGCCTCATACATTAAAACTGCACCAACTGAGCCTGTGCAAACAGCAGTCCAGTTATTATCGTGCTTTTCCCAGAAGAAATTACGATTAATATATGGCTCAATAGTTCTTCGTCTTATCTCCGCAGTCATACGGTCAACGAGTAGCTTAGGGAATTTATCCTTAAAAATATGCTTTATCTCTGCCATTGAAAAGCCAACGGAGCAAGCAAAAATATCAAGTAGCCCCGGGTCATAGTCGGCAGGGGTACGATTATAGTAATCGTTATAGTGGCCAAGTGGCGCCCAGGTGTACTCGTTACAGTACGCCCAAATTATGTCAACCAAGTGGTTGTAATATTTCTCCTCGTCTGGATATATAAGTGCCATAAGCGCAGCATACTCAAGCTGATTTATATTTCTGAAGTACGTGCCGTGGTCCTCATTATTCAAAATCTCCTTGGCACTTCTTGGTCTTGGTGGCTCAGTATTATTCTTATTATATTCCTCCAAAAGGTCATCTCTTAGCCTTTTGTAGTCGTCACTTGTGCGCACTCTTTCCCAAAATTTTTTGTCCTTTGCAAGCTCTAACATAGTTCTCTCCAATATGTAAAATTTGTATTTGACAATTTTAGTATATCACTAAGTGATATAAAAATCAATCTTATATGGGAATTTTAAATAGCAAATTTCGCCAGAGTGTGACAAAATTCAAAATTCTATTGACAATTTTATTATAAAAGTGTATAATTCTTTTGTAAAAAACAAAAAAAGGAGAAAGGCTATGAAAAAAATCATTGGCGAGTTTAAGACCTTTATAACTCGTGGTAACGTTGTTGACATGGCTGTCGGCGTTATTATAGGCGGTGCGTTCACCGGTGTTGTAAACGGACTTTCAAACTACATACTCAAACCAATCATTAACTGGATTTTGGCTCTTATCATCGGCAAGGACGGTCTTTCAGGCGCAATCACTCCACTTTCAATGGAATACAAGTGGGTTGAAAAGCTTGGTGAGGACGGACAAGCTTTGCTTGACGCAGATGGCAATGTAATTATGGAGCAGGTTTATGACCTTGCAAACTCGATTTACATTGACTGGGGCGCATTCATCAGTGCAATTATCAACTTTATTCTTATCGCAGTTGTTCTTTTCGTAATCGTTAAGATTATTAACTCCGTAAGAGAGGGACACGATAAGATGGCAAACCTTCTTGTAAACGGTAAGGTTACAAAGGAAGAAAAGCTTGAAATGAAGGCGCAAGGCCTCAACTTCAGAAGCAAAGCAGACGTTGAGATTTATCGTGAGCAAAAGGCTAAGGCAGCTGAGGAAGCAGCTAAGGCAGCCGAAGAGGCAGCAGCTCTTGAAAGACTCAACAACCCAACTACCGAGGACCTACTCAAGGAAATCTTAGCTACAATGAAGGAAAAGCAAAACTAATAAATATCCACCCGTGAAAACGGGTGGTATTTCATTTTCGGGCATAGCCCTAGAGACTATTAGCCACGCACAAGTGCGCCCCCAAATTGGCCTGCCAGCCATGCGTTTGCTACTTATTACCCATAAATGGGTTTGACTTTCATGCCTCCTTTGTAAAGGGAGGTGGATGCCGTTAGGCAGACGGAGGGATTTATTTATATAAACTATATTCTAATTCTTACAGTTTTGCCTTTCAATATATTCGAATTTTAACAGATAATCCCTCAGTCAGCAAAGCTGACAGCTCCCTTTTCAAAGGAGCCTTTCTCAAAATATTTCTTGTCTCTCTTGCTTACTTTTTGCTCATCGGTTAAACCTCTTTTGAACCACGCGATAGTCGCGTGGTTTTCGTTATACAACAATAAAAAAGCACCCTTTTCGGGTGCTTTTTTTATTTAGTCAATTCTCCGCAAAGGTTTTCTTCCATAAGGATTTTTATTTTCTCAGTGGAATATCCCTTTGAGAAAAGGTAATATAGCTTGGCAACTGATGCCTCTGTTGTCATATCGTAGCCACTTACTGCACCTGCCTTTGCAAGTGGTGAGCTGGTTGCGTACGCGCCAAGTGTAACCGTGCCCTGTGGGCATTGAGAGCAAACTGCAACAACTGAGCCTGCCTTAAACGCCTTTTTGATAATAGGAAGAAGCGACTTGCCCTCTCCTGGGATATTGCCAGCGCCAAAGGTCTCAAGCACGATTCCCTTTAATTTTTCGGTCATAAGTGTATCAAAAATAGGGAAATTAATGCCTGGAAAAATCTTTAAAACGCCAATAGGTACGTTTTTAAGGGTGCAAAGGGAAAACTCCTCATTTTTTCTTTCGCCACTTTTTGCGTATGGCAAATATCTTACGCTAATTCCTGCCTCGGCAAGGCGTGGACAGTTTGGCGAGTCAAACGCCAAAAGCCCGTCAGCCGACATTTTTGTCGCGCGGTTGCCACGAAGAAGCCTGCCGCCAAAGTAAAGTGAAACCTCGTCAACCTTGCCACTGCCAGCAATTAAAAGTGAGGTGACAAGGTTGTCAACTCCGTCACTTCTAATTTCGCAAAGTGGAATTTGTGACCCTGTTAGTATAACTGGCTTTTTAAGCCCCTCAAGCATAAATGAAAGGGCTGCTGCCGTGTACGCCATTGTGTCCGTACCGTGAAGCACCACAAAGCCGTCATAGCCCTCGTATCTTTTTGCAATTTCCTCACCTATACGGTTCCAGTCGTCAACTGCCATATCAGATGAGTCAAGCAGTGGTGACATTTCATAAAAATCAAGCTCTGGCATTTCGGGTGATTTTAAATCGGGAATTGTTTTAAGCACTCCCTCTAAATATCCCGCCATAGGCAAATATCCATTTTCGCCCTTTACCATGCCAATTGTTCCACCTGTGTGGATTAAGCAAATACGTTTTTTCATAATTTTCCTTTTAAGGTAATAATATATAATATTATTTTAACATAAAGATTTCTTTTTGTAAATACTTGACATATAGGAATTTTGGTGATAAAATGTCTACGTAACAAAATGATATTTTAACGATAAAATATCCATATAATAAATATGATGTTTTCGGGGCAAGGTGAAATTCCTTATCGGCGGTAAAGTCCGCGAGCTTTTTTGGCAGATTCGGTGTAATTCCGAAACCGGCAGTATAGTCTGAATGGGAGAAGATATCAAAATGGCGCTCTTGCGCCGTTTTCCCTGTTTTCCGCCCCTTTTTTGGCGGATTTTTTTGTTTTTTAGCCCCCTTTTGAAAGGATTTTTATGAAAGCAAAAGATAGAATTAAATGGATTGTTTCAACTGGCGTTTTTTGCGCCTTTGCATACGCCCTTACTAATTTAGGAAACCTAATACCTGTGCGCTTTGCAGGCTTTCTTTCCTTTGACCCAAAGGACGTGGCTATCGTCATTGCAGGCTTTGCACTTGGCCCGTGGGCAAGCGTGGCAATTTCGGTTATAGTTTCCTTTATAGAGATGCTTACAATCAGCTCAACTGGCATAATAGGCTTTATTATGAACGTGCTTTCAAGCATATGCTACGCGCTTATTCCGTCGCTTATGTATAAAAAGCTACGCACGTTTAAATCTGCGCTGTTTGCCCTTACTATTTCCTCAGTCTTGACCGTTGTTGTTATGCTACTTTGGAACTATCTAATCACGCCACTTTATATGCACGTGCCAAGAGAGGCTGTTTCTGATATGCTTCTTCCTGTGTTTTTGCCATTTAACGCACTTAAATGCCTTATGAATACGGTAATTGTTGCAGTATTTTATAAGCCTATCGTTAAGGCACTGCGCCGAATAAAGCTTTTGCCAAGAAAAAAGCAACCCGTCCTCACACCAGCGCCTAAGTCACCACGAATAATTGCGTGCAACGAATATATTTCATACAAAAAAAGCCACAGCTAAGTGGCTTTTTTATTTGACTTTTTCCTCTTGTTGTGATACCATTAAGGTATAAATAAACTATTTGGAGTTTTTATGAAGAGCTTTAAAATTTTAATTTCACTTCTTCTTGTTTTTAGTATGCTATTTGTGCTTATAGCTTGTGGCACAGGCGATGACACAAACCAAAACGCCGACGATGGTATTGTCGATAGTGACACGGATAGCACCAAGCCCGACAAGGATAGCACAGAGACCGATACAAGCCAAGGTCAAGTGCCAAACCCAGAGCCAGAACCTGAGCCTGAACCCGAGCCAGAGCCTGAACCAGAACCGGAGCCCGAACCCGAGCCTGAGCCCGAGCCTGAGCCAGAGCCTGAACCCGAGCCTGAACCTGAACCCGAGCCTGAGCCCGAGCCTGAACCCGAGCCCGAGCCGGTTGACCCAACTGACGAGGTCTTGAATATTATTAAGGACGGCGCCTCATCATATATTATCGTATATGAAAATGGCAACTCCACACAGCAAAAATATGCAAATCAGCTATCTAAGGATATAAGCGCACAGTATGGCGTAAATATTACAGTTTACTCCTCAAGACGCGCGCCAAAGGATGCCGAGTATATTATTTCCTTCGGCAGTGCGCACGAAAGCATTAATTTTGTTAAAAGCAAGGTAAACGACACGGGCGACTTTGCAATTGACGTGCTTGGAAACGACCTTGCATTATACGCTCCAAACGATTATCTCTACTCTTATATGGTGACAATGTTCAAGGACCTTTTTGTAAGCGGTACTGAGCTTGTAATTGAGCCCGAGGAGTCATTTATTCTTTCAGCCTCTGCCCACAAGGACAAAAGCTTTGCCGAATACCTAAAGGCAAAGAACGGCAGTATCAGCTACGAAACGCTTTTACTCCTTTTTGAGGAGGGGTCATATCTTGCAAACGACGGCGTAACCACCTTGCCATATAGAATTTACGTTCCAAGCGACTATAACCCACAGCGCTCATACCCCGTTGTGACAATCTTGCACGGCGCAGGCGAGCGTGGCACGGACAACAAATCCCAGCTTAAAAATATGGTGCCACACCTCTTTAGCCAGGAAAATTCAAAATATCTTGATGCAATTGTAATTGCGCCTCAATGTCCTTCGGATAATAAGTGGGTTGACACCCCTTGGGAGAAAGGAAATTATAGCATTGAAAGCGTGCCCGAGTCAAATGAGCTTAAGGCAGTACACGACCTACTTGACTGGACAAAAAGCAACTACTCCGTTGATACGGACAGATATTACGTAATGGGTCTATCCATGGGTGGCTTTGGCACGTGGGATTTAATTATGCGCCACACGGACACCTTTGCAGGGGCAATTTGTATTTGTGGCGGTGCTGACGTAAGCCAAGCCAAAAGCCTTATAAATATGCCAATTTGGGCAATTCACGGCACCTCTGACCCATCAGTTCCTTATGCTGGCACGCAAGCTATGTGTCAGGAGCTTGGTCAGCTTGGAAGCACCGTATATAAATTTGATTCAATGCAAAACTACGGCCATAACGTTTGGGACGTGGTTGGCAAAAGCACCGAAATGGCAGAATGGCTATTTTCACAGTCTAATTAACAAAAAAGGCGACTAATGGGTGATGTTCTTAGCGGAGAATTTGAAAAACTCCGTTAAGTGCGAGCATCGCATTTGACTGGTCAAACGCATTATGGGCTAAGCCCAAACCCATATTACAAGCAGAAAGAGCAAACACGCAAGG
>JAFVWS010000008.1 GCA_017501545.1 Clostridia bacterium | reverse complement strand
TTTGAGCATCAAACCTTGTACCTCAAGGTTCTGTTTCTTTTTTCCACCCCGCTTTTCGCAGAGTGCCTTGCTATTATATCATTCACTTTTCCCTTTGTCAATACCTTTTTGAAAGTTTTTTTGAAAAAATTTTAGTTTTGTGCATTTTTTTCAAAAAACTACATTTTTATTGATATTTTTTTACATATTAAATAATACCAAAAGAATAAAAGCCCGCGTTTTGCGGGCTTTTTATTAAATTTTGGTTGTAGGTACGGTTTTGTCGTGGTGCTTAATACGATTGCTAACCTTTTTAGTTTTATCAATCTCTCCTGCTTTCTCGAGTGAGATTTTTGTAAGGAAAGGACCGACGATTTCGTAAATAAGTACTGAGAATAAAATAATATTTAAGACAATCAAAGGAGTATCGTTTGCAAATGCGTTTGAAGAAGATACAATATTTGCCATACCGAGTGCAACGCCTGCTTGTGGGAAGAGGGTAATTCCAAGGAACTTTTTCACATTCGGCTCTGCCTTAGAAATTGTTGCCGATGTCCTTGCACCGAAATATTTGCCTACACAACGGAATATTATGTATACGATTCCTATAACTATGAACACCCAGTTACCTGGCTTGAACACATTAAATACTCCCAAGTTAAGCTCTGCTCCACTTATTACAAAGAACAAAACGTAAATTGGTGCTGTCCAACGGTCAAGTCTATCCATTAGCTCTGCTGAAAAGTCACAAATATTACAGAATATTGTGCCAAGCATCATACAAGCAAGTAGCGATGAGAAGCCTACGTGTAAGGAAACATCTTCTGTAAAGTGAATTGGGAATTTAATCATTGAAATTGCAACTGTTAGTAGCACGAAGCCCACTGAAACAGCAAGGCGCTTTGAGCGTGAATGGAAGAATCTTTCAATAAACGTAAAGACAAAGCCAACAAGCGCGCCAAGAAGCAATGAAAGAACAACCTCTAAAATCGGTTCGACTGCAACTGATATTATAACCTGCCAAGGATTTGTTGCGCCAACACTACCTATTGATTTTGCAACACCAAAGGAAATTGCAAATAAAACAAGTCCAACCGCGTCATCAAGTGCAACAACTGGTAAAAGTGTTTTTGTAACTGGTCCATGTGCTTTATACTGCTTTACAACCATCAAGGTTGCAGCAGGAGCTGTTGCTGATGCTACCGCACCAAGAATTATTGCAGCCTCAAGTGGGAATTTATTTGGCATAATAAAGTGAAGTGCAATAAGCGCGATATCAACAACGATTGTTGTAAATACTGCTTGCATAATTCCTATAATTGTTGCCTGCTTACCAAACTGCTTCAAATCCTTCATTCTGAATTCATTACCAATTGAGAATGCGATGAAGCCAAGGGCAACGTCAGAAATTATTTTAAATCTTTCCGTGTCTATGTCTGAATGCGTAAAGCCAAGGCCTTGTACGCCAAATGCACCTAAGCAAAATGGTCCAATCAAAACACCAGCTATTAGATACGCTGTAACAGCAGGAAGCTTACAGAGCTTAGCGAGTCTTGAAAGTAAAAGGCCTGCAAAAAGTGCAGTTGCTAAAATAAATAAGATATCAATGCCCATAATAAACCTTTTTCTAATAATTGTAATATTTTCAAAGCGATATTTATTGTAACCCTCATCTTCTCTTTTGTCAAGGGCAATTTTGATTTTTCATATAAAATATTTTTTCTTACAATTTTCTGCTCTTTTCGCTTAAAATTTCCATTTATATTTTTGTATCAAAGCAACATAATAATTACAGAGCGTTTGCGATAGCTTGAAATTGTCGAATAGGCGATTTTGAGAAGGTCGCCTATGCTCGATAATATAGATAAAATGAATAGGAGTTTATTATGGCTAGCAAGAAGATTTCAGTGCCAGAGGCTAAGGCTGCTCTTGACCAATTCAAGATGCAAGCTGCAAGCGAGGTTGGCGTAACTCTTAACCAAAATGGCTATAACGGTAACCTTACCTCTAAGCAGGCTGGTTCTATCGGTGGACAAATGGTTAAGAAGATGGTAGAATCTTACGAAAATTCCATTAAGGGTACAAAATAATTTACTAAAGGTAGATTATTTTGAACAAACGCGCTTTGGCTGTGCCGAGCGTAAAAGAAAAGCATTTCCGTTTCGGCGGAAATGCTTTTTGTTTATTCTTCTTTCTTTTTTCTCTTGTATAGGATTAAGCCTATTATCATAATAACCGCAAAAACTATTAAGTAGAAAAGCACCGGGAAGGCAAATGTACCATTTGCGGCAGCTTCTTTGTACTTTGCTATGCCATGAGCATAAATTGCGACAAATATCATAAAAAGCGATGCTATGGTTGCCAAGATTGGCATTATTATGTTTTTGAAAACATTCTTCTTCCCTTCCTTTACTATAAACATAATAAAGATAGGAATATATAATGCGTATACTGTTATAATTGGAAGCTCTGATGAATCAAAGCTAAATACGCCAAAAATAGGCTTTGTTAAATTTGCCCCATAGAAATAGAAGAACCATACGCCACAAAAAAGAAGTGTTAAAGCACTTGAATTGACAGGCATATTTGTTTGTGAATCAATTTGTGAAAACATTTGTGGCTTTGGCCCGTTGCCTCTTACGGAAAGTGAGTATAGTGAGCGAGTATTTGCAAGCATAAGACCATTTAGCGTACCAAGACACGAAACAACGATAAATACATTTAGAATTGTACAACCAACGTTACCAAAAATATTTCTAAATGCAACCATTGAACCCTCTGTGCGAAGTGAATCAACCGATGCACCACCTGCAAGGGCAATAAAATAAGTTATATAAATCGCCATTATAATGGCTGTGCCTATAACCAAGGCGCGTGGAAGATTCTTTTTTGCATCCTTTAATTCTGAATTAATTGAGGTGGCAATTATCCAGCCCTCGTAAGCGAATGCAGCTGCTGCAATTCCTGCAAAGACACTATCAAAATTAGCACTTGAGGTTGCAAAGGAGGTTGAAACTGCTTCCACAGTATTGCCATTAATAAGGCCGGCTATTGTACCGACGATAACCATCAAGCCAAGTGGAATCATTTTAACCACTGTTGCACTGATTTGGAACTTTCCTGCTATTTTTGGAGAAAGAACATTCACTGCATAAGCAAGGCATAAATAAAAGCCAGCAAGTGCTAAGCAAAGACCACCTGTTATATCTGCATTTGGATTAAAAAGAACTAACGTATATCTTGCAGAAACCCAAGCAAGCACTGCTGTCATTGCAGGATAATAAATAGTTGTTAAAAACCATCCTATCATATATGCATATTTAGGTCCTACTATTGCTTCGGCATAATCTACAACGCCATTTACCTTAGCGTATTTTGTGCCAAAATTAGCAAAATTAAAGGCACAGATAATCATTACTATGCCACCAATTACCCAAGCAACAATGCCAATTAGCATATTGCCACCTGTGTAATTTAAAATATCCTGTGCCTTGAAGAAAACGCCTGAGCCAATAACAATTCCTACCACCATACAAATGGCAGTAAATAGCCCATAGCGCTTTTTCAGTTGATTCTCTTCCATATATTTTCTCCTTGTGAGGACTTACAATTTAATTTATTATATCATATTTAATGTGAAAAGTAAACATTTATAAATTGGTAGAGGAATGATTTCTTTATTAATGCAAAAAGCATTTCCGTTTTAGTGGAAATGCTTTATTGCGTTATTTATTGCCATACTGGGTGATTTCTTTGATTTTTGCCATATCAAATTTTGGTTGTCTTTCGTAGGTGTAAAGCCCGTTTACCTCTTGCTCTACATCATAAAGCTGAGTATAGCAGAAGCCACAGATGTATGGGGAGTCAACAAGGATTTTTGTAAGATACTCGTATCTTTCAAGGAATTCCTCCTCAGTCTTTGGTCCGTTGCCGTAGCCCCAGCCACCAACGCCGTCGGTATCCCATTGAATGCCACCATACTCACTTAAGTAAAGCGCCATATTTTCATAGTTTTTGGAGTTTTGATATCTTGCCACCCACTCGTGCTTTTTATCGTACTGCTCTGCAAATTTCTCATAGGTTGGAGCAAGATAAATATCCTCAAACTCTTTCTTTTCTTGGATATAGTCGTGAAGGTCATAGATATCAGAAACAACTTGATAGTTTCCACTTGTGCCAACGCAAGGACGGGTTGTATCCATTGCTTTGGTTGCAAAGTACATCGTTCTTATGAAATCGTCATTTTGGTGTCTATTTTCATAGTCCCATGTTTCGTTTAATGGGCACCATCCAATAATAGATGGGTGGTTAAAATCACGATTGATTTCTCTTTGCCATTCGAGCAAGAATGGAGCTAAATGGTTCATATTTGAGCAGTCCACACCCCAGTTGCCTGCTTCGCCAAATACCATATATCCAAGCTTGTCACAATGATATAAAAATCTTGGCTCAAACACCTTTTGGTGAAGTCTTGCGCCGTTGAAGCCTGCATCAAGGGAGAGATAAATATCCCTTGCAAGCTCTTCTTCTGTTTCGGCTGTATAAATACCCTTTTTGTAGAAGCCTTGGTCTAAAACTGTACGTAAGTAAGTTGGTTTATTATTAAGCAGATATTGCTTGTTATCAAAGCGAGTTGAACGAATACCAAAGTAGCTTTTTACCTTGTCGTTTCCATAGGTTAATTCAAGGTCGTAAAGTCTGCCCTTGCCAACCTCCCATAGATAAACCTCATTAAGTGGCAAGGTTACACGAGAGATTCCCTCACAAAGTTCAACGGAAATTTCGCCCATTTCCTTACCCTCATAGCTTGCCTTAGCTGTGAAGGTAGCATTGCCTACTGTCTCTATTTCAATTTGAACGTTTTTCTGCTCTAATGAGGTGTAGTATTTTACGCCCTTAATATAGCTTTTCTCTACGTATTCAAGCCATACTGTTTGCCAAATACCAGTGGTCCTTGTATAATCACAGCCACCAGAATAGTAATTCTTTGACTGCTTACCTGATGCCTTGCCTGCTGGGTGAGTGTCAATGGCACAAACAGTGATAATATTTTCCTCACCACGCTTTACATAGCTTGTAATATCAATATCAAAGCCAACATAGCCACCAATATTATGATACACCTCTTTGTGGTTTATGTAAACATAGCTTTCATAGTCAACTGCACCAAAATGCAAAAAAACATTTTTGTCATTATTTTCGATGTTTACCTTCTTTAAATACCATACGCAGTTTAAAAAGTCAGTGTTTCCGATGCCTGAAAGGACGCTTTCTGGGCAAAATGGAACTATAATTTTAGAATTGAGGCTGTCTCTTTCGTAGAATTTTCTATCTCTACCACTTACGCCAAAATCAAATTCAAATTCCCATTCTCCATTGAGGTTTATAAAGCTTTCTCTTTCAAATTGGGGATTGGGATGCTCTGGTCTTGGAATGTTCATTTTATATCTCCTTAAATTTTCTTCATTAGTTTAGCTACATAGTTTGCCATTAGCTTTTTAGTGCCAACGGTATCAAATGCAATTTCGTACATATGGTCAGCGCCCATTGGGGAAACGTTTAAAACTGTGCCATCACCAAAGGTCATATGGCGCACACGGTCACCGATTTCAAAAAGGGTTGTCGCCTTAGGCTGAGGCTTACTGCGTGCTTGTGCAGAAAACAAGCCTTGAAGGCTTTGTGGCTGTCTTTTTGGCGTTGGCTCAAAGCCACCGAAGCCTGCTGGCCTTTCCTTTTTAATATCAAGATATTTAGGGTCAATCTCACGCACGAACCTTGAAAGTGGGTTTCTCTGTGTCATACCATAAAGCATTCTTTCCTTAGCGTGAGTTATAATTAAGGTTTTCTTCGCTCTTGTGATTGCAACGTATGCAAGGCGACGCTCCTCCTCTATTTCAGACGGCATAGCAATTGATTGCTGTCCTGGGAACACGCCCTCCTCCATACCTGGTAGGAACACTATTGGGAATTCAAGTCCCTTTGCACTGTGTATTGTCATTAGTGTAACTGCATCGGCATTTTCGTCGTAGCGGTCAACGTCGGAGATAAGTGTAACCTCTTCTAAAAAGCCTGATAGGCTTGGGTCCTCTGCGCTGTCCTCATATTCCTTTACTGCAACGCAAAGTGAATCTAAGTTTTCAAGGCGCTCCGCCTCTGCCTGACCGAGTGCAACAAGTGCAGCCTCATAGCCTGTGCGTCTAATTACCTCTTTTACAAAGGCGTTTAGTGGCATTGTGTGGCAGTCATCACGAAGTGACTCAATTACGCCTGCAAATGAAACCATTGCGTTTGCTGCCATTTTAGGAATTGCAGGATAATCTGTTGCATTTTTTAGTAACTCAAGGGTTGGTATACCAAGCTCCTCTGCCATTTTAGATGCAGTATCAAACGAGGCATCGCCGATTTTACGCTTAGGCTCATTTACTATACGGCGAAGACGCACATTGTCGCTTGGGTTATTAATAATTGAAAGATATGCAATTATATCCTTAACCTCCTTACGGTCATAGAACCTTAGTGCGCCAAGCATACGGTAAGGAATACCACTCTTGGCAAACATTGTTTCAAGGTTCATTGACTGCGCGTTCATACGATATAAAATAGCAAAATCACGATAGTCAAGATTTCTTTTATTTCTTAATTCTATTATTTTGTCAATAATAAAGCGCGACTCATCATTTTGGGTATAGGTTTCCTTAACCAAAATCTTATCGCCCTCCTCGTTTTGGCACCAAAGCTCCTTTTGATGCTTGTGAGGATTATTTGCAATTACGCAGTTTGCGGCGTTTAGAATATTTGAGGTTGAACGATAGTTTTGCTCTAATTTAACCACCGTTGCATCTAAATATTTAGCATCGAAATTAAGAATATTTTCGATGGTTGCGCCACGGAATTTATAAATACTTTGGTCGTCGTCACCAACAACCATTACGTTTTTGTAGAAGTCTGCAAGGAGTGACACAAGCACAAACTGTGCGTGGTTTGTGTCCTGATACTCATCGACTAAAACGTATTTGAATTTGTTTTGGTAATATGCTAAGGTTTCAGGGTTTTCACGTAGCAATTCAACTGTTTTCATAATAATGTCGTCAAAATCAAGAAGGTTTGACTCCATCAGTCTTTTCTGATAAAGCTCATATATTCTTGCTACGTCCTTATATTTGGCATCATTGCCAACCTCCTCGGCATACGCCTCGGGGTCCATTAGTCTATCCTTGGCTCTGCCAATTTCGTTCATTACAGCTTTGATTGAAAGACGCTTTTCGTCGATATTTAAGTCCTTCATACATCTTGAAATAAGCTTTTTTGAGTCGTCAGTGTCGCAAATTCCAAATGCAGGACGATAGCCGACCTCTGTGCCGTGTGAGCGCAAAATGCGCATACATACTGAGTGGAAGGTGCCAGCCCAAATGTCGCTTGCACTTTCGTTGAGAATATTGTCAAGACGAGTTTTTATCTCGTTTGCAGCCTTATTAGTAAAGGTAATTGCCAAAATTGCCCAAGGAGGACAATTGTATTTTGAAAATGATTCTAAGTAATTACCAAGCTCTTCCTTTGGCAAATTTATAGCCTTTTCGTGCGCCTCTATGTCATCACTTGTCAAAAAGTCTGGCACGTCGTTTGAATAATAGGCGTTGCCATACCTAATTATATGTGCGATACGGTTTGTTAGTACGGTTGTTTTTCCACTACCTGCGCCTGCTAAAATAAGCACTGGACCATTTACAGTATATACTGCTTCTCTTTGCTTTTCATTTAAGAATGAGTAATACTTATCAAATAGCGCGCGCTTAGCTTTTAAAAATCTATTTTTTTCTTGTTCTGTCATTTTTCGTTTCCATTTCTAAAATATCATTTTAAGTATATCATACTCATTATAAAAAGTAAAGGGAGTTATTGACTAAAATTTAGTACTATTTTTCGTTTAAATCGTACTATTTGGTGTTTTTTAGTGAAAAGAAAAAACGCGCTCGATTGAGCGCGTTTGGTGCCGGTGATCGGGGTCGAACCGATACGGTATCGCTACCACCGGATTTTGAGTCCGGCACGTCTGCCAATTCCATCACACCGGCATGTGTGATTTTTTAATGCTTGATTATTTTATCACAGTTTTTTTAGCTTTGCAATACCTTTTTTGATTTTTTTGAAAATTATTGAATTAGGCTAATAAAAACGGAAGGATGACACCTCATCCGTCAAGGAAGTTGACACCTTCCCCTCAAGGGGTAAGGCTTTAATACACCTCATCCGTCAACAGAGTTGACACCTTCCCTTCAAGGGGAAGGCTTAAATACACCTCATCCGTCAACAAAGTTGACACCTTCCCCTCAAGGGGAAGGCTTAAATACACCTCATCCGTCAAGGAAGTTGACAGCTTCTCCTCAAAGGGGGAAGGCTTAAATACACCTCATCCGTCAACGGAGTTGACACCTTCCCCTCAAGGGGAAGGCTTAAATACACCCATACATTATTTCTCTACTGTTTTTGTAGCTATTAGATTGATATCCTCCTCAATAAAGCCCTCCTCTATTATATCACCGATATATATAGGTGCGCTTAGCTCCATTGAGTTGATTTTTTTCATAGCTGTTTTTAAGTAGCTTTTTAGTATTGGCTTATCTGTTTTAACAGGAAGAAGCGTTGAGGTTTCACTCTTTATCTTCACTGTCGTTGTGAGCACTATCCTCATTTTCCTTCTCCTTTAATTCATTTGCTTGCCTTTGCAGGAATTTTGCAACGTTTATTCCAACGCCTGCTGATTCCTTGATAATTTTATCAATGCTTTTATGGATTATATGCGCGTTGCCAGAGGCGAAAACGCCTGAAATTGTAGTTTCGTTATTTCGCTTAGTCCTTGGACCCTTGGTGTCTCTTTTGATAACCATACCAGCCTCAATTGCAATATCAACATCGGGAGTATAGCCACAGGAATAAACAAGCGAATCGCACTCTATTTTCTCCTTAGTTTTCTTTATCGGCTTGCCCTTTTTGTCAAGCTGACAAATCTCAACCGCCTCAATTCTTTCCTTGCCATAAATTTTGGTTACGTTATGCATTGTACGGAAAGGAATATTAAACGGAGTTAGGCACTCCTTGATATATTTTTTATCAGCAAGCGGTGCGCCCTTTGGTTCACATACGCAAATAACGGTGCCACCCTCAATTTTTATACGACGGGCAATTATAAATGCTATTTCTGTTGAGCCAACAACTACTGTTTTACGACCAGGCATATAGCCCTTGAGATTTATATATCTTTGTGCTGCACCAGCTGACAAAACGCCCGCAGGACGTGCGCCACCGATTGACAAAACCCCACGAGATTGCTCACGACAGCCAGTTGCTAAAATTACTGCCTCGGCTTGAATTTTTAGATAGCCTGACTCAGGCGAGATAACGGTTAAAACCTTATCCTTTGATAGCGACAAAACGCACGCGTTTGTCATACATTCAATACCCATTCCCTTGGCAGCCTTTATGAGGTTTGAGGCAAGCTCAGTACCTGTTAAATTTTCCATAAAGCCATTATGAATACATTGATTTAGTGTACCACCAAGCTCCTTTTCTCTTTCGAGAATTAAAATGTCCTTTGGCTCTACTCCATTTTTAGCGGCAGAAATACCACAAACAAGTCCACTTGGGCCAGAGCCTATAATTACAAGCTTTTTCTTCATTTCTGCCTCACTTGGTTTTACCCATAAGTAGCTTTGAGTTAGAGGAAAATTTTAACACCTCAGAAATATCAATATTTAGTTCTCTTGCAATGATTTCTGCCACCTTTTCGCGACAATGTGAGCCTTGACATCTACCCATACCAGCGCGTGTGCGACGCTTAACCATATCTACTGTGTGTGCGCTGATTGGACGGTGAATTGCGTTTACAACGTCACCCTCGGTGACTGTTTCACAGCGACAAACCATTATTGCATATCTTGGGTCTTCTTTAATAGCCTTTCTTCTTTCAGCCTCGGTCATATCATAGAAAAGCTTACAGTTGCCATCCTTGGTTCTTGTTGCAATGTATTTTCTCTTCTTGTTTAGCTTTGCGCCTGCCTTCTTTAGAATATCAATCACGTACTCGCTAACTGCCGGTGCTGAGGCAAGACCAGGAGATTCAATACCTGCGGCGTGAATAAAGCCCTTGCATTTTTCGGACTCTTGAATATAAAAATCGCCACTTGTTGGTGTAGGTCTTACGCCTGCAAAGGTGGTTATTACAGCCTTTAGATTAATTTGTGGCACTATACGACGTGCACCATTTGCAATTTCGTCAAGCCCCTCCTCGGTAACGCCAGTGTCAGCCTTGGAGTCAACGATATTTGCGTTTGGACCCACTATTGTGTTTCCATCAACGGTTGGAGAAACAAGTATTCCCTTTCCCTTTTCGTTTGGTGTAACAAAAATAGTATGCTTTGCAGTTTTGCCCTCGCATTTATCAAGAAGCATATATTCACCACGGCGAGGAATAATCTCAAATGGAAGGTCATCATTTATCAATTTAGCAATTTCATCAGCATAGCATCCAGCAGCATTGATAACGTATTTCGCCTTGATAGCCTTATCCTCTGAGCAAACGACGTAATATTCACCATCGCGCTCAATTTTATCAACCTTATATTCAAAGTAGTAATCTGTGCCGTTTGAGGCTGAGTTTTCTGCCACTGCATATGCAAGGTCATATGGACAAACTATACCTGCGCTTGGTGCGTAAAGAGCGAATTTAGCATCCTTTGAAACGTTTGGCTCCATTTTAGCAAGCTCTGCTCTTTTTATGATGCGAAGTCCCTTAACTCCATTGGTTTCACCACGAGTCTTCAGCCTTTCAAGCTCCTCAAGGTCACGGTTGTTAAAGCCTATAACGAGTGAGCCACATTTTTTATAATGTACGCCAAGCTGGGTGGTAATTTGTGACATCATTTCGCATCCCTTAACGTTTAGAAGCGCCTTTAGTGTGCCCTCCTTTGCGTCGTAGCCTGCGTGAACTATTGCTGAGTTTGCACGTGTTGAGCCTGATGCAACATCAATGCCAGCCTCAACAACTGCTGTTTTTATACTATATTTAGCAAGTTGAAACGCCGTCATAGTACCGGTAATACCAGCACCGATTATAACGACATCATAAGCCTTTGTAGACATTTTAATACCTCGTTTAAAGTATTTTGCGCCCTTTTTTAGTGCGGGCGCTTTGTTATGTTCTCGTTTATTTTAGCACAAATTTACCATTTTTTCAAGTCATTACTTGATAAATGCGTGCGCTTGTGTTAGAATAGTTAAAAATTACTGAGGAGATTTTTATGGAATTTTCACACATTAGCGCAGGTGCCCTTGCCTACCTTGGCGACTCTGTTTTAGAGACTATAATAAGGGAACGCCTTGTTTTAAAGGGCTATGAGAAATCCTCTAAGCTTAACAAGGAAGCACTTAATTATGTTACTGCTGTTAACCAAGCTAAGGCATTTTCAAATATCGAAGCACATTTAGATCAGACCGAATCGCAAATTTTTCGTCGTGGAAAAAACTCTTCTCATTTAAATGCACCTAAAAGCGCATCACTGCTTGAATACAAAATAGCAACTGGCTTTGAGGCGATTTTTGGTTACCTAAGGCTTATAAAAAATGAGGAGAGGATTTTAGAGCTTTTTACTCTTGCCTACCCTGAAATTTAGACACACACAGGCGTTTTTTGAAAAATTACAGCTTAAAATAAAGGGGTATGTGCCCCTTTTTATTTTCACCAAATTTTCACATAAAATATTTCTCAACTTAATTGACATTAAATTTTGTGGGTGCTATAATATGTACTGTTATAATTATTAATTTACTACATTGAAAGGAGTGGTTGGGTGATTAAGAAATATTTAACCTTATTTAAGTACGTTGGTAAGTATAAGGTTAGTGCCATACTTTCACCAGTGCTTGTTTTATTTGAGGTTATTATGGAATGCCTAATACCTGCTATTGCCGGTGAGCTGATTACGTTCATTGAGGCTTCAAATGGTGTTGAGGGCGCTTCATTTGAAAGAATAAAAATAACAAGATGGCTGATTGATTTAATTCAAGGAAAATTTGGCGAATCAAACACTATTGCAGTAATTCTTGTTTTCTGCTCTATTTTGATTTGTCTTGCGCTTCTATCTCTTATGTTTGGTGCATTAGCAGGAGTACACTGCTCACGTGCGTCCTGTGGCTTTGCAAAAAATCTAAGAGAGGCTATGTTCAACAAGACCCAAGAGTTTTCATTTGAGAATATCGATAATTTTTCGACCTCAAGCCTTGTTACTCGTTCGACGACAGACGTAACAAACGTTCAGCAATCATTTATGATGATAATCAGAACTGCTATTCGCTCACCATTTATGTTCATTTTCTCAATTGTAATGGCATTTTCTGTTGGTGGAAAAATGGCTTGGATTTTCGTTGTCGTTGTTCCTATTTTGCTATTTACCCTTATTTTTATTGCACGTTTTGCAATGCCTATATTCAAAAAGGTTTTCAAAAAGTACGATAAGCTAAACAGCTCTGTACAAGAAAACGTACAGGGTATGCGTGTTGTTAAATCCTTCGTTCGTGAAAAATACGAAACTGACAAATTTGTTGATGCATCTGATGATGTGCGCAAGGACTTTGTAAGGGCTGAAAAAATTCTTGCCTTTAACTCTCCTGTGATGCAGCTTTGTATGTATTCACTAATGGTTGGTATTCTTTTAATTGGCTCTCACCTTCTTATTTCCTCAGGTGGTGCCTCATTTGCTATTGGTAACTTCTCTACGCTTCTTACCTACGGTATGCAAATGCTTATGAGCTTAATGATGCTTTCAATGATTTTTGTAATGGTTACTATGTCAGCAGAAAGCGCCAACCGTATTTCTGAGGTTATCAATGAGGAAACAACCATTAAAAATCCCGAAAGCCCTATTACAACTATAAAGGACGGCTCTATTGAGTTTAAAAACGTTAATTTTAAATATGCAAAAAGAGCCGAAAAGAATGCTCTTTCAAATATAAATTTGAAAATTGAGTCCGGACAAACTGTTGGTATTATCGGTGGTACTGGTAGTGCTAAGTCTACACTGATTTCACTAATTCCTCGTCTTTATGATGCAACTGAGGGTGAGGTTTTAGTTGGCGACGTAAACGTTAAGGATTACGATATTGTTGCGCTTCGTGATGCAGTTAGCGTTGTACTACAAAAGAACGTGCTTTTCTCTGGCACTATTAAGGAAAATCTACGCTGGGGCAATGAAAATGCAACTGACGAGGAAATGCGCCACGCATGTGAGCTTGCTTGTGCGAACGAATTTATTGAAAAGTTCCCTGACAAATATGATACATATATTGAACAGGGTGGCTCAAACGTTTCCGGTGGACAAAAGCAACGTCTTTGTATTGCCCGTGCGCTACTTAAAAAGCCTAAAATCTTGATTTTAGACGACTCTACAAGTGCTGTTGACACAAGAACTGACGCATTTATAAGAAAATCAATGCGAGAGGAAATTCCTAACACTACAAAGCTTATAATTGCACAAAGAATTTCAAGTGTTCAGGATGCTGACGTAATTATAATTCTTGACGATGGTAAAATCAACGCAGTGGGCAACCACGAAACGCTTCTTGAAAGCAATGATATCTATCGTGAGATATATACCTCACAGACAAAGGGGGCGAGCTTACAATGAATAAAACAGTAAAAAATCCTCGCCAGCCTATGATGGGACGCCCTATGAAAAAGGTTAAAAAGGGCACGTTTGGAAGGCTTATTAAGCTATTATTCTCCTTCTATAAGTTCCCACTTATTTTGGTGTTCATTTGCATTTGCTTAAGCGCGCTTGCAACAGCATCACCATCAATATTCCAAAAGAATGTTATTGATACAGCTTCCAAGGCGATTAACGCAATTCGTGCTGGTGAATTAACACCAGAGGGCGCGCTTGAGGCATTCTTCCCTACTATTGCAATTTTCGTTGGCATTTTAGCTGGCATTTATATAGTTGGCTTAATCAGCGCCTTCGTTCAAACAAGGACTATGGCTGTTGTTACTCAAGGTAGCTTACACAAGCTTAGAACCCTTATGTTTGGAAAGATGCAAAGGCTTCCTATAAAATACTTCGACACTCACCCACGTGGTGATATTATGTCACACTATACAAACGATATTGACGCATTAAGACAGCTTATTTCTCAATCACTTCCACAAATTATTACCACTGTTATAATTCTTACAACCGTTACAATCTTTATGTTCTCTATGAGCTTTTGGATGGCGCTTGTTGTTATTGGTGGTATGCTTGTAATGACCTTTGTTGCTAAGAAGATTGGTGGGTCTGGTGCTAAGCACTTCCGCCGTCAACAAATCTCCTTAGGTGAGACCGAGGGATATATTGAGGAAATGATAAACGGTCAAAAGGTAGTTAAGGTATTTAACTACGAGCCAAAGAGCAAAAAGAGATTTGGTGAGCTTAACGACAAGCTTTGCGAGCATGCGACAAAAGCTAATACAAGAGCTAACACACTAATGCCTATTATGAATAATATTGGTCACGTGCTTTACGTTTGCTTGGTGTTTGCAGGCACTATGCTTGTTGGCAAATATAACCCTTCTTTTGCTGCTTTTGTTGGACTTGAGGACCCACTTTTAACAATTGGTACTGCAGTTGCCTTTCTTGGCCTTTCAAAGCAGTTTACAAATAACGTATCACAGCTTTCACAGCAAGCAAATGCAATTACTATGGCGCTTGCAGGTGCTGAGCGTATCTTTGAGCTTCTCGACGAGGAGCAAGAGGTTGATAATGGATACGTTACCTTAGTAAACGCTGAATATGACAAGAATGGCGAGCTTCAAGAAACCAAAAAGCGTACTGGCATTTGGGCTTGGAAGCATCCTCATGGTGATGGTACCGTTACCTACACTCGTGTTTGTGGTGACGTAAGGCTTAACGAGGTTGACTTTGGCTATGTGCCTGAAAAGATTGTTCTACATGACGTTTCAATTTATGCTGAGCCTGGTCAGAAAATTGCCTTTGTTGGTGCAACCGGTGCTGGAAAAACCACCATTACCAACCTTATTAACCGCTTCTATGATATTGCAGACGGAAAAATAAGATATGACGGTATTAACATTAACAAAATCAAAAAGGACGATTTAAGGCGCTCCTTGGGTGTTATTTTACAGGACGTAAACTTATTTACTGGTACTGTTATGGATAACATTAGATACGGTAAGCTTGATGCAACCGACGAGGAATGTATTGAGGCTGCTAAGCTTGCAAATGCCCACTCTTTTATTGAAATGCTTCCAGACGGCTATAACACTATGCTTAGTGGTGGTGGAAGTGAGCTTTCTCAGGGACAAAGACAGCTTATCTCAATTGCGCGTGCTGCTGTTGCTGACCCACCAGTTATGATAATGGACGAGGCAACCTCATCTATTGACACGAGAACTGAAGCAATTGTTCAGGCTGGCATGGACTCACTTATGAAGGGTCGCACAGTATTTGTTATTGCACACCGTTTATCCACTATTCAAAACTCTGACGTAATTATGGTTTTGGAGCAAGGACGCATTATTGAGCGTGGCTCACACGAGAGCTTGATAGCCGAAAAGGGTAAATACTATCAGCTTTATACTGGCGCATTTGAGCTTGAATAAAACAAAAGAGATTTTGCAACCGCAAAATCTCTTTTTTATTAGGCTTGAGCTGATAAAGCACTATATATACCTGCTTCATCGTCCTCAAAAATGCGTGCCAAAATGCATTTTTCAAAGTGTGCTGCTCTTGCCATATAATCAAAAATCTCGTTTTCAAGAAAAATCGCATTCGTTTTTTTATCGCTTAATAATAGAGTTGCTATTTTTTGTGATGCTTTATGGTAATAAAGCGCCCCCTTTAAATCAAGATTCAGCACCTCGCTTGAATAAACAAGTAGAAACGCACTACTTAAGCTTCCCTTTACTGATGATAATAAATCATACGTGCCTCTTGTGGCTTCAAAATTAATTAAAGCAAGCTTAATTCCTAAATTATAAAATGTATTTTCAAGCTGAAAGCGTTTTCTTTTGTTAATTTTAGAAAAAACAATAAAATCATCAAAGCCTTGCTTTTTCAATCCGTTGATGAGCGCTACTAAATTACTCTCACCATTATCCTTAATTACTACCTTCATATATTCTCCTTACATTTTTTATTATCATTTCCAAAAGCAAGAATTATATACCATCTTTATATATTATCGTTTGTTCATATGTTGATATATTCATAGTTACAAAAAGAGAAAAACGGGCAAACGCCCGTTTTTTGTTTTTTATGAAAACCATGACAAAATAGTCTTAAATATAGATACTATAAGCTCCCATATTTTTTCAAAGAAGCCCTTTTCCTTTGGCTGTTCCTCGATTGCTGGTGGCTCCTCGTAATCTGGAGTCATATCAGGAGTTGGTGTTGATGGCTTCGGCTCTTCGTTTGTATCTACGTTGCTATCACTATCCTCTGGCTCTTTATCAGTGTCAGTATTTGGTGGCACTATATCAGTATCACTGTCTATTGTATCATCATCTGGCTGTACTGCTGGTGGCACTGTGATTCTTTCTCTTATCAAAACGTCACAGTCCCATTCATTAGCTAACCAGTTTGCGCGTGCCTCAATATGCTCACAAAGATAACCGATTACCGTTGTATCATCCTCATTATTTCCCTGGGAATAAACCGAACAGAAATTAAATACCGGTGCGCTTTGCCATCTGTCATAGTGAGTGCCATCGTAGTATAGAGGCCACTTTTCATAGTTGTTACTATTCCAGCGATTTTGCTCCATATAGATAGAATCGCCTATTGCTTCAACCTCCTTTTGAATGTATCCACCATAGTCAATCATATCAAAAATGTAATCATATACCTTAGCGTATTTTTCCCTCACAAGAGTCATAAATTCCTGCTTGCTTGTAAGACCTGCCCAAATGCTACGCTCCTTTGCCCAGTAGCCCTCAGGGTTTGATGCATCGTTTTTATGGATATTGCCAAGGGTGTTGTCACAGTCCCAAAGTGGACCCTTTACGATTTTAGTAAAGCTACCATTTTGGTCCTTATCCTTATAGAAATATAAGCTTGACGAGCCAGCGTCATAGTTTCTACCAAGCTCCTGCAAAATATAGGCTGAAGCCAAGGTGTCAATATCGACATACTCAGAATAATGCTTGCCCTCGCGATTATAGCCGTTTGAGGACATAATTGCCTCCTCCATATCGGCAAATAGCTTGGCAATGTATTCAACCTCCTTAAGAGAGGCATATTCTGGCGATTTAATTACATAGTGGTTGCCGTTTTCAGTAGTAAAATAGCATAGCTCGTTTTTATAATAGTTATTATCAAGCTCTACTAAGTATCCACCTGTAATATCAGTGGGATTTGTAACATCTGGAATATATGAATACTGAGTTAAAATCGTAGAATCGATTAATGTGCCACTGGTTACAGAGGTTGAGAAATAGCTATATGAGGAATTTAAAGCATCGTTTTCTTCCTCTAAGTCACTTATTTCAACGCGTCCATTATCAATTTCCACCTTTTCGCAAAGAAGATAAATTCCATAATATTCACCATTTATAAATAAGTCGACGTTTTGAAATTCGCAGGTGTCAATTCCAAGCTCACTTCCGATTTTGTACATTACGTTATTACGTATTAACGACTGGTCATCGTAATTTGCAAGCAAGAGCCACGTTTTATCTCTTTCCATACCAAAAAGAGGGGCGCCTGATGAAAGCTTAAGCTGAAATGGCTTTTTTGCGTATGCTTCGGTTGCATTACCGCGTATTCGGAATTCGCCAGCATTTACATTATCCCTATACAAAACCTCGCCGTTGTTAGCCATAATAGTAGTTTTTACAGCAGTGTCCTTAGAGGAATATGCAATTATATATTCTGGGTCTATAGACGTTTGAATATTTACACTTGGCAGGGTGCTTGCGAAGCGCAAGATTAAAAAATAATCGATAGAATTGATTTTTGCAGAAGCAACATATACTGGGCTTGTGCCAAACAAGGTATAGAAGCTTGAAAAATCAACAGTGTCTCCATTTTTTATTGATTTAAAGGTTCCACTATCGTTATATGATAATTCTACCCCATCTGAGATTTTAAAGGTAAGCTCGTTTGGTGAGATATGTGAAGGCAGATAAAAGCTATAATTATCATGATTATACTCATTTCCTTCACTATCTACTATTGCAATATCCTGTGCGCTTGCGCCGATTGCAAATAGTAATATTATCATAGAAATCAATAATAAAAAGTAAGTTTTTTTCATTGTTTATTTTAGCTTTCCCCGTATCTTTCAGAAAAATAATCTCTATCTACGGTTAACACAAGGTTGTAAAGTGGGTTAATGTCTTTTATTCTTTTTGTGATTACATCACAAATTTGCTTGTTTTTCAAAGGAAATTCGTTGGTAACGCTAACATCAAATATGATATTTGTGTGGGTCACGCCCTTTACAATTCGGAAATCGTGCAGGGTGATTGGATGAGAATATTCCTCTGATAGCTTAACCATCATTTCAATACATTTCTCTCTTAGCTCATTGGTTTCTGGGTCGTGAATTGAAATCGGGTCCATATGGATAACAAGGTTTATTCCGTCCTTCAAAAAGTCTGCCTCAATGATATCCATTAAATCGTGACTGTGCATAACCTCTGCGTCTGCGTCAATTTCTACGTGTACGGTTGCAAAATACCTGTTTGCGCCATATGAATGCACAACAAGGTCATGAATACCCAATACACCCTCGTAGCTTTTTATTTTAGCAATCATTTTATTTACGAATTCGCTATCCGGAGCTTTGCCAATTAGCGTGCTTGATGATTCAATTACAAGCTTTATGCCCATAACTATAATATAAATGGCAACTAAAATACCGATAACTGCATCAACGTCAAATGGGAGTGAAAGGTACTTTGTTAAAAGCATACCGACAACTACTGCACCTGTTGCTATTACGTCACCTATGCTGTCAATGGCTGATGCCTTCAATGTGGTAGAATTAATATGCTTACCAAGCTTGCGATAGAAAATGGCAATTATTGCCTTAACTATAATGGTT
Organism: Clostridia bacterium; assembly: GCA_017501545.1. Classification (GTDB taxonomy): domain Bacteria; phylum Bacillota; class Clostridia; order Oscillospirales; family CAG-272; genus RGIG2000. Next base: position 49,673 of record JAFVWS010000008.1, on the reverse strand, counting down.
GATGCCATAATTATGATAAGTGGCAGGCTATAATCCTCGCTTGGCTCATTTTTAGCGATTTTCTCAACTGAGGTGACAAGCATTTCAAAGCCGAGAAATGAAATTATCATTGAAATAAATAATGAGCTTAGATATTCCATACGTGCGTGACCATATGGATGGTCCTTATCTGCCGGCTTGCCTGAGATTGTGTAGCCAACAACTGTAAGCACGTTTGAGCCACAGTCCGAAAGGTTATTAAGCGAGTCAGCAATTACTGAAATAGCGCCTGTAAATATACCTATTGTGAGCTTTATTATAAATAAAATTATGTTTGAAAATATACCTACAAAGCCCGCAAAGCGCCCAACTCTTACGCGGACCTCGGGCTTTTGCGGGCAATTGTAATCTTTAATGATTTTGTTTAGCATTTTATTCGTTTTCTTCCTTAACGGCTATAATATCCTTAGCATATGGTAGTGACATAATAACGTCGCAAAGGGTGTGCCACTCAGCAAGCTTATGTGTCCTTCTTGCATAATAGATATTAATTAGTGTTTCGTAGTTCATTGTAACTGTTCTTAATTGGTTATAGCTTGATGGTAAAAGCTGAATCATATCGTGCCAGTAGCATTTTTCCTTAGTTTCGATAAACTTAAGGCGCACCTCTTCAAGATAATCAATTGTAATATCAAGCACCTTTAAAGCACCTTCACTCATTCTATCGTGGCTAAAATCATCACGCTCAAATTTCTTTGCTTGAATTTTATGCATTGTTGAGGTAGAGTTAGCTACGGTTGCAACCTTGTAAGTGTCAAACTCCTTCCACCAGTATAGAGGTGCTGTAATATCCATTGAAACAAAAACCTGACGAAGATATTTTCTATGGTCAGAGCCTGCCTTTGCTAATCTTTTAGCCAAGGAAAGGTCGTTTTCCCCAAGGATATACTCACCGTCCTCATTGTAATAGCTATCGCTTTTTGCCCAAGAATTTAGTGGGTTTCTTGCGCCTCTAATTGCGTTTTCAAGATTCATTACAGAAACTTTATCAATTTTTATCATTATACGTCTCCTTATAATAGATTACACTATTTATATAATAACATATGCGCGTTTTGTTGTCAATCATTTAAAAATCCTTAAAACAAATTTTTGTGTATAAATCATCTTTTGGTGGCAAATAATAGTCTTGCAATAAAATTTTGAAAGGATATTTACAAAATGGAAGAAAACGAAAAGAAGAAAAATTCGAGGGTTATGTATCTAACTCTTGCAATTGTTTTAGCTATCGTTGCGGTTGTAATTATCGCAACAGCAGTGGCAAATAAAGCAAAGGATTCAGGCGCTATTGACGATGGCACAGGAGATGTTGGAGCAAATGGAAATTTAGACACTCTCCCCTCCTTTTCATTGCCAGTAAGTGGTGATATTGCTATTGATTATAGCGACAGCGTGCCTGTGTTTTCAACAACAATGAATGACTATCGTACTCACCTTGGCGTTGATATTTCAGCAAGTCTTGGCGACAAGGTAACCGCGGTTGCTGATGGTGTTGTAACAAACGTATGGAATGACCCATTTATGGGCACCTGTGTTTCTATTGAGCATACTGGAAATGCTGTAAGCATCTATAAAAACCTTGACCCAGAGGTTGGTGAGGGCATTATTATCGGTGCGAGCGTAAAGGACGGTGACGTAATTGGTGCAGTTGGTGAAAGTGCAATGAACGAGCTTGCAGAGGAGCCACACCTACACTACGAAATGAAGATTAACGGCAAGCACGTTGACCCAAAGGAGCACTTGCCTATTCCAAACCAAAAGCCTGAAAACCAAGAGGGCGAAAACAGCTCAAATACAGACACTTCAAGCACTGAAAAGAAATAATTATTTCTTCATTATTAAGAAAAAACGGACACAGGAGTGTCCGTTTTTTGTGTTCAAATATTCTTTGTGAGGCAAAGCGCCTGTGGGTGGTGAGCTGTTAGTTAGCGATAAAGATGGCTTGTTTGTTTTGCGTTAGGCATACTTAGTATACGGTAGCGAGGCAAACGGGACATATTTGCGCTAAATGGCGCTCACGCCCAGCGCATACCGGTTGGCTTTGCTTCCTTAATCATAAGCTTATCAAGGAATTCAACAGCCTTCTTAAGACCCTCGTCAATTGTCATTAGGCTATCCTCATGCTCAATTGAAAGAACCTTATCATAGCCACAGAGGCGAAGATTTGAAACGAAATCACGCCAGAAGGTTTCACCATTGCCGTAGCCTACTGTACGGAAAATCCAAGAACGATGAATTTCATCACCGTAGTGCTTTGTGTCAAGAACACCGTTAACTGATGTGTTAGCATCGTCAACCTTGGTATCCTTTGCGTGTACGTGGTAAATTGCACCCTCGAGGGCTCTGATTGCCATTACAGGGTCAATGCCTTGCCAAATTAGGTGTGATGGGTCAAGGTTTGCACCGATTACATCGCCAACTGCTGCACGTAATTTAAGAAGTGTTTCTGGGTTATATACACAGAAGCCTGGGTGCATTTCAAGTGCGATTTTTGTTACACCGTGTGCTTTAGCAAACTGTGTTGCTTCCTTCCAGTAAGGGATAAGCACGTCGTTCCATTGATAATTAAGAGTATCAAGGAAATCATCAGGCCATGGGCATGTTACCCAAGATGGTAATTTTGCATCAGGGTCTGAGCCTGGGCAACCTGAGAAGGTGATAATTGTATCAATTCCAAGCTTCTCTGCCAAAAGAATTGTGTTTCTCATATCCTTGTCGAACTGAGCTGCAATTTCCTTGTTTGGGTGAACTGGGTTGCCGTGAGTTGCAAGTGCGCAAATTTCCACGTCATACTTTTTAAATGTAGCCTTGAACTCTTCAAGTGCCTTTTCGTCAGCAAGTAGTTTTTCCGGGTCACAGTGGTCCTTGCCTGGGTATCCACCTGCGCCTATCTCAACGGAATGAACACCGAGAGATGAAATAATTTTAAGTGCCTCATCAAGTGGCTTTGAGCCATAGAGGTTAGCTAAAACACTAAGCTTCATAAATTCTCCTTTGCCCATTTGGGCTTAATTATTTTCCCACAGGGGGGGATATAGGTTTGGGCAATTTAACGAGTAAATTGCCCATTAAATATTAGTTGAAGTAGTATGGCTTACCAGTCTTTGCTGACTCGTAAATACCCTCAAGAATTCGTGTTACACAATATGCTTGCTCTGGAAGAACCGTTGGCTTAGTGCCAGTCTTTACAGCATTGATCCATTGCTTTGCTTCCTCAGCGCCTGCATCATATGAGCCAGCATCGTAGAAAGCAACGCCCTTACCATCAAGGTTAGGTCTTGTCTCATACATATTGTTGTGCTTAACACCGTTTATTTCAAGAATGCCTTGATCAATCATCGTAGCGCCAGCTTTTGTTCCACAAATTGTTGTACAACCCTCTTTTGTCCCTGTCATATTGATAGCCCAAGAGGACTCAAGAACGATTGTTGCACCGTTTTCCATTACGATAAAGCCGAATGCACTGTCTTCAACAGTAAATTCCTCTGGCTTCCATTGACCAAACACGTTTGCTGATTCCTTTTGGTCATTGAGCTTGTGATATGTAGTACCTACACAATATTTTGGCTTGTAGTTATCCATTGTCCAAAGTGTTAAGTCAAGTGCGTGAGTACCGATGTCGATAAGTGGACCACCGCCCTGCTCATACTCGTTAATAAATACGCCCCATGTAGGAACTGCACGACGTCTAAGTGCTGTTGCCTTTGCGTAGTAAATGTCGCCAAATACGCCATCCTCTGCCTCAGCCTTTAGGTATTTAGAGTCCTTTCTTTGTCTGTTTTGATAGCCGATTGTGAGCATTTTGCCTGTGCGATTTGCTGCATCAACCATCTTCTTTGCTTCTTCAGCGTTTATAGCCATTGGCTTTTCACACATAACGTGCTTGTCAGCCTCAAGAGCATCAACTGTAATAAAGCTATGGCTTCTGTTTGGAGTGCAAACATGAACAACCTCAATTGATTTGTCCTTTAGTAGCTCCTTGTAGTCTGTGTAAACCTTGGCATCAGGTGTACCATACTTTTTAGCTGCCTCAACTGCTCTTTCCTCGATAATATCGCAGAAAGCAACCATTTCAACCTCGCCAGTTTTCTTAAGTGATGGCATATGCTTGCCATTTGCGATACCACCACAGCCGATGATACCAACCTTGATTTTCTTTTCCATAATTTATTCCCCCGAACAAATATTATAATTGCTATTTTGAGTATAACATATATAGTTTAAAAGTTCAAGCATTTATTTGCCTTTTTTGACTTATTTTGGTTAAATTTTTCCGTGTGAGGTGACAATTGCGCCAGCCTTGATATTTACCACACCATATATGCCGTCATAGCCTATTGATCCAGGATTAAAAAGACGAATTCTATCTCCGTTTTCTAAATCATAGATATCGTCGATTGGCTGGTGGGTGTGACCGAAAAAGACTGCCTCAGCACCTAACTCGCTTGCTACCTTGGCAATTCTTTCATATCCAGATTTTACGCCAAAGAGATGTCCGTGTGTTACAAGCACGCGCTTACCATCTAAATCAAGAACCGAATAGCTTGGATAGTCACTACTCATAAATGCATCACAGTTGCCCTTAAGTGCAAAAAAGGCGAGGCTTGGATATTTTGAGCGTAGGTAGTCAACATCACGCAAGCCATCTCCTAAAAATATTACAAAATCGCACACTCCCCCGTGTATTTCGATTGCTTTTTCGATATTTTTAGCGTGAGAATGTGAGTCGGAAAATACTAAAAGCTTCATATGAAGGGCCCTTTCTGTGTCGTTTTTTACATATATATCATACCATAGTATTGGCAGTAATGTAAAGAATTTTTTATGTCAAGGAGGTATTTATGAAAATTGATAAAGGTACTGTTGATAAGGTTTTGAAAATGGATGACGACCAGCTATGGAAGGTTATTTCCTACGTTGCTAAAAAAAGTGGTGCAAATGGATTTGAGGAGCTTTCAAGGCCGAATGATATGACAAAAATACGTGCCACACTCGCGTCCCTTACTGATGAGGATATACAAAATGCAATGAATAAAATGAAACGAGGTAAAAATAATGGCTGAGGCAAGCTTTGAAGAGATATTAAATTCAATAACCTCTAATCCCGATTTGCTTAATAAAATTTCAAAAAGCGTAAAGGAAAATGAGGGTGGAGATTTATCAAATACACTTGAAAAGGTGATTTCCCTAATACAAAACAACGAAAATGAGCCAAGCGATTTTGAAGAAAGCCACGATAGCGAGGACAAGGAATATAAAGAGGTTGACAATGAGACAAGAAATGAAGCCAAGGATAGTAAGGAAAGGAGCGCTGTTGGGCTTGATTCACTAATACTTTCGCTTGGAAAAAGCATGTCTAAAACCTCTCCTCTCCTGCTTGCGCTTAAACCATATCTGAGCAAAAGCAGATGCGAATTAATTGACAGCTTGATTAATATGTCACGCTTGGCAAGCATAATAAATTTAGCGAAATGAGGTGGATAAATGTTTTCCAAATATAAGGGAATTGAAATTCCTTTAAATTATAGTGGCAGTAGGTTTAAGTCAAGTGGAGTTGAGACGGAGATGAAAACGCACAAGCCATCCCCTTCGTATAGAAGCACAAAGACCTCAGTTTCACCCACCTTTCAAAGCGTGATAAATCAAGCGGTCAATGATTCCTACGCTCAAGAAACAGTGCCAGACGTGTACGAAATGCGTGATGATTTGAACGAGATGCAAGAATCAAGTGAGGCGCCCTTAGTGGTTATCGATAATAAAGAAAGTAATGAGCAATCATCAGAAAACGAGGACGAAAAGAAAAAGGGGCTAAGCTCGATTTTTGATGAGCTTAAGCCATTTTTTGAAAAGCTTAAATCATCAATAAAGGGCGAGGATTTGCTCCTTATTTCTCTTATTATTCTTTTGGCCAGCGAGGGTGGAAACGACTCACTTGAGTCTATTCTTCCTCTTCTTCTGCTTTTTCTGTATAATTAAAAAGCTCCATATACTCATTAAACACCTTGTCTTCCATTTCAGGATTTGAATATACTGTGCCACGTGTTATTTCTGCCGAGGTAAGCTTGAATTCCATTGATATGCTTGAATTGTTTATTACGATTTTTGAATCAATATCATCTTCTCTACAAAGTGATGCAATAAACGAAAGCTTAGTTTCAATTTTAGAAAGTGGCTCCTTACTGTAATTCTTATAAATCGTCGAGGCGTTTTCAGTCTTTTCCATAAACGCAAGAGTAAATGTGTTTTCATTAGATTTAACGCTTATCCTTATTGGAGGCATAAAATCAACGTCATTGAGAAAGGAAATGCTTGCGATAAATAGAACGATAATATGGTAAATATAGACACTGTATTGTTTGTTTTTGTCAAATAATTGCTCAATTTCCTTATACGCATATCTTACATTTTGTCTAAATCTTTTGCACATATCATCAAGTAGATCACGCACAAAAATACCCTTTACATCTTTCAAGAGTCTTAGCCTTTCAAAGCTACGAATAAGCTTTTCTTCGCTATCAAATGCGTCATCATCTCTGACTGCCAAAAGTGGCTTTATCTCGAATGAGGATACTCCATTTTTGCTATACGTATATTTAATGGCATCTCTTTTTTCTGGCAAGTTTGTTCGAATAAGCTCCATTCTGATTTGGGTTTTACCATTATTCAAGTGCAAGTCATTATTAAAGTGAGAAAGCGCATTTACGTTACCGTCGATAGCTTTAATTTTGTGTCCGTATATGGTTTTAGGTGCTTTGTCATTGGTAATCATTTTCTTTTTTACTATTTTCATATTATTTTTTCGTCCTTTATTGCTTTTTTTCTGGTAATATGGTAAAATAATTTATAGTGATTATATTGTTTGCTTGGCACGTTTTGTGCTGTGAAATTTATAATTATATTTTATAGCACGGAGGATAATATGGATAGCCCAACTACCCAAAGAACTGTTTTACTTACTAAAATTATTAAGGATTTCAACTTAGAAATAATTTATGCACCAGAGAATCTTGATTCTATTTTGCTAACTCGTGCAGAAATTCACCGTCCAGGCTTGCCTCTTACAGGATTTTTTGATTACTTCGACCCACTAAGAATGCAAATTTTAGGTCTTGTTGAGTCAATTTATCTTGAAAAGCTTGAGCCAAGCGTTAGATATGAAAGAATTCGCGCTTTTATGGAGAAAAAGCCAGTTTGTATTGTCCTTGCAAGAGATATTGAGCCTTTTTCTGAAATGCTTGAGATGTCTAAGGAATTTGATATTCCTCTATTGAGGACAAAAATATCTACAAACAGCTTTGTTTCAAATATCATCTCTACGCTAAACGTTGAGCTTGCACCTACCATTACCCGTCACGGCGTTTTGGTTGAGGTTTATGGCGAGGGTGTTTTGATTCTTGGTGACAGTGGAATTGGTAAGAGTGAAACAGCGATTGAGCTTATTAAAAGAGGTCACCGTTTGATTGCTGATGATGCAGTTGAAATAAGCAAGGTATCTGAAAAGACCTTGGTTGGTAAGGCGCCTGAGATTATTAGACACTACACTGAGCTTCGCGGTATTGGAATTGTTGATATCCGTCGCATCTTTGGTATGGGTGCTGTCAAGGAAACTGAAAAAATTCAGCTTATTATCAAGCTTGAGCACTGGGTTGATGGCAAGACCTATGATAGAATGGGTCTTGATAATGAAACCTTTACAATTTTGGGTATAGATATCCCTGCTATTACTATTCCTGTTCGTCCTGGTAGAAACCTTGCGGTTGTACTTGAAATTGCAGCAATGAACTCCCGTCTTAAGAGAATGGGCTATAATACTGCTGAGGAATTTAATAAAAAGCTTGAAGAGGTTTATAAATAATTATCAAAAAAGAGTGTTTTAAACACTCTTTTTCTTATTTTTTAGGTGGAATAAACTCAATTAAATCTGATATTTCGCACTCTAAAACTGTACAAATTCTTGCCAAAACGTCTGTGTCAAGTCTTGTAATTTTATTGTTACAAAAATTATTTATTTGTGTTCTCTGCATTTCAGCCTTGTGACTGAACTTATTTTTACTAAATCCCTTTTTCTCTAGTAGCTCTTTCAGCTTAATATTGATTGTTCCATACTCATTCATAACATCACCACCATAGTTATTATAAGTATAGTATAATTTAATTATGCCTAAAATTTAAGCTCCAAAAAGTCTTGTTAGACTTTTTGCACAATGCAACTGCAAAAAATGCCAACCCTGTGGTTGGCATTTTTATTAAGCTAACGTGATATGATAAAGCCTTGATGGATAGGACACGTGGTCATAGTCAAGCCAGAATCCTATATTCATAAGAGCTGAGCCGAGATATTTCTCTTCTGAGTCATTTATTCTATACATTTTGTTTGGAATAAGTCCCTTAACCTTTAAAAGCTCTGGTGGGACTGTGCATTTTGACTCATAGGCTACTGTGCATACAAGTGCCTCACTACCATCAGCCTTCACCGTTTCCCAAGCGCAGTAACGACTTTCCTCAGGTGTGAATGGTGACAAAAGTCTATAATAATCACCAAACTGAATTAAGTCATAATATTCTTTAAATTCTGCAATTTGACGCTTAATTTCTTGCTTTTCCTCACTTGTCATCTTTGTAATATCAAGCTCTAAGCCGTAGGTGCCAAAATAAGCCACATTTCCTCTTGTTTTTAGAGGTGTTACTCTTGCATTGCCATGGTTAGGACAAACAGAAACGTGCGCGCCCATTGTTCTTACTGGGTAAGCAAATGATGTGCCATATTGAATTTTTAGTCTGTCTATTGCATCTGAGTCATCGCTGGTCCAAACCTGTGGCATATAATATAGCATACCCATATCAAAGCGACCACCACCGCCTGAACAGCTTTCGAATAATATATCTGGGAATTTTTGGGTAATTCTTTCAAGAAGCTCATAAACGCCGAGCATATATCTATGATAAATCTCACCTTGGCGCTCCTTAGGGAGTGCTACACTATACAAATCGGTGATATGTCTATTAAAATCCCATTTTAAATATGTAATATTAGCGCTTTCAAGAACCTTTACCATCTGGTCATAGATATTATCGCGTACCTCTTTTCTTGACATATCAAGAACATATTGCTGTCTTGACTCCTGTGGGTCACGATTTGGAATTGCAAAGCGATAGTCCGGATGCGCCCTGAAAAGCTCACTATCCTCAGAAATGCACTCCGGCTCGAACCATATACCAAACTGCATACCAAGTGAATTAATGCGCTTAACGAGGTTTTCAAGGCTACCCTGTAGCTTTTTCTCGTTTACAAACCAGTCACCAAGCGACGTGTGGTCATCATCTCTATGTCCAAACCAACCATCGTCCATTACAAAAAGCTCAACACCGAGTGCGCTTGCGTCATTAGCCATTGAAACGAGCTTATCCGCATTGAAATCAAAATACGTTGCCTCCCAGTTATTAATAAGCACTGGGCGTCTTGTATATTTATATTTACCACGGCAAAGGTTGTTTCTTATTGCCTTGTGATAGTTATTTGAAAGCTTACCAAAGCCCTCATTACTATAAACAAGAGCAACCTCAGGTGTTTCAAAGGTATCATTTGGGAAAACTGTATATTCAAAGCATTCCGGATTAATGCCAGCGACAATTCTTGTTGTTTCGTGCTGGTCCTTTTCTGCTGAGATAACAAAGTTGCCACTATAAACCAAGCCGATTCCATAGGCGCTACCATATTCCTCGTTTGCACCCTTGTCACAAACGATAACAAATGGATTTTGCATATGGCTTGATGCACCACGCACGCTTGACACTGTTGAGGTAAGGTGTGTAATTCTTGTCCTTTCAAGCTGTCTTTCGCGCATATGTGCGCCGTGAAAATGAATCATATCATATGAGCCACTTACCAAGTCAAGCGACATAGATAGTGCTTTATTCAGCTTAATTTCGCTATCTGTTTTATTTTCAACCACCATTGCCCTTGTAATAAGGTCGTACTCCTCTAAAACACCATAATACATATGAAAATAAACGTCGTATGCTTTGTCCTTAAGAGTTATTACAAGCGTTTCTCCTTCATCACCATAAAATGCAGGCAAGCCTTTAATTTGGTATTTACCTTTAACCACCTTATGGCTATGATATACGGGCTCAGCACCGATTGTACCATCGTGGTTTACAAGCGCAAGCGCGCTTAATCTAAAGTCACCAACGCCAAAGCACGAAAGCTCCTCACTGGTGTGGTTGTGAGAATACCTTTTCCCTTTTGGATTTGCAGAAAATGAAGCCATCCAACCATTCTTATGTGACGCATAGGATAGGTCGCTATACTCCATTTTCGCACCATAGTATGAATGAAAAAGTATTCCATCCTCATTTACATACATTTGATACGTAGTATTTTTGGTGTTCAAGGTGAAAATTTTGTTATCGTTTACTAAGATTGCCATAATAATTCCTTACTTATAATTTTTATATATTCAGTATATCATAAACACAGTTGCTTTTCAAGAAATATCTACCTATATTTAATAAAAAGGATGCTACCGAAATAGCATCCTTTTTTGTATTAGTCTTTATAGTTCTTTGCGTATGTGTTCCAACCAGTCTTTTCGTTGTCGAGCTTATCCTTAGCATCATTAAATGACTCAGTATAGTAAGTCATAAATGGTGATGAAGAAGGAGTAGCGTTTGTGATTGTATCGGATTGAACGCCTGTCATAAACTTTGCGCCCATTGCCTCGTGAATATAACCTTGGTCATATGAAAGGTTTGGATATACATACTGTGTAAGAATTTCGTATGCATCCTCTCTTGATGACTCACCATCATCATAGAGCTTTGAAAGCATTGATTGATAGTATGCCTTCATTACATAGTCTTGACCTGTCCATGAAAGAACGTCGAAGAAGTATTCAGACATTTCTCTATCTGTTGTGCATTTAGGAATACACATTACAGTTGCCTGTGAAGCAAATGGTGCTGAATAGTTTTCTTGATCTTGATTTAGCATAGGCATTGGAAGAACCGCAACCTTGAAGGTTTCGCTTTGTGCTGGGAACTCAAAAATCTTTTGTGTTACCTCTTGATAGAATAGAAGCTTACCATTTTTGAATGAAGTAAGCATTGCTCCGTATCCACCGTCCCAAGCGGTTCTTGCCCAGTTAGAGGTCTTAATATTAACGAGCTCATTTACAAGAGCTGGAACGTTTGCGTCGTTAAGTGTGATGTGATATTTATATGTATCCTTATTTCCAGAGGACTTGTCAACAGAAACCTGTTGAATTCCACTTGATTGGAAGAATGTAGATAATGCAGTTGTACCGAAGCCGTATGTGTCAGTATCCTGGTAATCAGATGTACCATCGTCATCCTTACCTACAAGTTGTCCCCACTTTGCAAGCTCAGAAATTGTCCATGTGCCATTTTCAACCTTGTTGTAGAGGTTAGGGAATGTAGGGATGCTTTGTGAAACAGCTTGGTTATAGAAAATAACGAATGCTGTATATTCATCAAGATAGCTGAAGTCACCAGCAACGTAGAATGTATGGCCATATACTGAGAATGAATCTACAGCGGCTTGGTTGTAGTATGATTTTGTAAGGTCGATATATTTGCTGTTAGCAAGATCATATACAGTGTCAGCTGCAATTAGTGACTGTGCCTCATATGCACGTGGGATGGCAATGTGAAACTTTGCAGCACCAGCCTCAAGACCTGTTTGCATTTCGTTTTGCATTGAGCTGTTGCTTCCTGCTCTGTGCCACTTAAGTGTAACACCATAAACCTCTTTAATCTTTAGCTGTCTTGCCCATACAGCCTTATTAATGGTTACACCCATTTTGATGTCTAACATAGCGTTTTGCTCTCTTACATAAAGCTCAGGCTGTGACCATGCGTGAGTGTTGTAACCGCCATATGTTGGGTCTTCACCACCAGCGTCTTGACCCCAACCGCTTGCAAGAACATCAAGAGTCTTACCCTTCCATTTTTGTGATTTGTCTGTCTTTGTATCTACCTTTTCTACGGTAGTTGTGTCACCTGAACCAGTGTCAGATGGCTTGCTTGAGTCTATTGGTGTGTTGCTTTCTGTGTTTGTGTTAGTGTTTGAATCAGTATTTGTGTCATTACCACCACAAGCAACAATAAAAGGAACAAGCATTAAAACTACAAGCAATAATGCGAAAATTTTCTTTTTCATTACTTACCTCCTATAAGAATACATATTTCGCTGGATATATTATACTACAAAGTTGCACAAAAATCAATATGATAAATATAAATTTTTGTTTATAATTATTATATAAATGTAAATTTTAAACTAAAAAAGGAAAAAGCACCCAAAATGGATGCTTTTTTAGTTGTTTTTATATTAAACCACACCTTGTGCAAGCATAGCATCTGCAACCTTAATAAAGCCTGCAATGTTAGCGCCTGCAACGAGGTCGTCACCAAGACCATACTTGTTTGCTGCCTTGATTGAGTTTTCGAAGATGTTTTTCATGATGCCCTTAAGCTTCTCATCAACCTCTTCTGCTGTCCAGCTATAACGCATTGAGTTTTGTGACATTTCAAGACCTGAAACTGCAACTCCACCTGCATTAACTGCCTTTGAAGGAGCAACGATAACGCCATTTTCCTTAAGGTAAGCAACTGCCTCGTTAGTTGTAGGCATATTTGAAACCTCAACATAATACTTAACGCCATTTGCAACAATAGCCTCTGCTTCCTTAATGCCAACCTCGTTTTGAGTAGCGCATGGCATTAGGATGTCTGCCTTTACGCCCCATGGCTTCTTTCCAGCAAAGAATGGAACGCCAAACTTATCTGCATAGTCTTGAACCTTGTTACGGCAGGATGCACGCATTTCAAGCATATAGTTGATTTTTTCCTCTGTGCTGATACCGTCCTCATCGTAAACATAGCCGTCAGGACCAGAGATTGTAACAACCTTACCACCAAGCTCAGTAACCTTCTTTACTGCGCCCCAAGCAACGTTACCGAAGCCTGAAATTGCAAAGGTCTTGCCCTTGATTGAATCCTTGAAGTAGCTTAGCATATTCTCAGTATAGTAAACAGCGCCGTAGCCTGTTGCCTCTGGACGAATGAGTGAGCCACCATAAGAAATGCCTTTACCTGTAAGCACGCCTGTAAATTCATTCTTTAATCTCTTGTATTGGCCGAACATATAGCCAACCTCTCTTGCACCAACACCGATATCGCCTGCTGGAACGTCAAGGTCTGCACCAATGTGTCTATAAAGCTCTGTCATAAAGCTTTGGCAGAAGCGCATAACCTCTGCATCGCTCTTACCTTGTGGGTCAAAGTCAGAGCCACCCTTACCACCACCCATTGGGAGTGATGTTAAGCTGTTTTTGAATGTTTGCTCAAAGCCGAGAAACTTAATAATTCCCTCGTATACTGATGGGTGGAAACGAAGTCCTCCCTTATATGGACCGATTGCGCTGTTGAATTGAATTCTAAAGCCACGGTTAACTTGAACCTTACCGTTATCATCAACCCATGGAACTCTGAACTTAATAATTCTTTCAGGCTCAACCATTCTCTCAAGAACGCCACTTGTAATGTACTCTGGGCGTGCCTCGATAACTGGCTCGATTGATGCAAGAACCTCTTCTACTGTTTGGTGGAATTCAGGCTCATTTTGATTTCTTTTAACGACTCTTTCCATAAGCTCGTTAAGATATTGATTTTTAAACATATTTGTATCCTCCAAATAAAATTCAAATTAAATTAATATGCCTTGCCCCAGTAAACAAGCTTGTCAGCTTCCTTGCCACAGCAAATACATTTTCCAGTTGTGCCCTGCTCATCAAGTGGCATACAACGAGAAGTAACATCAGCAAGCTCCTTGAGCTTTAGCTCACATTCAAGGTCGCCACACCAGTGCGCCTTAATGTAACCTGACTTTTCGCTTGCAGTTTTAATAAAGCTATCAAGCTCAGTTTCAGTATACGTGCGATTTTTTCTGTTTTCTTGTGCCTTATTATATAAGCCGAGTGTAATATCAGCCAAAATTTCAGGAATTTTAGCCTCAAGCTCATCAAGTGAAACAAAGATTTTTTCTCTACTATCACGACGAACCAATACACATTGGTTGTTCTCAATATCACGTGGGCCGATTTCAAGACGAAGAGGAACGCCCTTCATTTCGTACTCAGCGTATTTCCAGCCAGGTGAGTTATCGGAAATATCAATTTTTGCCCTTGCAAATTGATTTACTCTTTCCATAACCTCAGTTGCCTTTTCAATTACGCCAGGCTTATGCTGTGCGCAAGGAATAACAACTACTTGAATTGGAGCAACGCTTGGTGGTAAAACAAGACCGTTGTTATCGCCGTGTGTCATAATGATAGCGCCGATAATTCTTGTTGAAACGCCCCATGAGGTTTGGTGGCAATACTTTAAAGTATTGTCCTTATCAAGGTACTGAATATTGAATGCCTTTGCAAAGCCGTCACCAAAGTTATGGCTTGTGCCACCCTGAAGCGCCTTGCCATCGTGCATAAGTGCCTCTACAGTATATGTAGCGTTTGCGCCTGCAAACTTTTCCTTGTCGGTCTTTCTACCCTTTAAAACTGGAATGCCAAGATCCTTTTCAAAGAAATCTGCATATACGTTGAGCATTTGCAGAGTTTCATTTTCTGCATCCTCAGCAGTTGCGTGCATTGTATGTCCCTCTTGCCACAAGAACTCACGTGAGCGAAGGAATGGACGAGTTGTTTTTTCCCATCTTACAACGCTACACCATTGATTATAAAGCTTTGGCAAATCTCTATATGAGCGAATAATATTTGCATAGTGCTCACAGAAAAGGGTTTCTGACGTTGGACGAACGCAAAGTCTTTCAGTAAGTGGCTCACTACCACCATGGGTAACCCAAGCAACCTCTGGTGCAAAGCCCTCAACGTGGTCCTTTTCTCTTTGAAGCAATGATTCAGGAATGAACATAGGCATATAAATATTTTCAACGCCTGTCTTCTTAAATCTTTGGTCGAGTAGCTTTTGAATGTTTTCCCAAATTGCATAGCCATAAGGACGAATAATCATACAGCCCTTTACGCTTGAATAGTCAATAAGGTCAGCCTTTTTTACTACGTCAGTATACCATTTTGCAAAGTCCTCTTCCATAGAGGTAATTTGCTCTACCATTTTTTTGTCGTTAGCCATTTTAATCCTCATTAAATCATTCTAATAAATAATATACTTAATAATATCACACGTAAAATGCAATTTCAAGTACTTTATTAAACTAAAGTAAAAAAATTTAAAAAATAGGCGCTTGCTAATACAAGCGCCTATTAATTTAGATACATTCGACGGTTAATTCTCCATCCTTTACGTCTACTGACGCGCCGATTATATTGCCCTTAATTTCAAAGATAATTGCGTGTGCAAGCTTATCCTCAATATTAGTTTGAATATATCTGCGCATATTTCTTGCACCAAACTTTTTGCTAAAGGACTCCTTAGCAATATGCTCGCAAGCTTCCTTTGTGTATTTAAAGGTTACGTTTCTTTCAAGAAGCGCCTTTTGCATATCTGAAAGCATAATATCGGCAATTCTTACAAAATCCTCAATTTCGAGCGAACGGAAGGTGATTATTTCATCAATACGGTTAATAAATTCAGGACGAAGGAAGCCGGAAAGTGCCTTTTCGGTCTTCTCCTTTGCCACCTCGAAGGAGGTCGAGCCAAAGCCTGCCTGTGAGGAGGTTAGGGTTGCGCCTGCATTGGTGGTCATTATAATAACTGTGTTCTCAAAGTTAATAGTTCTGCCCTGTGAGTCAGCAATTTTACCCTCATCAAGAATTTGAAGAAGAATATTTAATACGTCTGGGTGTGCCTTTTCAATTTCGTCAAAAAGAACAACTGAGTATGGTGAGCGTCTGATTTTTTCAGTAAGCTGTCCTGCCTCGTCATAGCCAACGTAGCCTGGAGGGGAGCCTATAATTTTAGACACAGAGTGCTTTTCCATAAACTCTGTCATATCAAGACGAATAAGGGAGTCAGGAGTATTGAATAGCTCATTTGCCAAGGTTTTTACAAGCTCTGTTTTACCAACGCCGGTTGGACCTGCAAAGATAAAGGAGGCTGGGCGCTTTTTAATGCTTACGCCTGCTCTATTTCTTCTTATTGCGGCGCACAAGGAGCTAACTGCCTCGTCCTGACCAACAATTCTTGATTTGATTTTGTCTTCAAGAGTGCCGAGCATTTCAAATTCCTCTTCGGAAATGTTGCTTGCTGGAATACCTGTCCAAATTTCGATAACGCCTGCTAAATCCTGCTTGGTCATCTCTATTTTTTCACATTCCTTATCGAGCTTTTCCTTTTCGAGAAGAAGCATTGAGCGCTCCGCCTTTAATTCAGCAAGTAGCTTATATTCGTTTTCCTTTGGCTCCTTGCCCTCCTCTGACATTTTTGCATTCAAGGCTTCTGTTTTCGCATCAACATCACCAAGCTTTTCGATAATCTTATGACGCTCGTTAATATGTGGTGCGTGCAAAACGATGTGTGAGCAAGCCTCGTCAATTAGGTCGATTGCCTTATCTGGCAAAAATCTGTCGGTTATATATCTTTCACTCATTACAACCGCGCTTTTTGCCATCTCGTCAGAGATTTTTACGCCATGATAGATTTCGTAGTAATGCTTAATTCCCTTAATCATTTCAATTGATTCTTCAATTGAAGGCTCCTCTACCTTTACAGGCTGAAAGCGTCTTTCAAGGGCGGAATCCTTTTCGATATACTTGCGATATTCCTTAAGCGTTGTTGCGCCGATAACCTGTATTTCGCCACGAGAAAGGGCTGGCTTAAGAATGTTGGCAGCGTTCATGCTACCCTCAGAATTACCTGTTCCGACGATGTTGTGAATCTCGTCAATTACAAGTATTATGTTGCCTGCCTCCTTAACCTCCTTTAAAAGTCCGTTAATTCTCGCCTCAAACTGACCTCTAAATTGAGTACCAGCGACAAGTGCAGTCAGGTCAACAAGATAAATCTCGCATTTCCTAAGCTTATATGGAACGTTACCCTCGACAATTCTTTGTGCAAGCGCCTCTGCAATTGCGGTTTTACCAACGCCCGGCTCACCTATTAAGCAAGGATTATTCTTTTGGCGACGGCTAAGAATTTGGATTACTCTTTCAAGCTCTCTTTCTCTGCCGATAATTCTATCAAGCTTACCATTAAGAGCACGTTGAGTGAGATTTGTGCAGAAGGAATTTAAATGCTTGCGCTCGTCCTTCTTTTTGTCCTTCTTTCCACCCTTGTCATCCTTTGGTGCTTCGCCTTGAACGCCCATATTTTTCATTATTTTGGAAAAATCTATAGTTGGAGAATCCTCATCGTCGTCCTCTCCCTCAGAATCTTGAGCCATTGGGAGCATATCGGCATACATCTTCTCCATATTTTCAAGCTCCTCCTCGGTGATGCCCATTTTGGTCATCATATCGTTGACGGGCTTAATTCCAAGCTCCTTTGCACAGACAAGGCAAAGACCCTCTTGCTTTTGAACATTGTTCTCAAGCTTCATTATATAAACCGTTGCCGGTCTTTTTTTGCATCTTGAACACATTTCCATAATTATTTTTCCTGCTTATCCATATATTTTACTCTTTATAAAGTCTACCAAGCTTATGTGCTTGAATATTCCAACAATCATAGACCTTTCGGTCAAATCGCTTGTAATTACGTTTGGTGCAACTGGTCCAACAAACTCAACAAGAGCCTCAAGACCCATTGTAGCCCCCCACATTATGAGCAGTGAGATTATTACGCCAACCAAGGCACCAAGCCATCTATTTGCTTGCTTAACTCCGTCAAATTTCATAAGATTTTCAAGAAGCTTAGCAACAATAATCAATATTAAATAAACGACGATAAAGCCAACAATCAATGCAAGGACAAGGGACAAAAGCATTGATGCTGCCCCACCTACGTTTTGGGCAAGTGGCTCAATCATATCAGGGTTGTGATTTGTTGTTAGTTCGTTCAAGTCAGAGACGAACCTGTCGTAATCCAAACCAAAGCGAGTTAAAAACTTTTCAAAAAATTCAGGTGCGCTTTCAGCTAAATTTGTAATATCAAAGCTGATTTTTGACGCATCGGATTCAAGATATGCATTTAGCGAGGATTCAACCACGTTATGCATTGCTTTGTCCATAAATAGTGAGCAAAACAGCTTAGCAACAGGTGTCCTTACTAAAAACGCAATCAAGGCTGATAAAAACAGCTTAGCAACGTCCATAACGCTGGAGAAAAAGCCCTTGATGGTGAATTTTATTATAATAAAGGCAGTCAATACTACTAAGCAAATATCAACTATTAAGCCTGCATTCATCACTTTTCTCCCTTCGTTATTTTAAAATCAAAATTGCAAAGAAGGACTGCATGATTTTAGGTCACAGTCCTTCAATTATTTTAGTTAATCGCTATTTTCTTAATGACCGCATACAAATCGTGGTCTATGAAGAAATCAACAATAATCGTTTTCGACAGGTATTCTTCCTTAAAGAAGTCCGGATAATAATGCTGTCCAAACTCAAATGCCTTACCGATAGCAAAGCAGATAACCCATGCAAGCAAGAACGCAATTGCAGCGCCAAGCAATGCACCGAAGATAATGTTAAGAACCTTAATTACTGATACCTTCTTTACGAGCTTGTTTAAAAGCTTTGTGCAGATAAGGAGTATAATTTCAACAACTAAGAAAATAATGATGAAGGCAACAACTACTGAGATTGCAATGGAAACACGTTCACCTAAAATCTCAGAAATTCGCTCAAGCTCCTCACCAGTTGCAAGGCTGTCCTCGTAGAAAAACTTATCGATGAATTCTTTGTTTTCGTACTCTTCTCCAGCGCGAAGCATAAATCTAACGACCATATCAGGAATACCATCGAAGATTTTGTCCACCTCGTACATTACATTGCCAAGCTCATCAACAGTTTCGGTTGTTAAAAGAAGCTTGTTCACCCATTTTTCTGACATTCCAACAAAGAAGGTGTTACTTAGTAGGCGGGCAAGTGGCATATTGAACACAATAGCCAAAAAAGGAGCAACTAAAACCTTGATTACTGACATAAGCGAATTAATAAAACCACGAACAGAGTGTCTTATAACGATAAACGCGATAAGAACAATTATTAATGCGTCTAAGACTAAATTCACTATTTGTGTAGCGCCCATTTTTTACCTCCTTACTAAGCTTAGATTTAATTTTATGCTAATATTATATACTGTTTTTCGGCATTTCTCAACTATTATAAAATATTTTTTTAAGATAAAGGCCATCCGCCTTCGCCGTAAAGCCTGCCCTTTCTCTTTTGCCTGATTTTATAATTTCTGGTATTTGCTCTGGCTTTATTCTACCCTCCAAAACGCAAAGAAGCGTGCCAACCATTATTCTAACCATATTGTAAAGAAATCCATCAGCAGTAACGGTAAATTCAACAAATTCGCCATTTCTTTTCACATAGCTTTCATAAACGGTTCTTTTGGTATTTTCAATCTTTGAGCCGACTGACATAAAAGCATCAAAATTATGGGTTCCAAGGAAAAAAGTGGCAGCCTGTGTCATTTTTTCAATACCCTCATCACTTATTTCTCTACCATATTCAAGCGCTAAATTCTCATAAAATGGATTTCTTATCTTACTTGCGTGTATTTTGTAAACATACTGCTTTTTATGCGCTGAGTATCTTGGATGAAAATCCTTTGGCACCTCGCTTGCGCTTAAAACTGCAATATCATTAGGTAGCTGAATATTTACTGCGATCGGAATTTTTTCAAGAGGAACGGTTATTTCATCCTCTTCGTTTTTTGGCTCAACGGTTAGGCAAAAGCCAATGGCGTGCACACCACTATCAGTACGGCTACAGCCTGTTACGTTACAGTCAAAGCCAAAGGCAGATTTTACTGCTTTGTTCATTTCAAGGGCAATTGTTGGCTTATCATTTTGAAGCTGATATCCACAATAATTATGCCCATTATATGCAATCGTTAAAAGGACTTTTTTCATATTAAATCATATACCCATATTCAGCAAGGAAAATGTTCATCAAAATAACTCCTGCTAAAAGAGCTATTGAAAATAGCCAGCCGAAAACGTCCTTCACCTTGAATTTTAGCTTTTTCATCCTTGTCCTTCCCTCTCCACCGCGATAGCAACGACATTCCATAGCTGTTGCCAATTCATCTGCGCGTCTGAAGGATGAGACAAAAAGTGGGATTATAATTGGAATAAGCGCCTTTGCACGCTTGATTAATCCACCACTTGAAAAATCAGCACCTCTTGCCTTTTGGGCGTTCATTATCTTTGAGGTTTCGTCTGTCAAGGTTGGAATAAAGCGTAGTGCAATTGTCATAAGCATAGCAAACTCATGCACTGGGAGCTTAATTAGCTTAAGTGGTGCAAGTAGCGATTCTATGCCGTCGGTTAATTCAATAGGCGTTGTTGTATATGATAAAAATAGTGTTGTTTCTACAAGGAGTAAAATTATTCTAAGGGCTAAAAGTCCTGCGTTAATTAAGCCCTCCTTGTAAATTGTAATAAACTTCCATTGCCATAGTGGGTCGGATTCTGCCTTTGTCCAGAAGATATTTAATATTGCTGTAAAAGCAACGATAACAATAAGTGGCTTTAAGCCCCTTAATATTGTTCTTATCGGAACACGGCTAAATATAACCGTCAATAAAACGACAACAGACAAAAGTGCAAATGCATATATGCTTTTGGCAACAAAAATAGAAACCATAAACATAATTACGTATATAAGCTTTGTCCTTGGGTCGAGCTTATGAATTAATGATTTGCCCTCATAGTATTGACCAAGTGATACGTCAAATGCCATTTTTAGCCCTCCTTTCCAAGGAAAGCGAGCTTATAGCCTTAACTGCATCCTCTACTGTGTAAATATCGTTAGGAATATTTATTCCCTTTTCGCGAAGCTTTAAAACAACGTTAGTAATTTCAGGCACGTCAAGGCCATTTTCCTTAAGAAGCTGACTTTGAGAAAAGACCTCACGGCAGGTGCCGTTTGAAAGGATTTTAGAGTCTGACATTACGACTACTCTGTCGCAATACATCGCCATATCCTCCATACTGTGGCTGACGATAATTACGGTTGTACCACTCTCGTCACGATATTTTTTAATACCACCAAGAATTTCACGTCTGCCCTTTGGGTCAAGTCCAGCAGCAGGCTCATCAAGCACTAAAATTTTAGGATTCATTGCCATTACGCCCGCTAATGCAACACGGCGCTTTTGTCCACCTGAAAGGTCGAACGGGGATTTTTCAAGAGTTTCCTTATCTATGCCACAAAACTCTGCACTTCTAAAGACTCTTTTCTCTATTTCCTCGGCACTTAGCTTCATATTCTTAGGTCCGTATGCGATATCATCCTTTACTGTATCTGCAAAAAGCTGATACTCTGGGTATTGCATAACCATGCCAACCTTATATCGTACGCTTGCGATTTTCTTTGGCTTTTTCCAAATATCCTCACCATCAACGATTACAGTGCCACTGTTTGGTTTTAAAATGCCGTTTAGCATTTGAACCAAGGTTGACTTACCTGAGCCTGTATGGCCGATTAAGCCTGTTATTAAATTTTCTTCAATATTTAAGCTTACGTTGTCGAGCGCCTTTATTTCATATGGAGTCTTTTTTCCATAGACAAAGGACACGTCCTTAAGTTCAATAATCGACATTTTAGTACCTTTCTTTATTTTTCTATTGCGTTTTTTATTAGCTCAGCACAGGTGTCTAAATCGTACACTCCTAAGGGAATTTCTAAATTTAGCTCCTTGTTTAGAGCATTAATAAGCTCAATTGACTGTGGCACCTCAAGTCCTGCCCTCCAAAGCTTTTCAGGCTTTGAAAAAACCTCATTTGGCGTGCCCTGCATATACTTTGAGCCCTCCTTCATAACTACCACCTTATCGGCTAAAATTGCCTCGTTCATATAGTGAGTTATTAATACTATTGTAATTTTTTCTTCCTTGTTTAAGCGAAGAATTGTATTCATTACCTCTTTTCTGCCAAGAGGGTCAAGCATAGCAGTTGACTCATCAAAAATTATACATTTTGGCTTCATTGCGATAATTCCAGCAATAGCAACTCTTTGCTTTTGTCCACCAGACAGGCGGTGTGGTGCGTGACGTGCGTAGCTTTTCATGCCTACAATATCAAGCGCCTCATCAACTCTTTGTCTTATTTCAGCCGGTGGTACTCCTAAATTTTCAGGTCCAAAGGCAACGTCCTCCTCAACCACAGTGGCAACAATTTGGTTGTCTGGGTTTTGAAACACCATGCCTACATTTTTCCTAATTTCGTAAACCTCGGATTCCTTCATTTTTTGGTCAGAAATCTCCTTGCCGGCAACGTAAATCTTACCACTATCAGGGGTTAAAATCATATTCATCAGCTTTGCAGCAGTTGATTTTCCTGAGCCATTATGACCAAGGATTGCAACAAACTCGCCCTCGTTTATATCAAGGGAAAGGTCATTTAGTGCAAAGCGATTTTCTAAATTATCGTTGTCGGGATATTTATACGAAACGTTTTCTAATTTAATTATAGAGCTCATTTTTTCTCCAAATATTACTTCTCTTCTGCCACCCAACGTGCGCTTGCGCCACAGGGTAGGAATCCCTTTGTCTCGGTAACTGGTAAAGCAACCTCTGCCGTTTCTGCCTTACCACCATGCTTTTTTACGACCTCAACGTTTAAAACGTAGCCCATTGTAAGTGCGCTTAAGCCCGTTGTGTAGGAGTTTATAAGCATAAATAGTGGGTCATCTGAAATAAGCTTTTCACACAGTGAAACAAAGTCACAAACTGCGTCCTCAAGCTTCCAAACCTCGCCCCCTGGTCCACGGCCATAGGATGGTGGGTCCATTATTATTCCGTCGTATTTATTGCCACGTCTAATCTCACGCTCAACAAACTTACGGCAATCATCTACTATATAGCGAATTGGTGCGCTTTCAAGACCACTTGACATAGCATTCTCCTTTGCACATTGAACCATACCCTTTGAGGCGTCCACGTGTACAACTGAAGCGCCAGCCTTAGCTGCTGCAACGGTTGCGCCACCTGTGTAAGCAAAAAGGTTTAAAACCTTAACCTCCTTGCCCTGCTTTTTTCTATCTGCAATAAGCCTCGAAAACCAATCCCAGTTTGCAGCCTGCTCAGGAAATAGACCCGTATGCTTAAAGCCCATTGGCTTTAAATTAAAGGTCATATCGCCATAGCTAACAGTCCATTTCTCTGGCACGTCATTTTTTACCCAAGCGCCACCACCACTTTTGGAGCGCCTATAAATGCCGTCTGCCTTATTCCAAAGCTTGCTTTCTCTTTTTCCCTTCCAAATAACCTGAGGATCGGGGCGGATTAGAATATATTTTCCCCAGCGCTCAAGCCTTTCGCCATCTGATGTATCAATAAGCTCGTAATCCTTCCAGTTGTCTGCTAAGTACATATTCCTCTCCTTTACATTTTATAATATTTGCCAAGCACGTTTGAGCCAACGTGTCCGTGGCATATTGCCAAGGCAAGTGCGTCTGCTGTATCATCAGGCTTTGGTGGCTTTGGAAGGTTTAAAAGCGTAGTAACCATAGTAATTACTTGCTTTTTCTCTGCCCTGCCATATCCAACAACAGACTGCTTTACCTGCAGTGGTGTGTATTCGAAAATTTTAAGACCCTTTTGATGTGCTGAAACTAAAATTGCACCTCTTGCCTCGGCAACGCAAATACCTGTCTTTTGGTTGGTGTTCCAAAAAAGCTCCTCTATTGCCATTGTATCGGGCTTGTACTTATCAATAATAGTGTTCATTCCGTCATAAATTTGCGAGAGTCTTTCCTCAATAGGAGTGCCAGCCTTGGTTTGAATTGAGCCGTAGCCAAGGACGCGAAATTTGCCATTTACGCACTCTAATACGCCCCAGCCAACGATTGCAAAGCCTGGGTCAATACCTAAAATAACCATTGTGCACCTCCTAAATTTCAATATTATGCTGAATATTATATCACATTTTTCAGCGTATGTCAAATAATATATTTATTTTATTATTAATTTTTATAGTTGAAATTTTATTTATAGTATGGTAAAATATTTATGATTTGTTTTTTATCACATAGGGAGGTGCAAAATGGGAGCAATACCAGTTATTAACGTTGGCGATATTCTCGAAATGAAAAAGCCACATCCATGTGGTGTTAACACGTTTAAGGTTTTAAGAATCGGCTCTGATTTGAAAATCGCTTGCACCGGCTGTGGTAGGTCATTAACGCTTGAGAGAATCAAGGTTGAAAAAATGATAAAAAGGATACACAGGGGTGGCGAAAATGAAGAATGACACTACTCTTTTAATCCCCAAAAGCGAGAGCAAGCTTAATGCCTTGACAAGATGCATTAAGGAAGCAATTTTGCAAAAGAAATTTATGGTTTTTGCTTTTTTTGCTCCTATCCTAATAATGCTTCTGACCTTTGTCTGCACGGGCATGCTCTTTGGTAAGACAAGCTTTTTAGCGCTTGATATGAATGCGCAATACGTTTACTTTTTTGAGCAATTCAGAGATATTTTAACCGGCAATGAATCGTTTTTTTACACCTTTGAGCGCTCATTGGGTGGCGAGTTCTTTGGATACTTTACCTACTATCTTGCCTCACCTCTTTCTTTTTTGGTTTTAATCTTTCCAAAGAGTATGATTTATGAGGCAATTGGCATAATGCTACTTTTAAAATCTGGTCTATCCGGTCTTTCCTTCTCAATTTATTTATATAAAACAAGACCAGTAAATTCAATCGGCTTTGGTATGTTTTCTGTAATGTATGCATTTTGTGCATTTGCAACTGCCTACCAAACAAATATTATGTGGCTTGATGCGCTAATTTGGTTGCCACTTATCGCGCTTGGAATAGAAGCTCTTATAAAAGAGGGGAAATTTAAGCTTTTCGTAGTTGCACTTTCAATGGCTATTTGGAGTAACTACTATATTGGCTATATGCTTTGCATATTTACCGCACTATATTTCGTTTTTTATCTTGCTACACACTCCACTAAGGAGAGAAATCCAAAAGGTGTTAAGCTTCATATTTTAAAAAGCTTTGGCAGGCTCGCGCTATTCTCTGCGATTTCCCTTATGATTTGCGCAGGAGTTTTGTTAAGCGCCTTATATGCGCTTAGCTTTGGTAAAGCAAATTTTGATTTATCTAAGCTTACCTTTGAAATAAATCTTGACTTCTTTGACATAGTTTCAAAAATGTTTATAGGAACCTTTGACACCTTTAGGTCTGAGGGCTTTCCACACATTTATTCTGGCACGCTCACATTGCTTTTATTGCCTGTTTTCTTCGCTTCTAAAAAAATAAAGCTACGTGAAAAAATTGGTTACTCTCTTTTAGCCACTGTTTTTATAATCAGCTTTTCTGTAAATGCGATTAACCTTGTTTGGCACTGCTTTAATAGTCCTGTTTGGCTTAATTACAGATACAGCTTTATGCTTTCATTTGTTTTTTTGATTATGGCTTACAAGGGCTATGAGCAGATAAAGAGCTTTAAATTTAAGTTTTTTGCAATAAGCACTGTATTTATTGTTTTGTTGCTATTTATGGTGCAAAAAATGGTCAAATTCACACGGTATGACGGAAGTGAAAAAACAGAGCTTGGACTTGGGCTTATAGTTGTTGGGTTTACTATTGCATTGCTTGCTGGATATTTAGTAATCTTTCTTCTTATGAAGCTAAAAAAGAACAAGATAAGAGCTATCTCTTTGGTGCTTTGTGGTATTGTTTGCCTTGAGGCTACTGCCGGTGCCACGCTTAGCTGGTATGGTCAATTTGATGACGCCGGCTTCTCTACTCGAGCAAATTATAATGCCTTTAAGGAAAACAACAAGACAATTTCAGAGTATTTTGAAGAAAAGGAAATTGACTCCTTCTTTAGAGTTGAAAGAACATATTCAAGAAAGACAAATGACAACCTTGTCCTTAATTTGAATGGTGTTTCTGAGTTTACCTCAACGTTTAATAACGGCTCAAAGACATTACTAAAAAGGCTTGGCTACACCACCAAGGACCAAAGTGCGCTTTACAAGTTTACAAACGAGCTTTCCGACTCGCTTCTTGGAATTAAATATGTTGTTTCTGACGAATTAATAAACGAAGAAACTGACTCTCTTGACAAGGAAAGCATGTATGAGCAGATTGAGGTTATTGACGAAAAATATGCTATATATGAAAATAAGTATGCTCTTTCCATTGCATATGCTGTAAGCCCTAAAATCAACGAGGCAACGCTTGATAAAAATATGTCCCCTGATGACTATGCTATATATCTTGCCGAGCTTATGTTAGATAGAAACTTTACAAGCGTAAACACGGGCTCAATGCGCATTATTTACTCTGATCTTAGCCGTGGTGAGCTTAAGGTTAGCGAATTTTCAGATACTAACATCAAGGGCACTCTTACTACAAGTGGGGAAAAGGTTATTTTTACCTCTATTCCTTATGATAAAATGTGGCAGGTTTACGTAGATGGTGAGCGTGTTGACACATATAAGTGCGTTGACTCTATGCTTGCCTTTAACGTAAGTAGCAATGACACGCATACCTATGAAATTGAAATGAAATACGTGCCTATGCAATGGTACGTCGGTCTTATTGTAACTGCACTTGGTATAGTTGCGTTTACAGCCTGCTGTCTAATTGAAAGAAAAATAAAGCTTTGCCGTATGAAAAGGGCAAGGGAAAAGGAAAATTTATGATATATCACGTTAACGGAACATTAGAATATTGTGAGCCTGGCTTTTGCGTAATTGACTGCGCTGGTGTTGGCTACAAGCTAAACGTAAGCGACAACACATATGCCGCTGTTGTTGGACACGTTGGAGAAAGACAAAAGCTACTCACCTACCTTCAAGTACGCGAGGACGGTGTTGAGCTTTTTGGATTTAAAACAAATGAGGAATTAAGCGCATTTAAGCTTCTTATTACAGTTTCGGGCGTTGGCCCAAAGGCAGCAATGGCTATTCTCTCCTTGCTTACTCCAGACAGACTTACCATGGCTATTTCCAGCGAGGACGTAAAGGCAATTGCTAAGGCAAGCGGAATTGGTCCAAAGACTGCTGCACGCGTTGTTTTAGAGCTTAAGGACAAGGTTGTTAAGCTTCCATTCACCACAAATGACGACGCAATTTCCGTTGCAAGTGTAAGCGTAGCTAAGGGCTCTAATCTTTCAGAGGCGCTTGATGCACTTGTTGTGCTGGGCTACTCTCGTCCAGAGGCGCAAAGGGCGCTTGCGGGAATTGACCCAAAGCTTGACGTTGCAAAAATCATACCGTTAGCTCTTGCTAAGCTTATGAAGTGAGGTTTGAAAAATGATTGAAGAGACAGAATTTGATTTTGAAAACAGAATAGTTTCAACTGAAATGACTGGCGAGGACACTGAGGTTGAGGTTAGCCTACGTCCTAAGGTCTTTGAGGATTATATAGGTCAAGAAAAGGTTAAGGAAATGCTAAAGGTGTATATTGATGCTGCTAAGGGCAGAGGTGACGCACTTGACCACGTGCTTTTATACGGCCCTCCTGGTCTTGGTAAGACTACCCTTTCTGGCATTATTGCAAACGAGATGGGCGTTAACTTTAGAGTTACATCTGGTCCTGCAATTGAAAAGCAGGGCGACCTTGCGGCAATTCTAACCAACCTTGCCCCTGGAGACGTGCTTTTTATTGACGAAATACATCGCCTATCACGTTCTATTGAGGAAATACTTTATCCTGCAATGGAGGACTATGTGCTCGATATTATTATCGGTAAGGGTCCTGCGGCACGTAGCATTAGAGTTCCACTTCCTAAATTTACCTTAGTTGGTGCAACAACACGTGCAGGACAGCTAACTACTCCTTTACGTGACAGATTTGGCGTTTTGCTTCGTCTTGAGCTATATACAGCAGACGAGCTTGCTACTATTATTAAGCGTAGCGCTTCTCTTTTAGAGGTTGAAATTGACGATTTAGGTGCGCTTGAAATTGCATCAAGGTCAAGAGGCACACCACGTATTGCAAACAGACTTCTGAAAAGAGTACGTGACTACGCGCAGGTAAAGGGCGACGGCAAAATCACAATTGAAATTGCAAAGATGGCGCTTAAGGCACTTGAAATTGACGACCTGGGTCTTGACAATATTGACAGAAAGCTACTTGAAACCATTATTAAGTTTTATGGTGGTGGCCCTGTTGGTCTTGAAACCTTAGCTGCTACAATAGGCGAGGAATCTATTACTATTGAGGACGTTTATGAGCCTTATCTTATGCAAATTGGATTTTTAAGCCGTACACCTAAGGGTAGATGCGTTACACGTCTTGCATACGACCACCTTGGAATTCCCTTTGGAATTGGTGGCGCAACTCAGTTGAAAATTGGTGAATAATTTAATAAATAGGCATCTTTTTGGTGCCTATTTTTAATTAGTTGACAAAATAAGCTAATATATGTATAATATAATTAGAAAGATATAATTGGGAGGTCAAAATGAAAAGATATTCCTGCATTATTACGTGCTTGTTTTTAATGGTTGTTTTGTTTTTTGTTGCTTCGTGTGGTAACGAACCAGAAAACACAGATACTGAAACAAATATAGACACAAGCACAAACTCCAATGTAAATACGGACACTGAGGTCGACACTGACGATGAGGAGCATCCTGACACCTGTACCATCACGTTCAAAAGTGAAAACGGCATGCCTAACCGAGTTTTCGTAGTTGAATACGGTGAGGCTATTCCTATGCATAGCGTGCCTAAGGACCCTGAACGCGAGGGATACTCTTTTGTAGGCTGGTATAGTGGTAATCAGCCATGGTATCCAGCGCCACTTAAGAGTGACGTTATTGTAACTGCGCGTTGGCTTGCTTCAAACAATACCATTGTTTTTGACCCAAATGGTGGAGATGGCGAAATGTCCATGCTTACCATTCCAACTGATGAAAGCAAAAGGCTTACATCAAACAGGTTTGAAAGGGCTGGATACAAGTTTACCGGTTGGTCTCTTGACCCACTCGGCTTGCCTATTTACAAGGACGGCGCTAAATATGAAATGGATGCGACAAAGCTAACAACGCTTTATGCCTGCTGGGAAGCGATTAAGTATGACATTACATATGATATAGGCCCTGACGCAGAAAACAGAAACCCTACTCAATATACTGTAAAGAACACGGTTACCTTTTCCGACCCAACAAGAAAGAACTATGACTTTACAGGCTGGACATATAATGGCAATCCTATCACAAGCACCGAGGGGATAACTGGTAATATTACTCTTGTTGCGGGCTGGGAGCTTGAAAGATTTGAAATTATTTATAATGGCGTAAATGAAGATGAGCATACAAACCCAACAAGCTTTAACATTGAGGACAGCTTTGACTTTACCGACCCGGTAAAGAAGGGCTATACCTTTAATGGCTGGTACTACGACAAGGAATACACCAAAAGGGCTACCTCTCTTTTGGTTGGCACATCTGAGCCACAAAAGATATATGCAAGCTTCTCTATTAACAGGTTTCCAATTGAATATAAGCTTGAAAATGGTGTAGTTAACAACATAAACAACATTACTGAATATGATATTACAACATCATTTAAGTTCCTTGACCCAAGCTTTGAGCGTGACGGCTACGAGTTTGCTGGCTGGTTCATAGAGGGTACAAACACTCCTATTACGGAGCTTACCCCAGACACTTATATCGAGCCTATTGTGCTTGTTGCAAGGCTACAGCTTAAGCAGTATCACATTATTTATGCAAACGACCTTAATATCACTGTAAACAACGTTAAGACATCATACGACGTAAGCAGTAAAAAGGAAACATTTAATATTCCTAACATTTCAAAGGCTGGATATACCTTTGAGGGCTGGTACTCTGATTTTGATTACAAAAACAAGGTTACACAAATCACTATTGACCCTGAAAATCCAAAGGATATTATAGTTTACGCAAAGATGACGCTTTGCAAGTATAAGATTACTTACAATTATGGTGGAAAGGTTGGCGTAAATAACCCTAACGCTGAGGAATATGACGTTCTTACACACGTAACTCTTCAAGAAGCAACGGCTGGCGTATATAAAACCTTTGCTTGGTACACTGACCCTGATTTTAAGAATAAGATTGAATCAACGCAAGGTAGAACCGGTGATATTACCATTTATGCAAGATGGGTAAGCGCTAATAACAATCCTACTATGCTCTTGCCTGAGGAAAAGATTGAAGGCATATTCCAGTCAGGTGGAAGTGGCAAGAGAAAGGATTTCGTTTATAACCTTTTCGATGGCGACAAGATAACCCCAGGTATTTACAACGATGGCAACGACTGGTATGGTGATGTTGGCGAAACCCTTTCAATTGAATTCACCGAGGAAATTGAGGTTTATTTGGTATACGCATACGTTGCAGGAAACTGGACGCACTCAACATTTACATTCTACGATGCCTCTGGCAAGGCTGTTCTTGCAAAGGATGTAGAGGCTAATGCATGTGCTGAAGGAGGAACTGCCAATCAGGTAGTTGTATATGATTCAACAACTCCAATGAAGGTTAAACGACTTGAAATCAAGGTTAAAGACTATAAATGGAACGACCCAAAAACACATAAGATTTCTGAGGTTGAGATTTTTGTTACAAACCCTGATTATACTCCTGAATAATAAAAATGAGCAAGCACCATTAGCGTGTTATCCTTAACGGAGAACACGCATAACTAAGTTTGCCCTTACGGGCAAGTGAAGTTTACTACGTAAGTGAAGTTATCCTACGGATAGTGAAGTTTTGCCTTCGGCAAAGCGAGCAAACTTAACTTCACTTGTGCGTAGCACAAACTTCACTGCATAGCAACTTCACTTTCGCGGTAGCGAAAACTTCACTAACAGAAAAGAGAGGACATTACGGATTACCCCGTTTTGTTCTCTCTTTCTGCTTGTGTAGGGGTTCCCCGAAACGAATGTAATGAGCTTTGGGGGTTCACGTATATGGGTTTGGGCTTAGCCCATAAAGTATTTGACTAGTCAAATGCGATGCTCGCACTTAGCGGTATTTTTCAAATTCTCCGCTAAGAACATCACCCATTTCGGTGCTTGCTTTTTTAATGCTTATGGCGACGAAAAATAAGTCTGGACATAGCGACTGGATTAAATGGGAAAAGTGGATACAGGTACGAGCGTTTTCCGTTTACGGTCCTTGTGCTTACAACTAAAATTATGCCTATCAGCGCACCTATTAAGAGTCCCCACGCGCCAAGCAGTGCAACTAAACAAAGGGTTATAATTCTTACGAATTTAAGGGCATATCCAAGCTCATAATTCGACTGGGTGAAGCTTGCCATTGATACTATTGCCATATAGAATATAACGTCAGCGCTTAGCCACCCTACCTCAACGGCAAAGTCACCAAGCAAGAGTCCACCGATAACGCCAAAGGAGTTTGACATTACGCTGGGGGTGTTTAGTGATGCAAGCTTTAAGCCGTCAACGACAAATTCTACGAGTAGAAGCTGTAAAAGTATGGGGACGGCACCGGTGTCCTCTGGCACTATAAAATATAGCCACTCAGGCACCACCTGTGGATTTGTAACAAGATAATACCATACTGGAGTCAAAACCACTGCGCCCCAAAATACAAGCTGTCGGACAAGCCTTAAATACGTGCCTGTAACTGGTGTAAAATAGTAATCGTCGGTATCCTGCAAGAAATCAAATATAGAGGTTGGGAGTATAATTGCCTCAGGAGAGGTATCACAGAGGACTATTACACTGCCCTCTAATATTGAGGCGCAGGCACAGTCTGGTCTTTCAGTACATCTTACCCTTGGAAATGGATTTAAAAACGGCTTTTTTATAAGACACTCCACAAGGCTTTGGTGACCCATTGGCAAGGCGTCAGTTTTTATTTTTTGTATCTTCTCTACTATGCTTTTTACAAGCACAGGGTCTGCCTTTTCCTTTAAATATACTACTGAAATATCAGTCTTTGATTTTTCTCCGACGCTTAAATATTTCATAGTTAAATTTGTATCTCTAATGCGCCTTCTAATCATTGCTGTATTAAATATCAAAGTTTCAACAAAGCCGTCACGTGCCCCACGCATTACTCTATCATTCCCCGGCTCCTCAGTGACTCTTGCAGGATATGAGCGTGCGTCAACGATAATCGCGCCATTTCCAAAGCCGTCTGCAAGCACTGCTGAGCAACCAGAAAGCACCATTGTAATTAGCGTATCAACATCAAAAACAGGGTCAACCTCGACGCTTGGTATGCTTGTTTTTGCAAACTTAATAGCTGAGCCCTCAGTGTTGTCACCAAAATCCTTTACTGAGGTTAGATGCATCATTAGCTTTTGCATAATGGCAGCTGTAACAAAGCCATCTATATAATACATTACTACTCTTTTAGAGCTTATTTCCATCTCGCGCTTTATGATATCAAAGCTTTCATCGACACGAAGCTTTTCATCTATCAGCCTAACATTTTCGTCGAAATCAAAGGAAAAATCCATAAATAAAAACCTCTTTAGAATACTTTTTAGTAGTATTGTCAAGAGGTTATTATTTTACTCATTTATTTTTGAAAAACTGGTAAAAATAGCATGGAATCATACCATTATAAAGCTTTCTTACCTTGTCTGCGCGCCTTGCAAATAGCGTTTGAAAATCCTCGTGGCTGGTCATTATATATTGTTGCCATTTATCAAGGGTTGCAAAGTGCTTGCCCATTTTTCTATAAAGCTCCTCTGTTTGCTTCATTGTAAAGAGCCTTTCACCGTATGGTGGATTACACACTATTGTGCCACGTCTGCCCTCGGTTTTTATTGTTAGCGCATCCTGCTTAAATATCTTAATATTACTTAAAACACCGGCATTTTTAGCGTTTTCAGTCGCGATTTCAACACATTCAGGGTCGATATCCGATGCATATGCCTCAAAGCCTGAGTCCTTGATTATTTTCGACCTTGCCTCTTCTCTTGTCATTTGCCATATGCGCTTATTTATATGTGGAAAGGACTCTGCCAAAAACTCACGATTCAAGCCCGGTGCAATATTAAGCATAAGCATTGATGCCTCAATTGCTATGGTGCCCGAGCCACAAAATGGATCCCAAAATAATACATCCTCACGTGGGCGAGAAAGCTTTGCCATAGCGCATGCAAGGGTTTCTCTTATTGGTGCTTCGTTTGACCTTGGTCGATAGCCTCTTTTATGAAGTGGCACGCCCGATGTATCTATCATTAAGGTGCATCTGTTTTTAAAGATGAAAAAGTCAATTTGGTACTTAATCTCCGTTTCGTCAAACCAAGAAACGCCATATTTTGCGCCAAGGCTTGATACTATTGCCTTTTTGATTATTTTTTGGCAATCGGGAACGGAAAAAAGTGTGCTTTTTATTGAGTGACCACGCACTGGGAAGGCATCATTTCTTCCAATCCATTCGTGCCAGCCGAGCCTCTTAGTTCCCTCAAAAAGCTCATCAAAGGTAGTAGCGTAAAACTCACCTATTTTGATGTAAACCCTCTCGGCAAAGCGAAGAGAAATATTTGCTTTTGCAATGGCTGTCTCGTCACCTATAAAGCTGATTCTTCCATCCATTGTTTCGGTCCTTTTGTAGCCGAGATCATCAATTTCCTCTCCCAAAAGTCCTTCAAGACCAAAAAGGCAGGTTGCAACGTATTCAATCGTCATTATTCTTCTCCTTTTGGTAGGC
Organism: Clostridia bacterium; assembly: GCA_017501545.1. GTDB lineage: Bacteria > Bacillota > Clostridia > Oscillospirales > CAG-272 > RGIG2000. The sequence continues at coordinate 15,870 of JAFVWS010000008.1, read as the reverse complement.
TTTTAGGTGTGGTTGAGAGTGTAAACGAGAACTCACACCATTTTTCATATTCACTGCTTGCTGTGATCGTTTCAGAATGAGCATCAATAATGGTCTTTGTGATAAAGAGTCCTAAGCCTGTGCCTGTTTTGTCAAGTCCTCTGCTCTTGTCGCTCTTATAGAAACGGTCAAACACAAATGGAAGCTCCTCGCTTGAAATGCCAATTCCGTCATTGTGAATTGTAAATTTTATCTTGTTATCATCTACATACTTGATGCTAACCTTATAAAGTCCCTCGTTATACGAGAATTTAATAGCATTGTGGCAAAGATTGTATATTACTTGGTTTATAGCATCAGTATCGCCATATGCCATCATATCAAACTCGTCAGTGTCAAACTCAACATTGAGCTTTTTCTCTTCAAGCTGATTTTCGAAGGATAATACGGTTTGACGTGTTAGCTCACAAATATTAAACTGCTTAAACTCAAATTTGCGCTCACCAGACTGTAAGCGTGAAATATCAAGAAGCGAGGTTACAAGACGGCTTAGGCGCTTAACCTCATTTTTGATTATATTGAGGTAATATTCCTGCTTTTCTGGTGGGATTGCACCATCAAGTATACCGTCAACAAAGCCAGCAATTGTTGTCATTGGGGTCTTTAGGTCGTGAGAAACGTTTGATAGAAAGTTTTTCTGCATTTCGTCCTTAGACTCAATAGCGATTGCCATTTTGTTAAAGGAATCAGCAAGCTCAGCAAGCTCGTCATTGCCTCTAACCTTTACTCGTACGTTAAATTTACCATGTGAGAAGCTTTTTGCAGCGCGTCCGATTTCACGAAGTGGCTTCATTGAATAGTAGCTTACACCGTAAATTGCAACAAGTGAAGCAAGCATAATCCAAACAAGTGTTGAAATTATAGCTGTCATCATTCCCTTTGCCATTTGGTCCTGCTCTGTAACTCCTGGGTCATAGCAAACCACAGCACCAAGAAGCTTCTTTTCGTACACTGGGGGCTCTTCTTTTTCTGTATCCTCACTTGATTCAGCGTCGGAATTTGACTCGTTTTTTTGTGATAAGGTAACTATTTTCTCGCCATCCTCTGCGCTTTCAGGCTCCCTTGAAACCTCTACATACGTAGTTATAGCTGAGGCATAGAGATAAACCTCTTTGTCAAAGTAGCCATCGCAGGAGTCCTGCATTGAGATAGCATTGTTATTTTTCAGACGATTCAAAATTCCAGTTGGTAGAGCTTGCTTTTCTATTATTTCAGGAAGCTTTTCATTATCGTATTCAAAAGCACTGACAATTTCGTTTTCATTTTTGGTTGCGTGAAGAAGCAAATTGCCCTCTCCGTCAAAAATTAAAACGCCTGTTTGTGGTGAAATTAAAAACAAAGTTTTTAAGGTGTCCTCAAGTGCTGGTGAAAGCTTTCCATTTTCGTCTTGAATCTCGGGAAGCTCACCATTTTCCTCGTCAACCTTGAAATATGCGGAGGCGGTAACGTTAGATTCATACATTTCCTTGAGCTTTAAGTCAAGGGTAAAGTTACTAATGATATTCGTAATTATGATACCTAAGGTTAAGATTGTTACAATCATTATTGCCATAAAGGTAAGCATATATCTTGTATGAATACTCTTTAAATACCTTTTCATTTTTCCTCCTTACTTATTTTAAAGAATTATACGTTAAATCTGAATAAAACGATATCTCCGTCATTAATTACGTATTCCTTGCCCTCTGAACGAACAAGTCCCTTTTCCTTGGCTACATTCATTGAGCCACATGCAACGAGGTCATCAAAGGAAACTATCTCTGCGCGAATGAAGCCTCTTTCAAAGTCAGAGTGGATTTTGCCAGCGGCACCTGGTGCCTTTGTTCCCTTTGTAATTGTCCAAGCGCGAACCTCCTTAGGTCCTGCTGTTAGGTAGCTTATGAGTCCAAGCAGTGAGTAGCTTGCCTTAATAAGCTTATCAAGACCACTTTCCTCAATTCCAAGGTCGGAGAGGAACATTTCCTTCTCCTCATCATCAAGCTCGGCAATTTCAGCCTCTATTTCGGCGCAAACAGGAATAACCTCGCTCTTTTCGCTCTTGGCAAATTCTATTACTCTTTGTAGATACTCATTGTCGCTAAGGCTTGTAAGGTCTGATTCACTAACGTTTGCTGCGTAAATTACCGGCTTGATTGTGAGAAGCGCAACCTCGCTAATCCAAGCTGTCTCCTCCTCGTTATAATCAAGGCTTCTTGCACTTTTGCCCTCTTCAAGCGTTTTCATTACTCTTTCGTAAAGCTCAAGCTTTGGTGCTAAGGTTTTGTCACCCTTCATAGCCTTTTTAACGTTGTCTATTCTTCTCTCTAAGATTTCCATATCAGAGAAAATAAGCTCAAGGTTTATTGTTTCAAGGTCACGAAGCGGGTCAATTGAGCCATCAACGTGAATAATGTCGTTATTCTCAAAGCAACGAACAACGTGAACAATTGCGTCAACCTCTCTTATGTGTGAAAGGAACTTGTTGCCAAGGCCCTCACCACGGCTAGCGCCCTTTACAAGTCCTGCAATGTCAACAAATTCAATAACTGCAGGTGTATATAATTCAGGATTGTACATTTTTGCAAGCACGTCAAGGCGTGAGTCAGGAACTGCAACAACGCCTACGTTTGGCTCAATTGTGCAGAACGGATAGTTTGCGCTTTGTGCCCCTGCGTTTGTTAATGCGTTGAAAAGTGTACTTTTGCCTACGTTTGGCAATCCTACGATACCAAGTTTCATCTTTTACCTCTTATGTTTATATATATAATTTTACACTATTATACATTATTTTTCGGGCGCGTGCAAGAGAAACGGTAAAAAAAGTAAAAATCTCCACTTTTTTATTATTTTCACATTGTGTCCTCACAAAACTATCACAAACGTACTGTAAAATATAAACGAGTTGTGAAATATTTTTTAACTCACGGAAATTTTTTGTTAAAAAAATGTTTACAATTTGATTTTTTTATGTTATAATCGCTTAGGAATAAAAATTTGGAGGTATATATGTTAGGTACAAAAATGCTTGTTATTGACGATGACGTTAATATTTGCGAGTTAATCAAGGTTTATTTTCAAAATGAGGGCTACGACGTTGCTATTGCCAACGATGGTATTACTGGTATGCAAATGTTTAAGAGCTACGACCCTGATATAGTTTTACTTGACCTTATGCTTCCTAAAAAGGACGGAACTGACGTTTGCCGTGAGATTAGAGCTAACTCTAATAAGCCAATGATTATGATTACTGCTAAGGGTGGAGTTTTTGACAAGGTGCTTGGTCTTGAGCTTGGCGCTGACGACTTTGTTGTTAAGCCATTTGATATGCAGGAGCTTTTGGCAAGAGTTAAGGCTGTGCTTCGTAGATACAGCACAATGGAGCTTCATGCTGACAAGGACACACTAAGATTTGACAACCTTGAAATTAGTCTTTCCAACCACGAGCTTAAGATAAAGGGTGAAAGCGTTGACCTTCCTAATAAGGAATTTATGCTTCTACACTTCCTTGCTAAAAACTTTAACAGAGTTTTCACAAGAGACCAGCTTCTTAATAAGGTTTGGAGCTTTGATTATCTTGGTGACTCACGTACTGTTGACGTGCACATCAAGCGTCTACGCGAAAAGCTTACTGGCGTTTCTACCAAATGGGAGCTTCGTACAATTTGGGGCGTTGGCTACAAATTTGAGGTTTTCTCACAAAACAATGACTAATTCAAAAGCCACGGAAATTCCGTGGCTTTTTTGCTTTGTAAAATGACGTTAGGACACACCTCCGTCCCCTGTCTTATGTGTAAATTTGGGGTGGGTGTGTCGGTTAAGAAATCCGAGTTATTATATATATTCAATATTTATAACATTTATTGTTATATGAACACTATAATCATCCGGTATTTCGCTTGGATTTATCTTATAACCGTATTCTTCTTCAAGTATCAAAAAATAGTAATGCACTTCGTTTTCTTGCATATATTTATTGTCAATGTGTGTGTAATTTTCAAAGACAACATTTATAACATCACCTTCAAGCTCACACGAGCTGATAATTATATCACCTTGTAGCTCAAACGGTAAATATATTATTATACCATCTCTATAAGCCCTATATAAATTCAATGTCTCTGAAAGCTCGTCCTCATTTTCGTCAGTTTTAACCAATATGCTTGCATTTTGTGAGGAAGGCGTTGGGACTTTGCTTTTTATATAACTGCATCGTGGAAACTCCTCGATTCTTGTTTTGTCTTCGTCATCAATCCTTATATCTTTAACCCCATCAAAGCTTTCTATTTCAGACTTTGGTACAATAAAATAATTAGTAATGTTTATACTTTCTGCTGCTTCAATATAGAGCATATCTCCTTCATTTTGGAGATATATATCCATATTAATAATATATTCTCCTTCCTCGCATCTTAAATTGTAATACCCTATAGTTCTCCAAGAATAAAGTGTATACTCCCAATTTATATTCAAAACTAATACATAATTATTTTCAAATATTGAACTATCTATATCGCAGTTTTCTATGCATGATTGAAATTCATCTTTAGTTTCAATCAATTTTATGTATTTACCTTTTTCATCAGGAAAATCATTTCCAATATATTTGATAGCTTCGTTCTTTAAATAAGGGTAATAATTGTGCTCTTTATTTACAATTGTCATATTAGGAAGAGTTAAACCATTATTTACTTCAGCTTTTTCCTCTCCTTGCGAATCAGTGTCGGTATTTACCGGTTTGCTACACGATGCTAATAGTGCTATTAGTATTAACGAAACAAGCATTATTGAAAGTAGTTTTTTCATATAGGTTTTCTCCTTTTTCGAGGTTTTTCGAAAATTATGTGTAAATTTGGGGTGGGTGTGTCGGTTAGGAGACACCACCGTTTCCTGTCTTACGTCTTATTCACCTTAAGCTGTGAAATTATAGAACTTTTATCTTTTGACATAATCAAGATTTTTTCTAATATTTCTTTATCAAGTGCAAATCTTATTTTTTTTCCTCGGCAATCATAAATGTACAGCATTGGTTTAAATGCAATTTTGGGTAAGTAAAATCTTATCGATAGTTTTATTGGTACTGTTTTATATCTTTGAATTTCTTCCCAGTTTATTCTTGTTCTGCCAGTCTTTATCCCTTTTTCGTCAATCAAGATAACACGATAAGCATTATGATATATTATAAACATGATTAGCCAAATAATAAGAAACTGCGCTAATATAGCAAACCAGCCCCCTCCGATTTTAATGCTTCTTTTAAATGAAACGATAGAAAGCGCAAGCATTTCCAACATAACAATTCCCAAGGGAAGCAAATTAGAAAAAATAACAAGCTGTTTGTGTGCAATAAATTTCTGTCTCATAAACTTACCATCCTAACCAATCTATGAATGAAGACAACCCACCGTCCACTGTCTTACACTATCCTTTCATCTCATAGCACGAAAAGTAAAGAAGGTTTCTATCTTTATCATATGCCAATATAATGATTTCACCATTTAACGTGCTTTCATAAAAGTAATGGTCACAACCCAAAGTTGCACTCTCAAACGTAGTTGAAATAAACTTTTCGCCATCATCTGGCATTTTGCTTTCCCATCTTGTGTCGCTTTTTATTCTATCATAAAAATTGTACCCTTCTTCAAACCAAATGGCGCCCTCCTTGACGCATTTAGCTTTCTTTCCATTAACGTCTACATTGTTTTCGGCTGACCCGTCAACAATAATTGAAGCATCACTTGGAAAATCTATGTTTACTTTTTCTTCAATATAAATCAAGTCTTTTTCATCGAAAGAATATTTTTGTGCATTCAAGAAAGAAGAGCCAAAAATTGCTACAGCTATAATGGACAAAACAACGGAAATAATAATCGCTATCCTATCCTTGAATTTTATTGCAAGGACTAATGAAACAACGCACAGCGGAATTGCTAACAAAAAAGCCCAGCTTGCTTTACCCATAGAATATAAGGTGTGATATGTTGTTTTTCTACTTTCTTGCGTAGTCCAAACTATGATATAAGCAATTATTCCTATTACAAAAGATACTATAGGTAAAATTTTTAATGTTTTTTTCATAATATATGCTCCTAAAAATTAACCAAAGAAGACAGGGGACGGTGGGCTGTCTTAATTAAGTAATGACGCAAGAAAGCTTATCATTACTTAGGCTAAGTTTCCCATTGTTATCCCCTCCATTTTTTGCCTTACATAATATAGAACAGTTAAAAATAAAAAAATGGGTCACTTTTTTGAAAAAAATTTGAAAAAATTTTATTTTTATTGTTTTTTCTCTAATTTTATTGTAGCAAATGTCCTATGTTTTGTCAACTTATCAAGTATACTGTTTAGACAATGCAGATAAGTGATAAAATCGCTTTGATACTGAGATCCTATCGCTATCGCTCCAGGATGACATAAAGGCGCGTGCTGTCATTGCGACTCGCTACGCTTGCATGCATAATTTTCACTAACGAAAGCAAGCTTTCAAGTGTCATTCTGGAACGCAACGCAGTGAAGTGATAGAATCTCTTTGGCACTTAGATCCTATCGCTATCGCTCCAGGATGACAAAAAAGACTTTACTACGGACAATGTTTGCCATGCGTTTTTTGCACATTGCCGTCACAAGGCAACGCTACCAAGAGAAAGGCAATAATTTATTAAAAAAATTTTTTACATCTTCAATTCTATAAAGCCTATTTCGATATAGCATTTGGTCGCGATTAGAAAAGCACACAAAAAAGAAAACAGGCTTTTGCCTGTTTTCCACATTATTTTGCTATATGAAAGAAAATCCCTCAGTCAGCTGACCCCTCTCGCCGAGGCGGCAACCCTTTTGTCGCTTTGCGACATTTCCCCTCGCAGGGGAATCTCCCTTTACAAAGGAGCCTTTTGCGCTTTTTTCTCTATTCGCACCAAGCGCCCTCTATTTAAGCTCAGTGAAGCCTATCTTACGGCGAACCTTGGACATTGTCTTTCTTGCGTGACGATATGCATCGGACGCACCCTGCTTCATTACCTCCTCGAGGTATGCTTTATCTGCCATTAGGCGATTAAACTCTTCTCTAACAGGGGCTAATGCATCGGCACAGGTTTCACCAACGGCAAGCTTAAACTCACCATAGCCCTTGCCCTCAAACTCACGAATTGCTTCATCAAGTGTTTTGCCAGTGAAGCAGGTGTAGATATTAAGAAGGTTGGTAATGCCGTCCTTGCCCTCACCCACGCAAATTTCATTGCCTGAGTCGGTGACTGCCCTTTTGAACTTTCTGATTATATCATCCTTAGAGTCAAGAATTCTAACAACGGCGTTTTCGTTTACGTCAGACTTGCTCATCTTCTTTGTAGGCTCTTGAAGTGACATAATTCTTGCGCCGTCCCTTGTAATATAGCCATCTGGCACAACAAAGGTTTCACCATATACCTGATTAAAGCGATTTGCAATATCACGTGCAAGCTCTAAGTGTTGCTTTTGGTCGGAGCCAACCGGCACAAGCTCAGTTTGATATAAAAGAATATCTGCAGCCATAAGTGAAGGATAGGTAAAGAGTCCTGCGTTTATGTTGTCTGCATTTTTTGCGCTTTTATCCTTGAATTGTGTCATTCTTGAAAGCTCACCAAACATGGTGTAGCAGTCAAGCACCCAGCCAAGCTCAGCATGCTGTGGCACGTGGCTTTGTACGAAAAGTGTATTCTTTTGTGGGTCAAGTCCACAAGCCATATATAATGCAAGTGTTTCGTAGGTTCTACGACGAAGATCTGCCGGAACCTGTCTTACAGTAATTGCGTGCATATCAACAACGCAGTAATAGCAGTGATACTCCTCGGAAAACGCGCTGAAGTTTCTTATTGCGCCAAGATAGTTTCCAATTGTGAGGTTTCCTGATGACTGTACGCCTGAGAAAACCACCTTTTTATCATTATACATTTGAAAAAATCCCCTTGATAGAAATTATATTTAATATAATATCACAAGTTTTGTGCCTTTTCAACATTTTTTTGATTTTTCATTCTTGCCAAGGTGATTTTTATAATAAATGCAAGTATAGGCGCTAAAATCAGCCCCCAAAAGCCTGCTATTTTTAGCCCTGCAAACATAAACAGTAGGGTGATTAGTGGGTGGACGTTCATTTGTGAGCTTAAAATCTTCGGCTCTAAGAATTGGCGTGAGAAATACGCAACTCCTGCTAAAAGAAAGAGTCCTATTGCAAGCTTATAGTCCCCTGCTATTAGCATTATAATAGACCAAGGGACAAGGACTGTGCCAGCACCGAAAATAGGAAGCATATCAAAAATTGCGATTATAAGCGCAAGCACAAACGAGTTTTCAATGCCAAGAATTAAAAAGCCTGATATTAGCTCAGCAAAGGTGATTATCAAAAGAATCAGATAGGATTTAAGATATTTGGAAACTACAAGCAAGACATCATTTTTAAATATCAAGGCTATCCTGCCTACTCTTTTTGGCAATTTATCAATTATTATGTTCCCTATTTTGTCGTAATCCTTGGCAAAATAAAATAGCGATAAAACTAATACAATAAGCGTCACTACAATGTTAGGCAGTGCGCTAATTACTTTTGCGACCCATGAGGTGATTTTAGTGCTTAAATCCTTAGCCCCATCTAAAAGAAACTCTATTACGAGGTTGTAAACTGCCTCATCATCACCTAAAACATTGTTAATAAAGGGTAGCTTTTCCTCTGCTATGCTTATAAAATCAAATATTACTGTTACATAATTTTCCTCGGTTGAAAGATTATTTATTATGCCCTCGGCGATATTGCCTATTTGCTCTACTGTTATCGCTACTATAATTGTCAAGCACAGAAGAATCAGCAAAAGAAGCATACAAAGCACAAATATGCTTACAAGTGGCTTAGGAAGCTTTGTTTTTTTATTAATTTTATTAATTATCGGACGCGCCATTGCCACAATTAAAAAAGCCACAATAAAGGGAAGTAAAATTTCTAAGGCATACTTTAAAAAAAGATATATTAGTCCTATTGCAAGCACAGAGCTTATTCCCAAATACGCAAATTTTTTATATTTTTCCAAATAAATTGCACCTCGATTTTATTAGTTTTATTTATTCTCTCTTAAAACTAAAAATATTAAACTAAAAGTCAAAATATTTCTTTTTTGTTTGACTTTTGTACACTTCTCTGCTACAATTAAAATATAAAATATTTTCGAGGTGATTATTATGGTAAGAATAGAAATGGAAAATGGTGGAATTATCGACATTGAGCTTTTTGAGGACAAGGCGCCAATTACCTGCGCTAACTTTAAAAAGCTTGTTGAAAAGGGCTTTTATGATGGGCTTATTTTCCATAGAGTCATTGCTGGCTTTATGATTCAGGGTGGTGACCCAACTGGCACTGGCTGTGGCGGCTCAGATGAAAATATTAAGGGCGAATTTTTAGCAAACGGCGTTAAAAATGATATTTCACACGTGCGTGGTGTTATTTCAATGGCAAGAAGCCAAAGCATGAATTCTGCTTCCTCACAATTCTTTATTATGCACGCCGACGGCAAGTTTCTTGACGGACAATATGCTGCCTTTGGTAAGGTTATTTCTGGAATTGAGGTTGTTGACGAGATAGCTGGCGTTAAGACAGACTTTCGCGACAGACCTATTATTGATATGAGAATGAAAAGGGTAACACTGATTTAATGAAACGAATGCCTATTGCACTTAAGGAATTAATCATCTTTCCTATGCTTGGCACTATAATGTTTCTCTCCGATTTACTTATGGAGGGGTTGCCAAACATACACGGCGTTGCTATGTTTATTGCTCTATTTACGCTTGTTTATAGGGCAAAGGCGTTAATTCCACTTTACGTATATGTGCTTTTAAATGGTCTATATGCTGGATTTGCCGCATGGTGGGTGCCTTATCTATACATATGGACAATTCTTTGGGCACTTGTCATGATTATTCCTAAGCATGCGTCCGACAAGGTAAAATTTATTCTTTGCATTGTTTTTTGCTCACTGCACGGGCTATTATTTGGCATTTTGTATGCACCACTTCAAGCCTTGATGTTTGGCCTTTCCTTTGAAGGAATGCTTACCTGGATAGCCGTGGGGCTTCCCTTTGATGCTATTCATATGTGTGGAAACTTTGCAATGTCATTTTTGATTTTACCGCTTTACAGGGCGATGAGAAAATTAGTATAAAAAAACGGATGCGTTATGCATCCGTTTTTGTTTTTTAGACACTGGGTCACTTTAATTTTGATTCCTTCCAAGGCTTTAGCTTTTCTCCCTTAACTATGTATGCGCGCTTTGCAAGCCTTGCCATAGGGGTGTCGCAGTAGAGGTCAGAATAAAACTCATCTACCTCATCCTTTGGAAATAGCGACCTAAATCTTACCACCTTTTCTTCTCCGTGGCAATTCTTTCCGTCAAACTGACCTGTGTGCTTATCGGTTTTTGAAGCCATAAGCGTACCCACGCCAAGTCTGTTACAAATTGGCTCAAGCAAAAACTCAGGAGATGCAGAAATAATTACATCGCTTGGCTGCTTCATATTTAAGTACCACTTATGGATTTTCTTTTCCTTTTCATCCCAAAATTCTACCACTGCCCTGTCTATATCCTTAATGTGCTTTACAAATGCAAAGAATTTTTGCTTAAAGGTAAGCTTTTTTACTATTCTTAGCCCATAAAGAGTGCCGTAAAACAGACAACGGGGTAGATTTTTTATTGTTTTTGGGTATTTTCTTAAGCAAAAACGGAAAAAGTCAAAGGAGCTATCGCCGTGATATATTGTTCCGTCAAAATCAAATACGTTCATTCATTATCTCCTTGTTTCCTTGAAAAAAGGTGCTTATTCTGCACCTTTTTCTTCCTCTTTTATAAGTTTAGTAACCTTAACCTCTTCAATACGCTTTGGACCTATCTTTTTAATTTCAAAGCTTAGTCCTTGGAAATCAAAGGTGTCGCCAACGTGTGGGAAAGATCCAAGCTCTTTCATAATAAAGCCGTTAACGGTTTGAGGCATATCCTCCTCGTCCTCAAGCTGTATCTCAAATTTTTCAATAAAATTATCAAGCTCAGCTGAGCATTTTACTAAGTAGCTACCATCATCAAGCGCCTTGTAGTCCTCGGAAACCTCATCGTGTTCATCAAAAACGTCACCGATAAGCTCCTCAATGATGTCCTCCATTGTTACAATACCCATTGTACCACCGAATTCGTCAACTACGACTGCCATATGACATTTCTTTGACTTAAGAACCTGAAGTAGGTCTGCAATTTTAATATGCTCAGACACGTGTACGGGCTTTTTTAGATGCTTAGTAATAGTTTTGTTATTATTATGATATGCAATAAAGAAATCCTTCTCGTGCAAAATACCGATAATATCGTCTAAGTCCTCGTCATAAACGGGAAGACGTGAGTATGCATTTTCAATAAATATTTTTGCTATATTAGGAACTGATTCATCCTTAGAAATTGCGCAAATATCGACACGGGGTGTGAGAATATCGCCTGCGCATACATCATTGAACTCAATCGCTGAACGGATAAGGTCGCCTTCCTCTGATTCAAGAGTACCATCCTCCTCTGCCTCGTCAACGATAGTAATTAGCTCCTCTTCTGTGTATGTTGATTGCTCCTTTGAGCGGAAAATTATGCCAAGTAACTTACTCCAGCCACCAAAAATTAATGTAAGCGGAGTTAATAGTACGATTATTATATTTATAAATGGCGCTATTAGCATTGCCATTTTATCTGCGTTTTGTCTTGCAATTACCTTTGGGGTTATTTCGCCAAAGATAAGAACTGCAACTGTGATAACTATTGTTGAAACGGTTGATGCCAAGCCCTCATCAGCAATTAAGCTGATAAAGAAAAGTGTTGCAATTGATGATAGTGCGATGTTAACTATATTGTTTCCCACAAGCACGCTTGTTAAAAATCTGTCATATTTACTTTCGATTTTAGTAACAAGAATTGCACGCTTATTACCATTTTGTGCAAGATTTTTCATCCTAATTTTATTAAATGATGTAAAAGCGGTTTCGGTTGATGAGAAAAATGCCGACACAAAGAGCAAAACAACCATTACAATTGGGAATATTATGTTTGTGATGTCTGTCGCCATGAAAAGCTGAGTAATAATATTAGTATTACTAGGGTCTGCGTCCATTTTAAAGAATAGTCCTCCAAAAAAATATTTTCATATATTATAGCATATATATATTTCACTGTCAAGTAAATTAATGTTTTTGTCAAAATGCCTTATCCAAATACTTCAATTAATATTGACTTTTTTTGAAAATATGGTATTATATAAATAGTATTTATCAAAGGAGGATTAGCTTATGGGTAAGCGTAAAAAAAGCACAAAACAAAGCGACAGTGAGCTTATCTCATCTGCCAACTCCCCTCTTTTAAAAAAGAAGGGTAAGGTGCTTGCAACACTTTCTTTAATATTTTCGATTGCATCTATCCCTTGCCTATTTACAGGCTTAATTCCTTTTCAAATTGTATTTTTAATAGCAGCATTAATCTTTCACGCTATTGACCGTAAGGTTAATGGCAAGCGTGGGGTATCTGTATTCTCTATGGTTTGTACTATTGTAACCTTTATTATGATATTCTCCACCCTTACCTATTGCACCATTCTTTTTGCGTTTGGTTTGTATACTGCTTTTGTAAATCCTGAGCCCTATAATGCAATTATGAACGCAATTACGTCCGTTCTCAACTCTGCCCTTGGAATTTTCGGCGTTACACTATAATTTCGGAGGTTTATATGTCTGATTTTAATATGGAAGATAAAATAGATAAAAAGCCTCAAAAAAGTGAGGAAAGCGCACTTGGCATCACCGCATTTGTTTTTGGTATTTTGTCTATCGCTGCTAACTTTGTTTCCTTGCCTCTTGGCATGTATTTTCCATTCGCTGGCGTTATTTTGGCCGTTTGCGATAAGACAAAAAATAAGGTTTTTACTAAGTTTGGCAAGGCAGGCTTGATTTGCTCAATTATAGGCTATGCTATTTCTGCTGTAATTTCACTTATGCTTGCTTTTCTGTTAGTAATTTATATTTTAATTTTTATTGCCATCGCTTTTTCAATTGCTCTGATGGATTCAGGGGCTTTGGCTTAATTCAAGCGCACTCCTTACGGGGTGCGTTTATTTTTTTGCATATTCTCTATTTTCCTTGAATATTCTTTAGTAGATATACCGAAAGGACGGGTTACTAAATGAATATATACGAGGATATTGCAAAAAGAACAAATGGCGAAATCTATATAGGGGTTGTTGGGCCCGTGCGTAGTGGAAAATCAACTTTTGTTAAAAAATTTATGGACTCATTTGTTATTCCCAACATTGAAGCAAGCTATGACAAGGAGCGCGCACGCGACGAAACGCCTCAAAGTGGCTCCGGAAAGACAATTATGACAACTGAGCCTAAGTTTATTCCTGACGAGGCAGTTAAGGTTTCTATCGGCGCGTCTAATATGAAGGTACGCTTAATTGATTGCGTTGGTTACATGGTTGAGGGTGCTATGGGCGCTTTTGATGATGACGGCCCCAGAATGGTTATGACTCCTTGGGACAAAAAGCCTATGGAGTTTGAGCGTGCTGCTGAATATGGCACTAAAAAGGTAATTTGCGACCATTCAACGGTTGGAATTGTTGTTACTACTGACGGCACTATTGGTGAAATTCCAAGGGCGAGCTATGAGGGCGCTGAGGAGCGAGTAATTAACGAGCTAAAGGGACTAAACAAGCCGTTTGTTATTGTTTTGAACTCAAATAATCCAAGCAGTGATGAGGCAAACGAGCTTGCAATTAGCCTTGAGGAAAAATATAAGGCTCCAGTTGCATTAATCAATGCAAACGAGCTTTCAAGTGAGGATTTTGATGGCATTTTTGAGCTTTTGCTCGGTCAATTTTCTGTTAATGAAATTAAATTCTTTTTACCAAAATATATTTCGTCTCTTGCGCCTAACCACTGGTTAAGAATGAGTATTTTAAATTCAATCAAATCATCTATTGCCGGCAAATCTAAAATTGATGAAGCAAGATTATGCACAAAGATACTTTTGGAAAATGAAAACATTGCAAGTGAGCCAGAGGCCACCTGCAATCTCGGAAGTGGTGAAATTGAGGTTAAAATCAAGCTGAATGATGAGCTATATTATCAGATAATGAGCGAAATCTGTGGAATTGAAATTAAGGATGACGAGGACCTATTTCTAAACATAACTGAGCTTGCCGAGGTTAAAAAGGAGTACGAAAAGTTTCAGGATGCAATTGAAGAGGTTAACCGCGGTGGATATGGCATTGTATTGCCCGATGTTGAGGATATGACGCTTGAGGAGCCAGAAATTATTAAACAAGCAGGCGCATATGGCGTTAAGCTCAAGGCTTCAGCTCCATCAATACACTTAATACGTGCCTCAATTAACACAGAGGTAAGCCCAATCGTCGGTACAGCTGAGCAAACCGAGGAGATAGTAAAAAATATGATTAATGAATATGAAAACGACCCGAAAAAGCTTTGGGAATCAAATATGTTTGGGAAATCGCTATTTGAGCTTGTAAATGATGGTCTACACGCAAAGCTTCAGCACATTTCAGAGGAATCTCGAAATAAGCTATCCAATACATTATCAAGAGTAATAAACGAGGGCTCAAACGGATTAATTTGTATACTGCTTTAATATTATCGTTTGCTCATATGTGAATATATTCATAATAAAAGCTGAGAAAAATAGCCGATTTTTGAATAAATCGGCTATTTTTTAGTATTTTTCGGTTTAAAAGTAGTTTTTCTCAACAAACGCCTTAGCTAATGCCAAGCATCCTTCCTTGTTTGGATGCCCACCATATCTTGATAGGTTTTCAAATGGAGGCTCGTTGCCCCAAATTGAAACGGTATCAAAAATTTCCACCTTATTTGCAAGCTTTTCGTATATAAATTCGTTGACTTCCTTCCATTTTTTAGTTCTTTCCTCATCCCAATCAAACGGTGGAACTGTAAAAAGGATTACTTTTGTGTCATTTTCTTGCAAAATTTCAACAATTTTCTTGATATTTTTCTTTATTTTATCGGTTTTAAATCCCTGACAAATATCATTAACGCCAATACACACTGTTACAAGGTCAAGATTTTTTGCTCTACTTAGCCAAATTCCATCTGTTGCAATATCGTCAGCCCTACCATATCCTATTCCGAGATTCCAATATGAGTTTTCATCGCTTGACCTTTCGACAATTTTAGCACACCAGGCATCATATGAATTGTTTTCTGTTCCACAGCCCTCTGTAATTGAATCACCCAAAAAGCCTATTTTTTTATTAACCTCGCGCTTAATTCCTATCATATTAGCAAGAGGTGTTTTGTTGGAATATTCCCATTTTTCTTCGCTATTTAGCTCATATGCAGGGATTAAAATCTCTTCAAAATATGGAATTTTTCCGTCTCCCTTAAGCTCCATTTCAAGGCAAATATAGTCGTTTTTATCAGCCTCAATAACTATTCCATCAGTGTATATTTCACCACCAGAAATAAGCTCCTTTGACATTCTGCCGTCAAATGTAAGCTGATATTCACGAATGATTTTTGGGTTTGAAAAGTCACGTGTTTTAGAGTCAACTAATAGTGCCTTAAGGCTTACAATTTCCCAGTTATCACACTCTAAATTCACCTGTGAATGGCTACCATCTGCAAACGTTGAATAAATTGTATTAGAAAATAAGAACGAATATTCAAATTTACCACCTAAGGTTAATTTATAAAAGCTTCTTGTTGTATGCACCTTTGCGTCACCATAAAAAAAGCTTTGATTGCTTGATGGTGCCATAGAATTTGAGGTGTAAGTT
>JAFVWS010000007.1 GCA_017501545.1 Clostridia bacterium | reverse complement strand
GGAACAATGGTAAGAAGCTGCACAAGCTGTGGTAAAGAGGAAAGCCAAACAACTGAGGGTGGCGAGCACGGTGAGCTTGAGCTTGTAGGTGCAAAGGAGCCAACTCTCGAGGCTGACGGCTACACAGGTGACAAGGTATGTAAGGTATGTGGACAAACAACCGAAACAGGCACAGTAATTCCTAAGCTCATAAACATAGCTATTGGATCAACTGTAACAACTAATACAACTCACTGGCATGTTACTGGTCAAAAGAATGGAAACGGCTTAGCAGCACTTGTTGATGGAAATGATACAAATGGTACAGCAAGTGACCCAAGTAATCCTACAAACTATTTAACAATTGAATTGGCAGAGGCTTCAACTGACATTATTCAGCTCGTATTCGTAGTAAACATAGCTGGTTCAGGCTACTGCCCAGGTTCATATGCTTCTTATAACGACACAAATAATGCTTATGAACTTTCATTTGTTCTTTATGATGAAGAAGGCAATGCGATATATACTTCTGAAAAATATCAAACTGCAGATCAAAAAGAAATTGTAGTAGATGTAGATTTGGAAGGTGCTTCTGTTAAGAAAATTGAAATTAAGAGATTCAAACAAGCTTACACAAGCGACCTCGTATTGTGGGAAGCAAAGGTTATTACAACTGGAAAAAGCGAATAATTAATTAAAAACGGACACTCCTGTGTCCGTTTTTTCTTATTTGTCACTCTGGAGCGATGCGATAGAGTCTAATAAAAAGAGGTTGCAAGTGCAACCTCTTTGTTTTTTAGTTTTCCCCGCTTTGACAGCCTCACAAATAGGGACAGAAGTGGGTATAGAATGCACAATTCTATTTATATTTGAGCTTTTTGTTCTGTGCCTACTTATGCGCCCTCGCAACTATTTACTCAGAACGTAGAGCAATTACAGGATCCTTCTTAGCAGCCACTCTTGATGGAATTAGACCAGCCAAAAGTGTAAGTCCCATACTAACAAGAATTAATATTACTGCAGGCCAGAAGCCAAGTGATGCCTTAAGTCCAACAATTCCGGTAAGCGCAAACAAAATTATATTGATAATTGCTGACAAAACAAGCGTTACCAAGATACCAATCAAGCCGGAAATTAAGCCGACAATCATTGTTTCAGCGTTGAATACGCGTGAAATGTCGCGTTTGGACGCACCCATTGCACGGAGTACACCGATTTCCTTTGTTCTTTCTTGTACTGAGATAAGAGTAATTACACCAATCATAATTGAAGAAACTATAAGTGATGTGGCAACAAATGCAATGAGAACGTAGGTTATTGCATTAATAATTGTAGTAATTCCTGACATCATATCGCCCATAATGTCAGAATACTTAATTTGCTTGCCACTACCCTCACCAACTGAACGGTTGTAGTCATCAATGATACCCTTCAAATCGTCCTTTTGCTCAAAGGTTGCTGTGTAAATATTGATAGAGGAAGGAGTTGCCATATCAATCTTACCAAGCTTAACAAGATTCTGCTCGTAGCTTGAATCAGAGAAGCGCATTAGGTTGTCATAATAGAAAGCAAAAGACTTATCAGTATAGCTATCTCTTTCACTTAGAAGCGCATTTGCCTTGTCAAGCGTTTCAGGTGCGTCAGTTGCAAGCTTGCCGTCAACACCAGCACGGATAGTAGCCTTAGCGCCCTCATAAACCAAAGGAGTGATAAAGCTCATAAGAGTTTCGTAAGAATACTTATTAAACTCATACTGTGTAGATAGGTGCTGTGCAAGAATCATTTGTTGCATCTGTGGTGGTAGCATATCAAAGCTCATACCAGGGTTTTCTTGCTCATAGGTGGCTTTTGCAGAGCTTGTCAAGCCCTCCATTTCCTCCTCGGTAAGTGAGCCAAGAATTGCCATTGAAACAAACATAATAGCTGATTCCTGTGTGGTGATTTGAGAAAGAGTTTTCTTTGCCTCATTCTCAAGTGCAGTGATTTGGTCAATATCAGGTGTTGTTTCGTCGTCAACCATTGCGTAGTAAGCATTTAGATAGCAAATTTCAACGTAAAGATTTGCCTTTTGAGTATTTGAAAGGCTATCAATATAGCTGTTAAATGCTTCTTTCTTTTCAGCGTCTGTTAGTGTCTCAGAGGTTGATTTGAAAGGAAGCTTTGAAATAACGTCAAATGAAGGATTTGCAACCTGAATTGCAACAACGTCGGACTTTGATGATTCTTCAATTACGTATCTTGTAAGGTCGGTTGTATAGCCGATGGCACCAGACATATAGCCTGATTCGGAGTTTTCGTTAAGACGGATAATACCGGTAACCTTAAGCTCAAGTGCACCCTCATAAAGGGTTGAGAGATAAGTTGAATCGTTTGAGCGGTCAATTACAGTTTTACCATCGTGTGTATAGTAAAAGTCGGAAGGTAAAATTACCTTGTATGTTCCTGCACAAATTTCCTCAAAGGTCTTGGAAAATTCCTTTTCCTCGGGAGGCATTGCCTCACCCTTAGCGGCATATTCTATGATTTTGTCAATCTCTGCCTTGCTAAGTAGGCCAAGTGCGTATAGTGAAAGGTCGTCAAGCTCATTTTCCTTGTCAACTACAAGCACAATTTCGTTGTATTCGTTTGGCCAGCTACCGTAAACAAGGTCGTATTGGCTCTCTAAAACTGGGCTAACAGGCTTGCCATTTTTGGAGTCAGCAAGTAGCTCCTGCCATAGTCCCATAGAGCCCATTGTGAACATTCCACCACCGCTTGAGCCACCAAACATAGATGAGGATTCACTCTCACTCATTGCGCCAGACTTTACAAAGTAGTCTATAATCATCTCTTGAAGAAGCTCGGATGTGTCTGACTTAATAATTTCGCCATCTGGGTTTTTGGTATAAACCGTCAAATCAAGGTCGTATTTATACTGCACCTCGCTAATGGCTTTATATACATCAGAGTTTTCATCCTTAAGTCCCTTGTCAAGAAATTCCTTGAATGATGCAAGGTCGTTTTTGTTAACCTCTGTTTTGCTAAGCGCATCAACAAGCTCAGCAATTAGTGGGTCCTTATATACGGAGTTTTCGTCACGTCCCTCGGTTGAGCTGTTATCACCGCCGGCAGGATTCAATATTGTGTACATAAGTGAGCTGATATCGACAGTTTCACTCTCGATTGTGAGCGGATATGAGGAAAGCGTGGTTTCCTGTACGTGTCTAATATATCCGTTTAATCCGTTTGAAACTGCAAATATAAGTGCAATACCGATAATACCGATGCTTCCTGCAAAGGATGTCAAAATTGTTCTACCTTTTTTGGTAAGCAGGTTGTTTAAGGAAAGAACAAAGGCGGTGAAGAAGGACATTGACGTTTTCTTCTTTTTGCCCTTTGATTTTTTTACTTTCTTTGGGGGTGTGTCGCTATTTTGGGTATTTTCCTCAATAGCCTCACTAACGATTGGAGCTTCTTCGGCTCCAGTAGCCTCGCTTGATTTTTCTTCCTTTTCCTTTGCCTCATCCTCTAATGAGTAAGGGTTAGAGTCGCTGATTACGTTACCATCAAGCAGGTTGATAATTCTTGTGGAATACTGCTCAGCAAGCTCAGGGTTATGTGTAACCATAATTACAAGCCTATCCTTGGCAATTTCCTTGATAAGCTCCATAATTTGTACGCTTGTTTCTGAGTCAAGCGCACCCGTTGGCTCGTCTGCAAGCAAAATTTCAGGGTTGTTAACAAGTGCACGTGCAATAGCAACTCTTTGCATTTGTCCACCTGACATTTGGTTAGGCTTTTTCTTAAGCTGGTCGCCAAGGCCAACCTTAATAAGCGCTTCCTTAGCGCGCGCACGTCTTTCCTTAGCGCTAACACCAGAAAGCGTAAGCGCAAGCTCAACGTTTGAAAGTACACTTTGGTGTGGAATTAGATTGTAGCTTTGGAAAATGAAGCCAACAGAGTGGTTTCTGTATGTGTCCCAATCTCTACTTTTGAATTGCTTAGTGCTTTTTGAATTAATGATTAAGTCGCCATCTGTATATTGGTCAAGACCGCCGATGATGTTTAGAAGCGTAGTTTTACCACAGCCACTTTGTCCAAGAATTGAAACAAATTCGCTTTCTCTGAACTCAATGGATACGCCCTTTAAAGCTTGAACTGTGGAGTCGCCAGTGACATAATTCTTTTTTATGTTAGTAAGCTTTAACATCCTAATTTCCTTTCTATGACGTTATAAATCATATTTTATCCATAAAATAAAAAGATAGTAATATTTTATATCTTAATATATTTAGTGTCAATATGTAATTAATAAATTTCACATAAATTTCACAGAAAAAATACCTCTTGATTATACATCTAAAATATGATATCATTATTGTATAGAAAATTTTACAATGAAAGGCAAAATTTATGAAAAAGTTTTTGGCAATTATCCTTATGTTAGCAATGCTGTTTGCAGTTACTGCATGCTCAGTGACTCCTGAAAATACAGATACTAACTCTGATACTGGCACAAATAGCGACTCAAGCGCTGGCTCAACAGAATCAGACACAAGCACAAAGCCAGGCACAGGAGGGACCTATGTTCCACCAGCAATTTTAGACCATGACACAACAAATTACGTGGCTAAATATGCCGATGCAAAGCAAACAAAAATTAAGTACGGCACATATTCTGTAAAGGCGCCTGAAATCGCCGATTACTATAACAACTATGACGCAGCACTTTCAATGACCTTTGACGACGGTGCTGACATTGGTGCGGCAAGACTCGCAGAAAGCATAATGTCGCAGTATGGCTTTAAGGGCACGCTATTCCTTCAAATATCAAACGTACAAGGAAATATTTCAGAGTGGCAGAAGCTTGTTTCTGGTGATACATTTGACGTAGGCTCACATAGCTGGAGCCACAGCGCACCAAGCGGGCTTTCTGAAGATGCATATAATCATGAAATAAAAGACTCACTTGATTATTTGCAAGAGAAATTTTCATATGAAAATCCAGTTACTTATGCAACGCCATTTTCTCAATTGACTGCATCGTATAAGCAATATTTAAAGGATTGTGGCGTAATTTCTAATCGCTTGGAGATTGGTGGAAGCATGGTTTCTCCAGACACAGTTGACCCTGATATGCTGACTGTATATGCAAAACGTATAGACACAGGAAACAATCAAGAAAGCATTGTCAGAATTAACGTTGGCGATGCATTGAACAATGGAAAATGGTTTGTTGAGCTTTATCACAATGTAAGAGTACAGGACAGCACCGACATCTCCGAGGAGGACTTCAGAAACCACTGCAAGTGGCTATACGATAACTACAACGGTAAGGTTTGGTTTGCATCATATGACGACGTTGCAAAATATCTTGTGCAAAAGCAAACAGCTACAATTGAGTACACTGATTGTGACAGCGAGTCAATGACGTTTGTTGCAAAGGTAGAAAAGAACTACGGTCAAGAAATGACACTTAGATTATTCGTGCCATTCTTTATTGATTCTGCATATGCAATCATCGATGGTGAGGAGCAATATGTAGAGGTTGTTAAGGAGGCAGGCGTTAGCAACGCAAGAGTTATCTACATTAACACCGAGATTAGCGAAGAGGGCACCGAGGTTAAGCTTATGTTAGGCGGAAATGACAAGTATCAAAACAACTGCGACCACGCATACTCAGTAAACGAGGTTGTTGAACCAACAGTGGACAGCTTTGGCTACACAGAAATGATTTGCACAAGCTGTGAGCATACGTATAAAGAGCTTTATACAAACAAAATAGGCAAATAATTTAAAAGGCAGACACAATTTGTGCCTGCCTTTTTATAAACATAATATATGAACATATGAGCATAAGATAATTAAATTGAAAACAAAGAAAAAGCCCCGATTTCTCGGAGCTTTTTTGTTTTAAATTATTTTGAAAGTCTTTCTTCAAGTGCTTTAAGCTCTTCGTACATAGTAGCTGGAACTCTGTCGCCAACCTGTGCGTAGAATGCTTTAATGTTTTCAACATCCTCAAGCCATGAAGCCTTATCAACGCTTAGAAGGTCCTCAATTGTGTCAACTGAGATATCAAGACCATCAATGTTGATGTCCTTAGCGTAAGGAACATAACCGATAGCTGTTTCTCTTGCGTCAACCTTGTCCTCGCATCTTTGGAGAATCCAGTCAAGAACTCTCATGTTGTCACCAAAGCCTGGCCAAATGAAGTGACCCTCGTCATCTGTACGGAACCAGTTAACGTGGAAAATCTTTGGTGCGTTAGGAATCTTATGACCCATATCAAGCCAGTGCTGGAAGTAGTCACCCATGTTGTAGCCAACGAATGGACGCATAGCCATTGGGTCACGACGAACTACGCCAACTGCGCCTGCAGCTGCAGCTGTTGTCTCGGAAGCCATAATTGAGCCAACGAATGAGCCGTGTTGCCAGCCGAATGATTGGTATACAAGTGGAGCAGTCTTTGCACGACGGCCACCGAATACGATAGCAGAGATAGGAACGCCTGCTGGATTGTCAAATTCCTTAGAAATGCATGGGCAGTTCTTAGCAAGTGCTGTAAATCTTGAGTTAGGATGTGCAGCAGATGTGTTAACCTTATCCTTCTTGTCGTACTTAGTCTTATCCCACTTTTCGCCCTTCCAGTTGATGCAGTTGTCAGGAGCATTGTCGTTAAGACCCTCCCACCAAACTGTATTGTCATCAAGCACGTGACCAACGTTTGTAAAGATAGTATCTCTCATAGTTGTTGCAAGAGCATTAGGGTTAGACTTGTCGTTAGTACCAGGGGCAACGCCAAAGAAGCCGTTTTCTGGGTTAATAGCCCAGAGTCTGCCGTCCTTGCCAACACGTAGCCAAGCGATATCGTCGCCTACGCACCAAACCTTATAGCCCTTCTTTGCATATTCTTCGGGAGGAATAAGCATTGCAAGGTTGGTTTTTCCGCAAGCTGAGGGGAATGCAGCGCAGATATATTTAACTTCACCCTGGGGATTTTCAATTCCGAGGATGAGCATGTGTTCAGCCATCCAGCCTTCTTTACGACCCTGGTTAGAAGCGATTCTGAGAGCGAAGCACTTCTTGCCGAGAAGAACGTTTCCGCCGTAACCTGAGTTAACGGAAATGATTGTGTTATCCTGGGGGAACTGGCAGATATATCTCTTCTCTTCGTCGATTTGGCAACGGCAATGAAGACCTCTTACCCAGTCGTCGCTGTCGCCGAGATTGTCGAGAACATTGAAGCCAACTCTTGTCATAATTACCATGTTGAGAACAACATAAATTGAGTCTGTGAGCTCAATACCTGCTTTTGAGAAGGGTGAACCAACAGGGCCCATTGAATAAGGAATGATATATGCTGTTCTTCCCTTGTAGCTGTCTTTAGCAATGTCATAAAGCATTTCATAAGCTTCGTTGGGATCCATCCAGTTGTTTGTGGGGCCTGCTTCTTCTTTTGTTGCTGAACAAATGAAGGTTCTTCCTTCAACACGGGCAACGTCGTTAACAGCTGTTCTGTGAAGATAGCAATCGGGAAGAAGTTCCTGATTAAGCTTTGTCATTTCGCCTGTTGAGCAAGCTTCAGCTCTGAGAGCTTCAATCTGCTCTTCGCTGCCGTCAATCCAAACAACCTTATCGGGATTAACAAGTTTGATTTTGTCCTCAAGCCAAGCGAGAACGGTGGGGTTCTTAGTCGGTGCATTTGCAAACATTGTGAGTCATCCTTTCATTAATACATTGTAATCAAGCAGTAGCTCCTATTTCTCCACACTACTTTTATTCTCTAGTATTATACATATTTTATTCACCGTTTTCAAGTGAGTTTAAACAAAAAATAGACTGATTTATATTTTTTACTATTTTGCCAAAAAATAGCGGTAAAATTTTCCATAGTTGTTAATTTTTTTCATTCCTGACTGAAGCAAAGGAAAAAAGTCGGCATCCGTTGAAAAATGCCGACTGATTTTATATTTTTCCGTTTTCAATAAGCTTAATTACCCTTGGAGCGCAAATCATAAACCAGGTTGAAAACTTTTCAGGATTTTTAAGCATCATTTCTTTGAGCTCACTGATTTCAATCCAGAAAACAGCTTCTATTTCATCAGGATCGAATTTGATTTTGCCATTATATTTTCCCACGAAAACATGGTCAAATTCATATTCATAAAGATCCTCGGAGTAGGTTGAAAAATAGACAAAATCAAAAACCTCTTTTACCTCGCAGGAAACACCCAGCTCCTCTTTCAGCCTTCGGCTCACACTTTCTGAAAGCTCTTCGCCTTTTCTTTGATGAGAACAGCAGGAATTTGCCAGCAAACCGCCTGAATGATATTTGTTTTTATTTCGCCGCTGAATCAGAATTTTTGTTTCATCAACAAGAAAAACAGAAAAAGCGCGGTGAAGAACCGGAGTTTTATGAGCCTGAAGCTTTTGCATATAGCCTGTTTCGCGGTCATTTAAATCAACACAAATTATTTCTTCCAAATCATAACCTCCGAATCAAACCTCATCATAAGCCAGAGCTTTTGAATAAACCTTAACTCTGTTTTCATCAAAGAGATAAACCTC
>JAFVWS010000023.1 GCA_017501545.1 Clostridia bacterium | reverse complement strand
ATGTTGTGTGATATAATAAACTCACCAATAAATAAGAATTTGACGGAGATAAAATGGATTACTACAAGCAAATATTCAAACGAAAGTCCTTTCATATATTCAAAAATACTGATACGCTGACCGAGGGCGAAGTTCAAGGACTAAAAGACTTTATTAAAACGACAAAACCGCTCAATCCTGAAATCAAAACAGAGATTTGCATTGTTCCCGAGAGCGAAACTACTTGCAAAAGAGGTGGGCAATACTGCATCTTGTTTTACAGCGAAACAAAGGGTGAATATTTACGAAATATCGGATACATAGGCGAACAGATTGATTTATATCTTGCATCACAGAATATAGGTGCTTTGTGGTTTGGTATCGGAAAACCGAAAAATATGAAGGTGAACGGTCTTGATTTTGTCATTATGATCTCAATAGCAAAAATGCCCGAAGATATGTTCCGCAAAGATATGTTCAAATCTAAGAGAAAACCCTTGAATGAAATTTGGATTGGTGATACACTTCGTGTTGCAGAGATTGTTCGTTTCACTCCAAGTGCTTGTAATACACAACCTTGGATTGTGGAAAATACAAGCAATAACTTGATGATATATAGATTCAAGAAGCCCGGTAAGAGAGGAATTATGCCTGCCGATAAAGTGCGGTATTACAATAAAATTGATATGGGCATATTCCTTTTTATGTTGGAAGTTTGCCTTGAACACGAAAGCTATACTTACGAAAAAACCCTTTTTGCAGATACAACGGAAGATAGTATTGAACAAACATTAATCGCAAAATATACATATTCAAGCAAATAATCAAATTCCGATTTATAGGGCAAATCAAGTTTAATTTTCCACACAAAACATGGAAAAATTAATGGAATTTCTCATGTTTTGCAAGTGCAAAGCTATTATAAAATCACAGGGCAAAGGCTACACAAAGCTAAGTAATACAAGACTTAGGGCTACCTCGGGCTTTTCCACGAAGCTATATGGCAGGACGCGACGAAGCAAGACACGGAAAAGCATTTGAGGGCTTGTTAAATCGTTATTTTAAGAAGTAATCAACAATCCCTCCGTCGCTTACGCGACACCTCCCTTTGCACAAAGGAGGCGGGGCAAGGCGTTTGAGGGACTTCTCAATAGATACTTTAAATAAGCATTCTCCTTGAGGAGAAGGGGGAGATTCCCCTGCTAGGGGAAATGTCGTAAAACGACAAAAGGGTTGCGCCCTGCTAAGGGACCGTTAGTGGTGGCTGAGGTGTAGCCATTTATGGCGTAGTCAAATCTACACCTCATCAGTCAACTGCGTTGCCAGCTTCCCCTCCGTTCAAAGGGGAAGCCTTGTAGACACCGTTCACGAAATGGCATTTCCAAGGCTTGCTTGACAGATATTTCAAGAACTAATTACATAAAAGGCGCATAAAATGCGCCTTTTAACACCTTTTAAATTGATTAAATCGGAGGGCTTAATATGAAAAAATACCTTTCTGTTTTCATAATGCTTTTGGCTATTGTGACTACCACCTTGCTTTTCGCATCCTGTGGAAACACTAACACTGATGATAGTGATATTACAAATAGCGGCACAGAAAACAGTGATACTGAAAATAGCGATACAGTAGGTAGTGATACTGTAACAATAGAATGCGAACACAGTGGCGGCACGGCAACATGCATGGAGCAAGCTGTGTGCGAAAAGTGTAATGAGCCATATGGTGAAAAGCTCGGACACGATTGGCAGGATGCAACCTGTGATGCTCCAAAGACCTGTAAGCGTCAGGGCTGTGGCGTAACCGAGGGTGAAAAGCTTGGTCATAGCTGGCAGGACGCAACTTGTCTTGAGCCAAAGACCTGCTCCGTGTGTGGTGCGACAGAGGGTGAAGCGCTTGGTCACCAATATGCAGAGGCGTGGACAGGCAACGATGAAGAGCACTATAGGGCTTGCATATATCACCCCGAGGAGATTCAGAGCGAAGAACACGACGACGAAGATGAGGACGGCGTGTGCAATATATGCAACTATAAATTCAAGGAGCTGTTTACTTTTTCTGCAAGAGATGAGGGAGGTGCACCACTTAAAAATGCGGTGTTTACCATATCAATGCACGACGCAGAGGAAGTAACCGTGATAACCGATGAAAACGGCACAGTTACCGTTTGGCTGCTGAATGGTGAGTACTCGGTTACGGTTTCTAATCTCAGCGCCTTCTTTACAGCAAATGAGGAAAGCGTAGTCATAGATACTGAAAACCCCTCATATGTGGCAACATTTACCGAGAGTACCGGCTCTGAGCTTGTATGGGTTACCGTTTCCTATGAGGATGGCACGCCCGTTAATAGCGGAGATGCGACGATTTATGCTTTACACGAGGATAGCACCAACGATGCGAGCCTTTTAGGTGTAAACCCAAATAGCATGGCTGCTACGTTTATGAAAAACGAGCCTTATATTTTTTATGCAATCGATAAAGACGGAAACGCCGGCATGACAAAGTATAACAAAAACGGCCCCACAAATATAGAATTAGTCATTGAGAGGGGCGAAAAGGCCGGTAGCAGCCAAGAGCACCCGCTTTTAATAAACTTGATTACTGATTTGCCATATAATCTGGAAGATGAGTTTTTCAAGGATGAGCAAGAGCTTAAAGCAGGTGAATCCTTATACTTAATGGTTTTAAAAGCCGTTGGAAAGACCGTTACAATTGACGGCGGCAAGTTCACGCTTGAATATAACGGCGAAGAGATTGTGCCAAACGACGACGGAGTTATCTCCCTGTCATTTACAGATGTCACGTACGGCGAGGCGGCGGTTATTAAAATCACTGCCAAGGAGGATGCTGTGGAAAACATAGCTCTTGAATATGCAGGTGCGCCGAACGCCCCGATATGTCTATACTCAAACAAAGAAGAAGACCTGACTCAAGAGATTACATTCTACGGCGATGGCCAAGCAAAGTATTTCTGGATGGCGAATATGTCAAATGTTACCGCTGTGCTGACAGTTGAATGCGAGGGTGTTGAGATAGAGGTCAACTTTATTGAAGGCGAGCTTGTCGATGCAGGTAGCTGGTTCGAATTTGTGATTGTCGCAAAGGAAGCAGGAGAAGCAACAATTACCTTTACCGTTACCCCTGCTGACACAAATGAATAATTAACAAAAAACGGGCACACTGTGCCCGTTTTTCTTAGTTTGTCGCACTTTTTACATAAAAATATAAAATTTTTATGGAATTTTGGTTCTTGCGATTCCTCAGAGTCCCCGTTGGGCAAGTGCGTGAGCCTTGGAGAGTGGGTAAAAAAATTCAAAATATGAAAACTCTAATTATGGAAATCATTTTGTTGAAATGCGCTTGGGTTTATGGTAAAATGTAGTAAATAATTAAGGAGCAAAATTATGAAGGCTTTTTGTCACGGTGAAATAAATGAATTTATAGATTGGTGCGATACTGACGGAAATATAATCAATGCAAGTGATGGTGGAATTATATTTGCAAACGGCAAATACCATTGGTACGGGCTATCATTTCGCAATTTGCCATTTCTTAGTGGACCAAACGGTGGTCAAATGACAGATGTGGGTGTTGTAATGTACGAATCCGAGGATTTGCTTAATTGGAAATACGAGGGTGTTATTTTAGAGGTAAATAGCGACCCACAAAGTGAACTTTTTGCTCCCTTGCGCTTTGAAAGACCTAAAATAATCTATAATGACAAAACAGGCAAGTTTGTTTTATGGTGCCACTTTGTAAAATACCCAGGCAACCATGGTGACAACAAGGGCGAATGCGATATGGGACTTGCTGTTTGCGACACGGTAAACGGAAAATACAAGTGGCTTGGATTTACAAAGCCTATTGATGAAAAGGGCTGTGTTCGAGATATGACCGTTTACAAGGATATAGATGACTGTGCATATTTAATATATGACCGACACACAAAAGAGCAAAAAGAGGACAGGTGCCTTTATGTTGTTAAGCTAAGCGAGGACTACCTGTCATTTACAGATACATATAAAAGAATAGATATTGCTCCACGAAGAGAAGCGCCTGTTGTTATTTTCAAAAATGGATATTATTATATTGTAACCTCAGGTCTTACAGGCTGGCAAACGAACCAAGCAAAAGCATTTAGAGCGAAGCATCTGCTTGGTGAATGGGAAGAAATAGGCGACCCCTGTATTGACGATTTTACACATACAACCTTTAATACACAAGGCTCAAATGCATTTAAGATTGAGGGCACTGACACCTGGATTATAATGCTTGAAAGACACAACACATCATGCTTTTTAAGAAGCTCTTATGTTTGGTTGCCGATAGAATTTAACGATAACAACACAATTTCCTTGCGCTATAAAAAGGAATATAAGCCACAATAAGCAAAAGGGCAGAGAAATCTGCCCTTTTCATTTATAAAAAAGAAAAGGACGGAAACTTGTGCCCTTTTTTGTCGCACTTTTTCCATAAAAGCGTGGAAGCATTCTCCTTGAGGAGAAGGGGGACCACGCAAGTGGTGGCTGAGGTGTAGCCATTTATGGCGTAATCAAATCTACACCTCATCAGTCAACTACGTTGCCAGCTTCCCCTCCGTTCAAAGGGGAAGCCTTGTAGACACCGTTCACGAAATGGCAAGAGATGAGGCAAGACACGGAAAGGCATTCGAGGGACTTCTCAATAGATATTTTAAGAACTAATTTATTGACACTCAAGAAATATGATTTATGATTTTACATAAAGGGCAGAATTCTCTGCCCTTTAATTTGGGGTTGACAAAAAGTGTTTTGTGGCATATAATAAGCACAAGGTAGCGAACCTAATCATTTGATTAGTTGTCGGCTTTGTTCCGACCTCGCACAAGGGAGCAAGTTTAACTTGTTCCCTTTTTTGTCGCACTTTTTCCATAAAAGCG
Source organism: Clostridia bacterium (assembly GCA_017501545.1). Lineage (GTDB taxonomy): Bacteria > Bacillota > Clostridia > Oscillospirales > CAG-272 > RGIG2000. The sequence goes on along the minus strand of JAFVWS010000023.1, from coordinate 118,265 downwards.
TGGAAAAATTATATAAGCTATGATATAATTTCAGTAAAGACTACCGAAAGGAAAAATCATCATGAAAAGCCCACTAATCACTATGTCTGCCTTGGTTGGCAAGCCGAGCGGCGAGGATATATTTAACTATTTGAACGATTTGAAGAAAAACGGAATTGATGAGGTAATGATTTACCCTCGCTCGGGCTGTTTAATTGAATATTTGAGTGAGGAGTGGTTTTGTGCCATAGGGGATTTTATAAAGAGTGCAGAATCACTTGATATGTCCATTTGGCTTTATGACGATTTTAACTGGCCATCGGGAGATGCGTGCGGAAGGGTCACTGAAAATGAGGAATTTCGCTTAAAATCAATAAAAATAGATGGCGACGATATTGGAAAAATAAGCAGTAAATCAAAGCACAATTCTGATATTTTTGGCGAAAAGTTTTTTCCTGATTTAATGAACCCCAAAGCGGTTGACTACTTTATTTCTCTGACTCACGAGGAATATTATAAGCGATTTAGTAGTTATTTTGGCACTGTAATAAAGGGTATTTTCACTGATGAGCCATCAATTGGCTACTCTTCCCAAAATGGCTTTTTGCTATATTATGACGGAATAGAAGACGACTATAAATCATCATACGATAAGGATTTTTTCCATGATTTACACTCCCACAGTGAGGATTTTTGTAAAAACGCAATGAAGCTTGCCTCAGCCAGATTTAAGGAAGCTTATATAAATAAGCTTTCACTCTGGTGTAAATCGCACGGCATTTTAATGACAGGACATTTGATGTGCGACAATGAGCCCTTTTATTCTGTTAAATATAACGGCGATTTTTTAAAAAATCTTTCCGCCTTCCCCTTGCCCGGTATTGATGAGATTGATACTTGCCTTGAAGACAGAAGCTTAATGCCTCTTTTGGGTGGAATAGAATACGCAGGAAAAGGAAAGGGTGCAATGGCAGAGCTTTTCGCGCTTGGCCCTTGCGATATGTCCTATGCAAAGAAAAGGTGTATGCTATATTTAACTGCGTGTCACGGGGTTGACCATTATTTTTTGGCGATTTCCCATATGGATATTTCGGGAAATATGCACGTTTGTGATTACTTTAGCGATTTTGCGGTGGCTCAGCCCGATTTTGGCGGTATGCGTCTTTTATCAGAGGAAGCAAAAACAGCCTGCTCGCTTGCAAAAAAGGACTACTCCCCCGATCTATATATAAGATTTCCTACCGATATTAGCTTAAAAAATGCATCAAGGGACTTTGATTTGACTGTTCTCTTCTCACTTTTAAATGAGCTTGCATATCACGGAATACAGTGGAAATACATCTTAGATGAAGCGCCGACAGATGCGCCAACCATAGAACTTGATGACACGCCACAGCTTATTTTAAACATCAACGCAGTAAGCATAGGCGATGTTATTTCGATGCTTGATAAAAAAGCAATAACGGATACTTACGGCGAGTGTGTTAAGGGAATATTTAGAAGGCGATTTGACGACGGCACCTCTGTTATACTCAATCTATATGCGCCAGAGGGAAGCTATATAATAGATGGTGAGACTCTATATCTATACGAGCACGATGTCATATTAAATAAACCTAATTTGCCCTCAAAAAAGGAAGCAATTAATTCTTCCTTTATGGTTAATTATTGTAACCCAAATACTGTGCGACTTATGTGCTTGAATGATTCTAAATGTGCTTTTGCCTGTGCCGAGGGTGAGCTTAATGTGCGCTTTGCGCTAAGAAAAGACACAAAGATAAAAATAGACGGAGCGTCACCCGAGCTTGAAGCTGATTATAACCCATTGCCAAAAGGCATTTGTGAGCATTATAATATAACAAAAGTGCAAAGCATTAAGGCAGAAAAAACCATAATTGAATGTCAAAACGACTTAAAATATATGCCAAGCGCTATGGTAATTGGCGATTTTTCAGCTACTATCATAAATAAAGAGACCTGTGGTGTTAGGCTTACTAAGCGCAAAGAAATTTACAACATAGGCGAAAAAATCAGTGATTTTGGCAAGGTGGAGCTTTTGGCAAGGGTCAGAGTGCCACAGGGGGCTGTCGGCATTGAGCTTTTAGGGACTAAGCTTTATACGATGCTTTATCTTGATGAATACCCCTCGGGCGAGAAAATAAACGCACCATATATTTTTGGTATTAGAAAAGAGCTTTGGGGTAAGGAAATAGAACTAAAAATAGTGCAATTTTCAAGCATCGGCCCTATTTTTGGAGACGTTGACTATTGGGACAAAAATGCAAAGCGCTCCCAATGGCGTGGAACTCCTTCAACAGGTGAAACGCATTTCGGCTTTGATGAAATCAATTGGGTATATTAAGCTTTAACTAATGTATAAGCTAATAATACAGGGAATGAGCCTCAGCTTGTTCCCTTTTTTGTATGCCTCCTTTGTAAAGGCACCCGCAGGGCGTGCGTTAGAAGAGGTGGCACGCCTTGGCGGTGGAGGGATTGGCTTTCCATAAAAACATGGAATTTGTGATTATGTAAAATTACTAATATCTTGAAAACCCTTCTATTGTGTGGTAAAATTCAATTGATAAATATGAATTTACAAAGGAAAGGTATCATGCAAAAGGATAGAAAAATTATAGACAGCCACTTGCACATATCAAAATGGGGGGAGGAGGACTTCGTTTCCTGCTTTGACTGCTATATAAAGGAGTATGGCATTCACGCCCTTAATATTTGTTCAATTCCACTTTGTCAGTCTAACGTGTGCAACAATATTATGCTGGGCTTTTTCAAAATAGCAAACCCCAACACTTATTTGCACGGTGGCATTGAGTATATAGAGGTTCCTATAGATAATATGCCAAAGGATATGGACGCCCTTACACAGTATCGAGAGCTTATGGAAATAGGCTTTGATGGAATTAAAATGCTGGAGGGAAAGCCAACAGAGCATAAAAGAATAGGCAAAAGCCTTAACCACCCTGCCCTTAACAAGCTGTACGAGCAAATGGAAAAGGACGGCACTCACCTTTTAATGCACGTCAACGACCCTGACGAATTCTGGGACTTGAAAAGAGCACCAGACTGGGCGGTCAAACAAGGTTGGACATATACAGACGGCTCATTTGCCTCTTATGAAGAAATACAGACGCAAACCATAAAAATTCTTGAAAGCTACCCAAGGCTCAACCTAACCCTTGCTCACTTTTTCTTTTGTAGTAAGGAGCCAGAGATTTTAGAAAAGCTTTTCACTCTTTACCCCAACCTGTGTGTGGATTTAACCCCTGGAGGTGAGATGTATGTTGAGTTTGAAAAGAATTATGATTACTACAAGGAATTCTTTAATAAGTACTCCGACAGGCTTATTTTTGGCACAGACCGTGCTTATATGTGTGACGAAAAATACGCAAATTGGCTATTCAATGTTGTAACAACCTACATAGGCACAAGCAAAGAGGTTAAAAGTTTCGATGATAAAATCCTTAAGGGACTTGGCTTGCCAAGGGAGAGGGTTGACAACATTTTCTTTGCCAACTTTGAACGTCGTGTCGGCACATCTCCAAAGGTGATAAATAAGGAAAAATTCAAGGCTTATATAGAAAAGTACTCCTTTGCGTTGACGGACTCTGACAAGCAAAGAATAGAGCTTCTTTCACAAAAGTATTTGAAACAATAAAAAATGCGAGCTATTATAGAAAATGGCTCGCGACGAGGCATACACCTCATCAGTCAACTGCGTTGCCAGCTTCCCCTCCGTTCAAAGGGGAAGCCTTGTAATATAAGGACTTTTAGAACTTAATACATAAAGGGAATGAGCCCCAGCTCGTTCCCTTTTTTGTCGCACTTTTTCCATAAAGATATGGAAAAAGTCTTTTGCTTGAACTGTGCTTGCAAATGTGCTATAATCTAATTGAAAAAACAAACACATTGAGTTGGAATGAAGGAGGGAAAATGAAAAGGCTTTTATCTATAATTTTAATTATTTTGATTGCGGTTTCCTTGGTGGCAGTGTCTGGCTGTGCAGGTGGCGGTGCGCATCTTGAATTAAATACCGATTTTAAAAAGCCAACAACTCTTGGTGATGGCGAGGGCAAAAGGGTCAAGGTAATTTTGTTGCTTGGGCAAAGTAACGCAACGGGCTGTGCGCTAAACAGCTACCTTGAGAAAAACGTTGGCACGGAGCAATATAGCAAATACGAGGAGGGCTTTTCGGGCGTTTTAACCAATTATAGTGTTGACAACTGGATAAACACCTCAAATGGTGAATTTGTAAAAACCACCGTCGGTTTCGGACACAGGGGCGAGTATTTTGGACCTGAGCTTGGTATGGCAGAGGTGCTATCAGAAAAATACCCCGGCGAAACGGTTGTGATTTTGAAATATACATATTCTGGTAGCTGTCTTAAAACACAGTGGCTTGATGGTAAAAAGCGCGGTGAAATATACGAGGCATGCATAAAATTCACCCAAACATATATGGATGCACTTTTAGAAAGCAATTATGATGCAAAAATAGGCGCAATATGCTGGATGCAGGGCGAGAGCGATGCGATAGGAAGGGTTGCTGATAAGTATTATGACAACCAAAAGCGCTTTGTTTCCTTTTTAAGAGAGGACCTTGACAAATACGCAGATGATGGAAAAATATATTTTATCGATGCGGGAATTCAAGCGGGCGATATTTTTCCAAGATACGAGGTGGTCAACGAGGCAAAGGCTAAGCTTGCAAGCGAGTCTGAGCTGAATTTATATTTTTCGACAATAGACGAGGGCTTGACAACAGACCTTGAGCCAGAGGAAAACCCAGACCTTGCACACTATGATTCTATGAGTGAATTAAAGCTTGGTCATCTTTTTGCCGAGTATATAATAAGCTCGTATGAAAAAAGAAATTGAAATATATAAAGGGCAGATCTCTCTGCCCTTTTGATTCAATTAGTTTTGCTTTTTTTGTTCAAGTCCTCAAAGGATGTTGTGTTCTTGTGAGGAATCTCCTTCCAGCCGAGGTTTTTAGAAAAGATAGCGACAAACTCCGCAGGGGTTGCTATTGCTAAAAAAATCGGCCATGCAAGGCAAGAAAGAACCTTGGTCATAAAGCTTACATTTTTAATTCTTTTTCTTTCAACAAAATACACAAGCACTGCTGATAGCATAAGACCAATATACCCAACGCCAAGCGTTATGCCCGAGGTTGCTAACCATTCTAAAAGCACACCATTAAATGTGAACTCATTTGGAAATAATGCGGGCGCGAGAAAAACAGCGACAATTCTTGCAAAAAATAACAAGGTGGTGATAATAAAGACAGGTAAAACCTTTACTGTCATATCGTAAACAGAAAACTTGTTTTTGTTGCCATTCCTTCTTTTTGGAGTGAACAGGCTTTTCAATAAATCCTTTAAACGTGCCAAGCAAACAAGCCATCTGCCACGACACCAACGCACTCTTTGACGCCACATAACCCTTAGAGTTGTTGGCTGCTCGTCATAGAACACCGCTTCGTCACAGTAATATATCTTGTTTTGGCCAATGATTTGGTCTGCGGTGAACTCCCAGTCCTCGGTTAAGGTAACGTAGTTCCAACCGTTTTTGACAAGCTCGCTATTTATAACATATCCGGTGCCCTGTACTCTTGTAGAACAGTTTAATACACTTCTGCCCTTGCTCTCGAGAAGGCAACCATATAGGAAATAAATGCCATAGCAGGCAGAAAGGGTGTTTTCTCCGAAGTTTTTGGAGTTTCTATATGAGGTAATAATGTCCTTTCTTCCGTGCGCTACAAACGCATCATTCATTTTGATGAAGTAGTTTTCATCAAGAATGTTATCTGCGTTAAACAGAAAAAAACCGTCATAGCTTTGCGTACCATAGTCCTTCTCTATCTGCTTAAATAAATATCTGAAGGCGTATCCCATTGTGCACTCACTTGGGTTGTTGTATTCATACACTGTTGCACCAAGGGATCTCGCTATTTCAGCGGTTTTGTCTGTGCAGTTATGTGCGATAACGAAAATGTGTAGCTTCTCTTGTGGATAGTTGTTTTTTTGTATGCTCTTTATTAAATTGCCCACAACCGCCTCCTCGTTTCTCGCGGGAATGATAAGGCCATATTTTAGCCTCTCGTCGGTTGAGGGGTATGTTTTTCTTTTGAAAATACCAACGATTGCAAAAACTATATAGTGTAACGCTATGGCACCAGTTATTCCATATAAAATTGCAAAAACCAGATTGACAATGTCTAAATAATTCATAAAACCTCCCAATATGAACAAATCGTTAAATAAATGTGGAAAATATTAACAAATTGTAGACATTGTAACATAAAATTTTAAAAATAAAACAAAATGTTCATTAAATTTACAAATAATTAACAATCAAGCAAGCGATGCATAATTTTTGCTAAAAGTTGTAAAAAGTCTTCAATTGTGATACAATATAACAAAAGGTGGTGCTTAATATGAAATATAAAAATCCTATTATTCCGGGGTTTAATCCAGACCCGAGTATTTGTCGTGTAGGTGATGACTTTTATCTTGTTACGTCTACGTTTGAGTTTTTCCCAGGTGTTCCTATTTATCACAGCAAGAACCTTATAAACTGGGAGCTAATTAATTATTGTCTTACCAAGGATTCTCAGCTTCCCTTGGAGGGCGCAGAAGCCTCCGGTGGCATTTATGCGCCGACTATTAGATATCACGATGGCGTGTTTTTTATGACTACCACCAATGTTTCAAACGGTGGAAACTTCATTGTACATACAAAGGATATTTACGGGGAGTGGAGCGAGCCTAACTATGTTGACCAGGGCGGAATTGACCCGTCACTGTTTTGGGATGATGACGGGACGTGCTACTTTGTTTCAAACGGCATAGATGAAAATGGTAAAATTGCTATTTTCCTTTGTACTCTTGACCCTTTTACAGGCAAGAAGCACACACCGACAACGCTGATTTCCTATGGCTGTGGTGGCAGATATCCAGAGGCACCTCACATATATAAGAAAAATGGCTACTATTATTTGATGCTTGCAGAGGGTGGCACCGAATACGGACATATGGAAACGATACAGCGCTCAAAAAATATTTATGGCCCATATGAAAAATGCCCACACAATCCGATACTTTCTCATCGTGACACCCCTGGTCCTATTCAAGCGACAGGACACGCTGACTTAGTAGAGGACCAAAACGGAAGCTGGTGGCTTGTATGCCTTGCAATAAGACCAATTAAAAATATGCAGCTACACCATATAGGCAGGGAAAGCTTTTTAGCGCCTGTTATCTGGGACGAGGACGGCTGGCCTGTTGTTGGCAACGGTGGCACTATTGATTTCTATATGGAAGGACCACTCCCAGGGCATGCACCTCAGCCCCTCAGCCACGACTTCTTTGACAGCTTTGACAAAAGCACCCTTGATTTAAACTGGAGCTTTGTCCGTAACCCAAGAAGAGAAAATTATCTTTTGGAAAATGGGCGTATTGCTTTAAAGGGTGGCAAGGACACGCTCTCTACCCCCTTAGGACACCCAACAATGATAGCAGTGCGCCAGCCCGAATTTGATATCGAGGCAACGGTAGAGCTAAAGGGTGAAATTAAAGAGGGACAGATTTCTGGCTTGAGCGCGTTTTATAATAATGACTATCACTATGATATTTTTATAACAAGGGATAAGGACGGCTTTAAGGTGTGCCTACGCAAAAGGGTGGCAGATATTGAGGTTATTACAAAAAGCCAGCCTATTGACTATAATGGCTCAGCTAAGCTTAAAATTATAGCAAACGAGGATTGGTACTCCTTCCTTTATGAAAACAACGGCGAATTTATAGAATTAGGAAGGGGCGCAGTTTCCTTGCTTGCAACAGAGGTAAACGGCAGGTCATTTACAGGCACGTTCCTTGGCATTTTTTCCGAAGAGGGCGATATTTACGCAAATAGCTTTAGCCTAAGGGTGCTTTAATTTAGACACATCTAAAGAAAAAACAAACAAAAAGCAGAATTTCAATTAGGTGAAATTCTGCTTTTTTATATTTGAAAAATTACAATTTTTTAAGAGTTAGGCTGTCTGAAATGTGTAAATAATTAGCAAGCAAGGAGACGCCATTTTCGTTTAATTCCTTAGTGCTTACTTCTCTATTTTCACAGCCCGACTTAATAAGGCTATAATTGCCAATTTCCTCTATAAAAGGATAAATGGTCGCGTATTCCTGCACAGGATGCTCAGTGTATGAATAAATTTTTATTTCGTTATAGTCCTTGTCGTTAAATTGCAAAACGGTAAGGGTGGGCGTGTTACAAAGAATATGACACTCGCAATTTGCCCAAAACGCTCTTTCGCTCTTATATTTGCCTATAAATTCAGCCAGCTCCTTAATTGTTGCGCTTGATACCTGTGTCAAATCACAGCTAAAGCCGATAGGTCCGCCAACAAGGGCGTTTTTAATAAAGTCAAGGCTTGCCTCCTCTGCCCTTTGCCAGTTAGCTGTGGAGCTTAAAAGTATCTTTTCCTGCGTGCCACCCACGGGGTAAGTAGGTGTAAAGCCCTCAACTGAGCGAATTGTTGCCCACCTTTCAAGCATTGACACGGGCATGCGAATAAGTGCATTTTTAAAAATCTCAAGCTGAGTATATATGCCGTGGCTATCGCTCATCCAAAACGAATCAAAATATGGGGCGTTGGAAAGCGACATTCTGCCACCACCGCTTGCACAGCATTCTAAATGTAAATTGGGGTAATCTGACTTTATTCTTGAAAGGAAGTAATTATAGCCCTCATAATATTTAATAAAGCTACATCTATTTTTGTCATAGCACAAGGGCGCATTTAAATCAAACTTGATAAATTCAACACCGTACTTATCAATATTTGCTTTTAGAACACCATAAATAAAGTCGCACGCATCTTTATTTGCAAAATCAATAAAGCAATGCTCTCCCTCGCATAAATAGTATTCGGGGTGCGCCTTTACGTTTTCGCATTTTGGATTTGCCCTTTCAATCTCAAACCAAAGACCAAATTTAAGTCCCTTTTCGCGCACTCGATTGGCAAACTCCAAAAGCCTTCCCTGCATAGCACTTTCGTTTGATTCCTGCCAATCACCGACAACCTCCCACCAAAGCTGTGTCTTGCCAAACCAACCGGCATCAACGGTGAAGTATTCACAGCCAAGGATAGTGGCTTTTTCAAGCTGGGACATAAGATTGTCAAAATCAATATAATCAAAGTGGCTCATCCAGGTGTTATAAACGATAGGTAGCTTGTGGGGCTTCTTCTCGTTCCAGTATCTGTGTAGCTTGTAGGCGTCCATATCAAGCTTGGATTTGAAGGTGTAATAAAGAATTGTAGGAAGCCTTAATTCCTCGCCGGGGCGAAGGACGTATCTAAAATCCTGACTTTTTATGCCAAGTTCAACCGTTACAACCTTGGGCTCTAAAAACTCGCCGTGTCGGCTGATTCTGTATTCAAAGCCGGAATTAGACATTATATGAAAGGCAATTCCCCTTTGATTTTGCTCATTGAAAATTGCGACAAAAGGGTTTACGTCTTGGTTTGTGCGCACTTCATCGCTCATTCCAAAAACGCCACTGATAAGTGATTGCCAGCCACCTATGCCCTCTTTTATGTGCTTGCTTGTCTGAGAGTAAACCAAATACTCCCCACCATTTAAGGTGAATTTTGAAAGAAGGGTACTAATTTCAATGTCCCTGCCTGATATGTTTTTTATAGTGTCGCACCTTTCAAAAACGCCAGATGGGTGCTTGGCGGTTACACTGTTTAATTCAATTTCGCTATTTTTGTATGTGATTTTATTTCCGTTTTTTGTGGCAAATCCGTTGACCCTTTCAAAATCACCATAAACGGTAAATAAATCTGTAATTTTTTCGGTATAGATAAAATCCATTTTGAAAATCTCCTTTAGATGCTATCTTAATTTTAATACAATATAATAATAATGTCAATCTGCGACTTAGAAAAAAGAAAAGGAACAGACAAAACGAGTGTCTGTTCCTTTTAAATTCTCTAATGAAATGTGCTACGCACTTGAAATGATTGCTACGTGAACCCCCAAAGCTAATTACATTCGCTTCGGGGAACCCCTTATACGTGAACCCCCAAACCTCATTTCATTCGCTTCGGGGAACCCCTGCCAATCTTGAAATGTACTCCCCTTGGTCGTACGTGAAATGAAATAAACCCTTATGCCGGTTAGGCATTTCACGCTTGGTAGCACCAAGCATTTCACGACCAAAGGTCATTTCATAAATTTGCCTTTGGCGGATTTATTTCATTGCGTGTTCTCCTTAAGGATAACACGCTAATCTTGTTCCTTTTTGCTTACCAAATCTTTTTTAGAATGCTTATAATATCTTCCTTACTTGGCACACGTGGGTTGGTTTTTGTGCATCTGTCAAGAAGTGCTGCCTCTGCCATAGCGCTAAGCTTTGATTCATACTCGGCGTATGTTAAGTTAGGAACTGCCTCGTGCACGCTAACCGGCATACCCATTTCAATTTGCATTGAGCGAATGTAGAATGCAAGTGATTTTACACAGGCAATATCGTCATAGCCGATAAGACCTATACGGCGCGACATATTTGCATACTTTGATACGCAAGGTGCTGGATTTTCAAGTGCAAAGGTGTTTTCCGAAATGCCTGAGTTATAGCCGATTACCTCTGGAAGCACAATTGCGTTTGCACGTCCGTGTGGAATGTGGAATTGCGCACCAAGCTGATGAGCAATACTGTGACAAATACCAAGAGACACTGAGTTAAATGCAATGCCTGCAAGGCATGATGCGACGTGCATTTTGTCCCTTGCCTTGTTTTCGTGAGTTTTTGGATAATTATATGAGCGCACAAGATAGTGCTTGCAAAGCGAGGTCGCCTTCTCTGCGTACATATCGGAAAAATAGTCAGCCTCGGTGCTAACGTAAGCCTCAAGCGCGTGTGCTAAAACGTCAAGTCCTGTATCTGCTGTAACAGATGCTGGCACGCTTTTTACCATTTCAACGTCCAAAATCGCCTCGTTTGGAAGAAGGAAATCATCAATTAGTGCGTGCTTTATATTCTTTTTTGGGTCAGTTATAACAGCAAACGACGTAACCTCACTGCCTGTACCACTGGTTGTAGGAATAGCAATAAAGTGTGGCGCGTAATCAGAATTATGATTGTGGGCGAACAGGCGCACACATTTTGCAAGGTCAATGGCTGAGCCACCGCCAACGGCAATTAAGCAAGGCGACATTTCGCGCACAAGGGCTGTAACTCCCGAAACAACCTTGTCAACAGTTGGGTCAGGAACAACGTCAGAATATACCTTATATTCTATATGCGCTGAGTCAAGATGCTTTGTAACAGCCTTGATTAGACCACTTGAAACAATAAATGGGTCAGCAATAATAAATACCTTTTTATATTCAAGCTTGGCAAGACGCGCAAGCGCATTGCCTTCAAAGTGTATTGTAGTTTTAAGGTTACAGCTACGCATTTTGCCCTCCTTTTTAATTAAAGGTACATTTTTAAGCGAGTAAAAATGCCCACTACTTGAGGGTATTATAACACATAAATTCCGCCAAGTAAATACATTTTTGAAAAATTTTGGCGTATTTTGCCATTTTTTTTGCCAAAATAAAAATTTTAAGTTGCTCAAAAATGAAAAACTGAAAATAATTTTCAAAACCTTTCAAAAAAGTGAAAAAAATTTTCATTATTTCGGAGCGTAATGAAAATGCAAAATTACGGAAAAATGCGCGTTTTAGTGAACTATTAAAAATATTTTCCACAAAATTATTGAAAAAAGTTGACAAAGTTGTATTTTTGTGCTAAAATCGGAATTGTGAAAGTATTTTTCATTGTTATTGAAAATAGTTTTCAAAAAGAGCGAAATTAATGCTGAAATAGCTTTTAAAAATGAAAATAATTTTCAAATGCAAGAAATGAATTTTCAAAATCACACGAAAGGAGGCAAATTTTGAACAGGACTTTATTACAGGCACAGCTCATGTATGATGACATGGGTCGCTCCGAGAAGAAAGTCGCTGATTGGTTGTTTTCTCACTCCGGTGAGGTGCTTCCCTATTCCATAACAGATCTTGCCTCCAAATGTGAAAGCAGTGAGGCAACCATAGTTCGTTTTTCAAAAAGACTCGGCTGTCGGGGCTATCAGGATTTAAAGCTGACCCTTGCCAAGGAGCATGAGAAAAAGGTTGTCGCTCCGGTGATAACCAAGGATGATGACTGCTTCTCTATTTTTGAAAAGGTATGCAATGATGCGTATATGTCGCTTGAAAGGACAAAGAAAACTCTTTCTGCTGAGAATATGTCAAGAGCGATGGAGGCAATTTCAAGTGCAAGGCGCGTTGTGTTAATCGGACTTGGCACATCGGCTCAGGTTGCAGAGGATGCAAGCAACAAGCTTCTGCGCGCAGGCTGTAACTCAAGCGCGTATGCAGACACGCATATGCAGGCAATTGCAGTTTCTCAGCTTAAGGCAGGAGACGTGGTAATAGGAATATCTCAGTCTGGCTCATCAAAGGACATTGTTGAATCAATGAAGGTTGCAAGGGCACGTGGCGCCACTACCATTTCGATAACCTCGAAGGAGCGCTCACCGATTGCAAGGCAAAGTGACATTTTGCTTCTAACCGATACGGAGGAAACAATGCACAGCACACTCGGGCTTAATTCCCATATTTCAAGGCTTATATTAATAGATGCCTTGTGCTACAAAATCGTTTATCAAAATACTGCCCTTGCATCCAGCGTTGGAAATAGCGAGGCAGAGCTTCAATCGAAGCGAATCGTGGAATAAGCATTGAAAAACATTACATTATTAATAAATAAGGAGAGGAAAAATGAAGGTTCTCGTTGTAAATGCGGGTAGCTCATCTCTTAAATATCAGCTCTTTGATATGGATAACGGAAGCGTTTTGGCAAAGGGCTTATGCGAGAGAATTGGCATTGATGGTGTAATCACCCACAAGCGACCCGACAAGGAAAACTACAAGGCGAGTGCAGATCTTGGCGACCATAAGGCAGCAATTGAGCTTGTGCTTAAGCTTCTTTGTGACCCTGAGCTTGGTGTTATATCAAGCGTAGATGAGATAGGCGCAGTCGGACACAGAGTTGCACACGGTGGCGAAAAGCTACGGGGGTCAAGCATTATTGGCGACGCCGAAACTCAATATCTTGAAAGCATTGTTGAAATCAACCCACTTCACGGCCCACCAGCAATAAGTGGAATAAAGGCGTGCAAGAGTGTAATGCCAAACGTAAAGCACGTTGGTGTGTTTGATACATCATATTATTCAACGGTAGAGGAAAAGGCGTATATCTACCCTATCCCTTACGAGCTTTATGAAAAATATAAAATCCGTCGTTACGGCTTCCATGGTACCTCGCACAGGTTTGTTTGTGCAAAGGCAATGGAGATGCTTGGTAACAAGGATGCAAGGGTAATTACCTGTCACCTCGGCAATGGCTCATCTATAACAGCCAGCGTTGGAGGAAAGGCAGTTGACACCTCAATGGGCTTCACCCCACAGGAGGGCGTGCCTATGGGAACAAGAAGTGGCTCGGTTGACCCAACCGTTGTTACGTATATAATGAAAAAGGAAGGACTTAGTGCCGATGAGGCAGAAAAGCTTCTTAATTCAAAGTCCGGACTTCTTGGAGTTTCGGGAGTTTCAAGCGACTGTCGCGACGTGCTTATTGCGCAGGGCGAGGGAAACAAGCGCGCAGGCTTGGCAATGGACATTTTAGTCCACTACATTAAAAAAATAATAGGCTCTTATATTGCTGAAATGAATGGAGTTGATGCTCTTGTATTTACAGCAGGCATCGGTGAAAACGATGGAATTGTAAGAGATTTAATATGCAGGGATATGTCTTATCTTGGAATTGAAATTGATAACGATATAAACCTAAAGCTACCAAGAGGAACACAGGCAGATATTACTAAGGCAGGCGCCAAGGTAAGAACACTTGTTATCCCAACAGACGAGGAGTATATGATTGCCCTCGACACATTTAATTTAGTCAAATAAAAAAATATATATAAGAACCGAAAGGAAAAAAGAAAATGAAATCAGCTTATGAAATTAAAAAGGAAATCTGTGAAGTTGGCCATGCCCTTTACAATCTCGGCTTTGTTGCCGCAAACGATGGTAACATCTCTGTTAAGGTATCAGAAAACGAGTTTTACTGCACACCAACAGGCGTATCAAAGGGTGCACTCACTCCTGATATGATTATCAAGGTTGACAAAAACGGAAAGAAGATTGAGGGTAAATTAAATCCTTCATCAGAAATCAAAATGCACATGCGTGTTTATGAAAAGCGCCCAGACGTAAACGCCGTAGTTCACGCACATCCACCAATTGCTACTGCATTTACAATTGCAGGCATTGACCTTGACCAATACATTCTTCCAGAGGCAGTTTTAACAATCGGCGAGGTTCCAACCTGCGCTTACGGAACTCCTTCAACAATGGAAATTCCAGACTCACTCGAGCCATACATCGAAAACCACGATGCATTCCTTCTCCAAAACCACGGTGCTTTGACAGTAGGCTTTAGCCTCCAAAAGGCAATGTTCGTTATGGAAGAGGTTGAGTTCAATGCAAAGATTTGCAAGTACGCTATGGAGCTTGGTGCTGTTCACGAAATTCCAAACGACCAATTAAGAAAGCTTATGGACCTTCGTAAGAAGATGAACATTCCTGGCCGTCACCCTGGCATTGATTACGGTGAAGAGGAATGTAAGTGCGCATCAAACGAGGACCTCGTTAACGAAATTACACGTAGAGTAATTGCTGCTCTCGGAAAGTAATTCTCCCCAAGCAAAGAAATTTATGCGAAAGGAGAGATATAATGGCTATAAATTGGACAGAGGCACAAATTGAAGAAATTGTCGCCTCGGTTATGAAAAGTCTTAAGAGTGATGCCCCCACCACTAAGTGTGAATACGATGGCGCCGGCTATAATGGCAAAAAATATATCGGTGTTTATACCGATATGAAGGATGCTATTGACGCTGCCGAATCGGGCTATAAGGCTGTTCGCGCAATGTCACTTGCTGAGCGCGAAAGGGTCATAGATATAATTCGTGACCTTTGCCGTAAGGAAGCTTCTATAATGGCAGAAATCGGTGTTAGCGAAACGAAAATGGGAAGAGTTGATCACAAAACTGCAAAGCACACTCTTGTTGCTGACAAAACACCTGGCACCTCTGATATACAAGCGCAGGTTAAAACAGGCGACTATGGACTTACTCTTACCGAAATGGCGCCATTTGGCGTAGTAGGAAGCATAACCCCAAGCACAAACCCATCAGAAACAGTTATTTGTAACAGTATAGGTATGATAGCAGCTGGAAACGGTGTTGTTTTCAACCCACACCCAAATGCTATTGCAACCTCAAACTATGCAGTTGACCTTATCAATCGTGCAAGTCAGCTTGCCGGTGGACCAAGAGTTTTGGTCTCCTCAGTTGTAAAGCCAACGCTTGATACTGCCGACATTATGTACAAGGACCCAAGAATTAAGCTTCTTGTTTGTACGGGTGGACCTGGCGTTGTTAAGAGTGTTCTTTCGAGTGGCAAAAAGGCTATCGGCGCAGGCGCTGGAAACCCTCCGGTTATTGTTGACGACACGGCTGATATAAGAAAGGCTGGAAAGGATATTATTGACGGCTGTACCTTTGATAACAACCTACCCTGCATAGCAGAAAAGGAGGTATTTGCGCTAAATAATATTGCCTCGGAGCTTATTGAGGCTATGAAGGAAAATGGTGCTTACCTTATAAACAGCGAGCAAGCAAGCAGGCTTGCAAGCATAGTTCTTGTTGAAAAAACAAACCCAAAGACTGGCATAAAATCAAAAATTGTTAATCGTGACTGCGTTGGCAGAGATGCCAAGGTGCTACTTGAAAAAATCGGAATTAGCGTTTGCGACAAAATCCGTTGCATTATTTGCGAGACTGATTTTAATCACGATTTCGTACAGCACGAGCTTATGATGCCAATTCTTCCTATTGTTAGAGTCAAGGACATTGACGAGGCAATTGACCTCGCTGTCAAGGCTGAGCATGGAAACCGTCATACAGCCCATATGCACTCTAAAAACATAGACAATTTAACAAGATTTGCCAGAGCCGTTGAAACAACTATCTTTGTAAAGAATGCTCCGTCCTATGCAGGCATAGGCTTCGGTGGCGAGGGTCATACCACCTTTACAATAGCAGGTCCAACTGGTGAGGGCTTAACAAGTGCAAAAAGCTTTACAAGACAGCGTCGTTGCGTTCTGTCTGAAAGCTTTAGAATAATCTAAGATAAAATCTTAAGAAAGGAAAAAAGAAATGAATATTTCATCATCACAGGTAGAGAGCATTGTTCGCAAAATTCTTGGCGAGATAAATACACCAAGCGCTAAGAAAGGTGCAAATATTCCAGCTACTGCAAAGGTAGCAATGCTAACAGCTCCTAAGAAGATTGAGGTTAAGGAATTCCCTATTCCAACCGTTGGTGACAACGATATCCTCGTTAAGGTTGAGGGCTGTGGTGTTTGTGGAACAGACGTTCACGAGTGGAAGGGTGACCCATTTGGAATTATCCCAGTTACTCTTGGTCACGAGGGAACGGGCAAAATTATTGCTCTTGGTAAAAATATAAAGGCTGATACCGCGGGAAATCCAATTAAGGTTGGAGATAAAATAGTTACCTCTGTTATCAGCTGTGGCGAATGCTTTGTTTGCCGTAACAAGCCTGCAAATACAAACCTTTGCGATAAGCAGGGCGTATTCGGACTTATCCCACATAATGATGCAAATCCACTAACCGGTTGGTTTGCTTCTCACCTACTTATCAGTGGTAAGGGCTCTACATATTTCGTAGTGAACGACCTTGATTTAAAGGAAAGAATGCTTCTTGAGCTTGCTTGCGTTTGCGTGCACGCTCTAAAGAGAGCCAACACAACAGGCTTAATTAACTTCAACTCAAAGGTGCTTGTTCAAGGACTTGGCCCAGTTGGTCTTGTTATGATAAGCGTGCTTCGTGCAGCAGGTGTAAACCATATCGTTGCTATTGACGGCACTCCAAAAAGACTTGAAATGGCAAAGAAGCTTGGTGCAAAAACAGTAATCAGCTTTAAGGAAATCACCTCTCTTGAGGAAAGAGTTTCACTCGTTAAGAGTGTTGCAAATGGCGTAGGCGTTGACTTTGCATTCCAATGCACAGGCGCACCTATGGCAGCAAAGGATATTTACGAATATATCCGTCGTGGTGGCGGAATGTGCGAAATGGGCTTCTTCGTTAATAACGGCGAATATACCATTAACCCACACTTTGCTATGTGTAACAAGGAAATTAACGTTGTTGGCTCTTGGGACTACAGCGCTGATGACTATCCAACAACAATGGCATTCCTTCGTCAAGCAAGAGAAATGAACATTCCTATTAAGGAGCTTATTACTCATACCTTCCCTCTTGATCAGCTCAATGAGGCTATGGAGGTTAACGTTTCACAGCAAGGAATTAAAATCTGCTATGTTAATGAGTAATTTAGCAAAGGAGTTAAGCTATGGCTCTTGGAATGATAGAGGTTTATGGCTTCGCTACTGCAATAGTGGTGGCAGACGCCATGGCCAAGGCGGCAGACGTAAGCGTTGTTGCCATTGACAAAAACAAGCCGGCAGGTGGTGACTCTGCAAGAGTTCCTCTCGTTATGGCTATAAAAATTGAAGGCTCTGCCTCAGCTGTTGAATCAGCAATTATGGCTGGCAAAAGGGAGGCAGAAAAAAGAGATTTGTATATCACTCATAGGGTGATTGCAAGACAGAGCGAGGATATTGAGTGGTTTGCCCACCTCTCTGCGCTCGGAAAAGATAAACTTAGATAATATTAAAAAAAGGAGAATAAAACAATGATGGAAGCACTCGGAATGGTAGAAACAAGAGGTCTTGTAGCTGCAATTGAGGCTGCAGATGCAATGGTAAAGGCTGCAAATGTAGTTTTAGTAGGTAGCGAAAAGATCGGCTCAGGTCTCGTTAGCGTTATGGTTCGCGGTGACGTTGGTGCAGTTAAGGCAGCAGTTGAGGCAGGAAGCGCAGCTGCAACATCCCTTGGCGAGGTTATCGCAACACACGTAATCCCAAGACCACACGCAGACGTTGAAAAGCTTCTTCCTATTATAAAATAATTGTAGGTTTATAATATGAAGGCAATTGCGTTACTTGAGGTACAGGCGATGGTAGCCGCAATTACAGGACTTGACGCTATGGTAAAGGCAGCAGACGTTAAGCTAATTCACGTGGAAAAGCGCCTCGGCGGCAGACTTGTTACAGTTGTCGTTGAAGGCGAGGTTTCCGCGGTGAGGGCTGCGCTTGAGGCAGGCGCCTCGGCGGCAGCTGAGGTCGGAAACGTTAAGTGCTGTGAGGTTATCGCGCGCCCACACCCCGACGTTATGAGATTTTTAACGACGGGCTAAGATGCCTAAATGAAATTAGGCAAATACCCTACTTGGGTACAAAATTATGCTTTTAGAGCTTCGGCTTTAAAATATAACACAAGCAAAAAAATAAAAAATAAATCTTATAGGAGGATTTAAAAATGGAAGCACTCGGAATGGTAGAAACAAGAGGTCTCGTTGCTGCAATTGAGGCTGCAGATGCAATGGTAAAGGCTGCAAATGTAGTTTTAGTAGGTAGCGAAAAGATCGGCTCAGGTCTCGTTAGCGTTATGGTTCGCGGTGACGTTGGTGCAGTTAAGGCAGCAGTTGAAGCAGGAAGCGCAGCTGCAACATCCCTTGGCGAGGTTATCGCAACACACGTAATTCCAAGACCACACGCAGACGTTGAAAAGCTTCTCCCATCTATTAAGTGATTTTAGTAGAAGAAGAGTTTTCAGTATCCAAAGGGCATCTTGCCCTTTGGGGTACTGTAAAAAACCTTAATATGGCGGTCGAGATTTTTTACAGTGCCAAAAAACCAAAGAAAGGAATTGGGAAATGGATATTTCAAAGGAACAAATAGTAGAGCTTGTTAAGCGCGCGCTTCTTGAAATAGATATCAAGGATAAGAAAGAAAATGGCGAGGGTGGAATTCCAGTTGGTATATCAAACAGGCATATTCACCTATCTAAGACTGACTTGGAAACCCTGTTTGGCGAGGGCTATGAGCTGACTCCGATAAAGGAGCTTTCACAGCCGGGACAGTATGCCTGCAAGGAGCAATTAACCATTATAGGTCCATCAATGCGACCAATAGAAAACGTAAGAGTCTTAGGTCCTGTAAGAAAAGCCTCACAGGTTGAGATATCTATGACTGACTCCTACGTTTTAAAGGTAAAGCCACCTGTGCGCGAGAGTGGAAGCATAAAGGGCTCAGCGCCAATTAGAATTGTAGGCCCAAAGGGCGTGGTTGAGCTAAGCGAGGGCTGTATAATAGCAAACAGACACATACATATGTCACCAGATGAGGCAAAGGTGTTTGGGCTTAGTGATGGCGATTATGTTGATGTTGACGTAAATGGCAAGCGAAGAACAAGATGGTTTGACGTTCAGGTAAGGGTGCATAAGGATTTTCGCTTAGAGATGCACGTTGACACGGATGATGCAAACTCAGCAGGCATTGGCAACGGATTTATAGTTACAATTGTAAAGTAAAGAGAGGAAAAAGATATGTATAAGGGAATTATTAGAGGAAACATAGTTTCTACAAGAAAGCAGGAATCCTTGGTAGGCAGTAAGTTTATGGAGGTTCAATTAATCAAAAACGGCGAATTTACAAACGAATATATAATAGCTATTGATTCTGTTGGTGCAGGTGTGGGTGAAACCGTGCTTATCACCGTTGGAAGCCCTGCAAGACTCGCGCTTCACAACGAAAACTGTCCAGTTGATGCTGTTATAGTTGGTATTGTTGA
This sequence comes from Clostridia bacterium, assembly GCA_017501545.1. GTDB lineage: Bacteria > Bacillota > Clostridia > Oscillospirales > CAG-272 > RGIG2000. The sequence goes on along the minus strand of JAFVWS010000023.1, from coordinate 98,370 downwards.
CTAATAAATGGACTTTTTCTTAGACTCATTGGGAAAGGAATAAAAAATGCAAGAGCTTAAAAATTTAATGCGCAGCCTCGGAATTGTAGGCGCTGGAGGCGCTGGATTTCCCTCCTACGCTAAGCTTGCAGAGGGGGCTGACCTACTCCTTATAAATGGTGCAGAATGTGAACCCCTTTTAGCTACTGACTACGTGCTTTTAAGAGATGAGCTTGATTTGGTTCTTCAAGGCGTATTAGAGATAATTAAAAAAACAAGCATTACTAAGGCGTACATAGCCGTTAAGGCACACAATGCTGAAAGACTTGGCTGGCAGGACGGGCAAAGACTGGCAGACGGCGTTTTTGCAAGAGCCTTGCCTGACGTTTATCCGCTTGGCGACGAGATTAGCCTTATATACGAGGCAACAGGCAGACTTATAAAGCCAGGAAAGCTACCTATTACCGAGGGGATTATAGTATATAACGTTGAAACAATGTATAATCTTGCAAGAGGTATAAGATATAATGAGCCTGTAACTGAAAAATGGCTAACCATCGGTGGTGAGGTTAAAAAGCCAGTGGTTATTAAGGTTCCAATTGGTGCGAAAATTGCTGATATATTTGAAAGACTTAATATAGTGGTTAAGGAAGGCTACACCGTTATTGATGGTGGCCCTTCAATGGGAAAGGTAATAAACCCAAGAACGTACGCTGTGAACAAAACGACAAAGGGAATATTAATCTTGCCAGATAATTCACAGGCAATTCTTTCTAAGAATATGAACGAGGTGTTGGCTACAAAAAGGGCTGAAACTGCGTGCTGTCAATGCACAAGATGTACTGATATGTGCCCACGACACCTCCTTGGCTACCCTCTTGAGCCACATAAAATGGTAAGAACAGCTATGGGCGTGGTTGAGGCTATGCCAGAGATGATAATTAGCGCAACGCTTTGCTGTGGCTGTGGCGTTTGCGAGAGTCTTGCCTGCAATCAAGGCATATCACCAAAGGCTGTTATAGATAATTATAAAAAGCTTCTTTCTAAAAACAGGCTTCGCTTCGATAAAAACGGCGAGTATAGCGTGCGAGAAGAGCGCGAGTACAGAATGCTCCCATACAAAAAATGGATGAGCGCACTCGGAGTAGCGAGATTTGATGTTGACACTGATTTTTACGGTGAAATAAACGATTTTGAAAGAGTTGAAATGACTCTATCAAGACACATAGGAATACCAAGCGCGCCAGCAGTTAAGGATGGCGATATTGTAGAAAAGGGCGATTTGATTGCAAATGCAGCAGATGGACTTTCCTTGCCACAGCACGCATCAATTTCTGGTAGAGTTACGCTTGGTAATGATAAAATAATAATTGATAAGGTAAGATAAGATGTATAAGGCGATAGGTGTTATAGAATTAAAAAGCATACCTAAGGGTGTAGAGGCAGCAGATGCAGCGCTAAAGAGCTCAGGCATAGAAATGGTCTCTGCCCATCCCTCATGCCCTGGAAAGTATGAAATTATACTAACAGGGTCAATATCTGACGTTAGCGTTGCTATTCAGCACGTTAATAAGAGGTTTGATGGCTACGTAATAGACTCAGCGGTTATGGGAAAAATTGAGGAGCAGGTTATAAAGGCTCTATTTGGCACTCAGGTTGGTGAGCGTGGGGGCTCACTTGGTCTTATCGAAACCTTCTCTGCCTCAAGTGCAATCAAGGCAGCAGATATAGCAGTTAAGACCGCAAGAGTTGAAATATATGATTTAAGAGTTTCACGAGGCATGGGCGGAAAGGGCGTAGTTATGCTCACGGGTGACGTGGGTGACGTAACAGCGGCAGTTGAGGCTGGTGCAAATTACGCAAAGGAGCTCTCTACCCTATCCTCATTTACAGTAATTGCGGCTCCACACAGTGAGCTTTGGAACCAAATGTAATGTGTAAGCACAAAACAAGGAGAAACGGCTTTGGAAAATATTAAGTATATAATTGAAAAAAGCTCAAGAATTCAAGGTCTTATAGACACCCTTTATAAGAAAATGCCCGAGATTGAATCGACAAGGGGCAAGCTTGTAACAGAAAGCTACAAAATGACCGAGGATTTGCCTATAATCAAGCGCAGAAGCCATGCGTTTGCTCATATTCTTAAAAATATTCCAATTGTTATAAGAGAAAATGAGCTTATTGTAGGTAGCGCGACAATTGCACCTCGTGGCACTCAGGTTTTCCCTGAATATTCATATGAGTGGCTTCTTTCTGAGCTTGATACAGTTTCAACAAGACAAGCAGACCCGTTTTACATAAGTGAACAGACCAAAAAGGAACTACGTGAAATATATCCTTGGTGGAAGGGCAAAACAACAAGTGACTTAGCTAAGGCTAATATGTCAAAGGAAGCCTATGAGGCGTTTACCGAGCACTCTATATTCACACCAGGTAACTATTTCTACAACGGAATCGGTCACGTTTGCGTAGATTATGGTAAGGTTTTAAAAAATGGTTACAGAGGCATTATTGCCGAGGCAGAAACTGCACTATCTAAGCTTGACGTATCGGATAGCGACTACGTTTCAAGAAGCAACTTCCTTTACGCAGTAATTGAAAGCTGTGAGGCAGTAATTGAATACGCGCGCAGATATAGCGCACTTGCAAGGGAGCTTGCACAAAAGGAGCAAAATCCTGAAAGAAAGCGCGAGCTTGAGCAAATTTCTAAAAACTGTGTAAGAGTGCCAGAGTTTGGCGCAACAAGCTTTTACGAGGCTTGCCAAGCGTTTTGGTTTATTCAGCTTCTTTTACAGGTTGAGTCAAGCGGACACTCTATTTCCCCAGGTCGCTTTGACCAATATATGTACCCATATTATAAAAAGGATATTGACAGTGGCAAAATCACACGCGAAAGGGCGCAAGAGCTGCTTGACTGCATTTGGGTAAAATTCAACGATATAAACAAGGTAAGAGACCAAGCGTCGGCTGATGGCTTTGCAGGCTATGGAATGTTCCAAAACCTTATTGTAGGTGGACAGGATATTCACGGCATGGATGCGACAAACGACCTTTCATATATGTGCATTGAGGCAGCTATGCACGTTCCACTTCCACAGCCTTCTATCTCTATTAGAGTATGGAATGGCTCACCAGAGGATTTATTAATCAAGGCAGCGGCGCTTACAAGGCTTGGAACAGGCTTGCCAGCATACTACAACGACGAAATAATCATTCCATCTATAATGGCAAGAGGACTTACCCTTGAGGATGCAAGAGATTATTGCATTATCGGTTGCGTTGAGCCACAAAAGGCTGGAAAAACTGACGGCTGGCACGATGCAGCGTTCTTTAATATGTGTCGCCCAATGGAGCTTGTTTTCTCAAACGGCTACGATAAGGGCAAGAAAATAGGTCCAGACACAGGCGACGTTTCGGGTATGAAAACCTTCGAGGAGCTATACTCAGCATATAAGACTCAGCAAAGCTATATGATAAAGCTTCTTGTAAATGCAAATAACGCAATAGATATGGCACACGCGACAAGGTGCCCACTTCCCTTCCAGTCCTGTATGGTTGAGGACTGTATAGGCAGAGGAAAATCACTTCAAGAGGGTGGCGCCATATACAATTTCACAGGTCCACAGGGCTTTGGTATTGCAAACAACACAGACGGTCTTATTGCCATTAAAAAGCTTGTATTTGAAGAGGGCAGATTTACCCTTTCTGAGCTTAAGGAGGCAATGAGAGCAAACTTTGGCTATGGCGTGCATGGTGTGGCGGCAGAAAAATTAACCACTGAGATAGCGACAGAGCTTGTACGTCAAGGCATAAACGTAAATGAAGGCGCAATTCGCACAATTTACGATGAGGTGACAAACCAAACATCTCTTAGCTATGAGCAAAAAGCAAGATATAAGGAAATTAAGCGTCTAATAGACGAGGAAGCCCCTAAGTATGGAAACGATATTTACGACGTCGATATGTTTGCACGTGACGTTGCAAATACCTATACTAAAGAGGTTGAAAAATATAAAAACCCACGTGGTGGTATTTTCCAAGCGGGACTTTATCCAGTTTCAGCAAACGTGCCACTTGGTGCATCGACAGGCGCAACCCCTGACGGACGTCTTGCCTATACTCCACTTGCAGATGGTATAGGTCCAGCCTCGGGCAGAGATACAAAGGGACCAACAGCAACAGCAAACTCGGTTGCAAAGCTTGAGCAGGGCGTTGCATCAAACGGAACACTGCTTAACCAAAAGTTCCATCCATCAGCCTTAGCTGGAATGAGCGGTCTTTCTAAGTTTGTTGCATTAATTCGCTCATACTTTGACCAAAAGGGTATGCACGTGCAGTTTAACGTTGTAACAAAGGAAACGTTGCTTGACGCGCAAAAGAACCCAGAAAAATATAAAACACTCGTAGTAAGAGTTGCTGGCTATAGCGCGCTCTTTACAACGCTTTCCCGTTCATTACAGGACGACATTATAAACAGAACCGAACAGGGCTTTTAAAGGGAAGGGTGTCACATTAAGGCACAAACACATTCCACAAAAAATCCAAGAGAGCATTTTCAAGGCGCAAACAAAACAAACAAGGAGGTGATTACCGTGCCAAACGAAATAAAGGGCAGAATATTTAATATTCAGCGCTTTTCAATACATGACGGGCCAGGAATAAGAACAATAGTCTTTTTCAAGGGCTGTCGGCTAAGGTGCGCTTGGTGCTGTAATCCCGAATCTCAAAATAGAGAAATTGAAACGATAATTGAAAAGGACAAGGAAAAAATTGTTGGCAGGGACGTTAGTGTTTGGGACATTATGCCAGAGATTTTAGCCGACAAGCCTTATTACAAAAGAAGCGGTGGTGGAGTTACCCTTTCTGGTGGTGAGGTTTTATGCCAAGCTGACTTTGCAGCCGAGCTACTAAGGGCGTGCAAGAGTGAGGGGCTACATACCGCTATTGAGTCGGCGTCGTCACTAAATTTCTCGGAAATAGAAAAGCTTCTTCCTTATCTTGACCTGTATCTTATGGATATAAAGCATATGGACTCAGAAAAGCATAAGGAATATACAGGGGTAGGTAACGAATTAATTCTTGAAAACGCAAAAAGGATAGCCCAAAGTGGTGTTGAGCTTATAATAAGAACGCCAGTAATACCTACCTTTAACGATACACCAGAGGAAATAAGAGCTATTTCAAGCTTTGCAAAAACACTAAAGGGCGTTTGTGAGCATCACTTACTTCCCTATCACCGTCTTGGCTCAGACAAGTATAAGGGGCTTGGCAGAAATTATGCCCTAAAGGAGATAGAGCCACCATCTAATGAAAAGATGGAATATCTTTTATCAGTCGCCGAGGAATCGGGGCTTAAATGTAAAATCGGAGGCTAACAATGGAGCTTAAAGAAAATATGAGAATTGTGCAGGAGTTAGTACCTGGTAAGCAGATAACTCTTTGCCATATAATTGCAAATCCAGACGACGTGCTTTTTACAAAGCTTGGACTTGACCCAAAGACGGATTATACAAGAAGCGCAATTGGAGTTTTGACCGTTTCACCTGCGGAAAGTGCTGTGATTGCAGCCGATATTTCTATAAAGTCCTCGGGCGCTGAGATTGGCTTTGTTGATAGATTTACAGGAACATTAATTATTTCGGGAAGCGTTTCAAGCGTGGAATCAGCCTTTAGCGCTATACGTGAGTATTTCACCACAAAGCTTTCCTATGTATGCTGTGAAATAACTAAAACGTAATGAAAAAAATTATTTTAATTGGAAGGGTTGCGGCAGGAAAAACTACCCTGACACAAGCGCTTAATGGTGAGGATATTCACTATTATAAAACGCAGTACATAAATTATCTTGATACGATAATAGACACCCCTGGCGAATATACAGAGCTTAGGCAGACAAGTGGCGCACTGGCGCTTTATGCGTACGAGGCGGACGTTGTTGGGCTTGTCCTTTCGGCAAATGAGCCCTACTCTATTTTCTCACCCTGTATTACAAGCCTTGTAAATCGTGAGGTTGTCGGAATTATCACAGGAATTGACAAGCCTGATGCCAACCCGGAAAGGGTTGAAAGATGGCTCCGGCTTGCAGGCTGTAAGAAAATATTCCCTGTCAGTGCTTATACAGGAGAGGGACTTGATAAATTGATAGAATTCCTTGCAGATGACGAAGAAGAATTGGAGGCTATGCGAAAATGAGCAAAACTCAGGTAATCGCGTTTGCGAATAACAAGGGCGGAAGTGGAAAAACCACAACCTGCTCAAATATCGGCTGTGCGCTTTCTATGATGGGCAAAAAGGTACTACTTATAGATGGCGATATGCAGATAAATTTAACACTTTCCTTCTTTGACGAGGAAAAGGTTTTAGAGTACGCAAGCAACGGAAAAAATATATATACTGCCCTAAAGGAGGAAAGGGACCTTTCTGACTTTATTGTGCCAACAGAATATGAGGGGCTTGATATTGTACCATCAACCTCACTTATGAGCTCAATTGAGTTTGACCTTTTTACAAAGTGGCAAAGAGAGTTTATACTTAAAAAGTGTCTTGAGCCGGTTAAGGCGCGTGGCTATTATGACTACATATTAATTGACTCTCCCCCAACGCTTGGTGGCTGGGTTATGAACGTAATGTGCGCCTCTGACTATGTTATTATCCCTGTTGAGGCAAGCCCTTGGGGACTTTTCGGCCTTGCAAATATGTTTGATTTTATCGGCAAGGTAAGAGAAATGGCACCTCGCCTTGAAATCATGGGAATTATGGTGACTAAGGCAGACGAGAGAAAGAATTACTTCAAGGAAACTCTAAAATCCCTTCGTGAGTCGGAGGACGTAAGGGTTTTTGACACCTACGTTAAGGTTGATAGTGCAATTGAATGGTCACAGGACAATAGCAAGCCCGTTGTTGCTTACAAAAAGTATTCAAGAAGCGCTATTGAGTATAGAAGTCTTGCAAAGGAGGTAGTAGAATATGCCAATAGGTAAAAATGCGATTAAAAGAGTTTCCAATAGTGGCTATTCCAACGTAAAAAGCACAGCGCCTGATATGGAAAACAGCGCTATTGCAACGACAGAGGAACCACCAAAGGCTGAAGTGCCTGTAACAGAGCCTATAACAGTAGTAGAAGCGCCAGCTAAGGAGGCCCCAAAGAAAACAGCAAAGAAGCCAACAAAAAAGACAGCAACACCAAAAAAGCAAGGCTTTGTGCATCTTGCAATAGGCGACGACCTACCATACTACCTACTCTAAAATTAAAGGGAACAAACATTTGTTCCCTTTTTTATTTTATTTCATTGAAAAGCGCCAATAGTTGTAGTATAATCTAAGTGATATACTATTCAAGTGGAGAAAATAATGAAAATTTACGATATTTCACAAGAGGTGTTTTCCTCTGATGTGTTTCCTGGCGACCCTGTGCCTAAAAAAGAGATGATTAGCCAAATTGAAAACGGAGACGTGTGCAACCTATCCAAGCTTAGTATGTGTGCGCACAATGGCACACATATAGATGCGCCGTTTCATTTTATTAGTGATGGCAAGACGGTTGACAAAATGGGGCTTGAGGCTTTTGTGGGAATGGCTTATGTGGCTGAGCATCAAGGCGTGGTGTCGTATAGTGATGCTGAAAATATTATTAAAAAAGCAAGGGAGAAAAGCGAGGAGTCAGCAAAAAGAATATTAGTAAAGGGCGAGGTTGAGGTGTCCCTTGAGGCAACGGAGGCGTTTGTTAAGGCAGGAATTTTACTGCTTGGAAACGAGCCACAAACGGTTGGACCAAAAGACTCCCCTATGGCTGTGCATCTTGCACTTTTGGGAGCCGGAGTTGCCTTGCTTGAGGGAATAAGACTAAAAAATGTGGCAGAGGGTGTCTATTTTTTAAGCTCTGCTCCACTAAATTTGGGTGGTGGAGATGGCGCGCCCTGTAGAGCGGTTTTGATAGATATAAAATAGTTTTCTATAAATTAGAGAGGTGTATTATGAAAATTTTATTTCAAGGTGATTCAATTACAGACTGTGGCAGAGACTGGAACAATGATGCTAATCTTGGCAGAGGCTACGCACATTTAGTGTCAGCATATCTTGGATATTTAGAGCCTGGCAAGCACACGTTTGTAAATAAGGGCATTAGTGGCAACCGTGTAGTTGACCTATACGCACGCATTAAGCGCGATATTATTAACTATTCCCCAGATTTAATGAGTATTCTTATCGGTGTAAATGACGTTTGGCACGAAATAGGAGATAGCCCAAATGGAGTGGATGCCGACAAGTTCTTTAAGATATACTCAATGCTTATTGAGGAGGTTAAGGAGGCGCTTCCTAATATCAAAATTATAATTTTAGAGCCATTTGTTTTAGAGGCGTGTTCAACTACCGAGCATTGGGAGTTTTTCAAGACCGAAACTAAAAAGCGTGCCGAGATGGCAAGAAAAATTGCCGAAAAATATAGCTTACCATTTGTTGAGCTACAAAATGGCTTTGACGAGCTTGCAAAGAAGGCAGAAAACAGCTACTGGCTTGCAGACGGCGTGCATCCAACACCAGCCGGCCACGAATTTATTAAAACCCAGTGGCTAAAGGCGTACGAAAATTTATAAAATAAAGGGCAGAATAGCGTGATACTCTTAACGGAGTATCACGCAGTCAAATCCGTCTTCGACGGGTGAAATCCACCTATGGTGGATGAAATCGCTTTCGCGATGAAATCCTGCTTCGCAGGGTTATAACAGACGGATTTGATTTCATCCAAGGCAACGCCTTGGATTTCATCTGAGTAAAGCGAAGATTTCATCGTGGTATAGCCACGATTTCATTCAACCAACAGAAAAAGAGAGGACATTTCGGCGAACAACCGATTTGTTCTCTCTTTCTGCTTGTGTAGGGGTTCCCCGAAACGAATGTAATGAGCTTTGGGCTTAGCCCATTCTCTGCCCTGTTTTTTTGCTCTAAGCTCATAAAAGAAAAAGAGTTCCGTTTGGTACCGGTTTTTATACGCTAATATATAATTAAAGAAATTGACAATTTGAGAGAAAGAAAGTATAATAAAGGAGAAATGATGGAAGAAAATAAGTTGGTAACTGTAGTCGATGATTTGCTCCAAGAAAGAAGGCTTGCGGGAAACAGTATCAAATGGGCAAATTGGATGTCTGAATTGTCACTCCATACCTGTCAAAAATGTATTGATAATCATGGGAAAATAGTTGAAGCATCGTCTGTTTTGCTCTTGCGAACAGAAGTGGCGGTGAATATACATACAAATTGCAGGTGTAAATGGGTTCGTATGCGAACAAAGCAGGCGGGTAAGGCAACAAGCGCTGGAAAAGACGGAGCAGATTTTTCTTTGTTTTATAACAGAATTTTGCCAGATTGTTATATCACAAAAAAGCAAGCAGTGGAACAAGGCTGGATTTCCAAAAAAAGAAATTTGGCTAAGGTGTGTCCAAACAAAATGATCGGTGGAGATTTGTATAATAATGATGAATACAAGCTTCCTTCTGTATCAGGGCGAGTATGGTATGAGGCAGATATAAATTACAATGGAGGATTCCGAAATCGCCAAAGGATAATTTATTCTAACGACGGGTTGATTTTTGTAACCTATGACCATTATCAAACATTTTATGAAATTACAGCATAAGGAGGCATAACATGTATGAGTATAAAGAGAAGTATATACTTGATTTTACAAGCATGAAGGACTGGCGATATTTTCATTCAATTATAGCGAAAGAATTTGACTTTCCCGACCATTATGGTCGTAATTGGTCAGCTTTTTGGGATTGCATGGTAGATCTTTTATTGAGCAACAAAAATTTAAACATAGAAATAATTGGGCTTGACAAGATATACGATGAAAATAAAAAGGATGTGGACCTTTTAATCAAAATTCTTAAGAGATTAAAACATGTCTACAACGATGAGTATTTCGATGCTATAAAAATAGCAATTCATCATGGAGGCTCGTTGGTTGAATTAACATAACTTTAGCTTCACAGAGAAAGCATATACGAATATAAAGAAAAATATACGATAGATTTTACGGGTGTAGAAAACTACTTAGAAATGCACAGGGTGCTTCAAAAAGAGCGCAAAACGGTGGAACAAAAAGGGGGCAGAATTCTCTGCCCTTTTTTATATATTTCCGTTTATTATATTTAGCATATTTTTGCTTAATATTTCTCTTGTGTCATCATCAACTAAGCTAAAGCGGTTGCCGTCATTTGGGGTGCTAAGATAGTTCCAAACGCAGTATGGGACGTCGTTTTCCTTTAAAAGGGTGATAACATCCCTCATCCAGCTTTCACGGCTACTTTTGTCTGCGTGGCGAATAGTGCCAAACTCTCCACACCATAAGATTTTATCTGGGTTCGCTCTTTTAAATTCAGCCACAGGGTTAAAAATTTCACGCATATACCTTATATCCATTCTATCAATGTGGGGGTATGCGTTTGGGTTGTTATGCACTACCTTATAAAACTCGCGGTATTTTTTAATATCGCCTGGGTATTCCATTTTTCTGTTGTAATATAGGTGCTTCCAGTGTAAAACACTACGCTGGTGTGTAAATTCGCTTGGGTCGTAAACGTGGAAGGTGTAAATTACGTTTTCGTCATCGAAAATTCTTAATTTATCAAGCTTGTTTGGGTTGTTCCAGCACACAGGTCCAACTATAATTTTTCTTGAATTATTGACACGCCTTATGGCTTTTATTGCTTTTTCGGCAAGGTCGTTCCATAAATCTGGCTCAACATCTCTCACCTCGTTAAGTAGCTCAAAAATTACATTTTCGTTGTCCTTAAATCGATTTTCAAGCTCAAGCCATAGCCCTATAAAGCGCGATTTTAATTCCTCGCTATCAAACAGGGTAACATTTTCCTCAATATCACAGTAGTTGCCTATGCATTTATGTAAATTTAAAATAATGCCAAGGCCGTGCTTTTGGCAAAGGGAAACAAAATTCTCAAGCAGCGCCATTGTATGCTCACGATATACAAAGGGCGCTTCCTCCAAAACAATTTGGTCAAAGCCTAAGCGTATATGGTCCATACCCATATTTTTGATATTTATTATGTCCCACTCGGTTATATAGGACTCAAAATGCTCATAGTCGCCAATTGTCAATTCAAGACGCTTGTCGTTTGGCAAAACATTAAACCTTTTGTAGTTGGTTAGCCAACCACCAATGCCCATTCCCTTTTTATATTTAAAGTCCATTTTTGTCGCTCCTTTTTATAGCCTTAACTTAATTATATATGACTAAAAAATAAAAGTCAATCTTATAGATTGAATTCCGTGAATATATATGCTAAAATAAAGATAACAACTTATTTAGCGAGGTAGATATGGAACTAAAGGTAATTAGCTTTAATATAAGATACGGGGACGACCCGAATGGTAACTCGGTGGCTGAGCGTGCGCCAAGACTTGCAAAAATTACAAAGGGGTACGATGCTGACATAATCGGCTTTCAAGAGTTTACTGTGCCTTGGGAAAAGGAAATAGAAAAATATTACCTTGACAAATATGAAATGTTTAATTTGTACCGCTCTAAAAGTGAGCTTGAGGGCGCTCCTATTCTTTGGAAAAAGGACAAATTTGAGCTTCTTGACAAGGGCAATTTCTGGCTTTCAGACACACCAGAGGTTGAGTCCCGTGGGTGGGATGAATTATATCACTGCTGGCGTATGTGTGAGTACGTTATTTTAAAGCACATAGAAAGTGGCAAAATCTTTACCTATATGAACACGCACTATGGCTTTGGCGACAACGGTCAGGTGGCAAGCTCAAAGCTTATTTATGAATATTCAAAGAAAATTTCAAATAACCCAACCTTTATAACAGGCGATTTTAATATGCGCCCAACAAGCAAGGGCTACCAAGAAATGGTAAAGCATTTTACCGACGTAAACGGGGCAACAGTAAACGACAGGCGCACAACCTACCACGGCTACGGCACAGTAGATAACGAGCATATTGATTACTGCTTTATAGACGATAAAATTAAGCCGGTTAGCTTAAAAATTATTGACGAGCTGGTGGACGGAAAGTACCCAACCGACCACTACGGACTGTTTATAAAATTGGAAATTTAATAAGCAAAAGGAGAATAAAAATGAAAATTAAGCGCATTTTTACAGGAATACTTATACTAATGCTTGTCTTCTCTCTTGCGTCCTGCTCCAAGGGGATAACAAAGGGTGAGGCAACAGATGAGGTTGAGATGTTTTTAGAAAACGTTTCAAGTGGCGACTTTGATAAGGCGTCCGAGCAAATACACCCATCAAGAGCGATTGGAGTAGAATATCTATTTAACATGCAGGAATTAAGAATGGGCGTTGACTTTCAGTCAGGCATAGAGATAAAGAGATATACCAGCCTTTCAAGCTCATATTACGACAGCGAGGTCGATGGAAGCGACTTTGACGTTGAAATGGAAATCATAGTAAGTGGAAAAACAATAGGGCTTGAAATCGAAATAGTAGAAAACGACGAGGGCTATGGCATTTATAGTATTGAGTTTGATGATTAATTCTTGAAAACAAAAATTCATACAGACAAGCAAAAAGAGCAAACACGCAAGATTAAAACTTGTATGTCTGCTCTTTTTTATATTATTTTGGTCGGTAGCTTGCACAGTTAGAGCGCTGGAATGCCATTCTACAATGGGTCATATTAGCGCAGGATTGGCATTGTCTGTGGGTCGCATGGTAATCTCTGTACATTGCGGCAGTTTCCTCGTGCTTGCGTCTTGCCTCCTCACGACGAGCCTCTGCTTGACGATTTGATTCTTGCTTTTCAAGAAGCTCCATTTGCTCTCTATGGCGGCGCTCCTCTTCGTTTTGACGGCGCTCCTCTTCCATTTCTCTTTCGAGCTCCAACATTCTGCGTATTTCCATCTCTCTTTCGTAACGGCGCTGCTCGGCTAAGAGCTGTAGCATTTGTATATATTCCTTTCGCTCTTCCTTTTCCTTTTCAAGCTCAAGCTGCTTTTCCTTATAAAGAATTTCCTCGTAAAGATTGATAGCTTCCTTTAAAGTGTCAGCACGTCCGCTTTTAATAAGCTCAATTAGTTTATTAATAGCAGGCAAATATTTCTCGCTTAAAAGGTCGTTTACCTCGTTTAGTCTTGCCTCGGCTGGTACAAGCTCGTTTGCTTCAATTTCGGAAATTGCTTCTTGCTTGTCTATTTCAAGCTGAGCCTTTACTCTTTCCTCCTCATCAAGGTGCTCAAGGTAAATCGTTCTCCAAGCCCAGTATGCATCTATATAGTCTTGCTCCTTTTGTCTGTATACTTGCATATCGTATTCGTATTGGCTTAGCTTTTCGTTATATTCGTCTTTCATAGGCTTTTGCTCAAGGTCAAATGCTATGCGTGCTGTCTTTACCTTCTCTTTATACGATTTTTTCACAAAAAGTGAGCCTATAAAGAATCCACCGGCAACAATTGCCGCAAGTGCAGCAAAGACAAGCGTAAAAAGGTCTCTCCAGTCTAAGCTAAAGGTGAAAATTTCAAGCACAAAGTTACCAACCTGCATAACAGCAGTTAAAGCAGCAAGCGCGGTAGCGACATAAAGTAATAATAAGCCTATTGGCTTTTAGGCTCTTCAAATTTTGGCTCTTTTGGCTCCTTTGGTGGCTTTGGCATGGCGTAGGTCCTTTCGTAAGCACGTATAAAGCCACTTCCACTGTCGTCCTTGTGGTCAACGTTGTTCATGAATTTTGCAGTGTCAGCCTCTCCGCCCTCTGCCTCGGGAAAGGCAGGAAGCTCTACTTGGCGTATGTAAATATCTTCGGGCACAAAGCTGTTCATTTTCTCCTTAATGGCGACTACTTCGCCATATCGTGAGGAGATTGTGTCTAATTTTTCAAGTAATTCATTTTTGCTTAAGTCCATATTCGGTCTTCTCCTAAAATATAAATAATCACTAAAATTATCTTATTATTGTTATTAAGACATTCCTTGGGTAACGGAGCTTACCAAGCAATCCAAAAGCACCTCGTAAACCTCGGCTATGTTAAGGCACTTGCTTTTTTTGTCATAATTGTTGCCAAGCAGGTAGCGAATATAGCTATGATACATTATTGCGTCATATACCGTTTCGTTTTCCATAGCATCTGAAAGATACCCAAAGGAGGTTTCGCTGATATCCTTTTTAATTATAAGGGAAAAATATTTATTGATTACGCTTTCACAGCCCTCAGGGCTTAGTCCCTCAAGCTTGGATTTCCACGTTCCTTTGACAATTTCTCTCCATTTTTCATTGGATATTGGAGTATAAGCGCCCTCACCGTTATATGAAGCAAAATTGCAAATTCTACACGCTGCACCCAAAAGAATAATGGTTTTTTCTTCATAGTTTGTGTCAAGGTTGACAAAAATATTGGAAAGAGGAGAGGTGGTTTCCTCTAATATCTCTTGACAAAGCTTGACGTCGTTTCTTAAAACTCTTTTTTCTATTTCCGCCTCTAATTTGCCGTCCATAAACTCGCGCTTGCAATCTTCTACTCTTTTATTAGTTAACGGTGCTAAAAGGTCTGCAATTTGACCATCTATTGTGTAATCCTTGTACTGACACGCCTCGTAAAGAGCAGGAGCTATTCCAGTAAGTATTTCTTGACTTATGCCGGGCTGTATCAAATCGAGCAAGAAGGAGGGCTCAACCTTAGTTTTTGGCTCCTTGCTTCTGAATACGTAGTCGGTACGCTCCACTCCTTCTGGAAATTGATGACTGCGTAACTGCGATAACGCCTTTTCGTCAATATCTGTAAATCCAAGGCTTTCGAGTATCTTTTTTTCAAACTCTGTGGATATTCCACTGCCACTGTCAAATGCGTAATAAAAGGGGGCTAAGGCTTCAAGATATTGCTTGCGCTTTTCTGCAATCGAAGAGGCTTCTTGCTTTCTTACTGCTTTTGACTTTCTTTTCTCTTTTGCTTCGTCGGATGCTTCCTTTACTACATTTTTTACTGAATCAAAAAATCCCATTTTTTACTCCTTCGTATATTTACAACGAAGCTTGCAAAGACTGTTTGCAGAGCATTTCCGTTGTTTTCTAAATTTTATCATATTGATTCCTATATGTCAATATATTTGACGGATTTAAACCGACATTTTTCTGGTATATATGTGATACAATATAATAAAATAGCAGGAGGAAAAACGATGTATAAGGAAGATTTTTCATTACGCTTAGCAAGGCTTCGCGATAAGAAGAATGTCTCTGCGCGCGATATGAGCCTGTCAATAGGACAAAACCCTGGGTATATAAACAATATCGAAAGTGGCAAGGCACTACCATCTATGTCTGTGTTTTTCTGCATTTGTGAGTATTTGGGTGTTACGCCTTCTGAATTTTTTGAAACCGAGGTTAAGTCCCCTGAAGCAATACGCAATATAACCGAAGATTTAATGCTTTTGGACGAAGCCTCTCTTGGTAGCATTGCACAAATTGTCAAAAAGCTTTCTAACAAATAAATCCCCTTTTAAAGCCTGTCATTTTCGACAAATGACATAAGGCCAAAAGGGGATTTTTTATATTTTACTCAAGTGTTGGGAAGTCCTTAAATTCAACTACTGCCTCGCCCTTTATTCCGTCGGATTCAAAAACGATAATCTCGTTTTCGCCCTCGTTTAGAATAGAGGCTGGCACGTAAAGGCTTTTTTGTGGGCCTATCTCCCAGTATCTACCAAGGTTAAAGCCGTTTATAACAACAAAGCCCTTTGTGAAATTGTCGAGGTATAAGAATGTGTCCTCTATCACATCCACTGTGAAATTGCCCTTATAAAAGCGTGAGGGTGCGCTTGGCTTCTTTGAAAAATCAAGCGCTTCTAAATTGTCCATTGGCAACGTGCAAACGTCCCAGTTAAAGTGGATGCGTCTGCCAAGGAGCAGTCTGCCTGCAATTCCCTTCTTGCGCATCATTTTTGGACCGAAGTTTGCCCTGCCCATATTTTCAACAAGAATAGTTAGCGTGTCGCCACCCTTTGCATTGATTTTTACGCTTTGTCTTTCGTCGTTCACGTAAACGATGCCTTGAAGCGCGCGATTTACATACACCTGTGCCCTGTCACCAAGACCATCAAAGGTTAAATCTGTGTCGTGGTAATCTCTGTTTAGCTTGCTTACGTATGCAATATAGCCATAGCCCTGTCCGTATGCTTCCATGCATTTTGGCACGTTTGAAAATTGCTTAGTTGAAAGATTGTCAAGATTATCAAACAGGCTTGCCTCGTCCTTAAGCATAACCCTACCATATGCTTTCTTTTTTCTGTTCTCGGGGATAGCTGGTGGCTCCTTGCCGGTATGCTTTTTAATCACCTCGCGTAGAGCCATATATTTTGGAGTAATATCGCCACATTCGGTAAGTGGTGCATCGTAGTCATAGCTTGTTACGTCTGGCGCGAACTTATCATAGTGGTTTGCGCCACTTGTGAAGCCAAAGTTGGTGCCACCTATTAGCATATACATATTTAGGCTACCACGCGTAAGCATGTTGTCAACAACGCCTGCATAGTCCTCGGCGCTTGTTGTATGGTGGTGGTCATCTCCCCACGCATCAAACCAGCCGTTCCACATTTCCATACACATTTTTGGTGAATCTGGGAAAAGCTTATCGTGCGCACGGAAGTTTTCCTCCACGCGTGAGCCGAAGTTTAGAGTCGGTAAGCAACCCTCAACAGTGCCATCGCGTAGGTCCTCCTCACCGGTGCCGTCTGAGGTGAAAAGTGGCACGTCAATTCCGTACTTGCGATAAATTTCATACAGCTTTTTTAAATACTCCTTGTCGTCGCCATAGTAGCCGTACTCGTTTTCGCACTGAAGCATAATAATGTTTCCACCATTTGTTATTAGGTGCGGGCGAATTTCGTCAAACATTTTTGAAAGATATTTTTCAAATCTTTCCATATATGTCTTGTTTTGACAACGGATTTCCATATCCTCAAGCGTTTGAAGCCACCAAGGAAGCCCGCCAAACTCCCACTCGGCGCAAATGTATGGCCCAGGGCGAACGATGGCTAAAAGCCCCTCCTCGCCTGCGATTTTAATAAACTCGGAAATATCAAGGTTGCCAGAAAAGTCGAACTCGTCCATTTTCTTTTCGTGCATGTTCCACGCGCAGTAGGTCTCAACACAGTTTAAGCCCATTGCCTTCATTTTCTTAAAAATGTCGCGCCAGGTGCATTTCATATTTCTGAAGTAATGCACAGCACCCGAAATAAGCTTTATAGGCTCGCCGTTTAATAAAAATTCCTTGCCTTGTATTCTAAAATCCATAGTATGTTCCTTGTATAATTGATTTTGCTTGTAATTATGCATTACGTAGCTAATTGCATTATAACAAATTGTGGGCTAAAAATCAAGACAAATAAGCGAGGGGCTAACGATTTAGCTCTTCTGTGAGGCGTAGGCAGTGGAAGCCAAACGAGGCTTAAAAAGAGACGGGCAAGCTTTGGGTGGGCAAACACTCGGGAATGAAGCGAAAGGCTCAAAAAACGGCTTAAATTTAGCTGAAACGGCAAAATAAAAGAAGACTCACACCGAGTCTTCTTTTTTGTTATATAAATGGTAGTGCCTCAATGAAGAATGGCATTATGTAGGTCATAGCAATGGAAATTAAGACGGACAAAACCATGAAAATTGGTAAAAATATCCATTTGTTTGGCTTGCTATATGAAAGGTGGGTTTTTTCCCTTTGCTCAAGGCTTACGTAAAAGCGCGCGCTGTCCCAGTCGATTGCCTCGACGCCCTCCTCGTTGGTTGCACGTGGGATTTTGCCACCTGCGACGCTGACGTAACGGCGAAGTGAGCCACCGTCCTTTAAAAGCACCTTTTTAAAAAAGCCGAATTTCTTGTAGCCAAGCTCAGACATTGTTTTTGCGCTGTCCTCACCGTGCGTTTCGTCAAGCACACGACGCACAAAGGCGCCGATTAGGTTTTTATTTATATAATTATAAATAAAGCCTAAATTTACGCCTATGCATATAGACCAAATGATTACGTTAGTTGAAACTGCGTAAACAGCATCCATGAAAAGTGTCACCTCGGGCACCTCATTTCTCGATGATGTCTTTACCGCAAAGCTTTACTAAAATGTCCTCAAGGTCGTCGTTTCCGTAGAAGTCTATCTCAACGGTAGACACCTTGCCCTTTGTCTTGATTTTTACGCGCTTGCCAGTTAAATGCATTGCCTTTTTCTCAAGGTCCTTAACGTAGTCAACCTCTATCTCGTTACTTTTAGTAACGGGGGAAGGATTAAGACCCTTTTCATATTCCTTGTTAAGCTTCTTAACAAGAGCCTCTGTGTCGCGTACAGAGAGTGAACGAATGAGAATTTGTTCAGCTGTGTCAACAATAACCTCTTTGTCCTTAAGTCCAAGGAGCGCGCGTGCGTGGCCGGCAGAAATATCGCCGGTTTTTAGCATTTCAAGCACGTCCTCTGGCAGGTCGAGTAGACGCATTGTGTTTGCAACTGCGCTTCTTGACTTTCCAACCTTTTCGCTAACCTCCTCTTGGGTTAGACCATATTGCTCAATGAGAGATGCATATGCAGTAGCTTCCTCGTATGGGTTTAAGTCCTCACGCTGAATATTTTCGATAATTGCAATTTCTGCCGCCTCAAGAGCGTCAGCTTGCATAACGATAGCAGGAATTTCTGTAAGTCCGGCAAGCTTTGATGCGCGCCATCTGCGCTCACCTGCGATAATTTGATAGTAACCAGCAGAGCTTTCACGAACTATAATAGGTTGGAGAAGTCCGTGACGTTTGATTGAATCTGAAAGCTCTAAAAGAGCTTCCTCGTCGAAATATTTTCTTGGTTGGTCTGCCTTTGGCTCAACCTGTGAAATTCTAAGTGTTTGGATGCCCTCTTCCTTTGAGGCAACCTCGATGTAGTTGTCTGCGAAGATGGAGTCAAGTCCTCTTCCAAGTCCTTTTTTCATAGCTTTTTCTCCTTATTTATATAATTCCTTCTATTCGAGTAATGATTTCCTTTGTTACTGCCATATATTCCAGACTCGATTTTGAGTATTTGGAATAATAATAAAGCGGCTCAGCATAGCTCGATGATTCACTGATGACTATACTGCGAGAAATTTTTTGCTCAAAAACAATGTCAAAATAATAATTTTCAAGCTCCGCAAGCACCTCTTTTGAAAGTCTGAAGCGCGGAGTGAACATCGTAATTAATATTCCGGTGATATTTAGGTTGGGATTGTATCTGTTTTTTATCGCTTTTACGCTCATCATTAGCTGCGTAAGTCCTTCAAGGGCGAAATATTCGCATTGCATAGGAATAATTAATCCGGTGCTTGCTACTAAAGCGTTGATTGTCAACATTCCAAGCGATGGTGGACAATCGATGATGACGTAATCAAATAAATCTGTTTTTTCAAGCTCGCTCAACGTTCTTTTGAGATATGCTTCACGGCCGCCCTGCATACTAAGCTCTGTTTCTAAGCTTGCTAAAGCCATATTTGATGGGATAATAGATAGGTTTTTAAATTTAGTTGCGATGATTGCTTGAGAAATATCCTTTGCTTTTCCGGATAAAACCTCGTAAATGGTATACTTCACGCCGTTTTTTGATATTCCAAGCGAGCTTGTACTGTTAGCTTGTGGATCTAAATCCAAAAGCAAAACTCTTTTGCCAAGCACGCCAAGCATTGTAGCGCAATTAAGGGCTGACGTAGTCTTGCC
This sequence comes from Clostridia bacterium, assembly GCA_017501545.1. Taxonomy (GTDB): domain Bacteria; phylum Bacillota; class Clostridia; order Oscillospirales; family CAG-272; genus RGIG2000. Next base: position 78,697 of record JAFVWS010000023.1, on the reverse strand, counting down.
AACACCGCCCTTTTGATTTGCAAAAGAAACAATTTGCACAGTTTTAGCTCCTCTACTAAAGTTCTTACTAAAAGTATATCATTAAAAATCGACAAAATCAATAGAAATTTTCAAAAAAATTAAAATGTTTCACGTGAAACGCAGCCGGTAAGTGAGAAGGGAAGAGGGTGTTGGTGTTGCGTAGCCGTTTCGGAGCTTCCTTTTGCTAAAAACCATTTATGAACCACTTTAACGTGCCAACTTTAAAGCAAGCTTTTAAACCAGACTACTTTTGTTTGTCTCAAAAACGTGGAGCTTTCTGCTTTTTGAATGCTACGCTTTTCTGCTTTTTGCAATGCTACACCTTTCTAATTTTTGAAAGAATGTGGCGGGCCCCTTTTAAACCCGCCCCCACATCGGCCTTGAATCGCTAAACGAGGGCGTGCATTTCTGAAATCAACGCTGATTTTCTGGTTGCTTTCTCTCAAAAGGAGCCTTCGGCATGGGCGCTTTACAGAGAGCTGAGCTTCTGCCACCCAAGCGCTATCTATGGAGCTTGAATGGACGTGCCTCTTCGTTATTGTGATTTTGACGCCTTTTCGTGCCTACAATTTTGCTTATTTTGTGTATTGTTCACGTGAAACACAGAAATTGCTTAGTTGAGCTATTGATGTGAGGGCACCATAGTATGAGAAAAAGAGGTCAAAACGGGCGCACAAAGCCTCTACTTTTCTAGGAAGCTTTGTGCTTTTTGTGGATGTCGGCTGTTGCGAATATAACGGCTTAGTTGGCGTTTGTGGCTCCCTCCGACAGGGGTTGGTTTTCGCGCACTCGCCTTTGTGTGCCTCTTTTAACTATTCACTATGTACGTTTTACAAAATGTGCACTTTCTGTTTTCCGTTGCACTTGGGTTTTTGTATGGTGACGCGTGGGGGGATGTTTCACGTGAAACAAGGCGTTTTTGGTAAAAGCGATAGTTTTTTCTGCAAGGCAAGTGGTCTCGGGGCGGGGTGGTGTAGCCTGTGCCTTTGTCATACGCAATTTTTGCGCCCTTTGGCATGGTGGATTGGCGACCTGCCATTGACCCTTCCTTGTGTGCGATTTTTCCCTTTAGCTTGGTGCGGTTTACAGAACACTATGCGCTCTCTTTTGGCTTGTGCCACCCCCTCGTCCTTGCTCGCACCACCCCTCGCCCTTGCTTGTTGACCATGCTGCCTCTCCTTTTTTTGCTTATGCGCGGCTTGTCCGCGCCACTTTTGCCACAGTGATGCCTCTTTTCTTACGGTGGTTTTTGTGGGTGTCACTGTGTGTCTTATTTGATGTGCCTGCAAAATGCTTATTTACGGACTTCACGCTCGCCGAAATATGTGTTTCACGTGAAACAATGTCGGAATTTATCGTATTTGGTCGTTGCATTGGTGGGCGCTAAAGCTTATCTTTTTGTCGCCTCTGCCTTTTTTCTGTGTTCTCTAAATGCGCTGGCGCTCGTCATTTGGCTTGATAGTGCTTGAAAAGAAAAAGAGCAACCTATCAAGGGTTGCTCTTTTACGAAATGACTACTTCAACGTGCGATTTTTATCAAAAATCAACCTCTTGTTGAAAAACACGTTGAAAACTCTTTGAATTTTGTCGAAAAATGGAAAAATATGGAAATTCGTAAACAACGTTCACTGCTCGCCAAGGCTTATGGCAATTGCCTTTGTGCGCCAAATTGTTGCCTTGTCAACAAAGCTTGAACTTTTCAACGTAAGCCCGAGCTTTTTGCCACTTTTAAGCGCTTTTTTATGGTTTTTGGGGGCTTTCTGGCTTGTGTTGCCTCTTACACACAAGCGCTTTCCTTGGGCACGATGATTGTTAGCTCTGTGTACTCGTCGCTCTCTATTTTTCTGCTTTTTATCTTTATTCCTGCGTTTTCAACTGCGCATATTGCTCTGTTAATTGAATCATAAAACGCGCCGATGCTTTTGTACGCGCGCCTTTTGGACTTTTGTGGGCTTGATTTTGAAAGCAGCTTATCAACGTACTCCTCGGCGTTTGAGACGTTTAATCCTTCCCCTATGAAGGCGTCGAGGGCTTTTGCGCGTATATCCGGATCAAATATTCTTAGAAGGGCTCTCGCATGGCGCTCTGTTAGCTTGTTTTTCAGAATTTTTTCACGCTCGCCTGCACTTAGCCTTAAAAGCCTTAGCTTGTTGGCAATAAACGACTGGCTGACACTTAGCTTTTCGGCAATTTGCTCCTGTGTCAAGCAATATGTATCAATCAAAACCTCGATTGCTTCGGCCTCCTCGAATACGTTTAAATCTTGTCTGATGATGTTTTCTATAATTGCCATTTCGGCACTTTTTTCGTCGCTTGCCTCGCTGATTATGCACGGCACAAATGCCATACCAAGCTCCTTGGCTGCCCTTAAGCGCCTTTCACCTGATATTAATTCGTAGCCGTTTTCGCACTCGCGCACGCATAGTGGTTGGATGATTCCGAACTGCTTTATGCTGCTTGCTAATTTCAGAATTGCGTCGTCTGAAAAGTCCTTTCTCGGCTGATTTGGGTTGGGCGAGATTTTGTCTACGCCTATGGAATATACCTCTTTGAATACCTCTTTTTCTTCCTTCATTTTGACTCCTTTTTCTTGCTTTTGAATATTAAATTTAATAAATTTGGAAATAATATTTCCACTATTATAATAACATTTCTCGACGGCGAAAAATGCCAAAGCGTGTGGTAAAATTAGCACTTTTATTGTCGCATCTTGACAAACGGTAGAGAGAAGTCTGCAAAGCGGTAACAAATGCACTGCCGGAGTACGCAAGTGGCTGAAAACAGCTATATGCTCGGCTGATTGTGCCGAAATAGGCGCGTTTTTACATATAAGTATAAAATCCTCTTTGGTGCCGTTAAAATTCCGTCCTGAGCCTTATAGCGACTTGCTTTTTGAGGCTTTTACGCTGGTTTTTCACAACTGCTGTAAAACGATAAATTTTTTGCCCTCGGCGCTTTTGCTATATGGATTTGTACAGATTTTTTGCGATTTTTTTGAAAAAACGCCAAGGAGAGAAAAAAGAATGAAAAATCTCTTGTGCGCCCTTTTACTATAAGGCTTTGCGGCGATTTTTTAGCATCGTTTGATTTTCCACCGAGCAAAATCTTTTTTTAAAATCAATTTTTTGCTGTTAAATTTACATAAAAACGATGAATAAATATTTATAAACCAAATGTTAACAAAATGTAACAAACAAACACAGGGCTTGGCATAATATGGTTGACATATTTTAAATAAAGTATAATTATACAATAAAATTAAATAAATATACAAAACAAGGAACACAGTCGAAAAGACTGTGTTCCTTTGCTCTTGTGCTTTTGCGAGCTGCGGTGCGTTGCCTAAACAGCGGAATAAAGCGAAATTAGACCAATTAAGCGTATTTTACGTTAACGTTGATGATTTCCTTGGGTCTTACCACCTTGCCGTCAAAAAGAGCATAACCCTTGACTGCGTCGGCAAAGGATTTCTCTGGGCGATAAGCCTCTGTGTGAGTAACTGGGTTCACAAATGCGATGGCACGCTTGGATCTGATCATAATGTTGTCAGTCGCGCCACTGTCGCTCTTTGCAACGTTGTTTGAAAGCTTGACGGTCACGTTGCCGTACGTAGCCACTTTGCCGTTTTTGAGCATGTCGCTGTTGCCGGTGTCAATGGCGCTGTATGCTTGCTTGAATAGCTTGTAAAAGCGTGGTGAAACTGTTACTGTAACACCGCTTGCCATGTTGACATCGTTTTCTTGTAGTGCCTCGATTGCATCGTCAAGAATTGAAAGGACGTTTTCCTTTGTAACTACTGTTGGTGTAGCTGTGAGCTTGCTAACACTTTCGTCAAGCACCATTTCGGCAATGTACTTGTCGATTTCGTTTGCAAGACCCTCGCTTGTTTCCTCGGAAAGGGCATCCATAAGTCCGCCAATTGCTTGCGCCTTGTCAATGTCGCCCACCTTGTAGTTGAAATATCTGATTTGGTTGATGCCAAGAATTACGGATGTGTCGCTTACCTCCTCGGCGGCGTCAATCTCTCCGCTTGCGTTTTCACGAGAGAGTGACTTGATTGTTGGCTTGCCAACGCCAAGAATGTGAACGCTGTCACCCTTCTTTGAAACCTCACCCTCGTATTGACGGTTACAGTCCTCGGCGAAGACACAAGCGCGCTCAAGCTCTCGGTTGATTGATTCTGACCAAACTGATGGAATAAAATTTGAATAAGCCATAATGTTCTCCTTTATATTGCGACTGAGTCGCGTAGTTGCGAAGAAAAAGGATTTTACCTTTGCGGGACACACTGCACAAATAACGGCTTAAGGAGCCCTCCCTTCAGCGCCCGCTAATTTACTCAGTATTGCTTAAACTCTTTAAAAAACGCCTCTTAGACGCTCACAGCGCCCAAATTTGACGCCAAGATGCGTAAGGCCTTCGGTTTACCATCTCTCTTGACTTTGTCTTATTTTTTGGTAGTTTCTTGCGATTTGCTCCTTGCTCATTCTCAAAACCTGCTCTTTTGTAAAGAAAGAGTCGTCGGTAGCGCTTGAAGCAAGGGCGCCAGGGCTTGAATTAGCTACCTTCGCACTAAAAGCAAGCTTTTCTCTCTCACTCTGGCTAATTTTATCAACTAAAGCGCGAAAATCACTGTAAATCACTGAAAATGGTGCATTTTTCAGCCTACTTTTTGAAAAAAGCTTGAAAACTTCGTCGTTTTCGACACTTTCGCGCGAAACGCCCGGAAATAGTTTGGAAAATAGTAAGCTATCATCTTCATCGCTAATAGTATTTTCTGTCGTTGATTCCACATTAAAAGTGCCAAACTCAGACACTGGGTCGGGTGTTTTTGCGTTTTCAACGAGCTCGTCTTTACACGTTTTACCTGTGGATTTGCTGCCTTTTTCTGGTAAGTTGTTAGTGGAATTTAGAATATTTTCCTCTGCTTTTGACTCAAGATTTGAAGCATCTATTGTTAATTGCTCAAATTTTTCGTTCATTGCACCGTTTTCCTCGTGCTTTTTAGAATTCTGCATACTTTTCCTTTAGCTCCTTGAGCTCCTTTCGTAAAATTTCAACCTCTGAATCCTTTTCAAGCTTGATTTGCTTGAGTATCTCTTCTTTGTTAGTGATTGCAGACGCAGGGTAAGCTCGAATATAGGTTTCAAGCGAAATTTTACCTGCCTTAAGACAACTATCAAGCAACGAAATGTCGGACGCTAAGGACGCTTTTGTGCCACCGATAGCTTCGACGTAAACCTCAAAAAGTGACGACTCGAAATCGCGTGATGAAAATTCGTCAAATACGCCGTCACACTTCTTGTCAGGGCTAATTTTTATGTACGCGTGCTTGAGGTAAAAATGCTTTAAGAACTGCGCAACGACCATGCCCTGCTTGCGCTTTGCAAACCAAAAGGAGCTTTTTAATTCCTCAATTGGCACCTGCGCTTGGGATTGCAGATATGCAATTGCAGCGCCAGAAAGGCTTGTCCCGCTTATTTCACCAGTCATCACGCTTGATGCACCACTGACTGACCTTGTAAGCTCCTCGAGCGCAGTGGTCAGCTCCATCGGCGCCCTTGAAAGCTCTGATTCCGGTAGTCTTTTGATACCCTCGCCAGTGCCTGAAAAGTCAACAAGAACTTGTCCTGGGACGTTTGAAATTTTTTGTCCGTTTAACGCATTTGGAAGAGCAACATACTTGCCCCAAGCACACTGCTGAGCATTTAAAAGGCTCATTGCAATGTTGAAATTAATTGCCTTTTGGTTAGGAATTAAGCCCTCAACCTCGCCCATTCCGTATATTGAATTTTCACGTCTTTCGTACTGCCCACAAACAATAGGGTAGAGAATACGCTCCTTCCTCTTGCCCCCTTGCGCCTTGCTTTTCTTATCAAAAGGTGCTGGAATAATGTTAAACGGCTTAGAAATTATACAAAACTTAGTCTGTCTTTCACAAAAAACGTCGTTTCCAACTCTAAAATAGCGCGTTAGAAGCGTTGTTTTGTTGTCGTTTTCGTCTCCGTCGGGCATGAGCAGTGTTGTATCGGCGTCCGGGTCAGCCATATTTTTGATTTTTTCCGTCTTTATTCGCGAGCTAATCATAATCCAATCCTGCTTCTGCTCATTTGTTTCAGCTGGATTTGCAAAAAAGATGTTTAGAGGGTCGATTAGCTCACAAGAAAGCGCGCCGACCTCGCCACTTTCCCTTGAAATTGACTCCTTGTCCCAAAAATAATGAAAAAAGTAGGAGCCCTTCTTGATTGCGTCGTCGATTGCTAATCTATCAAGCTCATCCTGACCGATTTCTCTGAAAACGCTTGTCGCAAATGCGTTAAAGCGCTCTATGTCGGTATATGGAGAGTAGCTTTTATAGTGAATTTTAACGGGAGTAGACAAAATGGCTCCCTTTTTACTTCTGCAAATCATTTTGACGACGTTTACAACCGGCCGTGGCAGATTTTTGGTGTTTTCTGTGGCAGGTGGCCATTGGCGACCCTCGTAAAAATCAACACATTCAGGTATTTTAACACGCAAACCCATCCTAAGCTGACTACTAAGGGCATCTTGATATAAATGATACGAAGGGGTTAATTCTGACTTTAATTCTTCTTTCCATTTAACCATTCGTCAACGACCTCCTTATATGAAATTTCATCCACAGGGTCGGCTGTTTTCTTGCTTTCGAGGCAAACCAGCTTCTTTTCAAGACGCGCTAATTTGTTCTCGATTTCTTGTAATTTTTTCTTTGAAATAAACATTTACCACTCCATGTAGGCTTCATTTTGCAAGGTAGGAGGCGAAAAATGCATACTTATAAATTCCTTTCTTTGACCAACCAAAACTGGACTATGGGCAAACGAGGAGGAGACGAAGTGTGCAATAGCACTTGCCATAACAAGGTCATCGTGGCTACCGTTTGCGGCGGCAATTTTTCCGTCCTCGCGCCTTACAAAGGTTGTCATTTCCATAAGGGTTTGACGGTCAGTCTCAAGCTCAATATTTTCTCTCATTATAGAAATTAGGTTGGAAATTATTATTGGTCTTGATACTGATGTAGTCAAAAAGCCATACTCTCCACCTCTTTCGCTACTGCTAAAGGTGCGAGAGGAGTATAGGTTTTTATATTCAAGCTCTCGTAAAACCCTTACTGGGTGTCTGGAATAATTAATCTCCACAGCAATTAGTGCGTCGTGATAGTACCTTCCAAGGCAGTAAAGCTGGTGTGCAAAAAGGTCTTCGTCCATATTTTTTACGTGTAGAGTAGCCACGCACGCACCACTTGTGTTGTCTATAACCTTTGCTGAAAAGTAGTCCTCGCCCGTGCCAGCGGTGTCCGCACCGATAACGTAGGGGTTAGCCAAAATGCTACCACCCTCAATAGTTGCACGTGGCTCGGTAACAATAGAAATGTAACCATCTTCGCTTTCAACAAAGGAAATTTCACTAATAGTGCTTTTGTAGCTGTATATTTCTCCGCTTGGAGAATACATTGTCTCGGGACGAAGCTTATAAGAAAAATATCCACGGCGTGAGTTGAATGTGCCACGGCTTAGATAGTTTGATATCTTCTCCGTATCAAACACAGAGCCACCACTTGTAACAAACGCCTCCTCGGGAGAGCACGGATATTCTTGCCTTATCGCGCTTTTATCAATGTAAGAGTGATATTTCTTTGCATACCACGCAAGCTGGTCATCATTCAAGCCTCGCTTTTTCAGTGACAAAAGTCTGTTTTTAAGCCACGTGTCGGGGTTTTTTAGGTATTCGTGATCCTTTGATGCGTATTCGGAGGTTTTCCACCACTCGTAGAAAAGATTTATGCACGTGCCACTGTCCCAAAGCCTTTTTGCGTCGTTAAAGCCATTTGCTGTCGTTTCGTAAATGCATAATGCATCCTCGGTTGCTGCCTCGGCAATTGATTTTTGCAAATCGCTAAGTGGACATTTGAAAAATGCAACCTCGGAGTAGTGAATAAACGAAAGAGTACGGCTTCTACCAACGTTTGAGGTTGCAGAGGCTATCCTCCACGAGGAATTTAGCTTATCAAAGTAAAGCTCACCCACTGAGTTGAATTTTTCTGTCGGCTTAAGCCTTGATGGTAAAAGTGAGTACATAAGCTTTGCCTTGTCGGTGAAAATCGAACGAGTGTTATCGTCTCTGTCTGCAACCGTAAAGCCTGAAAAATTCCTTTTTACAATCGCATTTGCAAGCATCATACCAGTGATCAAGGTAGTAAATCCTTGCTGTCTTCCTTTTAGTACAAAATAAGGTTTTTGGCGACCCAGTGTCAATATTCTTGACAAAAAGTCTTTTTGAACCTCGTTTAAAAAGAATGGAACGCTACGTCTTTTTTTGTCGGTTATGGTAAAGCACGCTTCAATTAGTAGCTCCGGCTTATTTATCACCTCGTCACGTATTGAATCTGTGTCGAGAATTTTGTCGGCTATGGCGCGTACAAGCTCACTGTCAAGCTTTATATCGTGATGCTTTTCCCAAAGGACGCGCCTTTTTGCTGTTAAATCATTTATTGTCAATGCTTCCTTCTTCAAGTTGACCTCCTTTCCCTTGCATTTATATTCTCTCACAGTCAAACCGGTACAGAGCGGTACAGTTTTGAATTTTTGCTAAAAAACTGCTCTTGACATACGCGTGCGCTGGTGATATAATCTATATATTAAATATATTTTAAGGAGATTTGAAAATGAAAGCGGTTGTAACTGTTATAGGTAAGGACTCAGTAGGTATTATTGCTGACGTAAGCATGGAGTGCGCGAAGCACAAGGTGAATATTGTCGATATCACACAAAGTGTCTTGAAGGACTACTTTGCTATGATTATGTTAGTAGAGATAGAAAAGATGGAAAGTGACTTCGCAGTTTTCCAAAAAGCACTCGGCGACCTTGGCACAAGCCGTGGTCTTGACATTCGCGTAATGCACGAGGACATTTTCAATTCAATGCACCGTATTTAAGGAGTAGACAATGGTAAATATTAACGACGTACTTGAAACGGTCAATATGATAAAGCAGGAAAATCTTGATATCCGTACAATTACTATGGGTATTTCACTTTTCGACTGCATAAGCGACGACCAAAAAAGACTTGAAAATAAAATCTATGATAAAATAACAAAAAGCGCTAAAAATCTTGTTTCAACAGCAAATGAGCTTGAGGCGAAATATGGTATTCCTATTATTAATAAGCGTGTATCTGTTACCCCAATTTCACTTGTTGGCGCAGGCTGTGACAGGGACGGATTTGTTCGTCTTGCACACGTCTTGGAAAGCGCTGCAAACGAGGTTGGTATTAACTTCATCGGTGGTTATGGTGCGCTTGTACAAAAGGGTGCAACCAAGGGTGCTGCTGCACTTATTGATTCTATTCCTGAGGCGCTTGCTACAACGACAAAGGTATGCTCAAGCATAAACGTTGCAAGCACAAAGGCCGGTATTAATATGGACGCAGTTGCGCGCATGGGCGAAATTATGAAAGAAACCGCGTATCTTACAAGGGATAATGGTTCAATCGGCTGTGCTAAGCTTGTTGTGTTCTCAAATATTCCAGAGGACAACCCATTTATGGCAGGCGCTATTCACGGTGTTGGTGAGCCTGATACTGTAATCAACGTTGGCGTTTCTGGCCCTGGCGTTGTTGCATCTGCAATTAAAAGGGAAGGCTTTTGCAACTTCTCACAGCTTGCCGATGTAATTAAGAAAACAGCATTCAAAATTACAAGGGTTGGTCAGCTTATCGCCTATGAGGCATCTAAAAAGCTTAACACACCATATGGAATAATTGACCTTTCTCTTGCTCCAACCCCTGCTGTTGGTGACTCGGTTGCAAGAATCCTTGAAAATATGGGACTTGAGCGTTGTGGCACACACGGCACAACAGCAGCCCTTGCAATGCTTAACGATGCAGTTAAGAAGGGCGGCGTTATGGCGTCGTCACACGTTGGTGGACTAAGTGGCGCATTCATTCCTGTTTCTGAGGACGCAGGTATGATTGAGGCGGCAGAGCTTGGCGCGTTGAACATTGAAAAGCTTGAGGCAATGACGGCAGTTTGCTCCGTTGGTCTTGATATGATTGCAGTGCCTGGAGACACAAGCGCTTCAACCCTTAGTGGAATTATCGCTGACGAAATTGCAATCGGCGTAATTAACAACAAAACCACCGCGGTTCGTCTAATACCTGTATATGGTAAGGGCGTTGGCGAAAGCGTTGAGTTTGGTGGCTTGCTTGGACACGCTCCTATTATGAAGCTTAACTCATATTCAAGCGAGGAATTTATAAAAAGAGGTGGCAGAATTCCTGCTCCTATTCACAGCCTTAGAAACTAAAAAACGCGACCCTGTGTCTAAAATGGGCGCGTAAGGAGATATTATGAAGAAATTAGATACTATATGCGTGCAAGGTGGCTACAAGCCAAAAAGTGGAGATCCAAGAGTGGTGCCAATTGTACAAAGCACAACCTATTATTACGAAAAGGCAAGCGAGCTTGCTGACCTTTTTGACCTTAAAACAGAGGGCTATTTCTATACCCGCTTAGCTAACCCAACTGTTGATGCATTTGAAAAAAAGCTTTGTGAGCTTGATGGTGGTGTGCTTGCTATTGCAACTGCCTCTGGTATGAGCGCGACGCTTCTTGCAATTCTAAATATCGCAGGCGCAGGCGACAATATCGTTGCGTCACGCGCAATTTATGGTGGTAGCTACAATCTTTTCTCAGTTACCTTGCCAAAGTACGGCATTGAAACAAGATTCTTTGACCCGGATGATAGCGAGGCTGATATTGAGGCGCTTGTTGACGACAAGACAAGAGCAATCTTCACTGAAACAATTGCTAACCCAACAATTGTAGTTCTCGACTTTGAAAAGATTGCAAGAATCGCAAAGAGAAACAAGGTTCTTTTTATGGTTGATAACACTCTTGTTACGCCAGTTCTTTGCCGTCCACTTGATTTCGGCGCTAACATTGTAATTTATTCCTCATCTAAATATTTGGATGGACACGCAGTTGCGCTTGGTGGCTGTATTGTTGACGGTGGAAACTTTGATTTCACAGCGACTAATCGCTATGAGGAGTTTTTAAAGCCGGACGAAAGCTACCATGGACTTGTTTATGCATCACTTGGTAAAACAGCGTTTGGAGTTAAATGCAGAGTGCAAATGATGAGAGATCTTGGCGCTATTATGAGCCCTGAAAACGCTTTCCTTACCAACCTTGGTATGGAGACCTTGGCGCTCAGAATGCAAAGGCACTGCGAAAACGCAAAGAAGGTTGCAGAGTTTCTTGCAAGCCACGAAAAGGTTGAATGGGTGCTTCATCCATCACTTGCCGATAATAAATACAACGCACTTGCAAATAAATATATGCCAAACGGCCAAGGCGGAATGATGAGCTTTGGTGTTAAGGGTGGCTCGGAAAAGGCGGCTAAATTTATGGAAGGGCTTGAGATGATTGCAATCGTTACTCACGTTGCAGACAGCCGTAGCTGTGTATTACACCCGGCATCAACAACTCACCGTCAGCTTTCAAAAGACGACCTTGAGTCAATTGGAATCAAGGACAACTTGGTTCGTCTATCCGTTGGTATTGAAAATGCAGAGGATATTATTGCTGACCTTAAAAACGCTCTTGATAGAGTGTAAAAACAACAAATTATCGACACAGGGTCGCTAATTCGACCCTAAATAAAGGAGAAAGAAATGCCCATTATTATACCTAAGGACATTCCTGCTTATAAAACGCTTCTTGGCGAGAACATCTTTGTAATGAATCACGAAAGGGCAATGACGCAGGATATACGTCCTATTGAAATTGCTATTCTTAATTTGATGCCTACAAAGATTGAAACGGAAACTCAGCTAATTAGACTTTTATCAAACTCACCACTTCAAATCAAGGTGACGCTAATCGGCACTGAGAGCTACGTTGGAAAGCATACGCCTCTTGGTCACCTTCAAAGATTTTACAAGACCTTCACTGAGGTAAAGGACCAACACTTTGATGGTATGATTATTACTGGCGCGCCAGTTGAAATGATGGAGTTTGACGAGGTCAAGTACTGGCGTGAGCTAACCGAGATTTTAGATTTTGCCAACACTAACGTGCAAAGCACAATCTTTATTTGTTGGGGTGCACAGGCTGCGCTTCATTACTACTATGGCTTAAACAAGCACGTGCTTGATAAGAAGCTCTTTGGAGTGTTCAGACATAAGAAATTTGTAAGCTTTGACCCACTTTTAAAGGGTACAGACGAGGAATTTTATATGCCACACTCAAGACACACAACGGTTGATATTGAAGATATTCGTTCGGTTGATGACCTTTTGATCCTTGCTGGCTCGGACAAAATCGGTGCTTCAGTTGTGCGCTCCAAGGACGGACGCCGTATTTTCCTAATGGGACATATGGAATACGACAAGGATACGCTTAAAAACGAGTATTATCGTGACCTAAATAAGGGCTTGCCTATTGACCCACCTGAAAATTATTTTAAGGATGAGGAAAAAACAAAGGTAGTGCCAAACTGGTATTCGGTTGCCAACCTTATTTATTCAAACTGGCTAAACTACTACGTATATCAGGTTACCCCTTACGACTGGAAAAAGTAAATAAAAAAGCAGGAATTTTAGCTAATTCCTGCTTTATTTTTATCTTATGCTTATTTATCGCCCTCGAAGAAATAATAATCAAGCTCGTTTGATTTAACTGAGGCAAAGGTGTACTCTGCCAATTTGTCTGAAATCATTATGTCGTAGGGGAGTGAGTCTGCGTGGTTAAGAATTGCTTTATAGTAAACAGCGTTTGCAACGCCAGCCTCAAAGCTTTCGCCAAAGAACTCGCGATTTGCCTTTTTATCGTACCCACCCTCGTTTAATTCAAGCCTTTTAACAAAAACGTCACCATATTCAAAGTAGTCACCCGGCTTTATTGTTGTGTTGCCGTCCTCCAAGGACGCATTGCCCTCGAAATACCTTTTTGCGGTAACAACCTTAACCTCACCAACCTTGCTTTCGTAAGCAGCAGAAAGGGTGTTGGAGCCACTTAATTGCTCCTCTGTTGGGTGTGCTGGACCATAAATGCCACCTGGGTAATATGTGTCATCGGAATACTTTTCCCAAAGCTCATCAAATGAAAGGTTTAAATCATCCTTTAAAAGAATGTAGTCATATTCCATATTCTTGTTTACAAGTAGCTCACGAAGCTCCTTTGAAAGAAGCTCTCGCTCTGCCTTTTCGTACTCGTCAAGCAAAACGAACTTGACCTCACCACTTGAGTCGGTGTGTAGCTTATATAAGGTGTTAACAATGAGCATTTTATAGCGCAGGTAAGTCTCTTGGTAGTATTCCTCGCGCTCGGATTCCTTGATGTTTTCGTTGTCAATGCCAAGTAGATGCTGGCGCACCTTGTTTTCCTTAAACTGCATTTCGTAAACGTGTCGCATTGCCTCATCGTCAAAGCCGTAATCCTTGGCAAGCTTGTTAAACTCGCCCTCGTTATAGTTGCCATAGTAGGCGATAATGGCGGTTGCAGTTGCGTTTATGGTGCTTTTTTCCTCGTCAGTCAAGGAAAGACCAAGCTCATCAAAGAGAGATTGTGAGTACAGAAGCGTCATTACGCTTTGCTCAAACCCGTCACGATATCTTGCCTCAAAGTATTCACCAAAGGTGTGCCCATCACCGATTTCGGTTTCAAAGCTATCATCAGTTAGTGAGCCACCAAGAGAAGCAAGGGCTCTTTTTTTAAACATACCCATAAGGTAGTTGTATTCTTTTTCTGTAATCGCGTATTCGCCCAGCTCATAAATATTCTTATCCTTGCCACATGCACTAAGCATAGGGATAAGGAGTAAAACAGTGAAAATCAGACACAGGGTGTGGCAAATTATCCTTTTCAAGCCTCAAACCTCCTTTTAAAAAGAGTAAATTCTAATTAATTATAACATAAGAAAATAATAATATCAAGCACTTATATTTTACTTTGATAGCTCCTTGCCCTTTTCAATATAAAAGGTAATTAGCTCAACAGCCTCCTTGTGTATTGGCTCGCTTGATGACAGCTTGATGCAAATATAAGGCACCTTGCCAATTCCAACCACGCTGATGCGCTCACGGTCGTAACGCGAGACCTCGACAAGAAGAGGGAGATTGATGGTTTCAGGGTAAAGCCTAATTTCACCCTTTAGATGGTCAACCTTTTTGAATTTTGCGCGTGAGGCATATGCCTTGATTAATGCAATGGAAATGAGCGTGTCGGTTTCCTTTGGGATTTTTCCAAATCGGTCGGTAAGCTCATTTACAATGTCATCTCTGTCCTCTAAAAGCTCAATGTGCGCAATTTTTTTGTAAATTTCCATACGCTGTGATGAGGATTTTATATAACTTTGAGGAATCATTGCATCGTAAACTGTGTTTATCTTGGTTTCGTAGCGCTCCTCTTTTTCTAAAAGACCCTTTTCCTCTAAAACAGCCTCGTTTAGAAGCTTGATATAAAGGTCATAGCCGACAGCGTCAAGATGTCCGTGCTGCTCACTGCCAAGAAGATTGCCGGCGCCCCTTATTTCAAGGTCGCGCATTGCTATTTTAAAGCCTGCGCCAAACTCGCAAAAGTCACGAATTGCGTTTAGGCGCTTCGAGGCGATTTCGGAAATTTCCTTTCCACGACGGTAGGTGAAGAATGCATATGCTCGACGGTGGCTTCTGCCAACGCGTCCTCTTATTTGGTGAAGCTGAGAAAGTCCCATTCTATCGGCGTTTTCAATGATTAATGTGTTTGCGTTGGGAATGTCGATTCCGGTTTCGATAATTGTAGTGCAAACTAAAATATCAATCTCGCCAAGGACAAGGCTTTGCCAAATTCCCTCAAGGCTTTCACGGTCCATTTGCCCGTGACCGACGGCAATTACAGCATCGGGAAACGTCCTTTGAAGCTCGGATGCGGTGTGGTAAATCTTATTTACGTCGTTTTGAAGATAAAAGACCTGACCGCCACGGTGTAGCTCACGCTTTATGGCGTCGTTTAGTATGCTCTTGTCATGCTCCAAAACGTAGGATTGCACGCCAACGCGTCCCTCTGGCGCCTCCTCTAAAACGGAAAGGTCACGTATTCCACCAAGTGCCATGCTAAGCGTCCTTGGGATAGGAGTTGCTGAAAGGGTAAGCACGTCAACGTCTGGCCACGCCCCCTTGATTTTTTCCTTTTGGGCAACACCAAAGCGCTGCTCCTCGTCGATTATTAAAAGACCAAGGTCCTTGAATTCTATATTTTTTGCAAGAAGCTTATGTGTGCCGATAATTATATCAAGGTCGCCACGTCTAAGTGAGCGCAGTGTTGCGTTTTGCTCCTTTGTGGTTCTAAAGCGCGAAATCATACCAACGTTGACGCCAGTGCCGGCAAAGCGCGCAAGAGCAGTTTGATAGTGTTGCATTGCAAGAATTGTAGTAGGCACTAAAATCGCAACCTGCTTATTGTTTGCAACAGCCTTCATCGCTGCACGAAAGGCAACCTCGGTCTTTCCGTAGCCAACGTCACCACATAAAACTCTATCCATAGGATAGGGCCTTTGCATATCGGACAAAATTTCGTCAATTGCAACAGCTTGTGAGTCGGTTTCCTCATATTCAAAGGATGAGGCAAACTCCTCCTCCATTAGTGAGCTTGGGGCAAAGGCAAAGCCGTTAATTCTTGTACGCTTGGCATAAAGGTCAATTAGCTCCTTTGCCATATCCTGCGCCGATTTTTTGGCACGCTGTGTCGATTTTTTCCACTCGGCACCACCCATTTTAGATAGCCTTACCTCACCGTCAAGTGAGCCGGCGCCGATATATTTTGCAACCATATCAAGCTGGTCAACTGGCAAGTATAGCTTATCCGTGCCTGCGTATTGAATGGTAATGTAGTCGCGATATGCGCCCATTACGCAAAGGTTTTGTATACCAAGATATTTACCAATACCATAGCTTACGTGCACAACGTAGTCGCCAACGTTTAAATCAGTGTGAGAAAGAATTTTTTCACCTGCGTTTTTTGCAAAAATCTTGTTTTTAAAGGATTTTTTCTTTTTTGACGCTTGCTTGCTTGATAAAACGACAATGGCAAGCTTAGCCTCGGGAATTTCAAAGCCCTCAATAAATGAGTCGGAAATTACACTTATAACGCCAGAGGCAAGGGAATCAACACAAACGTCGGATTTAATAAGGGTGGCAGGAATTTCAAGCTCGTTAAGCGTTTTAACTGCGCCCTTTGCCTCGGTTGGGGTTTGGCAAACAAGCAACGCACGATAGGAGTTTTTTGCAAAATATTCAAGCTCCTCAGTGACAAGCCCAAGAGAATGGTTTGCAAAGGACGTACCCTTGGTGTTAAAGTGGAAAAGACCACCGACTGCGTCAAGACGAGACATAATGTAGGTGTCAACGTTTATTGTCATGCATTTTTTGGAAAAAACGTCAATTTTAGACACAGGGGCGCGAAAAATTGCATATTTCGATGGAACGAGGTGCTCCTCTATAAGCGTTTTTACAAGCTCGTTTTCTGCGTTTTCAGATTCCCTTGCACGGGTTGCAACGGAGTTTGTGTCACAAATAACAAGCGTGGAGCTTTCGTCAAAATAGTCAAGAAGACAAGATTTTTCTTCGTAGATTAGTGAAACGTATTTATCAAAAAATGCGTGTGAAAGTCCGCCTGCCCTAACGGTTGCAAGCTCTCTTTTAAGTCGGCTTATTGTTTCCTCGCTTGTTGCCTCGGAGATTAGATTTTCAATTTCGCCAGCGATTTTTTCAAGCTGGGATTCATTTGCAACAATTTCCTTTGACGGAGTGATTTTGAAGGACGTAATTTTGTCAGTCATACGCTGGCTTTCCTTGTCAAAGGTTGCCATACGGTCAATTTCGTCACCAAAAAGCTCAATTCTTATCGGCTTTTCTTCAGTTACTGTTTTTTTGCTAATGGTATATTCGCATTTCGTTGGGAAAATATCTAAAATTCCACCACGCACAGCATACTGTCCTGCACCCTCAACAACCTCAGAGGGAGTGTAGCCCATATTGAAAAGCTTGCTTGTAAGCTCGGAAATATCAATAGTAGTGCTTTTTGAAATGGAAATGGACGAATCAAGAAGCACGTTTTTTGGCATAGTGTATTGCAAAAGCGCCTCTGGCGTTGTAATTACCACGTCAAGGTCGTTAAACAAAACCCCAGATAAGACCTTTAGCCTCTCATGCTCAGTGTCATGGGAGGCTGTTAAATCATAAAAATTAAAATCACGTACGGGGTAAAGCTCACTTTTTAAGCCTGCGCGCTTTAAAAACTCGCTTAGCTTGTTTGCACGCCTTTCCTCGCCACATAAAACAAGCAGTGGCTGTGTGGCAGTTTTCCTTGTGTCCTTGGTTAAGGAATAAATAAGGGAATAAAGCGCCCCGTCACTTACGCCATCCACTAAAAGTGGAAGACGGGCACCCTCGTTTTTCAGTTCCTCATAGCGAGAAATTAATTCGCGATACTGAGGGCTTAGCTTAATTGCGCTTGATAAGAGAGATGCTTCCATTATTACCTCTATTTTGAAATACCGTTGAAATCACACATTGCCTTTTCAATTTCGCCCTTTAAAAGAAGGGCTAAAATATCGGGGAGGCAGGTGAATAAATCGTAAAGGTGTGGCTCAAGCTCACTTGGGATTTTTGCAAGCACCCAATCGGCAATATCATAGTCGGGATTTGGCTTTTGCCCAACACCAAGCTTTATGCGTGGAAATTTGTCGGATCCCAGACACTCTATGACACTTTTTAAGCCATTGTGCCCACCTGCCGAGCCGCTTTTTCTTATGCGTAGCTTGCCAACGTCAAACGATGCGTCGTCTGACAAAACGATGATTTTTTCTGGCGGAATTTTATAAAATTTTGAAGCCTCAGCAATTGACTCGCCAGATAAATTCATAAAGGTTTGTGGCTTTAGAAGTAGCACACGTACCCCACCTATTGTAGCTTCACCACAAAGGCCCTTGAACTTGACCCTGTCACAGCGCGTGCCGTATTTTTCCGAGATATAATCAATAGCCAAAAAGCCCGCATTATGTCTTGTCTTTTGGTACTTCTCACCAGGGTTTCCAAGTCCGACAATAATGTGGGAAATAGGCAAGGAGGGCTCCTCCTTTTTTTCAATTTTCTTAAATAAATCAAAAATGCTTGACATAAATACCTCGCATAAATATTTTCGCATAACGCACGATAAGCCCGCACAAGTCGGGCACGGAATTTGGTTTACTAAAGTATATCATAAAAAAGCCCGACTTTCAAGAGAGAAAATAATATTATTAAAATACTTTACAAAAATAACTTTTTCTGTTATAATATATTATAATTGTAAATTAGCAGAAAAAGAATCTCTTTAGAAGGAGGTATTCTTATGAAAAACAATAAATTTGGACTAAGGGGCGCGCTTTTTGCAGTTGTGCTTCCTTTATTAGCTATTTTGCATATTGTGGCTGGCTGTGCGTTAATCTACGGCGTGCATGGCTTTGATGCGCTTATTATTTCCCTGACGGTAGCATCGTATTTCTTGATTACAGCCTTAATTTGGCTTCTTGTTGGGCTTCTGTCAAGGGGCAAAAGGGAGCATCAAATAAAAAAGGGCCCAGTGCTTGGAAACGTAATGTATGACAAAATCAACTTCGCAAATGAGCCTGCGTTTATTTGTGACCAAAGCCATAAAATAGTTTGGTCAAACCGATTCGCTTCAAATGAGCTTGGAGTGAAAAAGGTGCTTGGTGCCAACATAAATTCAATTTTCCCATACGAATTTACGGACGAGACAATCTCCAAAAAGGCAAGAAGCATAAGGGTTGATTTAAACGCACAGACCTACTTGGTTGAGGAAACAAAAATAGACACCCTTTCTGAGGTTTACTATCTTTTGTATCTACGCAACCTGACAAGGCAAGCAGAGCTTGAGCAGCTTCAAAGGGACAAGGAAAAAATCGTTGCTTACGTCGTTGCTGACAACTTGGACGCGCTTTTGCAGTACGAGCAGGAGAACTATCGTGAGACTGCTGCTAAGGTTGAAAAAATCATTCGCTCATGGGTTGAAAGCGTAAATGGTATTATCAAGGAGTACGAAAAGGACAAGTATATTGCCATTTTTAATATGGAGGACCTTGATAAGTTTATAGGCGACAACTTCTCGCTTCTTGATACAGTAAGAGATATTAGGTTCGGTAGTGGCAGTATTCCTGTTACACTTTCGATTGGTGTTGCCAAGAACGCAGAGGCAAGCCTTTCTGAAAAGGAAAAGCTTGCGCATATGGCGCTTGATATGGCGCTTCAGCGCGGTGGTGACCAGGCTGTTGTTAAGCTTGAGGAGGAGGTTCTTTTCTTCGGTGGCAGAACAAACGCTGTACAAAAGAGAACCAAGGTGCGTGCGCGGGTTGTCGCAAACGAGCTTGTTGGTCGTATTTCCAAGGCATCAAACGTAATTATTATGGGTCACGCATACCCAGACTACGACGCAATCGGTGCTTCTGTTGGTATTGCGCGCCTTGCAAAATTCTGTGGTGCAAAGGTTAATATCGTAACAAACTTTAGAGATATAAACGTAAAGAAAATGCTTAAGCATTTTGAGGATATTGACGAATATAAAAACGTTTTCGTTGATTCCTCAAAGGGTCTTGACCTTGTAAAGGCAGACACACTCCTTGTTATCGTTGACGTAAACAACGCAAATATGTTTGAGTCAAAGGATATTGCAAAGATGGTTGACGATATAATAATTATCGACCACCACCGTCAAACTGCAGAGTTTCAAAAGGAGCCTATAATTTCGTATATCGAAACCTCGGCATCAAGTGCAAGTGAAATCGTATCTGAAATTTTGGAGCAGGCGCTTCATCTAACATCACCTCTTCAGGTGGAGGCTAACGCACTTTATGCGGGCATTTTGCTCGACACTAAGCACTTTACTAAGGGCGCGGGCACAAAGACACACGCAGCGGCTATGTATCTAAGAGACAATGGCGCTTCGTATGAAAACGTACAGGATTTATTTAAATCAAATATTCAAGATTACAAAAAGGAAGCATCCTTCGGTGAAAAGATTGAGATTTATCGTAACTGCATGGCAATTGCGCTAAATCCTCACGGTAAGGACGCCTCAGATAGAATTATGGCGGCTAAGGTTGCTGATAATCTACTTGGTCTTGAGGATGTTTCAGCTTCGTTCGTTCTTGTTCAAATTGACAACGTGGTTCACATTTCTGCACGCTCAAACGGAACAATCAACGTACAGCTTATTCTTGAAAAATTAAACGGCGGTGGCCGTTATGACGCAGCAGGCGCGCAGGTAAAGGGTACAAGCGTTGCCGACACGCTATTTACACTAAAGGAAGCGATTGATGAGTACATCAATCCGGAGGTATAAGGTTGAAGGTAGTATTATTACAGGACGTTAAGGCGCAAGGTAAGAAAAACGATATTGTTGAGGTTTCCGAGGGATATGCAAGAAACTTTCTTTTCCCAAAGAAGCTCGCAATCCCAGCTGATGCCAAGGCGATTAACGATATAAAGAACAAAAAAAGCTCCGAGGCACATAAGATTGAGCTTGAAAGACAAGCTGCAAAGCAAACTGCCGAGAAGCTAAATGATATAACAGTAAAAATCACCGCAGAGGGTGGAAATGACGGCAGATTTTACGGTGCTGTTACCTCAAAGGATATTGCCGAGGCGCTTAAGTCTCAGTTTGGCATTGAGGTTGACAAGAGAAAAATCGTGCTTGATGCACCTATAAAGGCGTTTGGCTCATACAAGGTTGATATTAAGCTTTATCAGGAAATTTGCGGTAAGGTTACTGTTTCAGTTTGCGAAAAATAGGAGAATAAGATGGATATTTTGCAAAAGAAAATGCCATATTCTCTCGATGCAGAGCAAAGCGTGCTTGGCTCTATTATCATAGACCCAGAGTGCTTTGACGACGTTGCGCAAATTGTAAGGGCAGATGATTTCTACCTTGAAATTCACAGAGAAATATTTGGCACAATGTATGATTTCAAATTCCATTCTAAGCCAATTGACGTTGTTACTCTTGTAAATGCGCTTGTTTCAAACGGCGTTTATGAGGATGAGGCGGCGGCACGCTCATACATTAAGCTTCTTGTTGATATTATTCCAACAAGTGCAAATGCCAAGGACTATGCAAAGATAGTTTATGATAAGAGCATTTTAAGACGTCTTATTGAGGCGTCCGATGCTATTCAAAGGGATGCATATTCCGAGGGCGATTCCGTTGAGAACATCGTAGATGTTGCTGAGCAAAGAGTGTTTGAAATTGCACAGAAGAATGAAAAAAGAGATTTCGTTCATATTAAGGACGTTATAGTTGAAACCTATAATCGCTTAAATGAGCTTCAAAAGGATCAGGGCGAGGAGGCGCTTGGTCAAAAGACGGGCTACTCAGACCTTGATAAGGTTGTTGTAGGACTTGGAAAGGGGAGCTTGATTATTGTTGGCGCCCGTCCTGGTGTAGGTAAGACATCATTCTGTCTTAACCTTGCAACAAATGTAGCCAAAAGGTCAAAGAAGGCGGTTTGCATTTTCTCCCTTGAGATGTCAAACGAGCAGCTTGTTTCAAGAATTATTTCATCAGAGGCGCTTGTTGATGCACAAAAGCTTCGCACAGGAAAGCTTGAGCCACGCGATTGGGATAACATTGCAAACGCAACCTCTGTTTTGACTGAGACAAATATTTATATTGATGATACCACAGACGTATCAATCACAGGTATGAAGGCAAAGCTAAGACGTGTAAAAAATCTTGGACTTGTAGTTGTCGACTACCTACAGCTTATGGAAAGCGAGAAATCAAGAAAGGACGGCTCCCGTGTAAACGAAATCGCCGACATTTCAAGAGGTCTTAAGAAATTAGCTATGGAGCTTGACGTTCCTGTTATTACTTGTTCACAGCTTTCTCGTGGAACTGAAAAGGAGAAGGAGAGACAGCCAATGCTTTCTGACCTTCGTGACTCTGGCTCTATCGAGCAGGATGCGGATATGGTTATATTCCTTTCCCGTGACTATTACGGAAAGGACCCAGACAAGGCGAATCTTGTTGACGTTATCGTTGCTAAAAACCGTCACGGTGGACTTGGCACGGTAAAAATGAGCTGGCTTGGTCAATACACCAAGTTCTCAACACTTGAAACTGATATTAGCGAGGAATAGAATTATGAAAAAATACGATAGATATATCGACAGACTCTTTGACGAGGATAACTTTGAGCCAATTGAAATTGTTGGTGAGGACAACAAGACCTATAAGTTTGAGCAGGTTGCAGTTGTTGAAACCGACCACGGCTGTTATGCAGTTTTAGTAAATGAGGAAACCCTTGAGGGAGAGGCACACGTGTTCTTTATCGACGAGGAGCAGGACTGCCTAACATACGTGGATAACGAGCTTGTTGCTAACGAGGTTTTATCTCAGCTTGACTCCGAATACGACGATTACGACGAAGAGGAATAAGGACAAGCTATCTAAAAAAAGCACATTTAGCCTTCCTAAAAAGGGAGGCTAAATTTTAAAAATAACGACCCCTGTGTCTAAAAAACACCAAAAGGAGAGGGAAATGGAAAATAATTTTTTGCCTATAACAAAAAATGAATGTCTTAGCCGTGGCTGGGACGAGGTTGATTTTGTATATGTAAATGGTGATGCGTATGTTGACCACCCTTCCTTTGGCGCGGCAATTATAACAAGGGTCTTGGAAAATGCAGGCTTTAGGGTTGCATTTCTTGCACAGCCGGATTATAAAAGCTGTGAGGAGTTTAAAAAATTTGGCAAGCCAAGGCTTGGATTTTTAGTAAGCGCAGGCAACATTGACTCAATGGTTGCGCATTATACAGCATCGAAAAAGAAGCGCTCATACGACTACTATTCAGCAGGTGGCGAGGCTGGCAAGCGCCCTGACCGCGCCGTAATAGTTTACTGCAATAGAATTCGTGAGGCTTATGGTGACGTGCCGATTATCATCGGCGGACTTGAGGCGTCACTGCGTCGCTTTGCCCACTATGATTACTGGGACAATAAGATTAGAAGGTCGATCTTGGTTGACTCTCGCGCCGATATTTTAACCTATGGTATGGGCGAGAATATAATTCTTAGAATTGCTAAGCTTCTTGACAAGGGCGTGCCTATAAAGAAAATCCGTGCTGAGCGTGGCTGTGTATATCTTTGCAAGCCAGAGGATGAGGTACACTTCCAGGTAGCTTGCGAGCTTGACTACAACAAAATCAAAGAGGACAAGCGTGAATATGCGCGTGCCTTTGGAATACAGTATAAAAATCAAGACGCGATAAACGGCAAGGCGATTGTTGAATACTACGACAACAAAAAGCTCGTGCAGAATCCCCCTGCCTTTCCTTTGGAAAGAGAGGAGCTTGATAAGGTTTATGCACTTCCTTATATGAGGACATATCATCCCTCTTACGAGGCAAAGGGTGGCGTGCCGGCAATTAGCGAGGTTAAGTTTTCACTTACCCACAACCGAGGCTGCTTCGGTGGCTGTAACTTCTGTGCGCTTGCGTTTCACCAAGGAAGAAGCGTACGCTCACGTAGCATCGAAAGCGTGCTAAGCGAGGCGAAAATTATAACTGAAATGAAGGACTTTAAGGGCTATATACATGATGTTGGAGGCCCAACAGCCAACTTTAGATACCCTGCCTGTAAGAAGCAATTAAAGGACGGAGTTTGCACCACAAGAAAGTGCTTAGCCCCGACCCCGTGTCCGAATTTGGAGGTTGATCACTCCGAATACATAGAGCTTTTGAAGAGAATAGAGGAGCTACCTAAGGTTAAAAAGGTATTCATTCGCTCGGGCATTCGCTTTGACTACATGATTTACGACAAGAGCGATGAATTTTTTAGAAAATTAGTTCGTGACCACGTAAGCGGTCAGCTTAAGGTCGCACCAGAGCATTGCTCAAGTGGAGTACTTAAGTATATGGGCAAGCCAGACGTTAAGGTTTACGATAAATTTCGCGAGAAATACTTTGCGCTATGCAAGGAATACGGGCTTGAGCAGTATTTGGTTCCTTACCTTATGTCATCTCACCCAGGAAGCACGCCCTGCGATGCAGTTGAGCTTGCATTATATTTAAAGGATTTAGGACTAAACCCTGAGCAGGTGCAGGACTTTTATCCAACGCCAGGTACAGCCTCAACGGTTATGTACTACACAGGCATAAATCCACTTGACGGCAAGGAGGTTTACTGTCCTACTGACTATCGCGAAAAGCTAATGCAAAGGGCGCTTTTGCAGTATAGACGTCCGGAAAACAGAAACCTTGTAAGAGAGGCGCTAATCTTGGCAGGACGCGAGGATTTGATAGGCTTCGGAAATAATTGCTTGGTTAAGCCAGATATGCGCGTTGGCAGTGAATATCAGAGGGAAACGGTGGCAAATAATAAGAACACACCGAAAAGGGCGCCAAGCAAAAATAGCAACTCAAATGACACGCAAAAAAGCAAAAGCAATCAAAAAAACTTAAAAAATACACCGAAAAATGCAAAAAAATCACCTAAAAATCAAGTAAAATTACAAGGAACGAAAAAAATGCAAAGCACCCCTAAAAACAGACACTCCCTCGGCAAAAATAAAAAAACAGGACGCTGAAAAAATGGGGCTAAAATTGCCTCGACAGCACAAAAAACTACATTTGCCGAAAAAAACACTTGACAAAACCATTACTCGTGTGTATAATATAACTTGTCTTAAAAACTATCGAGAAAAAGTATTCAGATTGCGTATTCATTACGACTTCCAATTTGAAACAAGGAGGTGCTAATATGTTAAGAACTTACCAACCAAAGAAGCGTCAAAGAAAGAAAGAGCACGGCTTCAGAAAGAGAATGAGAACTGCTGACGGCAGAAAGGTTTTGAAAAGAAGACGCGCTAAGGGCAGAGCAAGACTTACTTACTAATTAATTGCGCATGCTTTAGATTCGGGACTGCAACTGTGCAAGTCCCGATTTTTCATTAAGCGACAGTGTCGCCCCTTAAGTGACTGGGAAAATGTCACATAGTAATCGTGATGGAAAAAGGTGCAGGGGTTAGCCTGCAATGTAAATGAGATATTTACAAAACGGAGGAAGCGGTTATGAAGCATATAGCAATCAGTGAAAATCACTTATACTCGAAAACCTACGCAAAGGGACAAAAATTCGTTGGCAAAAACGTAATTGTGTACGTTTTGCGCGACCTAAAGGCTAAAAAATTAATGAATGCACACCCACAAAGGGAGTACGTTAACAGAGTTGGACTTACGGTTTCCAAAAAGCTTGGAAAGGCGCATATAAGAAACAGGGTGAAAAGAATTTTGCGTGAGGGCTTAAGACAAACAGAGAAAAAATATGAAACAAAGAAGGGCAATTTGATTGTCTTAGTGGCAAGACAAGCTTGTGTGCTTGCCAAGACGCAGGATATAGCCTGCGATATTGAAAGAGCATTTAAGGCTCTTAATTTGATTAACGTATGAAGAAAATACTTATCTTTTTTTTAAAAGGTTATAAAAAGGTAATATCACCACTTTTTCCACCTGCCTGCCGCTTTACTCCGACCTGCTCGGAATATGCAATGGAGGCAATTGAGAAATTTGGTGCAATAAGGGGCTCACTCCTTGGTGGATATAGACTGCTTAGGTGCAATCCATTCTGCCGTGGTGGATATGACCCCGTGCCTGACAAATTTACCTTTAAAAGACAGAAATTCAAAGGAGAAGATAACGAACAATGAATTTTTTATTCGGTAAGGTGCTTAGCTGGTGCTATGATTTGACAGATAACTATGTTATCGCAATCTTGCTATTTGCGCTACTTATGCAGCTTTTGCTTTGTCCTTTTGGAATTATCCAACAAAGAAACATGGTAAAGCAAGCGAAGATGCGCCCAATGGAGTACATCATTCGTAAAAAGTACGCGGGCAGAACAGACCGTGCTACCCAACAAAAAATGCAAAACGAGATAATGGAGCTTTATCAAAAGGAGGGCTACAGCCCACTTAAGGGATGCTTGCCAATGCTTTTACAGCTCATTATCGTATTCCCACTTTTCACAGTTGTAATTAACCCACTTCGCTTTATTGCAGAAATTCCTAAGGGTGTTTGCGAAAACATCGTTGCGTGCTTCGACCATGCGGGCAGAATTCCTGACAATATGAGAAGCGGTAAAGAGGTTTATATCTCTGAGGAAATCAGAGAAATGCTTACAAGCGACGCTGGTAAAGCTGAGCTTGACCAAATCCTAACTGGCTTTGAGGCAGGTAAGGTTTCAGTATCTAGCGAAGAGGCTGGCGAGGCGCTTCATTATCTCATTACACGCGCAGACGATATTCCAAACGTAACGTTGTTTGGACAAAACCTTGGTCAATTCCCATGGCAAACCTTTGCAGACTGGTCACTTTGGTTCTTACTTTTGATTCCATTTGTAAACCTTGGTCTTACCTACCTTGCACAGTTCATTTCAAGAAAGCTTTCATATCAACCACCACAACAAGAGCAACAGCAGCCTGGCGCTGGCGGAATGATGAACTCAATGAAGATTATGATGTGGGGTATGCCACTTATGACCTTGTTCTTCACATTCTTAACACCTGGCGCAGTAGGTATTTACTGGATTTTCAGAACCTTGCTTTCAATGCTACAGCAATTCATCCTTTCAAGAATATTTAAGTATCCGAAGTACACCGAGGAGGACTTAAAGCGTATGGAAAAGGAAATGAAGGACGCAAAGCGTGGTCAAAGCAAGCGACCTGATATAGTTTATAACAATGGCGAAACGGCTCCATATAAGTCACTTCACCATATTGATGACGACGAAGATTAATATAAAAGGAATAGAATATGAGAAGCGAACACATACTTCAAGCAAAAACAGTAGAAGAAGCGTATGCTAAGGCAAACGACATATATTCTTCCTTGGGTGAGATTTCAATTGAGGTTATCAATCCTGGCAAAAAGGGCTTTTTGGGATTCGGCCGCGTGCTTGCAGAAATCAAGGTAATTGTTGACGACGGCAAGCCGGAAAGAAAGCCACAAAAAGAGACACAGGATAAGCCAAAAGCTGAAAATAAGCAACAAAAGACCCAAGAAAAGGAGCAAGTAAAGAAGGCTCCAAAGCAGGAGAATAAGGCTCCAAAGCAAGAGAATAAGCAAGCTCAAAAGCCTGCTAACGAAAAACAACAAAAGACACAAGCACCTCGTGAGGAAAAGACGCAGTCAATTCCTACTATGGAGGAAAAGGAAGAAAGCATTAACGTAACAGCAAAGGAAAAGGAGCTTGCAATTAACTTCTTAAAGGGCTTCATTTCTGATATCGGCTTTAACTGCGAGGTTAAGGGAGATATGAGCGTTAATGAAAAGGGCTTTGTTTCACGTCTTATCACAATTGAGGGAGAGGACGCACCAAGCCTAATCGGCCACAGAGGCGAAATGCTTGACGCACTTCAATACCTTTCAAACCTTTGCTTAGCACGCAAGAGCGAGGGCGAGCATAAGGAATACGTAAGGGTTATTATTGACATTGAGAATTACAGAGAAAAGAGAGAGGCAACACTTCGTGCGCTCGCAAGAAGAATGGCACAGAAGGCTCTCAAGTATCAAAGAAACGTGCTTCTTGAGCCAATGAACCCATACGAGAGAATGATTATTCACTCTGAAATTCAAAAGGTAGAGGGTGTTTCAACCCATTCCGTTGGATATGATGACAACCGTAAGATTGTAATCACCTGCGAAAACAAAAGAAGAAACAAAAAGCCAGAAAACAACTAACGAAAATCCCCGTCATTTTGGCGGGGTTTTTACTCCCTCCACCGCTGACAAAGAAAAACGTGCGTGAAAAGACACGTTGCGGTCCCCCTCCCTCGCACTCGAAGGAGGCAGAGCGCGAAAACAAGAGAAGAAACAAAAAGCCAGAAAACAACTAATAAAGGGAACGGGAAACCGTTCCTTTTTTATTTTTTTGTCACTATAAGGAACCCTTACATTATTTGGAAAAATGCAAAACTTGACAACCATATAATATAATGATAAAATTATAATGAAGGAAAATTTTTCAACGCATCTTAGGTAAGGAGAGAGAAAATGAAAAAGATAGCTTTTTTAGTTATAATACTTTTAACACTTCTTTTATTTTCTGCTTGCACAGGACTTGGTGGCTTGGGTGGTGGCACTAATGACACCTGTGATGAGCACGTAGATAGCGACTATAATGCACAATGTGACGTGTGTGGAAAATATATCAAGCACGAGCATGTTTTTAGTGAAGAGTACACCTACAATGACGAGTTTCACTATAGGGGCACCATCTGCCATCCTACAAACTTTGCTAAGGACAAGGCAGACCACACTATTGAAAAACGAGTTATAAAGGAGCCAACCTGCAAGGAAAATGGTATGGCAGAATATTACTGCACCGTGTGTAATTATGTCAGAAGTGAAACTCTTTATGCAAAGTGGCACTCATTTGACATTACGGTTTGGTTAAGTGACGAGGAAAGTCACTGGCGCGACTATACCTGTGGCTGTGAAATTGAAAAATACCCACACGAGTGGGATGAGGGCGTGGTTACAACACCTCCTACCTGCACAAAAGAGGGTGTAATGACCTATACCTGCACAACAGATTACTGTGGCGCTTATTATACTGAGCCTATTGCGATTCTTCCTCACGAAATTTCAACCTCCTTATCAAGTGATGACACGCACCACTGGTATGGCTATATCTGTGGCTGTGATGACCTAATTGAAAAGACAGAGCACACGCTTACTGAAAAAAGAGTACATACAATACCAACCTGTACAAGCGAGGGAAAATATTATCAATACTGTACTGTGTGCTATCACGGGGTATATTCTCCTATTGAAATGGTAGATCACGAGTATAGTGATGACTTTACCTTTGACAGGGAGTGCCACTGGCACAAGGCAAGCTGTGGCTGTGATTTGATAACCCCCGAGGAGCCACATAGCTTTGATATTAAAAATCAATGCACAGAGTGTGGATATCAGTTAACTGCCAATGACGGGTTTATATACGTTTTATCAAATGACTATACTGAATACTACCTTTCAGGTGTAGAAAACAAGGATATGACTGAGGCACACGTTCCCGAAAATAGCCTTGGCAAGCCTGTAACCAAAATTTTATCAGGCGCATTTAAGGATACAAAAATTACCTCGGTTAAGATACCAAGCACTGTTGTAGAAATAGCAAGCGATGCTTTTTCTGGCTGTGTGCTTGAGGGAATTGAGGTAGATGAGGCAAACGAAAGATATGAATGTGCAAGCGGTGCGCTTATTGATAAAAGCGAGGGCGCGCTACTTATCGGTTCAAACAAAATTGACACAGAGATTAAAGATGGCGTTATAAAAATAAACGACTTTGCCTTTTATGGCTGTGACAAAATAGAAAAGCTAACCATTCCGGCAAGCGTTGGTCAAATAGGGCAAAACGCATTTTTTGGAGTCTTGGCACAGATTTCGTGGACGAACACCTCGCTTACCGAAATCACCCCATACGCATTTGCCGGCTACCTTGGAAAAGAATTTTCAGTACCTGAAAAGATTATCACAATTAGAGAAAACGCATTTTTAAATTCAAGTGCGCAAATTACGCTTTCAGAAGACGTAACAACCATTGAGGGCTACGCATTTAAGGGCTGTACAGGGATAAAAACGCTTTACCTACCAAATAGCGTAGCAAGCGTTGGCAAGGGCGCGTTTAGTGGCTGTGCTGGCATTACTGAGATTAATGCTCCATTTGTCGGAGAGGGAAGCAGTGCAAGCGGAAGGGAAGCGCTTCTTGGTCATATTTTTGGCGATGACCAGTATGACGGAGGCACGCTTGTTACACAATTTTATTCAAGTAGCTCGAGCATTAAGGCGTACGTGCCATCAGGACTTGAAAAAATCACTGTTCGTGGCGTGATTTTGCAATTCGGCGCACTTCAAAATATGACAATGGTTAAGGAAATTGTAATAGAAGAAGGCGTTAGCATGATAGGTGACGGCGCGCTTCGTGGCTGTACAGGTCTTGAAAAGCTTACAATTCCATTTGTTGGAGGAATGACAAATCCAGCAGAACAAACACCAGAAACTGTATTTGGATTTATTTTCGGCGAAAGCTCAACTGGCTCGTATCAATACTATGATGGCTCAACAAGTGGCGGTCGATTTGGAATTCCTGCCTCTGTAAAAGAGGTAACAGTATTAGGTGGCACGCTTAGATATGGTGCATTTTCAAACTGCACATCTATTGAAAAAATCACTTTGCCCAGTGAGGGAATTTTAACAATACCAGGCAATGCGTTTTATAACTGTAACTCGCTAAAGAGCTTAAATATACCAAACAGCGTAACTGAATTCGGTTATCACGCGTTCCAAAAGATTAACTGCCTTGAGGAGCTTTACGTTCCAAGTGGGCTAACTAACATTGCATCATACGCATTTTTTGAAACCAAGATAGACAAGGTTATAATAAGTGACGTTGATGCGTGGTGTGGTATTGAGTTTACTGATGTTCGATCAAATCCACTTTATGAAACAGGCGCTAAGCTATACTTAAATGGCGAGGAAATAAATGGCGAAATAGCGATATCAAGTGGCGCTGAGGTAATTCCATTCGCTGCCTTTTACGGCTGTGAAAAAATTACCAGCTTAAAGCTACCAAGTAGCGTAACAGAAATTTCAAAATACGCATTTTATGGCTGTACGAGCTTAAGAGACGTTGAGTTTAACGAGGGCTTGGTTTATATTGGTCCAAATGCGTTTGAGGGCGCAGGAATTAAAACCGCCGTGTTCCCAAGCACACTAAAGTCTATAGGCACAAGTGCATTTTCAGGCTGTGAAAACCTTCTTATGGTTAAAATCCCATCAAACGTAAAAACGCTTGCTCAGCTCTCGTTTTTTAACTGCACTAAGCTTTCTCTGGTTTATAACCTAAGCGCAGCTGACGAGGACGATATTGCAAATAGCTATCTTTACGCCCACGCAAGGCTGATACACACGGCCGAAGAGGAAAATGGAATTGTCTATGACGAAAACGGCTTTGGCTTTTTAAATACGGACTCAAAAATTTATCTTGTTGACTATATAGGCGAGAAAACGGACGTTATACTACCAAAGACGTATAATGGCACAGCGTACGAAATGGGCACGGGTGTGTTTAGAAATTCTAACATTACCTCAGTTGACACAAACGGCGCAGTGTCCTCACTTGGCAATTATGCCTTTGCAAACACTAAAGTAGAAAGCGCTATTTTGACGGGTGTTACGGAAATTTCCGAGGGCGCATTTAATAACTGCGCACACCTAACGAATTTAACGCTTGACTCATCTCTTTCAAGCATAAAGCAGGGCGCATTTGCAAACTGCAAGTCGCTAACTGAAATTTCACTTAATCAAACTCGCGTAACCTCAATCGAGGACTCGGTGTTTAATGGGTGTAGCGCGCTTGAAAGGGTGACATTACAGCCAGCCACAACAAAGCTTGGCTCACTAGCATTTTATAACTGTAAATCACTAACTTCTATTGAAAATCTTTCAAGAATAGCAACCATAGGCAATGCAACGTTTTATGGATGTAGCGCACTAACAAGCATCTCCCTTGGCACGGTTAGCTCAGTTGGTGAGCAGTCGTTTATGTACTGTACAGGGCTTCAAAGCATATCGTTTAATAGAATTACGCAAATAGGAAGCAGTGCATTTAGTGGCTGTACCTCACTTAAAAGCCTTACATCGCTTTATAAAACCACGGTAACAATAGGTGACACTGCCTTTGACGGCTGCTTAAGCTTAGAGAGTATTGACCTAAAGGAAATGATAGTGGGCGAATATGCGTTCAGAGGCTGTAATAGCTTTGCACTTGCACAAGAAAACACACTTCTTTCAGTTGGAAAGGAAGCGTTTAAGGGCTTACCACTTGTTGAAAACGTATATTTCTCTACTACCACCACCTCGGATATTGAAATCGGAGAGGGCGCATTTAGTGGCTCAGGCTTAAGGACTGTTTCACTTCCTTCAAAGGTGACAAAAATAGGCAATAGCGCGTTTGAAAGCTGTACCTACCTAAATACAATTTCCTATGGCGCAAATGTAAGCACGCTTGATAGCGACAACTTAGTTTTTGCAAATGCAGGCACAGATGGCGAGGGAATAACGCTTATTATTGGAAAAAAAGCAAGCGTGATTCCATCAAATCTATTCTATCCATCAACAAGTGAGGAAGCACCGAAAGCTCCTAAGCTAAAAAGAATAGAGCTTGAGGATACAAGCTCCACGGTAAGCATTACAATAGGCGAAAACGCATTCAAAAATTGCACGTATCTTGAGCTTATTACGTTGCCATATGGCTTGAGTGGTGAGCTTGGCACACATGCATTTTATGGCTGTACAGCGGTAAAGAAAATAGATTTTTACGCTAAGGGAAGCTTTACAATTGACTACTATGTCAACGCTTGGCATCCTATTGAATATAACACAAATGCGTTTGCATTCTTAGGACACAATACCACAGGTGTTGAGGTTAATATTAAAGCGGGCACCACTACAATTCCAGCGGGACTTTTCTTCGCCCCTGTAAGCGAGAAGGCAAATATCGCAAAAATCACCTTTGAGGAGGGAAGTAAGCTTACAGAGGTAGGTGCATATTCATTCACTAATATGGGAAAAATAACCTCGGTTAAGCTACCAAGTGGGGTGAAAACCATAGGAGATAGTGCCTTTAGTGGATGCTACGGCATCGAGGAAATTTACGTGCCTAAATCTATTACCTACATTGGATCAAACGCGTTTTCTGATATAACGGGCACCTTGTATCTTGGTGTTTCCTCTACGGGAAGTGGCTGGTCACCATCTTGGTCAAATACCTTTAGAGGCACAAAGGTCTGGGACTACACAGAATAGAACAAAAAAGAAGCAGAAATTCTGCTTCTTTTTTACTTATCTGTCGTAAAAATGCGACTTCTAAATAAAAACGGGCGCATACGTGTATAATTTAGTTGATTTTAAGATTTCAAGATGATATAATTAAATCAAGAAAATGACTAAGGAGGCAAAAACAACATGCCACACAATCTTGATGATAAATTAGTTGTAGGAATTTCCTCACGTGCGCTTTTTGACCTTGAGGAGGAAAATAGAATATATGAGGAAAAGGGACTTGAGGCATACTCAGAATATCAAATTGAGCACGAAAACGATATTTTAAAGCCAGGCACTGCTTTTCCCCTTGTTAAGGCGCTTCATAATTTAAACTGTGGCGAGAAGCAAATTACTGAAATTATAATTATGTCAAAAAACAGTGCTGACACAAGCCTAAGAATTTTTAATTCAATTAATCACTATGGGCTTGATATTTCACGCGCTGCACTTGTTGGTGGAAATAGTATTTCTCCTTATCTTGAAACCTTTAAAACTGACCTGTTTTTGTCAGCAAACGAACAGGACGTGCAGGAGGCAATAAACTCTGGCTTTGCCGCAGGAATAATTTGCTTGCCAACAAGCTTGCCAATTGACCCAAGTGCACCAATTCCCGAGATTAGAATTGCATTTGATGGTGATGCTGTGATTTTCTCTGATGAGGCTGAAAAAATCTATCAAGAAAAGGGACTTAAGGCATTTAGTGAGCACGAAAGAGAAAACGCGAAAAAGCCACTTCCCGAGGGCCCCTTTGCAAAGCTACTTAAGACTATTTCCTTAATCCAGAAGGAGTTTGAAAATAAAGAGAAATCACCAATTAGAACAGCGTTAGTTACCGCGCGTAACACCCCTGCACACGAAAGAGTAATAAGGACTCTTCGCGCGTGGGACGTAAGAATTGACGAGGCGTTTTTCCTTGGCGGTATTGAAAAAACAGAGGTTTTAAAATCCTTTGGTGCAAATATTTTCTTTGATGACCAAAAGGTACATACTGACCGCGCACAGCTATCAGTTCCCTCTGCAAGAGTGCCATATAAAACTAAATAAAAAATGCCCGTGGAATCACACGGGCATTTTAGGCTTTACAATGAGGTGAAAATAGTGTATAATATAGTGGAAACGAGGTGATTTAATGGAAAAGCTAAAAAAGAACAGGGGCGTAAGCTTCCTAATAGTATTTTTAGTATATTTCTTCGCAATTTTAGGTGCGCTTTTAATTTGTCCGGTTCTTCCACTTCCTTGGTGGGCAAGCTTACTAATTTCTGATATATTTGCAACGATTGTTGTTTTCTTGTTTAGTCTGCTTTTTGAAAACGCATCAGTCTATGACCCATACTGGAGCGTAAAGCCAATTGTAATTGTGCTTGCATATGCAGTAAACAAGGACGTTGACCCATTGCGCGCGCTAATTTTCGTGGCAGTTTTATTCTGGGGCATTAGGCTTACAGTTAACTGGGCGTACACCTTTAAATCGCTTATGCATCAGGACTGGCGCTACACAATGCTAAACGAAAGGACTGGAAAATTCTATCCAGTAATCAATTTCCTTGGCATACATCTTGTGCCAACGCTTGTAGTTTATGCATGCTGTATCCCCGTTGTTTATGCGTTTCAAAATGACCTAAAAATAAACACGTGGTCGGTTGTTTTTATAATAATTTCATTCCTCGCGGTTATTTTGCAGGGTGCATCTGACATATTAATGCACGCATACAGAAAGAACAAAGCCACACCGTTTATAAGGGTAGGACCTTGGAAATTCTCACGCCATCCAAACTATCTTGGCGAAATATTAATGTGGTGGGGCATTGCTCTTAGCGTGTTCGCAACGCAACCACGCGCTTGGTACGTTTTAATCGGAGCAGTATTAAACACACTTTTATTCCTCTTTGTCAGCATACCAATGGCAGACAAAAGACAGTCTAAAAAGGAAGGCTTTGCCGAGTACAAAAAGCAAACCTGGGCACTATTACCACTCCCAAAACCATACAAAAAATAAACAAAAGCCACGGAATTTTCCGTGGCTTTTTTATGTAGAAATTAAATCTCGTTCTTTGCAAGTGCGTTAAGCATAATTTCTCATAGCCTCCTTTGTGCAAAGGGAGGTGTCAGCAGTGCTGACGGAGGGATTGATAAGCAATTGCAGTGGATTAGATTTCGTTTTTACTAAGAGCATTTAGCATAATCTCGGCGCTTTTTACGTTTGTTGCAAGCGGGATTGACTGCACGTCGCAAAGGCGGAGAAGTGCGCTTACGTCCGGCTCGTGTGGTTGTGAGGTTAGAGGGTCACGTAGGAAAACTATAAGGTCTAATTTTCCTTCTGCCACCATTGAGCCAATTTGTTGGTCACCGCCAAGTGGGCCACTCTTCATACGGTTAATTGAAAGTCCTGTTTCGCCCATTACAAGCGTGCCGGTTGTGCCGGTTGCATAAAGGGTATGCTTTGCAAGCGTATCCTTGTACTTAATTGCAAGATTTATCATATCTGATTTTTTCTTGTCGTGTGCAATTAGTGCTATTTTCATTTTTTACCTCTTATATTTTGCATTTATAGCTTGATTTTTTCTTGCTTGTTATAACTTCCTCGCCATTTGGCAGGGTGATGTATTTTTTAACTCCGTTTTGCTCACTTTCAATGGCGATTTCAAATACGTCCCCCGACTTTTTCCAAGAAACAGTAACGTCACCAGCAATAGTTGATACAGTTCCCTTGGCGTATTTTCTACCCTTAATGTAAGGCTTAATTGAAACGGATTTTTCATTTACGTCATAGGTGCGCACGCCAAGCACGGTTGCGCTAAACTCATAAATTGCAAGTGCGCCCCACGCGTGACAGTCACTTCTTGAATACGTAGGAGTTTCTGGCACTGTTGTGCAGTTTAGCTTCAAAAGTCCACGGTATGAGTCCATCATTTCCTTGGTCTTTTCGTACATGCCACAAATCTCAAGTGCGCGAAAATAGAAATATGCAAATGCATACGTTGCCTTTGCCTCAAGGGCAAGGGAGTTTTTCATAATCTTTTTTGCTTTTCTACCAGTTGCCAAGCCACTAAGCACACACCAAGTCTGCATATGCTGTGAATATTTTGTGTGCTCAAGGTTGTCAGCGTATAAGCATTTTTCCTTGTCCCAGAAATATTTTTCGGTGTTTTTCTTTAGCATCTCGGCAGTAGCCAAATACTCGTTTGCAACGTCAGCTCTGCCACAAACGAAGTTTAGCTTGGCTGCACACTGCAAAAAGTACGCCATCATTGGGTTGTAAAGTCCAATAACTCCACCATGGATTCCAACAGGCACACCACCATCGTTTTCGTCCTTAACATAGCCCCAAGGGGTCGCCCAGTCAACAAAGTTCCAATACTTGCTTTGCCCAACGACGCCGTCGTCATTTATATGGTTAGTAAACCACTCACAAACGCCATCGATAGCGCGCAGGTGCTTTCTTACAAGGTCAACGTCGCCAAATCTTGTATAGTGCGCATAAACCATAAATATAAAGTAGAATTGGAACGAAGGAATATGCTGGTCACCAACTGAAGGTGTCCTTGATGGCATAAGACCATTTGCAAGCTGTGATGCTGCAAAATCATCCATAGCCTTTCTTGCAAGACGGTCGTCGCTTGTTAGCTGATAGTTAAATATCATTTGTGTTGATGTGTCCATGCAATACTGTAATTGCTCATAGAATGGACAGTCCTCATATGTTTCGTGCATACAGCGCTGAAGCGTGCGCACGCTAATTTCCCATAGCTTGTTATCTACCTTGCTACCGAAATCGTAGTCAGCTCTTGGGAACATAGGGTAGTTAACCTCTGTCATATTTACAAGCTCAACTGTAATATCACCCTGCGCCTCTGGCTTAATAAAGCGGAAGCATCTGAACCAAAACGGCTGGAAGGTTGTCTCACCGTCAACTATAATCTCGTCATACATTTCCTTTGTAAAATCGAGGCTTCTGTCGGTGCGAACGTTGTTTGTCTTGCCTTGAATTTCGGTAAAGCACTCGAAATAGTAAAGACGAAGCGTGCCCTTGCCTGAAATTTTAAAGGTGGGGAAGCCGAAGGTTAAATAATCAGCCTCAAAAAACTCGCCATCGTATTTGACAATGCTTGTTTTGTCGCTGAAATCAAGCATTGGAATAGGTCTTTCGTAAAGGAAGCATTTATTTGTTGAGCCCCACCAGTAGTGGTCAACCTCGGCGTTGGAAACGCCAGTCTGTATAACTGCGTTTTCCCACACAGGGTCGAGCGTTTTGTCGTGAATTTCACGTGTTGTAGCAGAATAACAGCTTGATGCGCTTAGATGCTTTACAGGCGCTTTGGCGGTGAGCCAGTCCTCGTTTGTCTTGAGGACAAAATCTCCACAGCGAAGCTCCAAGGTGAGAAGAGCAGCCCCAACACGAATTACGCCCTCAATAGGTGACATTTTGCCCTGCATATCATCAGAAACAAGCTGTAAAACCTCACAAAAAATCTCGTTTTCGCCAACGCTTAAATATTTTGTTACGTCAAGTGCGTCGAAATATGTTTTTTCACGCGTGCCCTTGCAAGGGCCACACGCAACAAATTCACCATTTATAAAGAGCTTATAGCGTGCCTGAGCGCTAATTTCAATAGTGGCGCTTGACACCTTGTCAAGCAAAAAGCTCCTTTTAAAGAAATAGGTTGCATTATCACTTGCTCCTGCGCATTTGTTGGTAATCCATCTTGCGTCCTTCATTTTATTATCCTGCCTTTGCTATTTAGTAATTACGTCTATTATCTCACAGATGTATGCCCTGTGAAAATCGCCATTTTTGTAGCTTGAAAGTGGGCTTTCATTGGTAAAGCACTCACGCTTAAGGTCTTGTGCGTAAAGCTTTTTTAAAATTAGTGTCACCTTAGCGTCACTAAAAACGGGAGCCCCGTTTATAAGGTCATATTTGAGGCTACACACCTCAAATTTATCCACGTCCCTGCCTGTTTTTGTGCCACAGAAGGCAAGCGTGTCGCGCCTTTCGTCACCAAAAAACGAAAGGGTCACAGTGTCGCCATCCTCGCAAAACTCGTAGGTGTATCTTTGTGGGCGTACATAAACAGTACACACCTTGCGCCCCCACAAAATGCCACATTGTCCCCATGAAACGGTCATAGTGTTGACATCACCATTTTTGTTAATTGCAGTTAAAAGTGCACCCTTGTTAATCTCTTTTGTAAAGTTGAATTTTGATATGCCTGAAAGCTTCATAAATACCACCCTTCGCGCCATTTAGCGCTTATAATAATTATAAAATATATTTATGCGCGTGTCAACTCGAAAAATGCAATTATTTTCGGTTTTTCTCTTGACATTGACAAGTATATATTATAAAATTATAATGTAGCAAACCAAGACCCCTGGCTAAACGCGATTTGGAACTGCCAGTAGTCTTCTATGCTATGTTAAAAAATCTTGTAAATTTTTTAATTTGCTTCGATTTTTATGCCTTGCCTACAAGCCTACTGGCTGTTCGAAATTGCAAGGCATCTAAACCGATGCATTTTTAAATGATTTTAGTAGAATTGTGACGCAGTTGTATAAAAATACTACAAGGAGCAAGTCTGCTAAAAGCGTTAAAGGCAAGAACAGACTTTTGATTACACGGCTGGCTAAATGCACGGCTTAGACGCGTTTGAAAGGGGTCTTGGCTTGCTGAAACTTGGTTTGATAAAAACCTTTCACATAGGAAAATCTAATAGGAGGTAAACAAGATGGAATGGTATTTTGTACTCCTCATTGGCTTAGGTTGCTTAGTAGTTGGCGCAATCGTTGGTGTTGTAGCCGGCTTTATTATAAGAAAAGCTGTTGCTGAAAAGCAGATAGGCTCAGCTGAAGCACAAGCAAAGAAGCTACTTGAGGATGCTATAAAAACGGCAGAAACCAAGCGTAAAGAGTATATGCTTGAGGCGAAGGAAGAAATTATTGCTTCAAGAAAAGAGCTTGAGGCTGAGGTTAGAGAGCGCCGTTCAGAATTAAACCGTCAAGAAACCCGTCTTGCTAACAAGGAAGAAAACCTTGACCGTAAGGTTGATGCAATAGAAAAGAAAGAAGAATTGTTGGCAAACAAGGTTAAAGAAACAGAAGAAATCAAAGAAAAGCTATCACAAGCACACGAAACACAG
This sequence comes from Clostridia bacterium, assembly GCA_017501545.1. Classification (GTDB taxonomy): domain Bacteria; phylum Bacillota; class Clostridia; order Oscillospirales; family CAG-272; genus RGIG2000. The sequence goes on along the minus strand of JAFVWS010000023.1, from coordinate 39,596 downwards.
CTTAAATTACTTGAAAAGATCTCAGGATACTCAGCGGAGGAGGCCAAGGCTGCCCTCGTTCAGGCACTTGAGGACGATGTTAAGCACGAGCAAGCGCAAAAGCTTATTGAGCTTGAGGAGGAATTTAAGGAAGAGGCTGATAAAAAGGCTAAAAACATTATTTCACTTGCTATTGCAAGATGCGCGGCAGACCACGTTTCGGAGGCTACAATTTCAGTTGTAGCACTTCCAAATGATGAGATGAAGGGCAGAATTATCGGACGTGAGGGACGTAACGTACGCGCTATTGAAAACCTCACAGGCGTTGAGCTTATTATCGATGATACCCCAGAGGTAATTACAATCTCTGGCTTTGACCCAGTTAGACGTGAAATTGCAAGACTCTCAATTGAAAAGCTTATTTCAGATGGACGTATTCACCCAACAAGAATTGAGGAGACCGTTGAAAAGGCACGTCGTGAGGTTGAGGCTACAATTAAGCAGGCTGGTGAAAAGGCTACCTTTGAAACAGGCGTACACGGCCTTAACAATGAGCTTGTTAAGCTCCTTGGCCGTCTAAAATACAGAACAAGCTATGGTCAAAACGTTCTTACACACTCGGTAGAGGTTTCAACCTTGGCTGGTGTTATGGCAGCTGAGCTTGGCGCAGACGTTACTCTTGCTAAGCGTGCGGGCTTGCTCCACGATATTGGTAAGGCACTTACTGCTGAAATCGAGGGCTCACACGTACAAATTGGTGTTGACGTAGCTAAGAAGTACAAGGAATCACGCGAGATTGTTCACGCAATTGAGGCGCACCATAATGATGTTGAGCCACAATCAATCATTGCCGTTATCGTTCAAGCAGCTGATGCAATTTCAGCGGCAAGACTTGGCGCAAGACGTGAAAATCTTGAAAACTACATAAAGCGTCTACAAAAGCTTGAGGAAATTGCTAATAGCTTTGATGGCGTTGAAAAGACCTTTGCAATTCAAGCAGGTCGTGAAATTCGTATTATGGTTAAGCCTGAGCAAATCAAGGATGACACAATGGCACTTGTTGCACGCGATATCGTTAAGAAGATAGAAAGCGAGCTTGAGTATCCTGGACAAATCAAGGTTAACTTAATTCGTGAAAGCCGTGTAGTTGACTACGCAAAATAATTTTTATACAAATAAAGCCTCGGAGTCTGCTTCCGAGGCTTTTAAATTTTATAGGGTATAGAAAAAGATACAGGCAAGGATGGATTCTCGGCATAGCCGAGGCATTTTGGCTTGGCATTCGATAGCTCAAAGCACAAAAAAGGACACCCAATTGGTGTCCTTTTTTTGTGCCTTAAACGTGATAAAAGGTGTCTAAACAGGGGGGGAACGAACAAAAGGTGTCTGATTTTTTTGTGCTTCTGCCCGACAAATTGGGGTTTGACGTTATTGAATCAAGTTATCTTCAATGTATTTTTCAATAATTTCACACACTGTTTGAGATTGACACAAATAACTGTTTCCGTAGTTGTCAGAAACGTATGCTAAGTTGATGAGATATTCATTATCACCTTGTTTAACGGTAATCCAACGTTGATAAAAATCTATATCCTGATCTTCGGGATACTTCTTAAGTTCCATATTTACTATTTCTGTCATGATATCTTCGATTGTTTCTTGGTTATCAATGACAAATTCGTAAGTAGTAAATTCGCCCTTAATATAATCGTATACCACTTCAATAGATGTCGTATCCTCTATCTTAAGAGCCTTATATTTTTCAATATCGATCAACTTTGTCGCCTGTTTTACCAAATATCCATTAATTGTACTTCTATCTTCATCTGAAAGTCGCAAAGATTTGTTTTGAGTGAAATCGTTAAAGATTCCTTCACTTATGCAATAACCGATGCTTTGACGTTTCGTTGCAAACTTTACGTCGGAGGTGCATTTTGCGATTTCTCCGTACCATTTACCATTGTTAAGCAAGTCGATGATAACCTCTTTTTGTTCTGAGGAAAGCTCTATGACACTCCCGTCGTTAGCAGAATAGCAGAAGTGATCCCACGGTAATTCGTATTCCTTCTGTGCACAACTGCTTAATCCTAAAACTAATACAAATGTCAGAACAAGCACCAAAGCTTTTTTCATAATAAATTACCTCCGCTTATCAAATTCTTATTTATCGATGGCTTTATTATACCATGCTTTTGTAAATAAATCAAGGCGTAGCCTTGCATATCATCAATTCCATAGGAATTGCATATCATCAACACATATAGTGTTGTATAACATCAAGCCGCAGGCAAGATGCACGCAGGCGCGTGATGAGATACAGCCCCAAAGGGGCTGATGATATTCACGACTGCGTCGTGATGATATACCAAGCCTGCGGCTTGGATAAACAAAAAAGATATTTCGGGGAGTTTTCGTATGGACTTGAACTCGTGCGCCACATCACGCCGTGAGGCGTGTATGGAATCAATGCAAAACATTGTATGGAATCCGTTGCAAGACGGTATGGAATCAAGCCGCAGAAAATGCACCTTTGATGATTCCATGCGCCTACGGCGATACCATACACGCTGACGCGTGATTACATACCAAGCCTGCGGCTTGAATAAAAAAATCGACAAGTCGAAACTTGTCGATTTTTTTGGTGGGGGATGCTGGATTCGGACCAGCGAAGTCGTTGACAACAGATTTACAGTCTGCCCCCTTTGGCCGCTCGGGAAATCCCCCATTAAAAGTTGCAGGACTTTGGAGCTGGTGAACGGAGTCGAACCATCAACCTGCTGATTACAAATCAGCTGCTCTGCCATTGAGCCACACCAGCATAGTTGTCCTGCAACGCACCTTATTCTATCACATAAAATTTTGTTTGTCAATAGGAAATTTAAAATTTTTAAAATTTTTAAATTAGGCAATGCGCTCGTCAGTGAAAAAGCGTGCTTATAGCATACTTAAATATAATATAAAAAGCGCCCCGAGGGGACGCTTTTCTTTTATGGTAGATTTAGCTTTTTGGTCATTAGCCATTTTGTTAGGAAATAGAATAAAACAGATAGTCCCACCAAAACGATAATTGAAATAAGCAATATTACGTTTACTGAAAGCAGTAGTAAATTTGCTGCCACAAGGCCTGTTATTACCTCGGCATCTGCAACGAAGAGGAACACAATGCACACTGCCAAAATTATGCCAACTATAATTAATTCAACAATGTAATATGTTCCATATCCTGCTGCGGTAAAGCCGATTGAGGCAAGGAATTTGCGCTTTTTTGCAACCACGCCACCGAGGAACACTGTAAAGAACATAAATATTTGTAGCGCGATTGTAATTGCAATGTAAAAGGCAACAAACAAAAGCAGTACTGCTAAAATATTAAAGCCGTTTACGCCCTCAAGACCAAACTGCATGGTTAGTGAATCCCAGAATGTAAAATCAGGGTCAAGCAGCTGCATATATTCCATATTTACATAGGTTGAACGTATAAATGTAGGCGCTTGGCTTGCCAAAAATCCAACAAGATATAGTGCGCCAAAGGAAAGGTCCCAAATAATTGCATTTATAATCTTTGAGGAAAGAATTTCACTTTGTGAAACTGGCAACGTAAATGCCAAATATCCCTCGTCAGTGATTAGTGACTTGTAAAAATTAACAAGGTTAATTACAATTATAGCAATTACGGATGCTGAAAGAAGGGCTGTGCAAATTACGTTAAGAAGGTAAGATGCAAGTGTGCCAAGCAAGCACGCAACAGTAAGGGCAAGAAGTGCGCCCTCACTTTCTTGGAAAAGCTTTGGTAGCTCCTCAAGCTCAAGATATGTAACGTCGCTTATAAATGCACCGAAAAGCGAATTAATTACGGAAAGAACAATAACAGCTAAAACGCCTATAAGCATAGGTATTCCAATGCGCTTGGTTGCCTTCATATCATATTTTAATAGCTTAGCGAACATACTTAAACACCTCCCTAAAATGCTCATCAAGGGATTGACCATTGTTTTCTACGTATTCCTTTGCATTTCCATGCTCGACAATTTCGCCGTTTTTGATAAATACGTATTCGTCAAGCACGCCTTCAATGTCGGAAATTAAGTGTGTGGAAATAACAATGGTTGCTTCCTTATTATAGCTGGAAATAATAGTGTCAAGAATGTAATCGCGCGCAGCAGGGTCAACGCCTGCAATAGGCTCGTCAAGCAAATAAAGCTTTGCTTTTCTTGACATAACCAAAACAAGCTGTACCTTTTCCTTTGTTCCCTTTGAAAGGGTGCGAAGCTTTTTTGATTTGTCAATATCAAGGTCTAAAAGCATTTTTTCGGCAGTTTCTCGGCTGAAATCCTCGTAGAAATCCTCAAAGTACTTAATGCAGTCCTCAACCCTCATCCAAGAGCTGAAATAAGGTCTTTCTGGAAGGTAGGAAATGACCGCCTTTGTCTCAATGCCTATCTCCTTGCCGTCAACAAGCACGCCACCGTCAGTCTTGGTTAAAAGACCTGAAAGAATTTTTATAAGCGTTGTCTTGCCACTTCCGTTAGGGCCGAGAAGACCAACTATCTTTCCCCTTGTTAAATTTAGGCTTACCCCTTTTAGGGCAAGCATTTTGCCGTAGTCCTTTGTTAATTTATAGGTGTAAACGATGAAGTCATTTGGCTCACCCTCTTGCACTGGCGCATTGGCTGGCTTTGGCGCTTGTGTCTCGGCTGGCTTTTCGTCAGCAGCTATAGCCTCGACCACCTTGTCATCGTCACCTTGCAAAAGAGTATCCTTTTCAAGCTCACTCATTGGTAATCACTCCTTTTAGATTTAAAATATAAAAGCGCACACAAGAAAAAGCCCATGCGCGCCAAAATTACGATTTAGAATTTAAAAACTCCTTAATTTTGAGGAAGCTTTCCTCGCTTATAACATGCTCAATTTTACAGCTGTCGTCAAGAGCAGTCTCACGGCTAACTCCAAGAGCCATTAGCGCCTCAGAGATAATTTGGTGCCTTTCGTATACGCGCTTAGCAATTGTCAGACCCTTGTCGGTAAGGTCGATAAAGCCGTCGGGGTCAACGGTGATATAGCCCTCCTCACGGAAGTTTTTCATAGCCACAGAAACGCTTGGCTTTGAAACGCCAAGGTCGTTTGCAATATCGATAGAGCGCACGTGTCCCTTATCAGATTTTATAACTAAAATTGACTCAAGATAATTCTCGGCAGATTCCTTAATAATCATACGTTGGCGCTCCTTTTCTTAGACTACTATGCTATTATATCATAAAATGTAGATTTTGTCAAATAAAAAACGCGCCTATCATGGCGCGCTTTATTATTCTGTAACCTTGTAGCCCTGCTTTTCGATAACAGCCTTTAATTTTTTAACTGCTACCTCACGGCTAAGAGTGATTTTAACCTCACCCTTTTCGTGGCTTGGCTCGGCAGCCAGAACGCCCTTGATCGCTTGAAGTGCGTCCTTAACTCTTGCTTCACAGTGATGGCACATCATGCCTTCGACCTTTAAAATAATTTCCATAGTGCTTTCTACCTCTTTTTTAATTGCTTTTCTTTTCTTAGAATATTTTCGATTTTCGTTAAATAGATTCAGCCTAAGGGCATTTAATACAACGCAAATGCTTGAAAGGCTCATTGCAAGTGCGCCGACCACAGGCGTAAGGGTTAAGACGCCATTAGTTATATAAATAAATGCGCCTGCTGCCAAAGGAATACCTATCAAATTATAAATAAATGCCCAAAATAGGTTTTCCTTGATGTTTTTAATTGTTGCACGGCTAAGCTTAATGGCGCTTACACAGTCGCTAAGCTTGCTTTTTACAAGCACGATATCTGCTGTGTCAATTGCAACGTCGGTGCCTGCGCCTATTGCAATTCCAACGTCAGCGGTTGCAAGGGCGGGGGAGTCGTTAATTCCGTCGCCGACCATAATAACCTTACCTCGCTTTTTCATATCCTCAACCACCTTCGCCTTCTCATCTGGCATAACGCCTGCAATGTAGGAGTCAACCTCCACCTCGCTTGCTACTGCCTTGGCGGTTTTTTCGTTGTCGCCCGATAAAATAACAGTGTAAAGTCCCATCCTTTTAAGCTTGGAGATTGCCTCGCGACTATCGTCCTTGATTTTGTCGCGCACGGCAATTATACCGAGGGGAGTGTCGTTTTTTACAAAAAACAAAGGGGTCTTGCCTTCGGTGGAAAGACGCTCAAAATGCTCGCTTAACACTCCGGATTTTCCAAGTACTTCGGTTGTGTAGGAATAGCTTGCGCCAAAGCAAGGCACACCATCTATTTTTGCTGATACGCCACTTCCCAAAAGCGTTTTAAACTCGCTTACCTCAAAATGGTCTAAAGAGGCTTTTTCTGCGTAATCATTTATCGCACTGGCAAGAGGGTGCTCACTCATTCTTTCAAGAGAGTATGCGTATTTTAAAAGCTCGTCCTTGCCCGCGTTAAGCTCTATTACGTCAGTTACCTCAGGCTTGCCCTCGGTAATTGTACCGGTTTTGTCAAGAAGAATTATATCACAAGAGCCCAGCGCCTCAAGCTTGCCAGCGTCCTTGAATAAAATTCCCTTTTTTGCACCGATTCCACTGCCAACCATTATTGCAACTGGGGTTGCAAGCCCAAGTGCGCACGGACAGCTTATAACTAACACTGAAATTCCTCGCTCAAGACTGTAGCCGAAATCAGCGCCACAGATGAGCCAAATTACAGTTGTCAAAACAGCGATTCCTATAACGACAGGAACGAAAAATCCAGACACGCGGTCGGCTATTTTTGCAATTGGAGCCTTTGTTGAGACTGCGTCGGAGACCGTTTTTATAATTTTGGCAAGAGATGTTTCCTCGCCAACCTCGCTTGCCCTTGCAACCACATAGCCAGAGGTGTTTAGGGATGAGGCAAAGATTTTTGTGCCCTCGCATTTGTCAGCGGGAATACTCTCACCAGTCAGCGCCGACTCATCAAATGAGCCTGCGCCAGAAATAATCACACCATCAACAGGGACAGCACCACCCGCCTTGACAACGAATATATCGCCCACCATAATTTCCTCAATGGGAACCTCTATTTCAGTCTCGTCACGAAGCAAGGTAGCACTCTTTGGCTTTAGCTTGATTAGATTTTTAAGAGCGCTTTTTGTTTTTCCCTTGGAAAAGGCTTCAAGCGCTTTGCCTATTGTGATAAGCGCCAAAATCATAGCGGCTGACTCAAAGTACAAGCCCTTTTCGTGAAAAACGTTCATTAAATAATCGCTGTTTTTTGCGTTTATGCACATCAAAACAAGAAGCACCGTGCTGTAAATAAACGAAACGCCAGAGCCAAGAGAAACCAAGGTGTCCATATTAAGAGAAAGCTTAAAAACGCCTCTTACGCCATTTATAAAGAATTTTTTATTGATAATTAAGATAACAAGGGAGAGAAAGAACTGTATAAAGGCAAGCACTAAATATTTGTCCCTTATAAAGCTTGGCAAAATGCCAAAATGAGAGCCCATTGAAAAATACATAAGTGGCAGTAAAAAGACAACTGAAATAATAAGCCTTTTTAGTAGAATAGGGGTTTCCTTGTCCTTTAAAATGCTTTCATCAGCCCCTTGGCTTGATGCTTTTTTACAAGAGTAGCCAGCCTTAGAAACAGCACGCACAATTTCAGCCTCGCTTGCGGTGCCACTAACGTTCATTGAGCTTGTTAAGAGATTTACCTGACAGGACTCAACGCCCTTTACGCCCTTAACAGCGCGCTCAACACGTGCAACGCACGCAGCACAGCTCATACCAGTTACAGTGTATTTTTCCAAGTCCTCACCTCCCGTTTGTTTCATTCAACATTATACAATTTTTGGATTTTTTTGTCAAGGTAGTCGTTTTTCAAAACTCTACCTTATTATTTAATTTAATCAAAATAAGACTAAAAATTCTTCAAAAATTTTTTTACGGAATATGAGTACAAGGTTAACAGAAATTTTTTTGAAAAATTTACTAAAAAGGCTTGACAAAACGGGTTAGTTATGCTAAACTAACTGCGTAGTTAGGCAAGACTAACTCGAATTTGAGGGAGAGAGGCAAATAAGATGACCTTAAAAAATGCAAGGGTTGGCGATACAGTTAAGGTGCTAAAGGTTGAGGGCACTGGGCCAATCAGACGACGCATTATGGACCTTGGTATTACTAAGGGTGTCGAAATTTACATAAGAAAGGTTGCTCCGTTGGGTGACCCATTTGAATTGACCGTACGTGGCTATGAGCTTAGCCTACGTAAGGAGGATGCAAAGATGGTGCTTATAGAAAAGCTATCATCAAAGAAAGAGGAGGTTACAAATAATGTCAATTAAAATTGCATTAGTTGGAAACCCCAATTCTGGTAAAACCACACTCTTTAACGCCCTTACCGGCTCAAACCAATACGTTGGTAACTGGCCAGGCGTAACTGTTGAGAAAAAAGAGGGAAGAATAAAGTGGAACAAGGAGGTTATTTTAACTGACTTGCCCGGTGTTTACTCCCTTTCCCCATATACTCCTGAGGAAATTGTTGCAAGAAATTACTTAGTTGAGGAGCATCCAAGCGCTATTATCAACATAGTTGACGGCACAAACCTTGAAAGAAACTTATATTTAACAACACAGCTTCTTGATTTCGGAATCCCTATGGTTATTGCGGTAAACTTTATGGATATCGTAGCCAAGAGAGGAGTCAAGCTTAACCTTAAAAAGGTCTCAGAGGAGCTTGGTTGTAAGGTAATTGAAATTTCCGCGCTTAAAAACAAGGGAATTAAAGAGGTTGCACTTGAGGCAATAGAGGTTTCAGCAAAGAAGCCTTCTATGAAAAGAGATATCTTCTCGCCGAGAGTAGAAAGTGTGCTTGGAAAAATCGAAAGGCTCATTTCCCACGGATATATTGAGGAAAACGAGCTTCGTTGGATGAGCGTAAAGCTCTTTGAGCGAGACGAGGAAATTTGTGCACATATTGACCTAAATGAAAAAACACGAGATGAAATAGAGGCTGTTATCAAGGGTCTTGAGAATGAGCTTGATGACGACAGCATAGGTATTATCATAAGTGAAAGATACGATTACGTAACGAAAATTGTTGAAAAGAGAATGCCTGGCAAGGACAAAATGTCAATTTCTGATAAGATTGACAGAATTGTCACAAACAGATGGCTTGCAATTCCTATCTTTGCACTTATTATGTTCGCCGTTTACTTTTTAGCAATTGGTTCGGTTGGGGCACTTTCAACTGAGTTTATGAACGAAAAGCTCTTTGGTGAGTGGATTGTTCCGGGTGCTACCAGCTTGCTTGAGGGCTGGGGCGTTGCCGACTGGCTTGTTGGCTTGATTGCTGACGGTGTAATTGGCGGTGTTGGCGCAGTGCTTGGCTTTGTGCCACAAATGCTCATTCTATTCTTGCTACTCTCACTCCTTGAGGACTGTGGCTATATGTCACGTATTGCGTTTATTATGGACAGACTCTTTAGACGCTTTGGTCTATCGGGAAAATCCTTTATCCCTATGCTTATTGCATCAGGCTGTGGCGTGCCTGGTATTATGGCAAGCCGTACAATCGAGCAACAAAATGACCGTAAAATCACAATTATGACAACAGGCTTTATTCCTTGCTCTGCAAAGATGCCGATAGTTAGTTTTGTAGCAGGAAGCATTTTTGGAGGAGGATGGCGTGGTGCATTGGTTGCAACAAGCGCCTACTTTATAGGAATAGCGGCGGTTATTTGCTCTGGAATAATACTTAAGAAATTTAAGGCATTTAAGGGTCATCCATCTCCGTTTGTAATGGAGCTTCCTGAGTATCACGTGCCAGCTGCGAAAAACGTTTTCAAGTCAACGTGGGATCGTGGATGGAGCTTCGTTAAGCGCGCGGGAACTGTAATTCTCTTAGCAAGCGTGCTAATTTGGGTTGGACAAAACGTAACCATCGAGGACACAAGCGAGAAACAAACAGTGGTGCTTGATGCTGATGGCGAAATCGCTACTGATGATGAAGGTCGCCCATTGGTTGAAAAGCAAAAGCATGTTCACGTTATTGAAAATGAGGACGGCACTATTACGGTTGAGGAAATAGACCACAAGGGAATTCGCTTTATTCAAGATGAATGTAACTGTAAGTCGATTCTCCAAATGCTTGGAGAGGGCATTTCAGTTGTATTTAAGCCTCTCGGATTTGGAGAGAGCTGGGAAACAAGCGTCGCAACGATACTTGGCCTTGTAGCTAAGGAGGAGGTTGTTGGTGCGCTTGGCACTATGTCCAGTGGTGGAATAGAAACGGCAGGCGACGAGTTCCTTGACGGAAGCTATCTCAAGGGATTCTCGTTTATGATATTCAATCTTCTTTGTGCTCCTTGCTTTGCAGCGATTGGCGCGATAAAGAACGAAATGAACAACAGAAAATGGACAATTGCGACTATTTCTTATATGACAGGCTTTGCTTACGCTATGTCACTTATCGTTTACCAAATTGGCAAGCTATTCAGATGGGGCTCATTCTCCGTTTGGACGGTTATAGCGTTTGTGCTTTTGGCAGTGTTCCTATATCTGCTATTCAAACCAGCGAAGTTTTCGTTAATTAACATAGTAAAAAAGATTTTTACCAAAAAAGAAAAAAGCGCAGATAAAATCAGCGCATAAATAAGAAGGAGGGGCGCGTATGTGGCCAACAATAATAGCCGGAGCTATAATTATAGCAATAATAGTAGCAATAGTTGTAGTTATGATTGTAAATAAGGCAAAGGGAAAAACCAGCTGCTCATGTGGCTGTGGTGGCTGTGCAATGAAGGATATGTGTCACTCAAAGGGCGTAAAACCACAAGATGATAAAGACGCAGCCGAGAAAGAAGAGGCAAACGAAAATAGGGAACTCAAAGCCCCTGCCTCTCAAGGTGACGAAAAAAAGGACTAAGCACAGTCCTTGGTAAAGCAAACAAGCGGGCTAATCCACAAAATAATAAACTCTCTAAAATTTTTACAAGGAAGCCGTGTGCCAAAAGCACACGGTCTTCTTTATATAATAGTCAAGCCAATTTACAATGCTTTATTTGTTAATGAAATACCTTCAATTTATAAAAAGGAGCAAGCACGGTGGCTTGCCCCTTTGATGTTTAATTATTTTTCTTCCTCGTCAAGAGGCTTCATTTGGACGTCGTCCTCATTAAATTCTTGATTTAATTCGCCAATGCCAAGGTCAATTACGGTTTCGTCCATCATCTCAGCAAAGGATTTTTGATTTTGCTCCTCGTGCAAGCTGATTTCCATAGTCTCCTCATATTCCTTGTTAATTGCATCAACGTAAGCCTGCCAAGCAAGGTCTGGGTTGACAGCCTCAGCTTCGGTTGGCTCTTCTTCTGCAATGTTAAGCTCTCTTGTAGCGTCAAAGCCACTGATTGCATCCATGTAAGCGGTAAATGCAGCCTCCTCGTCAACAAGACCGTTTTCGCCGATTTCAACCTCAGGAGGAAGCTCCTCGGAAAGGTTCATAGCAGCAAGCTGCTCGGCAACGGATTTGCTGGTGCTTTCACCACCATTTTTAATTGTATTAAAGCCAAAGCGATAGCCTCTTGCCTTGCTTCTTCTCTTAGTAAATGTGAATACAAATGTAAGAACAAGACCGGCAACAAGAAGTATGCCAAATGCAACGCCGATTACAATGCCGACAATCATCATTGGTGAAATTTCATCGTCGGTTGGCTCAAGCGTTGGAATGTCTCTAAAGAATTCCTTGCCACAAAGCGCACAGAAGTAACGCCTTGAGCCGGTGTGAACCTCGGTAGGCTCTTGAACAACCTCACCAGGGTCGCCATCCTTTATAACGTGACCGTTAGGGTCTACGGTTGGAGATGTGGTGTCCTTTTTCTGCCCACAAACTGAGCAGGTTGCAAGACCCTTTTCACCCTCCTTACAGGTGGCAGGAACAGTTACTGTAAATTCCCAAGTATGGTCCTCTGTTGGCTTTGTTGATGCAGTACGGGAAAGACCACAAACTGAGCAGTCATATCTTGAAAGTCCCCAGTCACCACAGGTGTTTGCTGTTTCTATTGTTTCCTTCCATACGTGGTCAGCGCCTTCAGCAGGTAAGTGAATCTCGCTACGGTTTTCTGGGATATCCTTTTCAACCGCGCCACAGATACATTGTCCTAATGTGTAGTATGGGTCAACACAGATAGAGAAGCCCTTTTCGGCTGGATAAGGAACCTCTTTGTGTGTGTATGAGTGGTTATTTCTGTCGTAGTAAAGGTCATTAATTACGTGAATGTAGTTGCAAACTGTGCAAATTTCGCCCTCGTAGCCAAGTGCTTGGCAGGTTGCAGGCTTGTTGTGAGGAATATATTTATGCTCAGCTAATGTGTCTGAGAAATTGCTCTTCTCGTTAAAGCCACAGCGTGAGCATGTAAGAAGGTCGTAGCCGTAGGTCTCACATGTTGATTCAACTGTAACAGATACATAATCGTGGTTGGTGAATACAATTCTTTGTCCATCAAATTGATGTCCGCTTGACATGCCCTTTCTAAGGTTAGCATAAACCTCCTGTACGGTTTTTTCCTCACCAAGACGATTGTCCTCGATGAAAATTTCCTTAAGAAGCGAAGTAATGCCGGAATCAAGCGCAAATGCGTTTTGCTCAATTGAGCCAACTGAAGCACCAAGAGTAAGGGTTGTCATTCTTACGTTTTTGAATGCGCCCTTTTTAATGGTCTTTGCGTTTAGGGTAAGGTTGGTCATAACAAGCTTGCTGTCGGACGTTTGCTCAAACGCGCGCTCACCTATTGTGCCTGTAACGTTTTCAATGCCAATAAGTGTTTCAAGATTTGTCATATATGAGAATGCAAACTTGTCAATGTTTTTAAGTGAAACAGGGAACGAAACGCTCTTTAGATGGTCGTTACGAACAAATACGCCATAAGGGGTTTCCTCGCCATATTGAACCTTTGAGTCACCGTAAATATCGGTTGCACCAAGAGGAATTTCCACATGGAATACGTTTGATTGCTGAATGTAAAGGGAGTCAACCTCACCGTCGCTGTTCTTGTAGTCGTACCAAAGCGCGTCAGCAGAGAAGGAAACAACCTTTGTGCCGTCAAATGAATAAAGGTCAGTTGATGGGAAGCGCACGTATTGCACGTCGCCCTTGAAATCAATAAATCCAACGGTTACCCAAACGGTTGCAGGGTCAGGATACGTATATTCCTTTGTTTGGTGACCGCATTTTGTACAGGTGAGCGTGTAGCAACCAGCCTTTGTTTCCTCAGGGGTGTTTATAATTTCCTCGGTTAACTTTGGCGTGTATGAGTGGCCAACGCCATTTGGATAATTCTTTTCATATACTGTATCGCAATATTTACAAAAATGATTAAGTGTAACGTTAGACGTACAGTCAGGGGCATGCTCAATTAGTGAGCCATGATGCTCACATTTTGTGAAGTCATATAACGTAGTTGTAGCATTGTATGATGATTTGTAGTTGCCCTGGAAGAAAAAGTCGGTTGTGTTCTTTGAGAAGCTACCGCCATAAACAAGCGCCCTAAACTTTGTTGTATCAGAGGCATAGCTTGTTGTGTGGTTAACGTAAAACTCACCACCATAAATGATAAGCGTTGCAGCGACACCGTTGCTCTCTTCCACAACGTCGTCGAAGTAGTATTCACAGTCTGTTGTTAGCTTTGCGCCGTCGTAAACTGTAAAGGTTGCGCCACTAATGCCAGTTGAACGAATTATTTTTCCAGACTCAAGCTCACCGTAAAGCTGTATGCTAAGTGCGCCTGCGTATGAGGAAATATCCTTTTGTACTGAAATAAGATTCATATTCTCCTTGACACTAACGCCATCCTTAATAACAAAGGAAAGGTTGTTTATCTTGGTGTTTGGAGAGATGGAGATGAGGGAGTTAAGGGAAAACGCCTCCTCACCGCCTGCTATATGAGTAAGGGTTGATTTTTCGCTTGAGGAGTTTGCAAGGATAAGACCAAAGTTTTCACCAACAAAGCCGTCAGCCTCGGTCTCGAAGAAAAAGTTGTTTCCGTTTAAATCAATATAGTAAATGCCATCTGGCAATTCGATTTTTGACGTAAGAGAAATGCTTGAATTAAGCTTTATGTAGTTAAAGCCCTTCGAAATTGAAAGAGGTAATGAACCACTAAGTGCAATCTCGGCGCCCTCTGCACAATAAAGAGTAACTGATTTTGTAGGAGTGATGCTTTCGCCACACTCGTAGAAGTTACCGTCTCTATCAAACCAGCCGTAAACCGTGCCACCAATCCTCGCCTCTGGCGTTGGCAATGTGATTGAATCACCCTCGGCTACAATTTTACTATAGGTTGATGCGCCATTTTGCACAAAGGTAACCCTCGAGGTTGAGCCCTCGGCAAACGCATTTATAACAAAGACGCACGCAAGAAGCATAACTGCTACTATTGTCGCCATTAGAATTTTAAAACGAAGCTTTTTCATAATACTCTCCCTTGCTCGCTCATAAAAAAGTTAATACTCATAAGAGTCTTGGCACACGAATGCCAAGTATACATAATAATTATACAACAACTACAAAAAAATGTCAATATATTATAATAATTTTATAATATTGCACAAAACAGGACGGTGGTGGCTTGTCTAAAACGACCAAAGAAAAAGAACCGCATTATCTTGTGACGTAGCACAAGGCGGTTCTTAAAATTCGGGAGTGTAGGATTTATTTGAGGAGGAAAGCTCCTGCATATAGCCGTCAAAGCCGAGACAGATAGCATGCTCAAGCACGCTTTCATACTCAAAGCTTGTTAGCTTCCTTTTTAATTCCTTAAATTCACCCTCGTAAAAGTCAGGCGTGTACTGACTCATAAGCGAAAGCTTGAATTTGGAAACGTCAAAGCTACTTGCAATGTCTGAAAGCAGAGAGATTGAATCTTGACGGTGCGATGGTAAGACAAGGTGCCTTAAGATTACGCCACTTGTCATAAGTCCGTTTTTGTCATACTCGCATTTTGGGCTTGCCTTTAGCATTGCAGAGAAGGCATCCCTTGCTACCTCATAGTAGTCGGGGGCAGAGGAATACTTTTTTGATAGCTCTGGCGAAAAATATTTAATGTCGGTTAAAAATATCGACACGTGGTCGGCTATTTTTTCAATTTCGCTTGCTTTTTCATAGCCCGAGGTATTATACACAACGGGGATTTTTAATTCTCCCTTAATAAGCTTTAAGGCTTCTAAAATTTTATCAGAGTAGTGCGTCGGTGTGACAAGGTTTATATTGTGCGCGCCCTTTTTTTGCAAATCGAGCATAATTTTTGCAAGCTCACTTACGCTAACGCCTTTACCAACTCCGCCATGGCTGATATCCTTGTTTTGGCAAAATATGCATTTTAGTGGACACCCACTAAAGAAGATTGCACCACTACCACGCGTGCCACTAATTACTGGCTCCTCCCAATGGTGTAGCATAGCCTTAGAAACTAAAATTTCAGCTGGTGAGCCACATGCGCCAAGCGTGGTCTGGCGGTCAACGCCACATTCCCTTGGACAAAGCGTGCATGGCGCGCCCATTAAAAGCCACCTGCCGTTAGCTTAATTAGCTTTTTAATGTCGTCTGGCTGTGTTTTAGCCTCGTGCGCCGCCTTGTTACGCTTGATTTCACCACACTTGCGACATTTATGGATAATAATGTAGCCCTTTTTGGGGTCTGTTTCAACCTTTATCGGGTCCATAACGCCACCACAGGCATTTTGTCTGTCGCCTGGCATTATATCAACGTGCTTAGAGCAAAGGCACCTAGGGCAGTGGTTTCTTGAGGTGTAGCCGAGAGGCAAAACCTCGTGCCCACAGTTTTCGCAAATAAAGCCGTTATCATTTTTTGTAAATCTTTTGTTTTCCATTTTCAACCTTTATTTATACTTTGGATTATTTTCCAACGCAGAAGCGAGAAAAAATAGCACTTACAATCTCCTCGCTAACGCCACGCTTGTCGATTAAGTCAAGCTCAGAAAGGGCAGATTCAAGAGAAAAGCAGATTATATCTGGCGTTGCACCAAGAAGCAAGGCATCTCTTGCCTCGGTAGCCCTTTCAAGCGCTAAGCTTGTGGCACTAAGCTGACGTGCGTTTGCAAGCACTGCGTCGTTTGAGAGGTCAATTTGACCAAGACTGTACATCTCGGCTAAGGTCCTGCCAAGCTCGTCCTTGCCGTCCTCGGTTTTAGCGCTGATATAAATCGTTTTTTGGCACCCTGTGTCTATTTTTTGCAAAAATTCCTTTGACAATTTGTTCTCGGTGTCACTTTTGTTTATAAGGGCAATCGAGGCTTTTTCCTTGGCACATTCAAGAATAAATTCGTCCTCGTCACACTCTTGCCTTGATGAGTCAAAAACGCAAAGCAGTAGCTCTGAGCTTTCAATTTTTTTCTTTGCTCGCTCAACGCCTATTTTTTCAACAGTATCAAATGATTCGTGAATACCTGCTGTGTCGGCAAGGTTAAGCGTAACGCCACCAACTGAAGCAGTAGCCTCAATAACGTCACGAGTTGTACCGGCAATGTCGGTGACAATTGCCAAGTCCTCGCCAAGTAGCATATTGTAAATTGAGCTTTTTCCTGCGTTTGGCTTGCCTATAATCGCAGTTTTGATTCCCTCGCAAACTGCACGGCCAGCACGATAAGTTCCCTTAAGCGCTTGAAGGTCAGAAATAACGCTATCAAGGCAGTCGGAGATTTCTTTAATTTGAATTTCGGTTATATCCTCGTCAGGGTAGTCAATAGTTGCGTATGCGTGCGAAACACAGCCAACTATTTTTTCACGAATACCCTCAATTTTGCTCGAGAGGTTTCCTCTTGCAAGAGAGGAGGAAAGTCGAAGCTGAGAGTCGGTTTTTGCATCAATAACCTGTCCGATAGCCTCAGCACGGGAAAGGGTAAGCTTGCCGTTTATATATGCGCGCTTTGTAAACTCGCCGGCACCGGCTAACGTAGCCCCACTGCTAAGCACACATTCAAGCACTGCTTGGGTTACGTAAATGCCACCGTGACAGCATATTTCGCAAACGTCCTCACCGGTAAATGAGGCTGGTGCTTGGAAATATGTTAAAATTCCATCGTCAATTATTTCGCCATCGCGTAAAATTTCGCCATAATAGCTTTTACGTGGCTCGATTTTATTTGATTTTAATTTGAATACCCTTTTGGCAATTTCCAGTGCGTCATCACCACTTATTCTAATAAGTGCAACGCCACCCTTGCCACGGGCAGTTGATATTGCCGCAATCGTCTTGTTTATCATAACGTTTCCTTTGAATTTATTTTAAAAGTGGCACCCTGTGTCTATTTTTTCTCGACTATAAAAAAGTATGGGGATGTTTCGGAGTTGATGATTTGAAACCTTGAAACACTCATTTCAAAACGGCTTATTGTTTTAAAATACTCCTCAAGCATAATGCCCTCAAGATACCCCTCCTCGTGTCCTGGGTAAACGGCAATTAGCAAAATGCCGTCTGAGTCAAGCATATTAATTGCCTCCTTAACTGCGGGCAGGGTTGTTTCTCGCTTTGTGGTTAAGGATTTATTGTTACTGCCAGGGAGGTAGCCAAGGTTAAACATACCGGCCTTGATTTTTCCCTCAATGTAGTTTTTCGCATTGTGGTGCGAATCGTGAATTAAGGTGTAGTTTTGGGGACAGCCTTCCTTTTCTAAGGTTTTTTTGGTGCTTTCAATCGCGCCCTCTTGAATATCGAAGGCGAAAACGTGTCCACCCACACCAACCGCTTTTGAAAGAAAGGCGGTGTCGTGTCCGTTGCCCATTGTAAAGTCGGCACAGGTATCGCCCGTCTTAAGGTGCGAAAGAATAAAGCTTTTTTGAAGTGTAAGTAAATCAGTCATATTTTACCCCCAAATGGTACTAAAGAAATTATAACCCTATCTTTAATCTTTGTCAAGTTTTAAATATTCCTTGACAAAATAATATAATAATGCTAAAATGTATGTGTTTTAAATTTTAATGACCAAAATGTGAGGATTTTTAAGATGAAATGGACTTCACTCAATGATTTAAGAGAAAAATATCTTTCTTATTTTGAAAGCAAGGGACACCTTCGCTTAGGTAGCTTTTCGCTTGTTCCAAACAACGATAAGTCACTCTTGCTTATAAACTCGGGTATGGCACCGATGAAAAAGTTCTTTACAGGAGAGGTAACTCCACCATCAAAAAGAGTTACCACCTGCCAAAAATGTATAAGAACACCTGACCTTGAAAGGGTTGGTCACACAGCGCGCCACGGCACGTTCTTTGAAATGCTTGGCAACTTCAGCTTTGGTGACTATTTTAAAGAGGAGGCAATTGAGTTTGCCTGGGAGTTTTTAACAAAAACTCTTGAAATAGACGGCGATTTACTCTGGCCATCAATTTACGAAAACGATGAGGAAGCGTACGATATTTGGGTAAACAAAATCGGCGTAAATCCAGCGCACGTTGTTCGCCTTGGTAAGGCTGATAACTTCTGGGAGCACGGCTCTGGCCCTTGTGGCCCTTGCTCTGAAATATATTTTGACCGTGGAATTAAGTACGGCTGTGGCTCACCTGATTGTAAGCCAGGCTGTGACTGTGACAGATATATGGAGATTTGGAACAACGTATTTTCACAGTTTAACAATGACGGAAACGGCAATTATACTGAGCTTGTACAAAAGAATATCGACACCGGTATGGGTCTTGAGCGCTTGGCATGCGTAATGCAGGGCGTTGACAATATGTTTGAGGTTGACTCAGTGCGCAAAATACTCGACACTGTGTGCGAAATTGCAGGCAAAAGGTATGGAGATGATGCGGATAATGACATTTCAATCCGTGTAATTACAGACCATACAAGAAGCGCTATGTTTATGATTTCAGACGGAGTTATTCCTTCAAACGAGGGTCGTGGCTACGTGCTTCGTCGTATCATTCGTCGTGCTTGCCGTCACGGTAAGCTTCTTGGCATTGACCACCCATTCCTCGTAAGGATGTGTGAGGTTGCAATTGGCGAAAGCTGTGACGCATATAAGGAGCTTAGCGAAAAGGCTGACTACATTAAAAAGGTGCTTGCTCTTGAGGAGGAGCGCTTTGATGCGACAATTGACCAAGGCTTGTCAATTCTTGAGGGCTTTATTAAGGATGCGAAGGAAGCAGGCAAATGCACAATTGATGGCGCCGATGCATTTAAGCTTTACGACACATTTGGCTTCCCAATTGACCTAACTCGCGAAATTGCCGAGGAAAATGGTCTTGATACAGATATGGACGGCTTTAATGCGCTTATGCAGGAGCAAAAGCAAAGAGCAAGAAATGCACGTGCAAGCATTAGTGGCTGGCAGGATAAGGAAAAATCACTTGAGCTTCCAAAGACTGAGTTCAAGGGCTACAATACACTTTCTACCGAGGGCAAGGTTATTGCTATTATTGATGAAAATGGTGAAAGCGTTAGCGCTCTTTCTGAGGGAGAGGCAACCGTTGTCCTTGATAAAACCACCTTCTACGGAGAGGGCGGTGGTCAGGTCGGTGACACTGGTACAATTTCAAACGATGGCTGTGAATTGACAGTAGTTGATACTAAAAAATCCGATGGCGTATATATTCATATGTGCAAAATCGAGGGTGGCGAGATTAAGGTTGGTGACGTAGTTACAGCCGTAGTTGACAAGGCAAGACGCGAGGCAATTGCAAGAAACCACTCGTCTGTTCATATGCTTCAAGCCGCACTCCGTCAGGTGCTTGGCACACACGTAGAGCAGGCTGGCTCATATGTTGACGAGAAAATCGGACGCTTTGACTTTACACATTTCCAAGCACTTACAAAGGACGAAATTAAAAGAGTTGAGGCGCTTGTTAACGAGGCGATTTTGTCCGGTATAAGCGTTGATACAATTGAAACAGATATTGATACTGCACGTAAAAACGGTGCAATGGCTCTCTTTGGTGAGAAGTACGGCAAGGTTGTACGTATGGTTAAAATGGGCGACTTCTCAACCGAGCTTTGTGGTGGTACTCACCTTGATAACACCGCGAAGGCTGGTATGTTTAAGATAATTTCCGAAATCGGCGTTGCAGCTGGCGTACGTAGAATTGAGGCAACAACTGGCTATGGTGTGCTTAGTCTTCTCGAAAGCAAGGAAGCGCTTATTGAAAAGACCGCAAGCGAGCTTAAGTGCCAAAATGCAAACGATATAGCTAAGCGCGCAGGCGCAATCAACGAAGAGGTTAGAGGCTTAAAGCGCGAGATTGATTCACTCAATTCAAAGATGGCTGGCTCACGCGTAAACGACCTGCTTGCTAACGCAAAGAGGGTTGGCGCATACAACGTTATTACCTGTGACCTTGGAGATATGGGTGCTGACGCAGTACGCTCGCTTGGCGACGCAATCAAGGATAAGGACGCATGCGCAGTTGCGGTATTTGCAATTCACTCAGGCGAGAAGCTAAACTTCATCGCAGTTTGTGGTAAGGACGCAGTTAAGAATGGCGCACACGCAGGAAAAATCCTTGGCGAGGTTAGTGCAGTTACAGGTGGCCGTGGTGGTGGACGTCCGGACAGCGCAATGAGTGGTGGTAAGGACGTTTCCAAAATCGGTGAGGCACTTGCGCTTGTTGAAGCATTACTTACAAAATAATACCTAAAGCCTCCCTTTACAAAGGAAGCAGAAGAATACAAAAACACAAAACAAAAAGGCACGGAAATCCGTGCCTTTTTATTTAAAAAATTCATCTTTTTCCCAGTTAAGTGGGTTTTCATAAATATATTTTGAGATCCCCTTATAGTCCTCTTTGTTTCTTATCACATGGTCGTAGAAGGAGCGCTGAAACAGCTTTCCTTTAAAGCCGAGATTTCTTGAAGCACGAGCACACCTTGATTTGAACGAGCAAACAACATCAGATATTGTAGGGGAGGGGCTTGCTCCTCCCGTATTTTCGTGCAAAATAAGAACCATATGTATATGGTTTGGCATTATAACAAATGAATCTATTTTTACGTTTGAATATTGAGCTTCAAGAGACAATATTTGTTCTTTTGCAATTTCACCATATGCTGATAATTGTGCTTCGGGAGGAGCAAGCCCCTCCCCTACAATGGTGGATAAAATTTCTCTTCTGTCTTCTGTACAAATTGTAACAAAATAGCCCCTTGGCAAGCTATAATCAAAATCCTTTAATCTGGTCGGCTTTCTTTTGGGTAGATTTGTGGTTTGCATTATATCACCTCTTTTAAAATTGTATCATGAAAGCAACACAAAATCAACAAAAGGGTTAAAAAGCAATAAAACTATAAGAAAATTTTACATTAAATATATATTTATGCCCTTTACTTTTTTAGTAAAGTGTGATAAAATATTGTAAAATGGGTTAATATGGGTTTTAACGTAAAAAATCCCGCACCCAAAGAGCAAAGAAGGAGTGAAAAAATGGACACATCAATGGTTTTATTCGCGGCTGGAAGTGAAATTCCTTGGCCTGTGGTATGCCTAATCGGCGTCGCTGTTGTGTTTATCGGTCTTGTAGCTATTATCGGTCTTGTTTCACTAATGACACTCATCTGTAACAAGATTCTTGATAGAGGCGCAAAGCCAAAAAACGAAGCACCAAAGGCACAAGCGCCAGCACCTGTGGCAGTGCCAGTTGAAAACCGTGGCGAAATTATTGCCGCTGTTTGCGCAGCAGTTGCTGAAGAAGAGGGTACGGACATCTCCGCTATCCGCGTAGTATCATTTAAAAAGTTATAATTTTGAAAGGAAAATATAAAAATGAAAGCATATAAGGTTAATGTTAACGGAAACGTTTATGAAATCACACTTGAGGTAATTGATAAGGCGGATATTAAGGCTCCTACAGCTCCAGCGGCAGCACCAGCTCCAGTAGCTTCTGCTCCAGTGGCAGCACCAGCAGGCGCACAAACAATTTCAGCTCCAATGCCTGGCAATATTTTAAAGGTTAACGTTACAAACGGTCAAGCTGTTAAGAAGGGCGACGTGCTTATGATTTTAGAGGCTATGAAGATGGAAAATGAAATCTTAGCTCCAAATGATGGTACAGTTTCATCAGTTAACGTTACAGCAGGTCAAACTGTTGATTCTGGCGCAGTTCTTTGCACACTCAACTAATATAGGAGGACGGGCACCACTATGTTAGAAACACTAAAAAACGTAGGAGAGGGCTGTCTTGACTTTTTAAAAAGCACTGGCGTTGGTCAGGCAATAACAGGTGGAAGCTGGAAGTGGATAATAATGGTTATTATCGCTTGCGTGCTTTGCTATCTTGCTATTGTTAAAAAGTTTGAGCCACTACTACTTTTACCTATTGCTATAGGTATGCTACTTACCAATCTTCCTGGCGCAGGAGTCTTCCACGAGGAGCTTTTTGCGGGTGGACACGTACACTGGGAAATGTTTATCGACAGCTCATTTACTGTTGGTCTTATTGATATTTTATATCTTGGCGTTAAGCTTGGTATATATCCTTGCTTAATTTTTATCGGCGTTGGCGCAATGACGGACTTTGGTCCACTCCTTGCTAATCCAAAAAGCTTGCTTCTTGGCGCAGCGGCACAGGTTGGTATTTTCGCTACGTTTGCAGGCGTTATGGGCATCGGTGCACTCGGCTACAAGCTTGAGTGGGAGCCAATTATGTTTCTTATGGAGGAGGCGGCATCTATCGGTATTATCGGTGGTGCTGACGGCCCAACAGCTATCTTTGTAACATCAAAGTTAGCACCTCATCTCCTTGGCCCAATTGCAGTTGCGGCATACTCATATATGGCGCTTGTTCCTGTAATTCAGCCACCAATTATGAAGCTTCTTACAACAAAGAAGGAGCGCCAAATCAGAATGGACTCACTCCGTCCAGTTTCTAAGAAGGCAAAAATTATATTCCCAATTGTAATTATAGTGTTCGTTGCACTCTTAGTTCCAGATGCAGTAGCCCTTGTTGGCTCACTTATGCTTGGTAACCTCCTTCGTGAGTGTGGCGTTACTGAGCGTCTATCTAAGACTGTTCAAAACGAGCTTATGAATATAGTAACTATATTCCTTGGAATTTCAGTTGGTGCAACAGCAACTGCTGAAACGTTCCTCCAACCCAAGACAATTATCATTATCGCAATGGGCGTTGTTGCGTTTGGTGTTGCAACCGCAAGCGGCGTGCTTATTGCTAAGTTTATGAACCTATTCTTACCAAAGGGCAAGAAAATCAACCCACTTATCGGTTCGGCTGGTGTATCTGCTGTTCCAATGGCGGCGCGTGTATCACAAAAGGTTGGTCAAGAAGCCGACCCAGGAAACTTCCTACTCATGCACGCAATGGGTCCAAACGTTGCGGGCGTTATCGGCTCGGCAATTGCAGCGGGCGTTCTTATCTCATTAGTTGGTTAAAATCCACAGGGTAACACATTAAGGCATAAGCATAAACCACACAGAAACATAAAATAACGCAAAGCGTTAATTTTCTCGAGAAAATAATGTTGAAAAACTTCGTTTTTCTTCTTAATTGTGGTTTATTATCGCCGTTTGCTGAACTCTCGACGTACAAAGTACGCCTTCGGTCGCAAACAACGATTTCTGCTCTTAATCTGTTAACCCTAATATAAATGAAAGGTAATAAAATGGCTAAAAAAGTTTTAATTACAGATACAATACTTCGCGATGCGCATCAGTCTCAGGCTGCTACAAGAATGAGAATTGAGGATATGCTCCCTGCATGTAAGGCTCTTGACGAGGCAGGCTACTGGTCACTCGAGTGCTGGGGCGGAGCTACCTTTGACTCATGTATGCGTTTCCTTGGCGAGGACCCATGGGAAAGACTTCGCGCTCTTCGTCGCGCAATGCCAAATACAAGGCTTCAAATGCTTCTTCGTGGACAAAACCTTCTCGGCTACAAGCACTATGCTGATGACGTGGTTGAGGAATTTGTTAAAAAGTCAATTGAAAATGGTATCAATGTTGTTCGTATTTTCGACGCACTTAATGACGTAAGAAACATTGAAACTGCAATGAAGGCAACAAAGAAATACGGTGGACACGTTGAGGCTGCTATTTCATATACAGAAAGCCCAGTTCACAATCTTGAATATTTCGTAAAGCTCGCAAAGGAGCTTGAAAACAGAGGCGCTGACACAATTTGTATTAAGGATATGGCAAACCTACTTCTTCCTTATGATGCATATGAGCTTGTGTCTGCGCTCAAAAAGGAAATTAAGGTTCCAATTCACCTTCATACCCACAATACAACCGGTACAGGTGATATGACATACTTAATGGCAATTCAAGCAGGTGTTGATATTATCGACACAGCCTTGTCACCTCTTGCAAATGGTACGTCACAGCCTTCAACTGAGGCTATGGTTGCTACCCTTAAGGGCACAGAGTACGACACAGGCATTGATTTAAATAAGCTTTCCGATGTGGCTGCACACTTCCGTGAGGTATCAAAGAAGCTTAAGGAGCAAGGCTCACTTGACCCTAAGGTATTAAACGTTGACCCAAATACACTTCTATATCAAGTGCCAGGTGGTATGCTTTCAAACCTCATTTCACAGCTTAAGCAGGCTAAGGCAGAGGACAAATACTATGACGTGCTTGCTGAGGTGCCAAGAGTAAGAAAGGACTTTGGTTATCCACCACTTGTTACACCTACAAGCCAAATTGTTGGCTCACAGGCTGTATTAAACGTTCTCTCTGGTGAACGCTACAAGATGGTAACAAAGGAATCAAAGGGACTTCTAAGAGGCGAATATGGTAAGGTTCCTGGTGAGGTTAACGAGGAGGTAAGGAAGAAGGCTATCGGTGATGACGAGATTATCGAGTGCCGTCCTGCTGACCTAATCGCACCTGAGCTTGATAAGTATAGAGAAGAGGCAAAGGACTTGGCAAAATGCGATGAGGACGTTCTTTCCTATGCGCTATTCCCACAGGTTGCTACAAAATTCTTAACTGAAAGAAATAATCCAAAGCCAAAAGAGGATCCAAATGCGGTAAGAGAGCTCTTTGTTGAGGATTTAGGAAACTAAATAGTTACAAAAAAGCCGATGTAAAAGGTACAAACTATTAAGGACAGTTTTTGAAATCAAACAAGAAAATATTACCTACCTAAGGGAGGACAGGGGATGTTTACTTCTCTGTCCTCTTTTGTTTGCACGAGGGAGCTTTTCTTGTTCATCTACGGCTTATCAATTTTTTACGCAAGCACTGCATTTGTGTCCGCAAATACAAAGAATTTTTACAATAATTGAAATGCAACACTTGACATTATCAATCAAATGATTTATAATATAAGTGGTAATTTTTAAAGGAGGGTTATATGACTACTTCAGAACAAATTCGAGTATTGTGCGTGAGATCAGGGGTGAGCTTATCCGAACTTGCAAGGCGCATTAATCAAACTCCGCAAAACTTCAATGCGAAGCTAAAGAGGAACACAATCACTCAAGATGAAATGAATCGGATTGCCGAGGTGCTGGGCGCAAAATATGAGCAATATTTCGTGCTAGCAAATGGTGACCAAGTGAAATAACAGAAGGGAAATACAGATGACTTCACATAAGATATTTATAGGTGACAGCAGATCACTGAACCATATAAAAGACAAGTCAGTTCAGCTGATAATAACATCGCCACCATATTGGCAGCTTAAAGACTACGGAACTGAAGATCAAATTGGCTTTAACGATAGCTACGAAGAATATATAAACAACTTGAACCTTGTATGGAAAGAATGTTATCGTGTCCTTTCTGATGGTTGCAGACTTTGTATTAACATAGGCGACCAATTTGCACGTTCGGTGTATTATGGAAGGTATAAAGTAATTCCAATAAGGACAGAAATCATCAGATTTTGTGAATCGCTCGGCATGGATTATATGGGAGCGATTATTTGGCAAAAGACTACCACAATGAATACATCAGGTGGTGGAGCTATTATGGGAAGCTTCCCATATCCGAGAAATGGTATATTGAAGATGGATTATGAGTTTATTCTTGTCTTCAAAAAGTTGGGAAATGCACCTAAGCCTACTCAGGAGCAAAAGAAATCTTCTGAAATGACCAAAGAGGAATGGAATCAATACTTTGCTTCTCACTGGAACTTCAATGGCGTAAAGCAGATGGGACATATTGCGATGTTTCCGGAAGAATTGCCTAAACGCTTAATTAAGATGTTCTCATTCGCTGGAGAGACGGTATTTGATCCGTTTGCAGGAAGTGGAACAACATCTTTGGCAGCAAAGAATCTTGGAAGAAACTCAATCGCATATGAAATCAATAAAGAGTTTGCACCAATTATAAGTGAAAAATTAGAAGGCTCCCGAACGCTGATTGATGATTTTGAGTTGAATTTTTACGAAGACACTCTTGGCATGAATCAGACTTTGGACGATCTTCCCTATGTGTTTTTAGATCCACATAGGATGGACAAGAAAGTTGATGTGAAAAAGCTTCAATTTGGCTCAAAAATAGATGCAAGCGAGGCTAAAAGGGAAGAACTGTTCACTGTAAAAAGAGTAATATCTCCAGATAAAATTGTATTAAGCAATGGCTTAATTGTAAAACTGCTCGGAGTAAAAGAGAGAGCAGGATATAGCAGTCAAGCAATAGAATTTTTACAAAGCAAATTCAACAAGAGAAAAGTATTCTTAAAATACGATAGTGAAAAATACGATTCTAACGGTGTGTTAATGTGTTACGTATACCTTGACAATAAAACGTTTATCAATAACCACTTGATCCGTACAGGATATGTAGATGTTGATACTACATTTGACTATACTTGTCAGAAGAAATTCTTGAATTCATTACCTAACTAAAGAGATTGGCGGAGGTCGCAACCTCCGCCAATGTATTTTTATTCTTCAACCTCAATAGTCAATCCGGTTTTCTTTTTGGTGTAGTAAATCATCTTCACGTTAATCGTTTCAGACAATCTGTTCATGGTTTTATATGTGTCAGGTTTTACTGAATAGGGAACATCTCCAATATAGCCATCTATTCCGAGTGATTCTTCGTCAGGAGTTGCAAGTCTATATGTTGTTCCTTTACGCTCAGCCAAAGAAGCTAATATAGCTTTTTGAACATAAAGTCCGTTAAATGTTTTGAATATTACTAAATCCTCAACCCATTGTTCAACCATCTCGCGATCAATTAACTGGATAGCTTCACGAAGATTTTGTACTTGTGCATAAATCTTGTCAGTGGCTTTATCAAATGCTTCGGGATACTTTTTTGTGTACCAATCACGCCAATTTTCGATTGTGATATCACTTCCAGATACCATAAACTCAGGAAAGAGTTCAGACATTTGACCGACTACGACCGGACGAGTGCCTTGCGCGTTTTGATTTGCCCAATTTATAAGCTGAGATGTATACTTAGGAAAGCATGTTGCATTGCTTTCATTGTAGCTTTCGATAGATTCGTTTTTTAGTGTGTAGTTCATTTGTAACGCTCCTCGAAAAATTTTGTCATTAGATCTCCTCGCTCTAATGTTTTATTGGCTCTGGAACGAAGATTAGCTTTGTATTCATTCAATTCATCTTCGGTGGTAATAATATAATATCCCGATGCGTTTCCGCCTACCGGAATTCTATATTTTTTCGAACAACGCTTTACTAACTCTCTTCCTTTTACATGAGAGCCTTCCACAGGATATCCAAGCATTTCCGCGATGTCTCCCGCTGAAATGGAGTTGTTTCTGCCTTGATGACACTCTAACTGCTTTCTGACAAATTCTAACTCGTCCATGTTTTATTCCTCCTTGACAAACAATTTGTATGTTTCAACTTCCAGTGCATCAGCAATTCTCTGAACATTTTCTAAAGCAATGCTGCGACGATAGCATTCTATTGCACTGATATATGTGCGGTGTAATCCGCACTTTTCGGCAAAAGCCTCTTGCGAGAGACCGAGTTGTGTGCGATATTTTTTGAGATTATCTCCAAACACTTTTACGATATCCATATATACCACCTCCAGTGTAATAATCATATCATCTTGAACACAATTAGTCTACATACAATTAGTAACAAAAATCAAAAAAGCATACGCAATAAGCATGGATAAGGCATGCATTTTTCGAGATACGCCGTGTTCTTGATTTAGAGTGGCGCCCTAAATCATCGGCTTTTATTTTGTGCAAAATGACAGTTTTCTACAATTTTCGCGTTTTGACTTTACGAATAAAAATTAATTTGTTATAATAATATTGTAAAGAAAATATTGGAGGAATAATTATGGGAACATTCATTATTAAAAAGACGCCATCAGGTGCATTCAACTTTAGCCTTTTGGCTGCTAACAAGCAAAAAATCGCTGTTGCATCACAGGTTTACACAACAAAGGCTGCTTGCAAGGCGGGTATGACAAGCCTTGGCAAAAATGCAGAAAAGTGCATCAAAGAGGATAGAATTGAGGATAAGACCCTTAAAAATCCAGCTCCAAAGACCTGTCCAAAATTTGAAATTTACCTTGACAAGGCTGGTATGTTCCGCTATCGTCTATATGCTTCAAATGGCGAAAGCATTGCAATTAGCGAGGACGGATATAAGTCAAAGAGTGGCTGTATTAACGGTATGAAGAGCGTTAGTGTAAACGCAATCGGTGCTGAAATTATTGACGAAACAGCAAAATAAAGAAAAGGAGGCAAACGCCTCCTTTTTTATTTGTTTTCATCTAATTCCTCAAGAAAGGTCTTATACGAAAAGTCGCTTACCATGTCAAAGTCGGATTTTGACAAGGAAACCGAGCCGATTCTGACTCCATCAGGTGAGCAGGAGCGCTTGAACTGCTGAGTAAAGAATCTTTTAATAAAGACAGTTAGCCATTTATAAACCGTTTCATCGTCATATTTAGCGCCAAAGGCGTGAAGTGCCAAGCGATAAATTTTAGATGGAGCAAATTTTTTGCCTACGAAATTATAAATGAAGAAATCGTGTAGCTCGTAAGGGCCAACAATATCCTCCGTTTTTTGCTCTATTTCACCATTTTCCTTGGCGGGTAACAGCTCTGGAGAAACTGGTGTATCGAGAATATCAAGAAGAATTTCTTTGACGTTTTGGTCAGCATTTTTGGCAAAATGTGCCACCACGTGTCTAATTAACGTCTTTGGAAGGGCAGAGTTTACGTTATACATTGACATATGGTCGCCGTTGTAGGTTGACCAGCCAAGAGCTACCTCGGATAAATCTCCAGTACCTATAACAAGTGCGCCCTGCGCGTTTGCCACGTCCATTAAAATCTGCGTGCGCTCTCTTGCTTGTGCGTTTTCATATACCACGCTATGGTCGCTTTCATCGTGACCAATATCTCTAAAATGTACTCTTGTTGCCTCAAAAATATCAATCTCGCGAAGCGTTACGCCAAGGGCGTTACAAAGCTCGGTCGCGTTTGATTTTGTGCGCTTGGTTGTGCCAAAGCAAGGCATAGTAATGGCGGTAATTTTCTTTCTGTCCCAGCCAAGATAGTCTGCGCATTTTACACAAACCAAAAGTGCAAGAGTAGAGTCAAGTCCACCGGAAATACCAAGGACCATCCCACGCGAGTATGATGCAGTCAGCCTTTTGGCAAGGGAGCGTGACTGCATAGTGAGAATTTTCTCACAGCGTAAGCTTAGTTCTTCCTTGCCTTCAGGAAAAAAAGGTGTGCTTGGTATTTTTCGTGTTAAGGTAGTTTTTTCAAGATTGAGGGTAAACGTGATGTTATCTGCTTTAGGAATTCTGTCATCACGCCTTGATGCTAAGTATTTTGTGTCAATTTCAGACACACAGTCGCCTGTTTTGCTCTCAAAGGGCTTACTCTCAGCCAAAATCTCACCATTTTCAACAATTAAATTATGCGCTGAGAAAATATTCTTTGTGGTTGATTCATCCTCGCTTGGATTAGCTACTATATATGCTGATGACGTCATATAGCTTTTTGCTATAAAGGTTGCTTTTCTTATTTCGTCACTGGTAACAAGCTCATAGGATGATGAAGGATTTAAAATAACGGTTGCACCACTTTCGGTAAGGAATAAGTCCTTGGGACTTGGTGTTTTTGTAAGGTCACCAAGAACTATACCGATAACGAGGCTGTCTACGCTTTCACAGCTGAATAGCAGGTCAGTGCCAAGAGGACATTTATCCTCGCCTATTTTAATGTAATCCTTTAAAAATGGCATTTTGCCAATCCTTGGGACGACACCTAAAATCTTACCGGATTTAATTGCCACAGCACAGGAATACACAGTGCCATTATATGAAAGAGGCGCGCCGACAACAACCAAAATATCGCTATCGTTGGTTGCACATTTAATATTAATAAGTGCTTTTTCTGAGGCGCCTACGATAACCTTGTCCTTTGCCATATCGCCACTTGTTGCGCTAGCTAAGCATAGCTCGGGAAAAAGTAAAATCTTAACCTCCTCGCCTTGCGCTTTTTTAATTTCTTTAATAATTTCTGCCTTGTTAAAGGAAACGTTTCCCACCTCAAGCTTGGGTGAGACTGCCTTTACCTTTATAAATCCGTCCTTCATAATCCTCCTTGTCGCACCCCATTCGTGTGCGATATTTTATAAAAGTACTTGAAATTTGTTGCTATTTACTATATTATATAATTATATTGAATAAATTTCAATAAAAATCTTAAAATGAAGCATAGAAAGAACCAAATTTTGAAAAACACATTTAAAATTTTAGCATTAGGAGACGTAGTTGGCCCACGCGCGACGGAGCATATTTCAAGGGTGCTTTGGGGCGTGCGCAAAAAGTATTCCATTGATATGGTTATAGCAAATGGTGAAAACTCAGCTGAGCCAAATGGAATAGACAAGCCAAGTGCCAAAATGCTTTTTGACGGTGGCGTTGACGTAATTACAACTGGAAATCATGTTTTTAGAAAGAGTAGCGTTTTTTCATATCTCGATGATGAAAAATATATTCTAAGGCCACTTAATTTTCCAAAGGAAGCACCAGGACATGGCGAGTGCATAATAAAAATTGACGGCTATCGCGTGCTTGTCCTAAACGTAATGGGTCAGTCCTTTATGGACACACCAGAGTCCCCGTTTGTCGCAGTGGAGAATGCCCTTAGACAAAACGACGGGGAATACGATTTTTGCGTGCTCGATATCCACGCTGAGGCAACGGGTGAAAAAAAGGCGATTGCATATAACTTCGCCGACAAAATCGCAGTGGCGTTTGGCACACACACCCACGTGCAAACAAATGACGCAACCGTTTTGGAGGGTGGCTGTGCATACGTAACCGATATCGGTATGTGTGGTGCAGAAGACAGCATTCTTGGCGTAAAAAAAGAGGCTGTAATTTATAGACTAAAGACAAAAATGCTATCAAAATTTGATTTTGCCGACGGCGAAATTACGCTTGATGGCGCTATATTTGAAATTGATAAATCAACCCTTAAGGCAGTAGGCTGTGAGGTAATTAAGATAAAGGGAGAAACAAAGTGATGAAGGCAAGAGAATTAATTTCTTTTATTGAAAGCAAAAAGGCAGACGAAAAAATTTCAGCTATATACGGCAAGGAAAACCTTGAGGCACAAAGACAAAGATATTTAGGCGCAGTAGCCGAGTTTATAAGCAACTATGGCGACATTGAGGCGTCAATTTTCTCCGTTCCTGGTAGAAGTGAGCTTTCAGGAAACCACACCGACCACAACCACGGTAAGGTAATGGCTGGCTCAATCAACCTTGATATTATCGCAGTTGCATCAAAAACTGATGACTGTGTTATTAAAATTAAAAGCCAAGGCTTCCCCGAGGACGTAGTAGATATTAAAATCTACAAAACTCCAAACGATGCTGACTACTTCAATTCAAGTGCTTTGATTGCAGGTATGTCACGCGCGTTTGAAAATGCGGGCAAAAAAACAGGTGGCTACGTTGCTTACACAACCTCAAACGTATTTAAGGGCTCAGGACTTTCCTCATCTGCTGCATTTGAGGTAATGGTTGGTAATATTCTCAATTATTTCTATAACGATGGCGAGGTTGACAACGTAGAAATTGCCAAAATGGCGCAATATTCTGAAAACGTCTTTTTCGGCAAGCCCTGTGGACTTATGGACCAAATGGCATGCGCAGTTGGTGGCTTTGTATACATAGACTTTGAGGACACAAAGAATCCTGTAATTGAAAAAATTCCATTCGACCTAAGCGGTGCTGGCTATGCACTTTGTATTGTAAATACAGGTGGCAACCACGCAGATTTAAACGAGGATTATGCATCAGTTCCTTATGAAATGAAGAGCGTTGCTAAGTATTTCGGCAAGGAATATCTAAGACAGATTGATAAATCACTTGTTCTTGATAATATAGAAAAATTAAGAGAAGCGACAGGTGACCGTGCTATTTTGCGTGCAATTCACTTCTTTAATGAAAACGATAGAGTAACAACACAGGCTGATGCGCTTCGCAATGGCGATATAACAAGATTTCTTGATTATGTAAAAAAATCAGGAAACTCAAGCTTTATGTACCTACAAAACGTATTCACAACAAAGAATGTAAGTGAGCAGGGGCTTTCCTTGGCGCTTGCAATCACAGCATCAGTTCTTGGTGGCAAGGGCTGTGCATATCGTGTGCACGGTGGTGGCTTTGCAGGTACAATCCAAGCATTCGTAAAAATTGAGCTTGTTGAGGAATATAGAAGAGTAATTGACTCAGCATTTGGAAAAGGTGCGTGTCACGTCCTTCGTATTCGCCCAGATGGTGCGATTAAAGTAATCTAATGAGTGGCTTTGTAGAAAAATTGATAAAGGTTGCCAACGCCAATGAAGCAACCAAGGATATAATTAATCAAGAAAACGCAGAGCGCTTGGAAAATCTTTCCTCTCATATGTTAGAGGTCAACAAAAGCCTCAACTTAACAGCAATAAAGGATGAGAATGGAGTTATACTAAAGCACCTTGTTGACTCAAGCGCGTGCGTGCCATACATCAAGGAAAATGCTAAGCTTTGTGATATAGGCTGTGGTGGTGGCTTTCCGTCGCTTGTAATTGCAATTTTGCGAGGGGACGTGTCTGTTTTAGGCGTTGATAGCGTTGCAAAAAAGGTAAAATACGTTGAGGAAACGGCGCACCTTTTAGGGCTTAATAACGTATCGGTTTCAAGCCGTCGTGCAGAGGAGCTTGGGCAGGATGAGAACTATCGTGAGTCCTTTGATGTTGTCAGTGCGCGTGCCGTTGCAAGACTCAATGTGCTTTGTGAGCTTTGCTTGCCCCTTTTAAGGGTTGGAGGCGTCTTTATTTCAATGAAGGCGCAAACGGCCACCGAGGAGCTTGACGAGGCTAAGGGAGCAATAGAAAAATTAGGTGGCAAGCTTGAAAAAATCGACCACTATACATTAACTGATGGCACCGAAACTATCGAGCGTGCAATAATAGTAATTAAGAAGGTGTCAAAAACCCCAAGGTCTTACCCAAGAAACAACTCGCAAATATCTAAAAAACCACTATAAATTATACTATTTATAAAAAAATTACGAAAATATATAAATAATTATTGCAATATCTAAAAATATGTGATAGAATAGGCTATATTTTTTTATCACTTTAAAACGCTAAAGTGAAAAGCAATTAGCCTTTATCTACTGAAAGGAGGGCAAAATTATGCCAACCGCTAAAAAAGAATTAACAAAAATCACACCTCAGCTTGTATCTTATGTTGATATGTGCACCTCGAATACTACAATTGAGCCAGAGCAGTATATCAAATTCGACGTAAAGAGGGGACTTCGCGATGTAAACGGTAAGGGCGTTGTCGCTGGTCTTACCGCAATTTCTGAAATTAACTCCTTTGATGTTATGCCCGACGGCACAAGAATTCCAAAGGATGGTGAGCTATTTTATCGAGGAATTAGCATAAACGACCTTGTAAATGGCTTCCTTGATGATGACCGCTTCGGTTTTGAGGAAACAATTTACCTACTACTCTTTGGTCAGCTTCCTTCGAAAACTGAGCTTGATGAGTTTTGTGAGCTTCTTACCAAGTATCGCTCACTTCCAAAGAACTTTGTACGTGATGTGCTTATGAAGGCATCTGGTAAGGATATGATGAATGTCCTTGCACGTTCTGTTCTTACTCTTTATGCCTACGACGACAAGGCTGATGATACCTCAATTCCAAACGTGCTTCGTCAGTGCTTACAGCTAATTTCTGAATTTCCACTTTTGGCAGTTTACGCTTATCGTAGCTACGAGTATAACGAAAAGAAGAAGAGCTTGATTATTAGGCGTCCAAAATCAAGCCTTTCAATTGCAGAAAATCTTCTTTATATGCTTCGTAAGGACTCAAAGTTTACACCGCTTGAGGCAAAAATCCTTGACCTTGCTCTTGTTTTACACGCAGAGCACGGTGGTGGTAATAACTCATCCTTTACAACTCACGTTGTAACCTCATCTGGTACAGATACTTATTCAGCAATTGCTGCTTCCCTTGGCTCACTTAAGGGACCAAGACACGGTGGTGCTAATATTAAGGTTGTCGAAATGATTGACAACATTAAGAAAAATCTTAATGACTACACTGATGAAGCGGAAATTAAGGAATACCTAACAAAAATACTTCGCAAGGAGGCATTTGACGGCAAGGGTCTTATCTATGGTATGGGACACGCAGTTTATGCGCTTTCCGACCCTCGTGCAAAGGTATTTAAGGGCTGGGTAGAAAAGCTATCTAAGGAAAAGGGGCTCGAAAAGGAATATAAGCTTTGCGCACTTATTGAAAAGTTGGCACCTGAGGTAATTGCCAAGGAGCGCAAAATCTATAAGGGCGTAAGTGCAAACGTTGACTTTTATAGTGGCTTTGTTTACAGTATGCTTGATTTACCAACCGAGCTTTATACACCACTTTTCGCAATTGCAAGAATAGCAGGCTGGAGTGCACACCGTATTGAGGAATTGCTTCTCAATGGCAAAATCATTCGTCCAGGCTACGAAAACGTATGCGAAAGAAAAGAGTATAAGCCCATTAGCGAAAGATAATAAAAAGGAACGGAAAAACCGTTCCTTTTTTAAAAACAAGGCACCCTGTGTACAAAAACAGCACCAAAATGGTGCTGTTTTTTAGTTAGTTATTTAAAAACTCGTTTGAAAGTGCGATAACCTTGTCAGCATACTTTTTCTTTCTTGATGCCATAATGCTTCTAAAGATAGGGTAGTTAACTGAAACAAGAGCGATACCGATAATGCCTACGATAATACCTAATACCATAAGTGGGGTGCCAGTGCCGATAACCTGCATAGCAAGGCACATACCGATACCTAAAATAAGTGATGCAATTACACCAAAGGTGTATGCAAAGATATAAGCTGGAAGCTCTACCTTTCTGTTTAGCTTAATGAGCTCGTCGTATTTTGTTGTTTCCTTTGGCTCATAGCCTTCCTTGATTTGTTTTACAATAAATTCCTTTTCTGACATTTGTTGATTTCTCCTTTTCATTTA
The DNA here is from genome assembly GCA_017501545.1 of Clostridia bacterium. Lineage (GTDB taxonomy): Bacteria > Bacillota > Clostridia > Oscillospirales > CAG-272 > RGIG2000. The sequence goes on along the minus strand of JAFVWS010000023.1, from coordinate 4,200 downwards.
TTTACGAGTACATTATACTATTCGGTTGTTTTTAAGAAATCAAAAAAATGTTATTGTTTTGTAAAAGGTTGTAAAAGAAATGTAAAAGTAATACTTATTTCTTGCCTTCCTCTAAAAATTCCTCGGAAAGCTTAATAATTGTGGCACCGTGCTTTTTCTTGCCACATTTAATTAAAATTGAGTGCATAGGCTTTGCAAGTGCGATAAATGGTACGCCGAGTGTGGCAACCAAAATACCCCAGTAAATTAGCCCCCACTCAAGCACCATTGCAAGCCCTGTGCCGAATATTAAAGCGCCAACAATACCAAAAGCAAGTGCAACAATGGTAGCTGTGTTTTTGATTTTTTTGTCAAGCTTAACTATGCGCTCATATGCACTCTTGGGCACGGCTGAATTTACCTCATACTGCCCCTTGATGCTTTCTATTGTTTTGCGCTCCTTTTCCGAGGGCGCCTTATAGGTAAGCTCAAATTTATTTTTGTCTTCCATTTTTTCTCCTTGATTGAATAAGCATAAATACACCAAGCGCAAGAGTAAGCGCACAAACTACAGCGCCTGTTATGGCGTTGAAATACATATAGTCATCGCCTTCTGAAAATTGATAGAGAAGCGCAGTTTGAAGTGATAAAATCGAGAAGGATGCGTCTGCTAATCCGATATATTTAATTGCTTTTATTGTGTAATTTTCCTTGCGTGTCTTTATAAGGCTGATAATTGCCATAGTAATTTTGAAAAAAGCGTATGCTGCAAATGCAAAAACAGTCCACCCTGGATACGTAAATGAAATATTGTTGCCTATCATCATTAGCAAAAATATTGACAAAAAGAATGTGAGTCCAAAGAATGCAAGCGCACAGCGAATAAAGCTTGCATGCTTGTTTTTGTGGCGCGACAGCATAGTGTCGCCTCTCATCGCCATCAATATTAAGTGGTACGTTGCAATTGCACCACACCAAAAGGAATGGCGCCAAATAGCAAGAACAATATTGAAAATTGCAAATGCAAGGTTTATGGCTGTAGTTCCCACTGTTGTAATTAAGGTGCGAAAGCCGTACTCGGAAAGAAGCTTCCTCGTAAACGGAATGCTCTTTAATTTATCAGTTACCCTTCTTTTAAAATTAGGCGCAATTTTAACAATTGTATATACAGAGTATGCAAGCACAGTGCCCGCACAGCCATATATTACGTATGCGTAAATCTCAGTTATATTTAATACTGCCATTATAATTGAAGCAGTGGCAAGACAAATTGTCAAAAAATAAAATATAAGCGCCAGCCAGAATGGTGGATTTTTAAATTTCTCAAATATCTTTTTCATATTAACTTAGCTTAACTGTAAAGCTTGTCCCCTTGCCAAGCTCGCTGGAGACGGAAATTTCTCCGCCGATGTTGTCGATAACCTTTTTTACAAGCGCAAGGCCAAGACCATTACCCTCGCCTGCGTGAGAGGTGTCGCCCTGATAGAATTTGTCGAAAATATGCTTGCCTGTTTCGGCATCAATACCGCACCCAGTGTCACAAACCTTGACAACTGCACAGCCGTCAACCCACTTAGCGCTAACAGATATTGTACCGCCATTTTCGGTAAACTTAATTGCGTTTGAAAGAAGGTTGTTCCAAACAATTTCAAGATAGCTTCTTGATGAGCTTATGACTATTTCATCAATGTCACACTCAAGCAAAAGACCTTTCTTTTCAATAACAGACTCAAAGCTAATAATGCATTCCTCAAGCATCTCGTTTAGCCTTATCGTCTCGCGCTCGATTGTAAGCGATTGGTTTTCAAGCTTGTTAAGCTTTAGTATGTTACCGACAAGGTCGGAAAGACGCGTCGAGGCGGTTGAAATTTGGTGTCTGTACTCGGCACGCTTTTCTGGGTCCTGTTCTTTTTCTAATAGAGCAGAGTAGCTTTTGATAATGGCGATAGGAGTTTTTAATTCGTGCGAAACGTTTGAGATAAAATCGGTCTTTAAAACCTCACTTTTTTGAAGCTCCGACGCCATTTTATTAAGGTTTTCCTTAATCAAGTCAAATTCGTCAAATTTTCCATAGGTGTGTGATGGCTTCAGCCTTACTGAAAAGTCACCTGAGGCGATTTTGTCCGTGGCACTTAATATTTCCTTTACAGGCTTGTCAATCATAATCTTACGTCTAATTACGTCAGCAAGAGTAAGCGCTGTGGAAATTGCCAAGATGGTAATGATCATAACCAAGGAAATTACCTTGTTACTCTCGTCACTGAATATTCCATAGGCTAAAAATGCAACTGTTACTATGGCAGTAACAATAATAAAAAAGAGAAAATAGCAAAAAAATTCCTTTAATCTTTTGTTTTTCATTTTAGTACCACCTTGTAGCCAAGACCGTGCACTGTTGCAATTTCAAACCCGTCACAGCCTGAGGTTTTATCGCGTAGCTTAGCCATATAAACGTCAACTGTACGTGAGGTGGCTGAGGAATCATAGTCCCAAAACTCCTCCATTAGCTTTGAGCGTGTAAATGTCTTTTTTGGGTATGAAAGAAGCTTAAAAAGAATATCAAACTCCCTAACCGTCAGCGCAATTTCATCGCCGTCACAAATGGCAGTGCGCTCCTCGATATTCATAGTAAAATTACCTATGGTAATTTCCTTTTGGCTTTCAATCTTAGCGCGCCTTAAAATTGCATTTACCTTCATAACAAGCTCATCAATGTCAAATGGCTTGGTGATGTAGTCGTCAATTCCAATGCGATAGCCGTACATTTTTGAAGGCTTGTCGTCCTTTGCACTCATAAAAATAATGGGAGTTGTTTTGTCGGTCAGACGTATGCCCTCGGCAAGACCAAAGCCGTCAAGCCTTGGCATCATAATATCGCTGATTATTAAATCAAAGGTGGTTTTTCCAGCCTCATCAAGTCCGTCCTCGCCGTTAAAGCAGGAAACAACCTCATAGCCGTTGTCGCGCAAGTATCCCGAAACAAGACCATTTAAAGCACGGTCGTCCTCGCAAACCAAAATCTTAACCATAATTGCCTCCTCTAAAAGATTTCATTCCGTATCTATTATATACTAAATCACACGCGTTTGCAAAATGTTTGTAAAATGTTAATTAAGTGTGAACAAAGGCTGATAATAGACCGGTAGAGTGGGGCTACGATGAATAAAATTAAAAGAGTAAGCCAAGCGCTTACTCTTTTTCTATCATTTTATTTAAGCAGTCGAGTGCATCGCTTAGCCCACCAACTGCGTCAACAAGTCCGCTTTTTACAGCCTCGTAGCCGTCAATGACTGAGCCTGTGTCCGTTGCAATTTGGTCAGTTGCCATCATAAGAGATTTAAATTTCTCCTCGCTGATTTTTGAGTGGCTACAAACAAAGGAAACAATTCTGCCCTGCATTCTTTCAAAATAATAATATGTCTGTGGTGAGCCAACTATAGTCCCACTTACCCTAACTGGATGAATTGTCATAGTCGCTGACGGAACAATAAAGGATTTTTTTGCAGAAACGGCAAGTGGCACACCGATTGAGTGTCCGCCACCCAAAACAAGAGAAACAGTTGGCTTTTTCATGCTTGCAATCATTTCGGCAATGGCAAGCCCGGCCTCAACGTCGCCACCCATCGTGTTTAACACAATCAAAAGCCCCTCAATTTCCTCGCTTTGTTCAATTGAGACTAAGAGAGGGACAATGTGCTCGTATTTTGTTGCCTTCTGCCCATCTGGCAATGCATAGTGCCCCTCAATTTGTCCTATTATGCTTATGCAGTGTATTTTGTCAAGCTCAACACCGCCACTTTTTTCAATCACCTCAAGCTTGTCAAGCTCTTCGTTCCTTTTTTCTTCCATAATATATCCTCATATATAGTAATTACAAAAATATTATTAACTAAATAGTATCTAAATATACTAAAAATTAGCTTTATTCAATACTATATTTAGATAAGAAAAATTTTTTCAAAAAAACTTTCAAAAAGGTATTGACAAAGGGGTAAGTGAATGATATAATAGCAAGGCACTCTGCGAAAAGTGGGGTGGAAAAAAGAAACAGAACCTTGGTAAGATAAGGTTTGATGCTCGAAAAGATCCTTGAAAATTGAACAATGAACTAATTAGAAAAAGAGAACTAATGTACAAAAGACGGAACTCTGAAATTCTTTTAGGTTTTTAGAAGAAATACTCGAAACAAGTAATTTAAGTAAAGAGCAAATTAAGCTACTT
>JAFVWS010000022.1 GCA_017501545.1 Clostridia bacterium | reverse complement strand
TTGCTTTTGTCCACCAGAAAGCTTAACTCCACGTTCACCAACGTAAGTGTCGTAGCCGTCTGGCAGGGAAAGAATAAACTCGTGCGCGCCAGCAAGCCTTGCAGCTTCTATAATTTCCTCGTCGCTTGGGTCCTTTTTGCCATACGCAATATTTTCCTTAACGCTACCCGAGAATAAATATACATCCTGTGCAACAACGCCAATGCTTTGACGCAAGGAGTGAAGGGTTACGTCCTTTATTGATTGACCGTCAATTTTAATGTCACCCTCGGAAAGCTCATAAAACCTTGGGATAAGAGAGCATAGAGTTGTTTTGCCACCGCCACTTGGTCCAACTAAGGCAATTGATTCACCAGCGTTGACTGAAAGATTTAGCTTGGTTAAAACCTCAGCGCCAGCCTCGCTATATTTAAATGTAACATCCTCAAAATCGACACGCCCCTCGACATTTTCTAAAATTTTAGCGTTTTTCTTGTCGGTAATTTCAGGCTCAATATCCATAATTTCTGTAAAACGCTCAATGCCGGTTATTCCCCTTTGAAACTGCTCAGAAAATTCAACGATGCGACGCACCGAGGTAAGTAGCGTGTTTACAAATAATAGGTAAGCAACATAGTCAGCAGCAGTGATTAAATTCCACCTCACCTCGAAATTGCCTATCTTAAAGCCGTCCCAAACAAGGAAAAGTCCACCAGCAATAACAACCACTATGTACATAAGACCGTCGAAAAGTCTGGTTGTTGACTGAAATCCGCCCATAACGTGGTAGGATCTTTTCTTGATTTTTAGATATTTGTTGTTGCCCTTGTCAAATTTTGATTGCTCAACGTCCTCGTTTGCAAAGGATTTTACAACTCTGACACCAAGTAGGCTATCCTCAATTTGTGAGTTGATAATTCCTGTTTGCTCTCTGCCTTCCTTGAAAACAGCCTTCATCTTCTTTCTAAAGAACATAAGAGAAAGAACAATTAAAGGAAGTGATGCAAAAATAATTAATGTAAGTGGAACGTTAATTGTGCAAAGAATTATAAATGAGCATACTATTTTAATGCTTGAAATGAAGTATTCCTCTGGGCAGTGGTGCGCGAACTCTGTTACGTCAAAAAGGTCAGAGGTGATGCGCGACATAAGTGTTCCTATTTTTGTGTTATCGTAGTATGAAAACGATAGCTTATTTAGGTGTGCAAAAAGGTCGTGCCGCATATCGGTTTCAATTTTTGAGCCCATAATGTGACCGTTTGATGCCATATAGAAGTTAGCGCACGTGTCAACGACTCTTAATGCAATGTAGAGAAGCCCACAGCCAAGGACTAACTTTACAAAATACGTTGCATCAAAGCTGTCGCCTAAATTTTCTGTAACGTATCCAGTGATTTTTCTTACTAAAAGTGGTAAAACAAGCTCACAAACAGTGGTAAGTGAGGCACAAAAAAGGTCTAAAAACAAAATCCACTTGTATTTTTTGTAGTAAGGCAAAAAGCGCTTTAAAAGCCCAAGCTTACTTTTTTTCTTAACCCCTTCTTTCATTTTTCCTACTTGATTTTTTCTAATTGATTAAATATAAACTCCTTAACTAAATGCTCATACCTTGGCACGTCACTTGCAAAGGAAAAGCCGTGGCCTGCGTTTTTAAAGGTATGAAGATATTTTTCCGAGGTACAGCTTTCAAAAATCTCACTGCTCATTTGGCAGGGCACAAATTTGTCAGCCTCCCCGTGTATTATCATAATGGGCACCCTTGATTCCTTAACCGATTTAATAGCCGAGCGCTTATTTGGGTTAAACCCACCAAACAAAATAGCCCCAAGGGTAACAAACGGATAAATCAGCCTTGGGATAAGACCGATATCACGGCAAACCTTGCAAATAATTTCCTTCGGTGAGGAAAAAGCACAGTCGGAAATAATCCCCTTAACGTTTTTTGGCAAATCAAGGTTGGACGCCATTAAAACGGTAGACCCACCCATTGAAATTCCAACAAGAAAAATAGGAATATCGCCAAAGCGCTCTCTTGCGTACCTTGCCCACGATAAGCAATCATAGCTTTCGTTTACACCAAAGGTAATAGTTCTTCCACTGCTTTGGCCGTGCGCACGCTGGTCAACCAAAAGAGTGTTAAATCTTAAAGATTTAAAAATCATATCTCCACCCGAAAAATCTCGGCACGCATCACCCTTGTAGCCGTGAAATTCAATAAAAAGTGGCGCACCGTCCTTTACGTGATAGTATCTTCCAAACAGGGAAAGGTGGTCAAAGGACTCAATAAAAATCGGCTCGTAATCCTCGTTGCACAAAAGCCTTGAGGAATCATTAAGCCCCTTTAAAATTTCCTCCTCGTCCTCGTTTGATGCATAAAATGGCAAAACAGGGTGCGTTGGTGGAAAATAAAATGCGCGCTTGTACGCATATCTTGAAACCAAAATTGACAAAGCAAAAATGGTAAAAAGAATAGAGAGTGAAATAATTAAAATTGCAAGCTTACTCATACCGTATCTCCTTTACGAAAATTAACGGTATTAGTATTTACTAAAAAACAAATTAAATCATAGATTTAATAAAAATTATTAACAGCCCTCCCAAGGAAGGGAAGGCTGAAAAATAGCTTAAAGTGATGCCAAAAATTACTTGTCGTCCGATTCAGTTAGGGCAGGGACAACTGGCACGTCTATTGTAACTGTGTTAATGTCCTCAAGCTCATCACTAAACATAGCCCTCTTGCTCTTTTGGTTAGCTGGCTTTTCGTTGTAACGGAAGTCAATACCACTGCCCGAAACCTCAGCCCCATCTGGTGCGTCAAAGTCAATAATCTTGTAAGCCTTAGGAATAATTCTGCCACCCACAATAAATTGCTCAGCCTTTACCTTGTCAAGGGTGCTAAACTGCACTGGGATTGTGTACTCGGCATCTATTGCCTTTGCAAATCTTGCCGCATCAATTATGTTCATTGAACCAAACGAGCCACCAATAGGAATAAACGCAGCGAAAATGTCAGTTGGAATTTCCGCAATTAACTCCTCGCTATAGAGTGTGTTTGACGCAACGTAATATTTTTTGCCGTCCTCATTGTCAGTGATGATAAGACCAAAGGCACTGCGGTCATCGGTTCTTGCACCGACAGCCTTAATTGTCATATCACCAAGGCTCCATTCAAGCCCCTTTTCAAACATGGTAAGGTTAGCCTTTTTTAGTCCCCAAGCAGAGCCTGCCGCCTTAAAGGTTTGCTCACAGGCTAAAATTGTTGGAGAATAGCTACCGCTCTTAGTCGCCATAGCCTTTACGGTTTTTAGGTCGCTACGGTCAGGGTGTGAGCTGGTCAAAACAATTACGTCGGGCTTAACTTGAAAAAGTCTTCTTTTAATTCTCATTCTACGCTTGAAAAGTCTATTGACAAGACGCAGCGAGTCGGAAAGGTAAGGGTCGATTAATATCTTATTCTTTCCTGATATGAAAAGCAAGCCACCATGGCCTATCCACATAACCTTCATTTAAGCACCTCATAAAGTTATCATTAATATAATAATGATATCACAAAAAAAGTCGTTTGTGTTAAAAAACTTGCAAAATAAGTAAAAAAATATGAAAAACTCTTCAATCTTTTGAAAATTATAGTATAATATAAGAAGTGAAAGCTTAAAAAGGGGGGGAGCCATATGAGAATAATAAATCTAAAAACAATGGCAAGTGATGAAATATCCTGCCCAAGCGTTGTGGCGCTTGGTACATTTGACGGCTGTCATATGGCACACAAGGAGATTTTAAAAAATGCCTTTTTGCTTGCAAGAAAAAATGGTATTGCCTCTGTTGCTTACACCTTTGACTCAGTTCCAAAAGCAAAAAATGGCGACACAGGCGCCATTTATACGATAGAGGAAAAAATAAAGGCTATCAAAAAAATGGGAATTGACTATATCGCTATTGATACCTTTGATGATGTAAAAAATCTAAGCCCCGAGGAGTTTTTTTTCAAGGTCTTAAGGGGTACGCTTAATGCATCCTGTGCAAGCTGTGGCTATAACTATAAATTCGGCAAGGGTGCAAGCGCTGGTGCAAATGAGCTCAAGGAGCTTTTTTTGGAAAACGGCGGGGGAAGTGTCGTAATTTCGGATAAAATTACACTTGGTGAAAACACCGTAAGCTCAACACTCATAAGGGATTTGATAAGAGAGGGAGAGGTTGAGGCGCTTTTTTCACTCGGCACAAATTATTCTGTTTACGCACCAGTTGTTGAGGGTAAGCATCTTGCCACAAAAATGGGTCTTCCTACGATTAATCAGTATATACCTAAGGAAAAGGCGGTGCCAAAGCTTGGAGTTTATATCACTGAGTGCGAAATCGGGGAGGACGTATATCCCTCTGTCACAAACGTAGGCGTGCGCCCAACCACTGACAATAATGGCGAGGTGAATATGGAAACTCATATTATCGGCTATCGTGGCTACCTCTACGGCTCGTCCATACGCGTTAATTTTTACAAATATCTTCGTGGCGAGAAAAAATTCTCCTCTCAAGAGGAGCTTTTTGAGGAAATTGAGAAAAACAAAGAGGAAGCAGTTAAATATTTTAAATGAAGAAAGGTCTTTTAAGCAAAACGTAGATTATTGCGCCCCTCGGGGTCAGCGCTCTACGAAGCACGAAAAAGACCTTTATTTATATTATATACACGCCTAACAAATATATTCGCATATAATTTAATGAAAAATTTACAAAAAATACTTGTTTTTATGCCAATAATATGGTAAAATACACAATAGAGAATAATTTTACCGTACAAGGAGTACATAATGAAGAAGAGAATTTTAGCAACAATTTTATGTGTTTTGATGCTCGTTCCTTGCTTTGTTTCGCTTGCAAGCGCAGCTAAGGGCGACGTAACACCATGGGATATTGAAAGTGATAACGTTGCTCCAAAGGGAAAGACGTATCACTCCAGTATTTGGAATGCTGACTCAACATCAAGATACATTAACAATGGTCAAAACTACAGCTCATGGCAGATGTGGCGTCCTGGTGACCCATCACGTGAAGGACAAGAGGGTCTTGATAACACACTTCAATACGCCGGATTAAGCTTTAACTACTATCAATCAGCTAACTCCGTTACCATCTATGGTATGAAGTATGGTGACTTTGATGGTGCGTTCTGCGGTAAGTGCATGAAGAAAATGGGTCATGACGGTTACAACGTGAACTACAAAAAGAACAACAAGGGCGAAATCCAATATAACAATGGAGAGCCAATTATTGATACCAGAACATGTAAGACCTGTGGTACAAAGGTTACAATTGTATCAAACCAAAGAAACAACATTAAGTACACAATTAAGGTTCTTGTTCAAGGTCAATGGATTGAGGCTGGACACGGCTACAACAACGATATGCAGTACGCGCCAAACGCAAATGGCGAAATCCCAGGTGAGGACCTCGGCGTTATTACAATCAACTTCGACAAGGTGTTCCCACAATACGACAAAAATGGTGACGTTATTCTTGATTCAAACGGTGATGTTCTATATACAGACTACGCAACAACAAAGAACATAAGAGTTGAATGTACAGAGTACGGCTCATATGGTTTGCGTGGCACAACAAACGAAATTAGCTTCGTTTACTCAGGCAGCACCGTTACACACGTAAATTATATGGGTACTAAGTACGAGGTTACTAGGGACACAAGCGCGTCTATCCCAACATATAAAACAATGAAGGACGGTCTTCCACTTGTATTTACAGCAAACGAAAAGCTCGGTGCAGCTGAATTCCCAGTTGTTCAAGCAGAGCATTTTGTAGAATCTGGTGAATACGATGAAAATGGCGACCCAATCTACTATGGTGGCGATAGATTTAGATACTTCTTCGAGTACGATGCAGATGGTAAAATAGTTATTACACAAAAGCTTGCTTCAACACACGACTGGTGGTTGGTTCCAATTATTCACGAGGTTGAAATTTGGGGTCACCAAGCTGTGACAACACCTAAGTTCGACGTTCCAGAGGGAGCAGAGGTTGTTTCAAACGCAGCTCTTGGCGGTATGGCAAGTGCTACAACATCAGCAACTGGTTATTACCCACTTCTCGGCAATGACCGTTATTCAAGCACATCCTGGAGAGCTAAAGATTACGAAAATCAAAGCTACTGGGTTGATTTTGACCAAGATTATCTAATAAAAGACGTTAAGCTTAACTTTGGTGGCTTGCCAACAGCAATTGAAGGTGCTGAATTTGCTTACGACGTTTACATTAAGAAAAATGGTGAGTGGCAAAAGCTTGCCTCCGATACTGTAACTGCTGAAAGCGGTGTTTGGAACGATTCAGACCTTAAGACATACGAGGTTGACGCAAGTGAAAGAATCGGTGGTGTTAAGATTACATTCACATCAAGCAAAAAGGATGGCGAAAACATCAATCCTGCAATTTCTGAGGTTGCAGCAACAATTGCAAATGGTGAGCAATGTATATTCCTTTCAAGCTATCTAAACTTCTATAGAGCTTCTTCAACAGCTCAAGGTAACTTAGCTTGCTATGGTACAGCTTACTGCTCATCCTCATTTGACTATTCAAACATTTCAGACATTACATTCATCAATGACGGTCAAACCTCTGACGACTCATATTCATGGTACGCACAATCATTCCTTAGAGGAACGTACTGTGGTATTCAGCTAAAGGATACTGAGGACATTACAAAGGTTGTTCTTTACTTCAACGACCAAATCACACAAGGCAAGCCAGAGGAGCACGTTATTGAATTTGAAGTTCAAGCTCTTGTAAATGGTCAGTACGTAACAGTTGCAAAGGCGACATCATATGATGTGGCTACAAAGAAGGCAATTGTTTCAGTAACTCTTGATGAGCCTGTTAGAACAAACGATATTCGTATTGTATATGTTTCAAATGGTCTTGTATTCCCATACTTGAAGGAACTTGAAATATACGCTGGCGAAAAGGTTTACGGCGCATATGACGGATACGTACTTGATCTTTCAATGAGAACACTTCACGGACGCTATCCAACTATGGACTTTGCAGAAAAATCAATTGTAAAGCGCGCTAAGTATATGGATCTCGTTGCTCCAATTGAGATTCTTGTATTCGCAACAAAATACGGTATTGATGCATAATAATTAAAATCACCTGCCAAGCGCAGGTGATTTTTTTATATAATAAAAAGCCACTTTTTCAAGTGGCTTTATTTTAGTATTCAAATTTTACAGTCTGTCCAAGCTCAGCTGACTTAAATGCATATTCCATAATCTTCATATCAAGAAGCATTTGGTCGTGGGTGACAATTTGAGTCGCCTCACCATCAATAGCCTTGCAGAAGTTGCGATAAAAATCATGCACGTCGCTTTTCTGAATTTCAAGCTCATACTCGTCCATAGTCACGCTGTCACGAGGCGCCATAGTTTTTGTAAGACCTGCCGCAGTTTGCACAGGAAGCACATCGTTTTCGTGCCAGTACTTGCATTTTGCAACCTTTGTCTTCTCGCGCCAGTCGGTAATAAGGGCAGAGCCCTTTTCAGCCTTCATATAGAATCTTGGCAATGCAATGAAGTTGTAGGTACCAACCTCGCAGAAAGCAACAGCACCGCTTTTAAAGGTGATTGTAAGGTAAAATCCGTCATCAACCTCTTTGTTTGTAATATTAGTAACAGTGCAGTTAATAGTATCAATTACTTCATTTTTATATATAAGCATAAGCTGGTCGATTAGGTGAATTCCCCAGTCAAGAATCATACCGCCACCATGCTCCCTTTCGCCTCTCCAGTCGGAAGGAATTCCACGTGAGCCATGAATTCTTGATTCAATTCTTAGTGGCTTGCCAATCTCACCAGTGTCAGCCAAATGTTGCATAGCAAGATAGTCAACGTCCCAGCGCCTGTTTTGATGTACTGTGAAAAGCGCGCCAGACTTTTTAGAAGCCTCAATCATCTTTTGTAGGTCAGGGGTTGAAAGTGCAACAGGCTTTTCGCAAATAACGTTTTTGCCCGCCTCAAGACACCTTACAACAGTATATAAATGTACGTCATTAGGTATAGCGATAGTAACAAGCTCAACGCTTTTGTCATTAAGAAGCTCCTCAAGCGAGGAATAAGCGTAAATTCCGTTTGATTTTGCCTTTTCAGCCTTCGCTGGGTCAATATCGTAAATGCCGGCAAGCTCGATAACATCACTTTTTAAAGCATGGTTAACGTGCCAAGAGCCCATACCACCATAGCCAATAACTGCAAATTTCTTTTTCATTTTGCACCTCGCAGTTTAGAAAAATTACATTACATTTATTATATCAAATATAATAAAAAAGTCAATAGATAATTGAAAAAAGACAGGCAAAGCGCCTGTCTTTTAATCTTTATATTAGTGAATAATGTATCTTTGTGTTTCCTTGTCGAAGAGGTGAACTCTACCAGCCTCGATAGCAACTTGAATTGTGTCGCCAGCGCGAGCCTGTGAACGAGATGAAACCTTAGCAATCGCATTTTGCTCACCAATCTTGATGTAGAGGTAAATCTCAGCACCCATAAGCTCAGTGATATCAACGTCAACGTCGATAACGTTTTCAGACATAGTAGAGAGGTAAATAGGCTCGTCGTGGATGCACTCTGGACGAATACCAGCAATAACCTCCTTGCCGAAGTATTCAACAAGTCTTGGGTCGCTTGCCTTTTCAGCAGGAAGCTTAAGTGAGTTGCCCTCAAATGAGATATAAACGCCGTCATCCTTCTTTTCAAGGGTAGCATTGATAAAGTTCATTTGTGGTGTGCCGATAAATCCAGCAACGAACATATTAACAGGCTTATCGTAAAGTGTTTGTGGTGAGTCAACCTGTTGGATAAGACCGTCCTTCATAACTACGATACGAGTAGCCATTGTCATAGCCTCAACCTGGTCGTGAGTTACGTATACGAAGGTTGTACCAACGCGCTTATGTATCTTTGTAAGCTCAGTTCTCATTGTTGCACGAAGCTTAGCGTCAAGGTTTGAAAGTGGCTCGTCAAGCAAGAATACCTTAGGGTTTCTAACGATAGCACGACCAAGCGCAACACGCTGCTTCTGACCACCTGACATAGCCTTTGGCTTTCTGTCAAGCAAGTGTGTAATGCCAAGAATTTCAGCAGCCTCCTCAACACGGCGCTTAATTTCTTCCTTTGGAGTTTTACGAAGCTTAAGGCCGAATGCCATGTTTTCGTAAACTGTCATGTGAGGATAAAGAGCGTAGTTCTGGAAAACCATCGCAATATCTCTGTCCTTAGGTGCGATATCATTCATTAGCTTATCGCCGATGTATAATTCACCCTCGGTAATTTCCTCAAGGCCCGCAATCATACGAAGAGTAGTAGATTTACCACATCCTGAAGGACCAACGAAGATAACGAATTCCTTATCTTGAATTTCAAGACAGAAGTCTGATACGGCTGTTACACCGCCTGGATATTTTTTGTAAATGTGTTTAAGAGACAAGCTTGCCATTCTTTTATTTTCTCCTTGCCATTTGGCGCTGAATTTCTTGGAAAATATACCAAAAATGCGATTTTGACACAATTATGATATTTTACAATAAATATTATAACAGAAAGAAATAAAAATTTAAATATCTTTTTTATACAAAAATTATATATTGTATTTGTGCAAAATTAACAAAAAAGTGAAAGCCACCCGTATTTTGCACAAAAACGAGTGGCTAAATTTGTTCAAATTGTTCAAAAAAGTGGCTATTACATCTTCATTGTAAGACTAATGCGCTTCTTATTTAGGTCAACGCCCTTAATCTTAACAGTGACAATGTCACCAACGCTAAGCACCTCACTTGGGTGCTTGATGTATTTTTCGGAAATTTCAGAGATGTGCACAAGTCCGTCCTGATGTACGCCAATATCAACGAATGCACCGAAGTCGATAACGTTACGTACAGTACCAGTCATAACCATTCCCTCCTTTAAATCCTCCATTCCAAGCACGTCGTCACGGAGAATAGGAAGTGGCAAGGAGTCACGCACGTCACGGCCTGGCTTTTCAAGCTCACCAACGATATCAAGCAAGGTAGGCTCACCGATGCTTAGCTCCTCGGCAAGCTTCTTCGTGCCGTATTTAGCACATTTTTGACGCAAATCGGAAAGTCCGGCACCAACCTCGTCAGAGGTGTACTCAAACTTAGAAATTAGTGCCTTTGCAGCCTCGTATGACTCTGGGTGCACGCCTGTGTTATCAAGAATTTCCTTGGAGTCAGGCACACGTAGGAAGCCTGCGCATTGCTCATAAGCCTTAGCGCCAATCTTTGGAACCTTTAAAAGCTGGCTTCTTTTTGTAAACTCGCCGTTTTCCTCACGGTATTTTACGATATTCTTAGCGCTTGTCATATTGATGCCTGAAATGTAAGAAAGAAGCGAATATGAGGCTGTGTTTACGTCAACACCTATCTTGTTTACGCAGTCCTCGACAACACCACCAAGCGCCTCGTCAAGCCTTGCAGGCTTCATATCGTGCTGATACTGACCAACACCGATAGACTTAGGGTCAATCTTAACAAGCTCAGCAAGTGGGTCCTGAAGACGTCTTGCAATTGAAACAGCAGAGCGCTGTGTAACGTCAAAGTCAGGGAATTCCTCAGCACCAAGCTTAGATGCAGAGTAAACTGAAGCGCCTGCCTCACTTACCATAATATATTTCTTATCACCAGCAAGCTCCTTTAAAACGCCTGCAATGAAAATTTCGCTTTCCTTAGATGCAGTACCATTACCGATAGCTACAACGTCAACGCCGTATCTCTTAATAAGACGAGTTACGATAGCCTTTGAGCCTTCAATGTCCTCACGTGGCTTTGTAGGGAAAATAACAGCAGTGTCAATAACCTTACCTGTTTTATCAACAACAGCAAGCTTACAGCCAGTTCTGTAGCCAGGGTCATAGCCAAGGACTGTCTTGCCCTTAAGTGGTGCGCCCATAAGTAGGTTCTTTAAATTGTCAGAGAATAGCTTAATTGCACCCTCACTTGCGTTATCAAAGAGGTCAGTTCTAATCTCTCTTTCAACAGACGGCTGAATAAGTCTTGCGTAAGAGTCGATGATTGCTTCCTCAAGATATGCCTTAGCAGGGCTCTTTGGATTTGTAATAATTTCAGAATAAAGGTAGCTTAAAATTACCTCTTGGTCTATTTGAATTGAAACCTTTAAGAATTCTTCCTTTTCGCCACGGTTAATAGCAAGCACACGGTGACCTGGAATTTTTTTAACGCTCTCGTTATAATCGTAGTAGGAGCTGTAAACTGAGTCCTCGTCTTTTGCCTGCTTTGAAACAACAAGTCCGTGGTCGTTTGTAAGCTTTCTTATTGCCTTACGATAGTCAGCATTGTCAGAAATATCCTCGCAAATAATGTCCTTTGCACCATTAATTGCGTCCTCGGCAGTCTTAACGTGTAGCTTTTTGTCCTCGTTTTCAGTAGTAATAAAGTCCTTTGCTACCTCCTCAATTGAAGGGGAATAGGAGTCTTTTTGCTCTAAAATAAGGTTAGCAAGAGGCTCAAGACCCTTCTTTCTTGCAAGGGAGGCACGTGTCTCTCTCTTTGGCTTGTATGGGCGATAAATATCCTCAACCTCAGTAATTGTTTGTGCCTTGTTAAGTGCCTCTGTGATTTCAGGGGTTAGCTTTCCTTGACCCTCGATAAGGGAGGAAACCTCGCCCTTTCTTGCCTCAAGGTTTCTTAAATACTTGAGTCTGTCGTCAAGATTACGAAGCACAGTGTCGTCAAGTGAGCCTGTAACCTCTTTTCTATAACGTGCGATAAATGGGATAGTGTTGCCGTCGTCGATAAGTCCAACGGTTGCTTCAACCTGACTTACCTTAAGTGAAAATTCTTTTGCAAGTGTTTCAATAATGTTCATTTTTTAGTTCCTTTTTTGCATTAATTTTTGTAGCATAAATTTTGTGTTATCTAAGCCATAGGCTTATTTTTTATCAATATAATCCTTTACAAAGTAGGTGTGTGTATGGGCGCTATTTCCAAACTTGTCACGGATTGTAACACGGAAGTAAACGTCACTTTCACGAAGCCAAAACTCGTCGTGGGTTAGTCCTTCGGAGTCATCATCGTGTGTTGTGTGTCTATCAGAGCGACAGTAGCCGTTTACGATAATGCTTTCAACTGGTGTACACTCAATCTTAAGCATGTTGTCCTCAACGTAAAGCGCCTTGAACTGAGGTGGATTATCCCTGCCTGATGCGCAGTAAATGTTACCCATTTCCATAGCCTCAATAATTTGGTCGTACTTTAATTCCTTAGCACCTATAAAGGTTGAGCCACCAAATGATTCACGAAGTCCTGCGTGATTGTGGTTGTCATCACCCATTGTGCAAACAAGGTTATACATACCATTTCTTACCATATCATCATAAATATATGGGCAATATTCACTACCGGTTTCAAGCTCAGTCGCGTAGTTTAATATTTCAAGACCCCAAAGCCCTTCCATATTAATATAATCCTCACGCTCATTGAGTGACCAGTATGGGTGATTTAGCTGAACCAAAAAGCCAGCATCGTTACAGCGCTTAATAACCTCGTTAATTCCGTCCTTTGTAAACTCACGGAAGTAGCCATCACATTTTGTATCAGGATAGCGCTCCTTTAAAATCCATTGCTGTTCAATAGCGGTTGCTGGCATAAAGGTGTTGTGCTGTTCCTTTGCGAAAATGTTTAGATGCACGCACTTTTTGCGCACCCAGTCGTTTGTGTCAATATCAAAAAGCTTAGGGAAGGACGCCTTCGAGTCGTTTATTGCATAC
Organism: Clostridia bacterium; assembly: GCA_017501545.1. GTDB lineage: Bacteria > Bacillota > Clostridia > Oscillospirales > CAG-272 > RGIG2000. The sequence goes on along the minus strand of JAFVWS010000022.1, from coordinate 5,109 downwards.
TCACAGGAGGTGAGCGCTAAGAAGCCCTCGTCATTCAAATCGGAATGGTCAAGAAGCACATCGTGGTCGGTATAAGCGACGATAGAGTAGCCGTGGTTTTTGTAAGCCTCCTTTACCTGCTCGGGTGTTAAAGCACCATCAGAGTGCTTTGTGTGACAGTGAAAGTTGGCTCTGTACCAATTTAATTCTGGTGAAATTAAAAATTTTTTCATATTTAGCTCCTTGTTATGTAGTCTTCAGCCTTGTAATAGTGTGTATGTGCATTGTTACCGTATTTATCCCTTACAGTAACGCGGAACATAATATCCTTTGGCTCAAGCATAAATTCAGCGTGGGTGATTTCTTCGTCCTCGGCAGGGTAGTGGCAGTAGCTTCTGCCAAGCCCGGTAACAAAAATATCGGTTGCAGGTGAAGAGTCTATTTTTAGTATGTTATCTTCAACATAAAGAGCATTAATTCTTGGTGGGTTTTTGCCGCTTGCACAGTAAAACTCGCCTTTTTCAAGCGCCTCAATTACTTGGCTGTATTCAAGCCCCTTGGCACCTATAAACGTAGAGCCACCAAAGGAGTCACGAAGAGTGCCATCATCGTTATGGTTATCGTCGCCCATAATTGGGAAAAGATTATACATACCCTGTCGTACCATATGGTCGTATATGTAAGGGCAGTACTCGCTACCTGTTAATCTTTCAGTTGCGTAGTTTAAAATTTCAAGCGCCCAAAGCCCCTTTATATTAAGGTAGTCATTCATATCGTTAAGCGACCAGCTTGGGTGGTTCAAGGACACTAAAAAGCCATTTTCATTAAGCCTTTTTATCATTTCATTAATATTATCTATGGTGTACTCTCTGTGGTAATTATCACAGCTTATCTCACCTATATCACGCCCCTGCGCGCGCCACCACGTGTCAAAAAGGGTGTTGTCCGTTGCTGGGTGAAAGGTATTGTGTGGGCTTTTGGAATAAACGCCTAAGTGCATAACCTTTCGTGCAAACCATTCCTCGGTGCTCTTTCCATTTGGCAAAGCAAAGGAGGGGAATGTGTCGTCGATTGAAAACTCACTCGCTGTGATTGCTAAAAAGTCATCATCACTTAAATTTGAGTGGTCACGTATTAGCTCATGGTCGCTATATGCTACAATAGAGTAGCCCATTTTTTTGTACACTTCCTTAATTTTTTCAGGGGTGAAGTGCCCGTCGGAAATGGTAGAGTGACAATGCATATTAGCCCTGTACCAATTAAGCTCTGGAGAAATAATATATTTTTTCATCAGTTTTCCTTAGTCTATAAGGTCGCTAACCTTATAAAAATGTGTGTGCGCATTGTTTCCGTATTTATCACGTACAGTCACACGGAACATAATGTCTTGCTTATCAAGCTTAAATTCTGCGTGGGTAATTTCCTCGCCGTTTGTGTTTGCATAACGGAAGTTTCTGCCCATGCCGGTTACAAAAATGTCAGTCGCAGGGGAGGAGTCAATTTTGATTATGTCATCCTCAACGTAAAGTGCGTTAATTTTAGGTGGATTTTTGCCGCTTGCACAGTAAAAATCGCCCTTTTCAAGCGCTTCCATTACTTGACCATATTCAAGCTTCTTAGCGCCGATAATTGTTGAGCCACCAAAGGAGTGGTCAAATGAGCCACCGCGGTTGTGGTTATCATCACCCATGTTGCAGAAAAGATTTTTATTTTTGCCACTTCTTATCATATGGTCGTATATGTAAGGGCAATATTCAGCGCCAGAGATGCGCTCAGTTGCGTAGTTTAAAATCTCAAGTGACCAAAGTCCCTCTATATTTAAGTAATCGTTCATATCATTGAGTGACCAGTTTGGGTGGTTTAGCGAAACTAAAAAGCCGTTATCGTTAAGTCTTTTGATGGTTTCGTTAATGCTCTCTATGGTGTAAACTCTTTGATATCCGTCGCACTCTGCGCCTGTCATATCCTTGCCCTGGCTTTTCCAATAGTTAAAGGTGCCCTCATCGGTTGCTGGGTGAAACATGTTGTTTTTGTCCTTTGCATAAATGCCAAGGTGAATAACCTTTTTGCTTTTCCAGCCGTCCATATATTCGCCCTCTGGAATTTCAAAGCAGGGCTTACAGTCGTTAATTGAAAATTCACTTGACGTAATAGCCAAAAATTCATCATCTGTTAAGTCGTTATGCGTACGAATTATTTCATGGTCGGTATAAGCCACAATAGAGTAGCCCATTTCCTTGTAAGCCTTTTTAATTTCCTCAGGGGAATAGTGGCCGTCAGAAACAGTTGTGTGGCAGTGCATATTTGCACGATACCAGTTTACATCGTTTGGTAAAAGATACTTTTTCATTTAAAAATTTCCTCCTCGTCGGGCGTTAAATATCTCCACTCGCCACGCTTTAGGCTTGGGTCAAGCTGAATATTTCCAAAAGTAATTCTTTCAAGATAAACAATTTTGTTGTTTACCGCCTCAAGCATACGCTTAATTTGGTGATATTTTCCTTCGATAAGGGTAATTTCACCCTCACACTCACTTGTCATTTTTATCTCACATGGCTTAGTTAAATACCCACCAATATCAACGCCACTCTCAAGCGCTTTTATATCATTTTCAGACACAGGGTCACGGGAAATAAACTTGTAAATCTTTTCTACGTGATGCTTAGGGGAAAGCACCCTGTGTGCACCATCACCATCATTTGTAAGAATTACTAAGCCAAGGGTGTTTTTGTCAAGCCTGCCACAAGGGAATAGACCACGGCGCCTGTCTTGGGGGTCAACTAAATCAAGCACGGTTTTTTCCTTCTCGTCATCAGTTGCCGAAACGTAGCCCTCTGGCTTATTTAGCATAATGTAGGTATATTTTTTATAGGTAAGCACCTCACCCGAAAGGGTTATAGTGTCAGAGTCGGGGTCAATTTTAAAATCAGGAGATTTTTGCACAGCACCATTTACTAAAACCTTGCCTTGGCGAATTAGCTTGCCACCCTCACTTCTTGTAGCCTTGCCAAGTGAGGTAAGAAATTTATCAAGACGCACAAAATCACCTCCATACGCGAAGCGTACCTCTTCACTCTTCACTTTTCACTCTTCACTAAATAAGAGCAAGCCCGAAAAAATTCATCATATATTATAACATATATAATAATAAAAGTAAATGTTTTTTCATAAATTATGACTAAAAAGTAGTCAAAAAATAATGGTTTTTTAACCAATGTCGCAAAAAATAAAAAAATTAATAAAAATGTTGATTTTGCGCCCGAAATAAGATATAATATATACGAAAAATTTATTTCAAGGAGAAATACATATGATTTATTCACACGAAGTAGAACAAATGTGCTCCGTTGCTAAGGGACCAAAGCATGGTCCAGCTCCTATTCCAGAGGAGGGCAAATGGGTACAGGCAAAGCAAATCACTGACATTTCCGGTTACACACACGGTATTGGTTGGTGCGCACCACAGCAAGGCGCTTGCAAGCTTTCACTTAACGTTAAGGACGGCATTATTGAAGAGGCACTTGTTGAAACAATTGGATGCAGTGGTATGACACACTCAGCAGCTATGGCAGCTGAAATTCTTCCTGGCAAAACACTTTTGGAGGCTCTTAACACAGACTTAGTTTGTGATGCTATTAACACAGCTATGAGAGAGCTTTTCCTTCAAATCGTATACGGTAGAACACAATCTGCATTCTCAGAGGGTGGTCTTGTTATCGGTGCAGGTATGGAGGACCTTGGTAAGGGTGCGCGCTCAATGGTTGGTACAATGTATGGTACTAAGGCAAAGGGCGTAAGATACCTTGAAATGACAGAGGGCTACTGCACAAGAATGGCTCTTGACAAGGACGACCAAGTAATTGGTTATGAGTTCGTTTCACTCGGCAAAATGACAGACTTCATTAAGAAGGGTATGGAGCCAAACGAAGCATACGAAAAATCAAAGGGTACATATGGTAGATTTGCAGAAGCAGACCACTATATCGACCCAAGAAAGCAATAAGGAGGTAGAATAAGATGGCATTATTTGAAGGATATGAGCGCAGAGAAGCGAAGATTCTTGCTGCTCTTAAGGAATATGGTATTAATTCTATCGAGGAGTGTAAGGAAATTACACTTGCAAAGGGTATCGACTGCGATAAAATCGTAAGAGAAACTCAACCTATCTGCTTTGAAAACGCAGTTTGGGCTTACACAGTAGGCGCTGCAATCGCAATTAAGAAGGGCTGTAAAAAGGCTGCTGATGCAGCTGCTGCAATCGGTATCGGTCTTCAATCATTCTGTATCCCTGGCTCAGTAGCTGAGAACAGAAAGGTTGGTCTTGGACATGGTAACCTCGGTAAGATGCTTCTTTCAGAGGAAACTGAGTGCTTCTGCTTCCTCGCAGGACACGAGTCATTTGCGGCTGCTGAGGGCGCAATTAAGATTGCTCTTAACGCAAACAAGGTAAGAGTAAAGCCACTTCGCGTAATCCTTAACGGTCTTGGTAAGGACGCCGCTATGATTATTTCAAGAATCAACGGCTTTACATATGTTGAAACAGAGTTTGACCCATATGCAGAAGAGGTTAAGGTTATCTCCGAGACACCTTACTCAAACGGTCCAAGAGCAAACGTTAAGTGCTACGGAAGCGACAGTGTTCCAGAGGGCGTTGCTATTATGAGACTTGAAAACGTTGGTGTATCTATCACAGGTAACTCAACAAACCCAACAAGATTCCAACATCCAGTTGCTGGTACATACAAGAAATGGTGTAACGAAAACGGAGTTAACTACTTCTCAGTTGCATCAGGTGGTGGTACAGGTCGTACCCTTCACCCAGATAATATGGCTGCTGGTCCTGCTTCCTACGGTATGACAGATACAATGGGACGTATGCACGGTGACGCTCAGTTCGCTGGTTCATCATCAGTTCCTGCACACGTAGAAATGATGGGTCTTATCGGCGCTGGTAACAACCCAATGGTTGGTATGACTGTTGCTGTTGCAGTTGCTGTTGAAGAGGCTTGCAAATAAGAACCTGACACGCTGTTTTAGCAAACAGGTTGCTACGCAATATGCAAAAATCAAATAGCATTTTTGCGTATCAGAACCTTGTTACTCGCTAAAGCTCGTAATAAGAACCTGACA